>NZ_CP015104.1:0-600000 GCF_002214525.1 Thermococcus sp. P6
TCATAGACGCCGACGGTTTAAAGGCCGTAAACCCGGGAGTTTTAGACGGTAAAAGGTTCATCCTAACGCCCCATGCCGGCGAGTTTAAGCTTCTCTTTGGAGTTAAGCCGGAAGGTTCACTCGTCGAGAGGGCTGAGGTGGTGAGGAAGAAGGCGGAGGAAGCTGGGGGTGTTATCCTCCTCAAAGGTCCCTACGACATCATAAGCGACGGGAAAACTTGGAAGTACAGCAGAACGGGCAACCGGGGGATGACCACCGGTGGAACGGGAGACGTTCTGGCGGGCATCGTTGGGTCCCTTCTGGCGCTCGGCAACGAACCGCTTAGAGCTGCTTCCGCCGGGGCCTTCCTCAACGGTCTCGCCGGGGACATGGTTAAGGAGGAGCTCGGCGAGAACTTCACGGCTCTGGAAGTTGCCAGAAAGGTTCCCCATGCCGTTAAGCGGGTTTTGGAGTTTTGAGCAGCTTTTCAGTCGTCTTTTCATTATGCTGTTACGTGAAAATAAAACAGGAAAGGTAACGGACGTTCAGCCGATTCCGCAGTAGCTCCAGACCGAGTAGCCGTACTGACCGTTTGCCGGGTCGTGAGCCGGGGCCTCAAGGTAGACCCAGCCGCTCGAGGACACGTACCTGTCCACCCAGCCACCGAGGTTGCCGGTGTACTCGTGTATGCATGAACCCGCGAACTTCGGAACGTAGACCCACCTTCCCGTTCCTTTAGAACCGAGGTTGATGTAGGTTATCAGTCCGGGTTTGTTCCCGTAACCGTTTCTCACGAATATGAGCTCGTCGCTGTCGTAGTAAACTATGCTCGTGCTGCCCCCGGCCAGGTGGTCGTGTATCCAGATGAGGTTCTTCAGCCTGTCTTTGTTGAGCCACTCCTCGTAGTCCCTGTAGAATATCGTTGGCTGTCCCTCGTAGGTGAGAATAAAGGCGTACGCCGGGTATTTGTTCCAGATTATGTCCGTGTCGTGGTTGGCCACGAAGGTTACGGCCTTGAAGGGGTCCCGGGAGACGACGGTCCCTCCGTTCTTGAGGGCATCAACGAGGGAGGGGATGTTATTGTTATCGAAGGCCTCGTCCATCCTGTAGTAGAGCGGGAAGTCAAAGACCTTGGCACCGCTCGAGTAGGCCCAGTTGAGGAGCGCGTCCACGTTGGTATCCCAGTACTCACCGACGGCCCAGCCACCCCACCAGTCCAGCCAGTCCTTGACGACCCAGGGACCGTAGCCCTTAACGTAGTCGAAGCGCCAGGCGTCGATGCCGATGCTCCTGAGGTAGGCAGCGTAACTCTCGTCGCTTGCCCAGAGCCAGTGCTGATCCCAGCTCTTGGCGTGGCATATGTCCGGAAAGCCCCCGAAGGTCCCGGAATCGGCCGCTTCGAGTTCGTTTGGATGGAAGTCTAGGTAGTTGGCGGTGTACTTCCCAGAGGCGACCTTTGAGAAGTCCGTCCACGTGTAGTCGTTTACGAAGGGGTTCCACTCGAGATCGCCGCCGGAACGGTGGTTAATCACAACATCCGCTATAACCTTAATGCCGTAGGCGTGAGCGATATCTATCATGTTCACGAGCTCTTCCTTCGAGCCGAACCTCGTTTCCACGGTTCCCTTCTGGTAGTATTCTCCGAGGTCAAAGAAGTCGTAGGGATCGTAGCCCATGGAGTAGCCGCCGCTGGCACCTTTGCTCGCCGGCGGTATCCATATCGCTGAAATGCCCGCGCTGGCCCAGTCGGGTATCTTCCGGGCGATGGTGTCCCACCAGATTCCCCCGCTGGGAACGTCCCAGTAGAAGGCCTGCATTATAACGCCACCGTTCTCGAGGCTCTCCGCTTTCGCAGGAACCGCCAAAACGCTCAGCGCAACTAAAAGCACCAGGAGTGCAACACCGACCTTCCTTCCCATGGCTTATCACCCCGTTGCTCAGAGTGTATCACCGACGGTGAAATATTTAAGCTTTGTCATTATTGTTCATCGAAGAGCATGATAGATCACCATCTTTGAACCGAAAAATGAAACAGGATGTTCCATCGGAAGGTTCCGTACAAAAAGAAGACTCAGAACGAGATGAGTTCCTTAACTCTCCTGGCCTTTTCACACAGCCCGCAGCTCTGGAGGAAGACCAGCATGTTCAGGAGGTGGAAGAGCTCTATCTCCGTCAGCTCTATCTCCGCTCTGGATATCTTCCCTATCACCGGCAGGGAGTTGAGTTCTATCTCGTTCAGAACTTCCTTCAGGAGTTCTTTGAGCTTTTCCCGGTCTCTTATTTCGAATCCCGCCTTTTCGAGAATCTTCACGAGCTTTTCCGCCTCCACCTGCAGGTAGGCCTCCCTGAACTTTTCAATGCTTTCGTCAGGGCCCGTCTTTATGAGGAAGAGCCTTGCGCTCCTTGTGTAGACCTTCTCGTTTCCCCTGATCTCAAGCTCCTCCACGAGCCCCGCGGCTTCCAGCCTCTTCACGTGTCTGTACACAGTCGTCCTGTCCTTTCCAATGGCGTCGCTCAGCTCGTTGATCGTCATGGGGCTCTTTCTAAGGAGCTGGAGGATTTTGAAGCGTGTTTCCTCCGAAAGGACCTGCACCGTTTCGGGGTCCGTGATGATGAGAACTTCCCTCAACTCAGTACTCCTCCAGCCTGTCCTGAGGTGTCTCGCTTTCCTCTATGATCTTTTTACCCGCTGCCACCTCGTCTATGCTGTGCACAACACCGCCAAACTCCTCTATCGTGCTCGCTATCTTCTCGTAGTCAAGGTTGTCGCCCATGAGGGTTATCTTGACGTTCTCCGTCTCCCTGTCTATCTCAACAAGGGTTATGTTGACCCCTTCAACTCCCTCGAGCTCGCTGAGGCCGAGGGCCAGGGCGGTCACGCTCGGCTGGTGCGGCTTAAGCACGTCCAGAACAAGCAATCTTATTCCTCTGGCCATACCTATCGCTCCGGGTTTTACTTTTTAAGTATTTTGCCGAGCCGCCTGAGGAGTTCGAGCGCTTCCTCGTCTCTGCCCATCCTCGCCATGGCGAGCCACTCGATGGCGTGGATTATGTCTTCGTTTGAGAACTCCCTGACGGCCTCTTCGTTCTTTTCTATTTCGTGGGATATCTCTGTTTTGAACTCGTGCTCCTTTTTCAGAAGTCCGTCCATCGTGTTGAGGAGTTCTTCATCGTCGAAGCTGTAGCCGAGGGCCTTGAACACCTCAAGCTTGGTCTTTAACCTCGAGCGGGCAAGGTAGCGGAGCTCTTCATCGCCGAGGTACAGGTTGATGTAGAACGCATCTGCGGTTCTTCCGTAGTACTTCTCCACGAGGTTGCCCTTCATCTCCGTCCTCTTGACCTCAACGAGCCCTGCGGCTTTCAGCTTCTCGATGTGGTGGTATATGGTCTGGGGCGTCTTGTCGAGTATCTCGCTGAGCTGGGATATGGTCATCTCCCTGTTGCGGAGGAGGCCGAGTATCTTCCTCCTCGTGTCCTCGAGGATCAGTTTTATTACCTCGGGGTCGGTTATCACCTTAACCTTTGCCATCCCGGTCACCCAATTTAAACGTTCTAATGGTCCTTTTAGCGTTATACCATATAACTCTTTTGCTTCCGTTAGGTTTATATACGCACGCATGCTGGATAAAATATCCATATGAGGATACCCACCGATGGGAAGGCTTAAATACGCCCTCCCGAAAAACCTTCGGAGGTGGCAGGATGCAGGTTCCGGATCTCGATTTCCTGTTTTACCCGAGGAGCGTGGCTGTCATTGGAGCCTCAAACGTTCCCGGAAAGGTAGGAAACGCCATAATGCGCTCCATAACCCTCAAATTCGATGGAAAGGTCTACGCGGTGAACGTTAGGGGTGGAGAAATTGAGGTCAACGGGAAGCGGTTCAAAGCTTACAGGAGCATTCTCGATGTTCCGGACGAGGTTGATGTCGCCGTTATAGCGGTTCCCGCGAGGTTCGTTCCGGACGTCATAGACGAGTGCGGTGAGAAGGGCGTTAAGGGTGCAGTGGTCATCTCCGCCGGCTTTAAAGAAGCAGGAAGGGTTGATCTGGAGGAAGAGCTCGTCAGAAGGGCCAGAAAGTGGAACATCCGGCTCGTAGGTCCGAACTGTCTTGGAGTCACCAACCTCGAGAACGGTTTCGACTGCAACTTCAACCCGCCGGAGAGACAGGCCAGACCGCTGGCTGGAAAGATAGCCTTCATGAGTCAGAGCGGAGCCTTCGGGGCGGCCATTCTGGACTGGGCCTCCAGCCACGGTATAGGCATGAGCAAGTTCATCAGTCTGGGGAACATGGCGGATCTGGACGAGAGCGATTTCATGGCCTACCTGAGCCATGATGAGAAAACAGAGGTTATAACCGGCTACATTGAGGGCGTGAAGGACGGAAGGAAGTTCTTTAACGTGGCCAGAGAGGTTACACCGAGCAAGCCCGTTGTTATTCTCAAGGCCGGAAGGACGGAGGCCGGGGCGAGGGCCGCTTCGTCCCACACGGGCTCTCTGGCGGGATCTTACAGAATCTACGAGGCAGCATTTGAACAGAGCGGTGTGCTGAGTGCGAGCAGCATGCGCCAGCTCTTCAACTACGCGAAGGCTCTGGCCATGCAGAAGCCCGCCGGAGGTGCAAAGGTTGCGATCGTCACCAACGGTGGCGGTGCGGGGGTTATGATGAGCGACGGCCTGCTCGAGAGGGGGATGGAACTTGCCGAACTCGACAAAGAAACGATGGAAAAGTTCGCGAGGGCCATAAGGGAAGGCCACCTCCCAGAGCACATGAGCTACAGGAACCCGGTGGACGTTATCGGCGACGCTCCCTCAAGCAGGTACGAGGTAGCGATGCGTTACGCCCTCGAGGATCCGAACGTTGATACGCTCGTCGTTATAGCGCTCTTCCAGAGCCCGGCGCTCGATGATGGAATCGTCGATGCCATGGTGAGGATGAGAGCGTACAACAAGCCGATGGTCTTCGTTGCCCCCGGTGGGGAGTTCCCGGAGAGGATGGCGAGGAGGATAGAGAGGGAAGCCGGCGTTCCGGTTTACGAGACCGTCGAGGATGGGGTCGACGCGGTGTACGCACTCGTCAAATACGGTGAATGGCTGAGGGATAACGGAAAGCTCTGAGCTTTCCCCGGTTTTGCCCGTTTTTTAAATTCCAGCGGTTTTCCCTTCTTTACGGGGCGGAATCTTCCCGCCTCTCATAGCGATGGTTCTCCATGGAAGAACTCTCAGTGGCTATCCTATGACTTCCAAAAACTTTAAATTACTCGCCTTCCTTTTCCACTCCATGCCCGGTGGTCGTTTTTGGTCCCGGTGAAGTTCCCTTCTTCTCGGGCTTAGCTGGGGGTTTCCTTTTGGATGGAAAGGGAGGTGTTTTAAATGGACGACTTTAAGGTCACCCCATGGGACGTTGAGGGTGTCGTGGACTACGACAGGCTTATAGAGGAGTTCGGAACGAGCCCCCTGACGGATGAACTGCTCGAGAAAACCGCAATGCTCACGAAAAGTCAGTTGCCGATCTACTTCAGGAGGAGGTTCTTCTTCTCCCACAGGGATTACGACCTCGTTTTGAAGGATTACGAGAGGGGAAACGGATTCTTCCTCTACACCGGCAGGGGTCCAAGCGGGCCGATGCACATAGGCCACATAATACCCTTCTTCGCCACGAAGTGGCTTCAGGAGAAGTTCGGAGTGAACCTGTACATCCAGATCACCGACGATGAGAAGTTCCTCTTCAAGGAGAGGCTGAGCTTTGAGGACACGAAGAGGTGGGCTTACGACAATATACTCGACATAATAGCGGTGGGCTTCGATCCCGACAGGACGTTCATCTTCCAGAACAGCGAGTTTACCAAGATTTACGAAATGGCCATACCCATAGCGAGGAAGATAAACTACTCTATGGCCAGAGCCGTCTTCGGCTTCACGGATCAGAGCAAGATAGGGATGATATTCTATCCGGCCATACAGGCGGCTCCTACCTTCTTCGAGAGGAAGAGGAGTCTCATCCCGGCCGCCATAGATCAGGACCCCTACTGGCGCCTGCAGAGGGACTTCGCCGAGAGCCTCGGCTATTACAAGGCCGCGGCTTTGCATTCGAAGTTCGTGCCCGGGCTGATGGGTCTCGAGGGAAAGATGAGCGCTTCGAAGCCTGAAACGGCCGTTTACCTCACGGACGATCCGGAGGAGGCGGGCAGGAAGATATGGAAGTACGCCCTAACCGGAGGGAGGGCCACGGCAAGGGAGCAGAGGGAGAAGGGAGGCAATCCAGAGAGGTGCGTCGTCTTCAAGTGGTTCGAGATATTCTTTGAGCCTGATGATAAGGCTTTGCTCGAGAGGTATCACGCGTGCAAGAACGGGGAGCTCCTCTGCGGTCAGTGCAAACGCGACCTCATAAAGCGCGTTCAGGAGTTCCTGAGGGAGCACCAGAGAAAGAGGAAAGAGGCAGAGAAGAAGATCGAGAAGTTCAAGTACACGGGCGAGCTTGCCCGGGAGCAGTGGGATAAGGCAATCCCGGAGCCGTTGAGGTGATTTACCTCTTTAACTTTGACCTTAACCTTTCGAACCCCAGAAACCCGAGCACCGCTATAAGGGATGCCATGCTCAAATAGCGGAGTGGCGAGTAGGGGTCTCTGAAAACCAGCCTCACCTCGTGCTCCCCGGCAGGGAGATCGAGTTCGATGAGGCCGAACCCCTCGTCCTTTGAAACCTCTATGGCCTTTCCATCAACGTAGGCCTTCCAGTGCGGGTAGTAGTTCTCGCTTACAAGGGTTGCCGTGCTCCCCTCGGAGGCGTACCTAAAGACGATCTCCCCCGTCCGAAACTTCCACGAGATGGTATTCAACCTCTGGGCGTCGAGCTCCTCGGGGAAAGTTACTCCCGAATCCTGAAACCTCGAGGCCAAGCTTTCGGCCAGCCTCCGGTGGCTGTAAACAGAGGGAACAACGTTCCAACTCCAAAAGAGCCCGACGCCAGAACCTGAACTTTGGGCGAATGATTCATCGGGCTTCCGATCGATTTATAACCCGGTTTTCCAATTATAGCCGGGTGATTGATATGGTTCGTCTTCCCTTCAGGGATGGATTTTACGAGCTCAGACCGGGCAAGATAATATGCCTTGGAAGGAACTATGCTGAGCACGCTAAGGAATTGGGTCATGAAATCCCGGAAGAGCCCGTCATATTCCTGAAACCCCCTTCTTCGTTAATAGGCCCAAATAGGGCTATAATACTCCCCAGAAAAAGCAAAGAGATTCATCATGAGGTAGAGCTTGCGGTGATAATTGGAAAGAGGGGGAAGAACATCTCAAGAGCAAAGGCCATGGAGCATGTGCTTGGGTATACAATTTTAATGGATATAACGGCCCGGGACCTTCAATGGGAAGCAAAGAAGAAGGGCCTTCCGTGGACGGTAGCGAAGGGCTTCGATACCTTTGCACCCGTCGGCCCGAGGATTGTTGACAGAAGGGAGCTGGATGTTAATGACCTTGAAATTGGCTTAAAAGTTAATGGAGAAATCAGACAGCTCTCAAGGACGAGCAGGATGATCTTCAAGATCCCGGAGATACTCGAGTACGTCTCAGGCATAATGACCCTTGAAAAAGGCGATATAATAGCCACGGGGACGCCTGCTGGTGTTGGTCCGCTGAGACACGGCGATAAAGTGGAGGCATGGATAGAGGGCATAGGAACCCTCGAAGAGGACGTCATAGCCGAAGGCTCGATCCTCTGCTGACTAAACCCTCTTTCCGCTTTTTACGTAGGCAGCTTCGCCCGCTATGCTCCTTGCATGATCGCTCATCCTTTCGAGGTGCCTGATTATCAGGGCCTCGATGGCGGTGCACTTGCTCATCTCCTGATTGAGCCTCTCGAGGGAGTTTATGTAGGCTTCGTCAACATCGTTGTCCATTTTGATAACCTCCCCCACGAGGACCTCGTTTTTGTACATAAAAGCTTCTACGGCCTTTTCCACCATATCCCTGACGGTTTTGAGGGTTTCTTTTGCCCTTCCAAATTCGCAGTCAACTCCGGTTATCTTTAGGGTTCTTTCTATCTCCATTGAATAGCGTGATATCCTGTAGAGGTCGTAGCTGACGTCTATGGAGGCCTGAATGTACCTTAAATCGGAGGCCATGGGCTGGTACCTTACCAGAAGCTCGGTGCCTATGTCGAGAAGCTCTTCCCTTAAGAGGCGCAGTTTGCTGGATTTTTCCTCCATATTATTGATCTTTCCCTTCCAGAGGTCTTCGACTGCGTTGAGGCATTCGATCGTCGTCTCGCTCATCTCCCTCAGGATTTTATCCATCTGCTTCAAGCCGATATCGAGTAACTTCCTCATCATAAAACCCCCGTAACGTATTTTTCAGTAAGCTCGTGTTCAGGGTTCTCGAACACCTTCTTGGTCGGACCCGTCTCTATCAGTTCCCCCAGATAAAGGAAACCGACGTAGTCGCTGACCCTCGCGGCTTGGTGGGGCGAGTGGGTTACAAGGATTATCGTGTAGTCCTTTTTGAGCTCGAAGAGGAGCTCTTCTACCTTGGCCGTTCCAACCGGATCTATGTTGGCTGTGGGCTCGTCCATGAGTATTATCTTGGGCTTCATGGCTAAAGCTCTCGCTATGACGAGCCTTTGCCTCTGGCCGCCTGAGAGGTTGGAGGGATAATCTCTCAGCCTGTCCTTGACCTCGCCCCAGAGGGAGGCCTTCTTCAGGGCCCATTCCACCCTTTTATCCAGCTCCTCTTTTGAAGAGACGAGTTTATTCAGCTTAACCCCGAGGGCAACGTTTTCGTAGATGGTCAGGTGGGGGAAGGGGTTCGGCTCCTGAAACACCATCCCCACGTTTTTTCTGATCTCTATGGGGTCAACGTCCGGTGAATAGATGTTTTTGCCGTATATCCTTACCTCCCCCTCCACCCGGGCTTCTTCCCTGAGTTCGATTATCCTGTTCAACGTTCGCAGGAACGTTGACTTTCCACAGCCGCTCGGCCCCATCAGGGCGAAGATGCATTTTTCGGGTATCTCAAGGCTAACGCCCTTTATAACGTGGTTTTCGCCATAATAGACGTGAAGATCCCTGGTTTCGACGGCGTTCATAACTTCACCTCCCTCATACTTAACCTGAGTGGAATGAACACGGCCAGGAATATCAGCATCAAAACCAGCGATGCCCCCCAGGCCATCTCGTGATCGGCCCTGCTCGGGCTCTGAACGAGCTGGTATATCAAGAGGGGTATCGCTCCGGCCGGTTTTGTTAGCGAGAACGAGTAACTCTCATAGCGTCCGCCGACGGTGAAGAGGAGCGGTGCCGTTTCCCCGGCCACCTTCGCAACCCCCAGAAGCATTCCCGTTAGTATGCCGCGCTTTGCCATCGGTGCGAGGACCCTTATGAGAACCTTGAACCTCGTCAGTCCGAGGGAGTAAGCAGCTTCTCTGTAGGTTGAGGGTATCTCGCGCATGGCCTCGTGGGTGTAAATTGTCACGTAGGGAATTAGGATGATGGCCAGGGCCAGCGCACCGGATAAAGCAGAGTACGTTCCCATTGGAACGACTAAAATCTGCATTACGAACACCCCAACGAGTATGGTTGGGAACTCGAGCATTATCTGGAGCAGGACCTTCACCCACCTTCCAAGCGTGCTGTTCGGAAACTCGTAGGCGTAAAGACCTATGAAAAAGGCTATTGGGACACCGAGGAGGCTGGCCATGAAGGTCAGGAAAAAGGTGCCTGCAATGGCCGGCCCTATTCCACCCTCAGAGAGGGTTCCAAGCAGAAAGTTCATCCCCCCGCTGGACAGGGTGTGGAACCCCTTCAGGAATACCGTTAGTATGATGTGGAAGAGGGGCAGCACCGCGAGGAACGTCAGGCTGCCTATGAGCGCAAGGAAAAGTTTTTCTTTCCCCTTCCTCAGTTCAAATTCTGACATTCTTCTCCCACCCCCTCATGAGTTTTAGTCCGGCTAAGTTGATGAGCAGGCCTATCAGGAAGAGGGCCAATCCCGCGGCGTAGAGGGTTGAGGTCATGTACCTGTAGATGAAGGCGTTACCGAACTGGTTTGCTATGAGGGACGAGATCGTATAACCGGGGGCAAAGACTCCGAGGGTCATGTTGAAAGTGTTCCCTATAACGAGAGAAACGGCCACCGTCTCACCTATGGCCCTCCCGAACGCTAAAATCAGGGCGGAGATTATGGCGGGCTTTATATAGCCGAGCAGGACCTTTGCCGCCTCGTACCTCGTCGCTCCAAGGGAATACACGGCTTCGATATAAGTCTTCGGCACCATGGCGTAGGCTTCCCTTATTATTGCGGAAGCAAAGGGCGTCACCATTATGCCCAGAAGAACTCCCCCCGCTAAATAGCTGTAGCCGGTAACGGGCGGGTAAGAGAAGAGGGGGATAAAGGAGAGGTGATCGTAAAGGGGTACCATCACGTGATCTCTCAGGAAGGGAACGAGAAAGAAGGCTCCCCATATGCCGTAGATTATGGTGGGCAAACCGGCCATGATGTCCGAGGTGATTATCAGGGCGTTCTTGATTCTCTTTGGGGCGTAGTCAACCACGAAGATCGAGTAACTTATGGCGAGCGGTAGTGCTATCAGTACCGCTATGAGGGAGGTGTAGATGCTTCCCCATACGGCCGCTGCCAGCCCGTAGTTCTCCTTCGATGCCTCTTCGGCGGCCTTCCACACGTTGCTCATGTAAAGCCCGACTCCGAACCTTTTTATGGCCGGGAGGGCGTTTATGAAATAGGTTACGAGCATTCCCGCAAACAGAACGAAGACGAGCGCAACAGCCAAAGTCGCAACGGTTTTGAATCCATCCCGCTTCATCTTCCATCACCCTGCAGACGTTTGATCGAGTCTTTCACGGAATCAAGGCTTGAAAACCTTCTAATCTCCAGTATCGCGTAGTCTGGCTCCGTGTTTTTGATTAGCCTTTCCACGTAACCCCATCCCATCAGCCCCTCACCCGGTGGCAGATGCTCGTCCCATCTCCCGTGGTTGTCGTGGATGTGCACTTCAAGAACGTCTGGAAGGAGGAACTTCTCGAGTGGATAGCCCAGTTTAAAAGCCGTTAGGAAGGCATGTCCCGTATCAATGCACGTAGATACTCCGTACTCCCTGAAGGAGGTTATCTCGTGGGGAAACACTCCGATCCGCGATCCGGTTAAGTTCTCCATGACAAGCCTTACGCCGTAATCCTGGGCCAATGAGGATAACTCCTCGACCTGTTTCATCGTGTTTATGTAGGCTTCGTGGTAGCCCTTCCTTATGTCCCCTCCATGGAGGACAAGAACCTTCGCGTTGAGTTCGCTGGCGATCTTCAGCACGTTCTTCATTGTTATGATATTACCCCTACTGTACCTCCCGAGGTCGACACTCGTTCTCTTTCCGTCGGAAGTTGGAGCATGAACCGTGAAATCGACGCCAAGACCGAGGAGGTTCTTTAGAATTTCCCCGTTTATTCCGTTTTTATCAAGAACCGGGGCGTCATCAAAGTTAAGCTCCACAAGGCTCACTCCAAGTTCGTCCAGAGAGAAGCCCTTTCCACTCACCTCCCTGATAATATGGGAGTTCAGACCAACCTCCATGGCAACCACCGGAAAAATAAAGAATAGAAACTCAGCCGGTTTCTATCATATCAACGGCCTTCAGCCCTATCTGGGCCACTTCGGGAGGAAGACCTACGTAGCCCGGTGCTATGTTCTCTTCCTTCTGTCCCTCCGTCAAAACCCACCTGAGGAACTCCTTGATGGCCTCTGCCTTCTCCTTGCTGTAGTGCTTTCCACCCTTGTTCTGCCAGACGAGGATGTGGGTGAACGCAACAATCGGGTAGGAGTTATCTCCGGGAGCGTTCAGGAGCTGGGCCGTATCCTCTTTATAACCCTCCGTTGGACCGGGAATGAAGGATTTAACCCCTGCTACGGCTGCCTTAATGGTCTCGTCTGTGGGTTTTACGAAGTTTCCGGCCTTGTTTTTGAGGGCAGCTACGTTAAGTTTCTCCTCTATCGCGAAGGAAAGCTCGGTGTAGGCTATGCTGTATTTAGTGCTCTTTAGGGCTTGGACAACACCCGGGTTGCCCTTTCCACCTATGCCCCTTCCGAGCTTGTCAACGGGCCAGTCGACGAGCTTTCCAGCCCCAACCTTCTCTTTCCACTCGGGACTTACGACGGAGAGATAGGTGGTGAATATAGCGGTTGTTCCACTTGAGTCGCTCCTGTGCACGACGATTATCTTCTCGTGGGGGAGGTTGACGTCAGGATTCAGGGATTTAATCGCCTGATCGTCCCAGTATTCGATCTCTCCCATGAATATCTTCGCCAGAGTTTCCCCATCGAGTTTGAGCTCGCTAACGCCGGGAACGTTGTAGGCGATGACAACCGCTCCAACGATCTCGGGGAACTGCAGCGGCTGGTCACCCGTCCCGAGGAACTTCTTCCATGTTTCCTCCTTAACCGGCGGGTCGGTCCTTCCTATGTCGGTCAATCCTTTGAGGAAAGCGTCCTGCCCGTGACCGCTTCCACCGCCCTCGTACTCTATCTTAACATCCGGGTGGGACTTCATGTATACGCTGATCCACTTCTGAATCTGGTACTGCGGGAAGGTCGCCCCGGTTGTTCGGAGCGTTATTACCTTGGCGGAAGATGCGGTTGTAGTTGATTTCGAAGTGCTCGGAGTGGAAGTCGAGGGAGTTCCGGTTGCGTTTTCTTTGCTCCCCACACAGCCACTGGCGGCAACCGATACCGCCAGCAGAAAAACTATCAATAGAGACACTATACGTTTCATGGGCTTCACCGTTCTCCCGTAAACCTACTGCCATATAAAGGTTTTCGCAATAAAATATATGTTGAGCCATAAAAAGATGTGTTGCCTATAATCTATATAGTTCAATGGATGACGTAGGCGTGGACCATCAGCCCGCCGTGGCCGATCAGCCTGTGGTGTTCGATGGTGAAGCCGTTCTCCTCTATGGCCCTCTCTATCGCCCTCTTCTCGGTGGTTATGAAGACGCCCCTCCTCTCAAGAACCCCGGAAAGCGCCTTAAAGAACCCCATATAAAGCCCGGGAATGGCGCCCTTTCGCCCTATCTTCAGGCCGTAGGGAAGGTTGCTGACCGCGAAATCAACGCCCTCAACGTAATCCCCTATCCTCGTGGCGTCGCCCTGAAGGAACCTTATCCGATCGAGAACTCCCGCAGAAAGGGCGTTCATTCTCGCCCCCCTGAGATGCTTCCCGTACTTCTCGAGGCCGATGATTTCCCCTCCGTACTTCCTGAGTGCAAGCTCGATCGGTATCGTTCCCGAACCGCAGAAGGGATCGATGAAGGAACCCCCGTCCGGTTTCGCCAGCTCTATCAGGGCGTTCGCTATGCTGGCCTTCAGATGGGCCGGGTGGTCGTAAACGCGCCAGGGTCTTTTGTGAAGCGAGCTGTCCCCCGTGGTGTCTATTCCCAGAAAGAAAGATTCCCCCACAAGCTCGGCCCGGAAGATAACGGCGGGATGGTCGAGGTTGACCTGAGGACTGCCTAACTTTGAAAGCCTCTCGAAGATGGCCTTCCCGACGGTTCTGGCCATATCAACGCTCGTGATCCTGTGCTTGCCCTTCCTGAAGGCTCGAACCGCAAAGCTCTCACTTACCTTTACGTACCTCTCCACGGGAAGCGATGCAACGAACTCCTCTATCCTCCCGAGGGCGACTTCCGGTTCTTCCCCGCCTATCCCCTCGAACCTTTCACCGGCTATCTCAACTATAACACGGTGTAAAAGCCTCGAGCGTTCGTTCAGGTACGTGGAAAGGCTGAGCTTCCTTTTCCGACCTTTCTTGTCCGTGTAATCGGTCTTCTCAACCTCCGCCAAAAGCCTTCCCTCGACGCCGAGCGGTTTCTCCTCGACGCGGAAGGAAACTCCAAGGCCTGAGAGCAGTTTTTCAACCTCTCTCCCCGCTATGTCCTCTATTCCCCTTGAGGTCGTCAGCAAAAGCCTCATGCCATCACCACCACTACGCCCTTCCACTTCCCTCCGAAGCACTCACTCGATAGGACGTGTTTGCCGGTTAGCGTTTCAAGGAACTTTATTGCTGAGTCACACTTCTTGAACCCCGTGGCGATCCCGATGGTCAGGTCCTCCACATCCCTCACCCCGACGCGCTTCTGCCTGTCGAGTTTTTTCCTCAGCTCATCGCCGTACTTCCAGAGTATCCTCCTTGGATCGAGGAGCAGGTCCCTCTCAATCTCATCCAAAACCTCATCGAAGTCCCGGATGAAGTCCTCTTCCTTTCTCTCTTCCCCGCCGAAGAGCGTAAAGCGACCCGTCTGCCACTCCCGGAGGAACCACCTTGCCGTCTCCTCTATGTCAACCTCACCCCCGGCCCTTATCAGACCCTTTCCCTCGCCAATCCTCCTGAGTACCTCCTCCGGATCGGTTGGTTCTCCGATCCCGAACTTCTCGGTTATGGCCTCTCTTCTCGTTTTAACGATGCGCTCTACGAGCTTCAGAGCTGGCTTTACGGGGTCCTCAACCTTCTCCACGGGGAAGGCTCCCCTGATGACGAGCTCGTCGAAGTCCTCCACCGGTAGGACACCGGGCGAATCAAGGAGCCATATCCTTTTGCTCAGCCTTACGAGTTGCTTTCCCTTTGTGTAGCCGGGTATCGGTGCCGTTTTCACGGCCCTTTTGCCCTTAAGCGCGTTGATTATCGTGCTCTTTCCAACGTTCGGATAGCCCACGACGGCCACCCTGACCTTTTCCCTCTCCTCGAGGAGGGGCCTTGCCAGCTTTTTTATCTCCCTCCTGAGTACACCCGTGCCCTTCCTATCTCTGGCGGAAACGAAAACGACCGGTATATCGCTCTTCCTTTTGTACTCCTCGGCCCACTCCTTTGGTACCAGATCTGCCTTGTTCATAACTATGAGGATTGGCTTATCCTTTTCCTCAACGAGTCTCTCGAGCCTTCTGTTCCTCGTCCCCATGGGATCCCTCGCATCGACAACCTCCAGTATCACATCCGCCTCCTCAACGACCTCCCTCACCACCTTCCACGCCTTCCTTACCTTCATTCCGGATCACCTTTATCTCGAAGATCACGGTGCCCCCGTCCGTGTAGGGTTTCCCCGGATCGGGACACTGAACGTAGGCTTTTCCCTCCTTTCCAAGGCCTATCTCTTCAGGTTTAACACCTTTTCGCAGTGCGACCATGTAGGGCAGCAGGGACGCAAGGGCGTGGGTGCACAGGGCATCGCTCTCGTCGAGCTTTATCTCGGGTCCTTCCACGATTATCCTGTCGCCCGGTTTAAAAACCGGACACCTTCCCCGTATCTCTTTCACCCTGATCTCCAGCCTTTCCACGGCCATCACCGAAACCTAAATAAGGAGCAAGGTTCAAAAGGTTATCCGGATTGAAGTATCCTTAAGATAATTGCTAACGGTGGTGCCCAACGTGTCCGAGGATATTGAGGAGAAGATCCGACGTCTTAGAGAGCTTGGGCGGGCCAGCGCGGAACCCGGGACCCCCCAACCCCCCGAGTCCTTGAAGCCGCCGAGAAGGAAACCTCCCAAAAGGCCCCGTTCCCTTGGTACCCTCAGGGAGAGGGAGAGGAGAAAGCGCATTCTCATAGGTGCATCGATCGTTATAATTCTCATTTTGATAGTGTCCATAGGTGCCTACGTTTACATCCAGAACCGTGCGGCCAGCGAACTCACCCGTGCAAAGGAGAAAAAGCTCGCCGAGGTCAAGTCTTACTTCAAACCCGGAAGCGAGATCATGAACACGACCTTCGGAAAGAACGCCTATGACGAACTGCTCAGAAAGATAGAATCCGCCGAGACGGTTGAGGAAGTTAACGCCATAGACGTCAAATCGGCCTACGAGAACGCATGGAGTCAGTATCAGGCGTACCTCGAGGAACAGAGACGCATTGAGATGGAACGCCAGCTCAACCAGACCAAGAGGGAGAAGGTAACCGAGATCGAGTCTCAGTTCAGCCAGCTTCTCGCCATGCCGCTGCCGGATGACCTCAAGAAGAAGGCCATCGATACCATGAAGGGCCTTGAGGAACAGGTTATGAGTGCCACCAGCGAGGATCAGGTCAACTCGATCAGTGCCGATCAGTACCTTCTCCAGCTCTGGAAGGAGTACTACTACTACCTAATAGATGAGATCCCAACCCAGAACGTTATCCTTGAGAGGGATAACACCAAGAAGATAGTCACCAAAGCCGAAGCGAAGGCCACCATAGCCGGACTGCTCGACTACAGGGAAGTGATGCAGTATAAGGTCTCCAGAATTGAGTACGTTGATATCGCCCTCGTCCTTCCGAGGGACAGGATAAACGGCGCCTTCCTTGCCCCGGGAGACAGGATAATGATATTCGCCCGTAACGCCACCGGTGCGTCCTTCAAGGAGATAGTCAACGAGGGGTACGTTGAGCTCGTCCTCCTTCCGACTCAGGCGGGTAGCATATCGGTCAACGAGGCCCAGAGCCAGACGAGTTCTTCAAGCAGTGATTCCTCAACCCAGTATTCGGAGCAACACAACACCCAGTACACCCCCGGAGGCAATTCCATAACCAACGGGCAGGCCATAAGTGATGTTTACAGCAACACCCAGAGTGCCACGCAGAGTGCCTCGGCGAGCTACAGCTACAACGTTGACCTGACGGAGATCCTGAAGGCCATAGCGGCCGGCAAGATTCAGGCGGGTGACGACGTTAGGGAGCAGCTCAGATCCTACGGCTGGGAGATCGTTGACCTCGAGAAAGAATCCGGCATGCTCGTGCTCGATCCGGACGCCCAGTTCCTCGTGATATTGAAGGTTCCCTCGATGTTCGTCCCGGACATACTCTCCAACCAGCAGTACATTTACGTCGCCAAGGTAACCACCTGAGGTGATCGCCATGAAGTCCGTTGCGGCATCCCTCTTCATCCTTTTATTAGCCTCCTCTCTGGTTAGTGCAGCCACCTACTCCCTCCCCGGGGGAACCTACAACAACATTGGGGTCATGGGGGAAGTCCTTGTAGACCTCAACGTGACCCTTCTGAACATCGCCCCCTTCCCCAAGTTCGTTATAGTAAACCCGCGCTACGACTTCACCGTTTACAGGCTTGATAAGGGAGAGAGCGTTACCTCCTTCCTTTCGAACGACACGGTCTTTCAAAGCATCTCAAACGCTCAAAGAACGACCCTGAACTACTACACCGGCTTCTGGATAATGCCCTACGAAACGGTTGTGGTCAACTTCAGGATAACCTCCAACCACTCCTACGTCATTCCGGCCTTAGATTATCGGACGGTTTGCGGTGATTACGCCAAAATAACCTCCGTGGAGTACAACGGAAGCAACCTCAGCGAGGGCGTCGTTCAGGGACTCGATGACATCGGCGTTTTGACCTGTGGTGTCCTCTACCCCCAGCTTATAAACACCCCGAAGGTCATCTACCTCAGGGGTATGTTCCCCATTAACGACGGCTACGTTAAGATCCTCAAATACGAGGGGGACGTTACCTTCCGCCTGACCAACGTTCCCAACGAGGCTGGAATCTTCAACACCTTCTTTGCGGTCGCGATACCGGTCATCTTCAACGGGGCGAACGTTACTGACTTCACCCCCAACTACACCATGACCTACAAAGAATACATGGAGGAGTTCGTGTGGAGGTATAAGGGACTCAACCGGCCCCAGAGGTCCCAGCCGGTCTTTCCCTCCGTCCCCGGAATGTTTCAGCTTTCAGATAGCCTGATAAGCGGAATCCCCGTCGGGGTCTCGGGACCCGGATCGGAGAGGAGAGTTGATTTCGACTTTCCGGTATGGATAGTGTTCATGGGCAGGAGCGTGGACATAGCCTATCACGTCAGCTGGAGAGGGTGAACACCCGTGCCCGAAGAAGGGAAGAAAAAGAAGAAAGCCATCTCGTGGATCGATGAGATAATCAGCGGAGAGGAGATTCCCCTTGAGAACATACTGAAAAAAGATACGGAAGAGGTTAAACCGGAAAAGAAAAAAGAAGAACTCCCCCTGTTCGGCGGCGGGGGTATTGAGGATATTATAGGCGGGTCAGCCCCCAAGAAGGGTGTAAAGGAGGAACCCGTAAAAAGTACACCAACCAGCCTTGAGGAGCTTTTGGGAAGGCCTTCGTCGGAGGGGACCCGGGGAGCGGACATTCTGGGCGGTATAATCGGAGGAGGTAAAGCGACCCCTCCGAAAAGGAAGGAGAAGAAACTCCCTCCGGAGAAACCCGAGCTTCCGGTTAAATCAGGGTCGTCTTCCATTCTTCAGGATATACTGGGCGCTCCAGCCAGTCCGGAGACCTCTTACGTCAGAAATGCTCAGGTTCTCGACGCCTACGGGAACGTTAGAATACTCCGGGTGAAGGGTGAGGCCGTTCCGATATACGAGATCCGCCTTCCCAAGCTGAACAGGGAAGAGGAGGAGTTGCTCAAGAGGATAAGGGACAGGGCTATAACGGAACTTCAGATAGATCCGGCTGCCTTTCCGAACGTTGAGGAGCGCAGGCGCATCTTCATGAAAGCCGTTAGGGAGATGATCAAAGAGGCGGCGCCCACCTTCTCCGAGGGCAGGATCGAGGTCCTCGCTGAGATGGTGGTTCAGTCGATGATAGGCTACGGCAAACTTGATCCCCTCGTTCGCGACGACAACCTCGAGGAGATAATGGTCATAGGAACGGGCAAACCGGTTTACGTCTGGCACAGACGCTTCAACATGTGTAAGACCAACGTGGTTTTTCAGGAGGAAAGGGAGATACTCAACATAATAGAGCGCATTGCGAGGGAAGTCGGCAGGAGAATAGACCAGCAGAGTCCCCTTTTGGATGCCCGTCTCCCGGATGGGAGCCGTGTGAACGCCACGATTCCTCCCATCAGCCTTGAGGGTCCGACGATAACCATCCGCAAGTTCAAGAAGGACCCCCTCACGATAATCGACCTCATAAAATACGGAACGTTGAACACCGACATCGCGGCCCTTCTGTGGATATTCGTCGACGGTCTTGGCGTTAAACCGGCCAACCTTCTTGTGGCCGGGGGCACCGGCTCGGGAAAGACCACCACGTTGAACTCCCTTGCGATGTTCATCCCCCCAAGCGAGCGTGTTATAAGCATAGAGGATACAGCAGAGCTTCAGCTTCCCGTTGAGCACTGGGTGAGGCTCGAGACGAGACCCCCCAACGTCGAGGGGAAGGGAGAGGTAACGATGGACGATCTCGTGAAGAACACCCTCCGTATGCGTCCGGACAGGATCATAGTTGGAGAGGTCCGCGGTCCCGAGGCCAGAACGATGTTCACCGCTATGAACACGGGACACGATGGGTGTATGGGTACGGTTCACTCCAACAACGCAAGGGAGACGATAGTTCGCCTTGAAAGTCCTCCTATGAACGTTCCCAGGATAATGATACCGGCTCTGGACCTCATCATAATGCAGGTGAGGTTCCAAAGCAGAAAGAAGGGAGTTATAAGGCGTATCACGGAGATTGCCGAGGTGTCGGGTATAGAGGCGGAGAGCGTTCAGCTGAACAAACTCTACAAATACGACCCGGCCAAGGACGAGCTTGTTTCCACAGGAGTGCCCAGCAGAACGCTCAACACCCTCGCACATCATACGGGAATGAGCATATCCGAACTGGAACTCGAGAAGGAGAAGCGCAAGATAGTCCTTGATTGGATGATAGAACAGGGCATCAGGAGCATTGAAAAAGTTGGACATTACATAAAACAGTTCTACATAGACGAGGAGGGTCTGTTAAAGAAGATCGAGGCCCAGAGTAGCGTTGAAAAGAGCAGAGAGATCAAAAATCTGATCTAAGGTGATGGTTATGGGTATACTTAGCCCAATCACGAGTTTTTTGGAACGGCTCGGGGGAAAGACGATCGAAGTAACGGAGAAACCCCTAAAGAAAATCCCCAGAGGTGCCAGCGTTCAGGAAAGGCTCAGGACTCTTAAAAAACTTCAGGAAGAGGTCCAAAAAGAGAAAACCGAAGAGGAGAGGGAAAGGGAAATCGAGGAGGTACTTGAATGGCGTAAAGAGGAGCTCCAGAAACCTTTCTCCGAGAGGCTCGCTGATGCGGTATTACGCCACTTCCACGGGCCGGTTAGATCCCTCACGAACTCACTCAAGGGTCTGGACGAGGATCTCTACCGGGCGAGCATACTGATGCCGAAGGAGAAGTACGTTGCGCTAATGCTCGGCGTTGCAATTTTCGCCGGAATTTTCGGTTTCCTGTTTGCATACCTGCTCTACATGCCACTGGATACCTCACTCCTGGTGGCGCTCCTTGGATTCATGGGTGGTTTTATGTACATGCGTTACTATCCGAAAATGGTCTGGAAGCGCAGGGTGGTTGAGGTTGAGAGGGCTTTACCCTACGCCCTGAGGCACATGGGGTCCCTTTTGGGCGCCGGCGTGGGTATCGCCGAGGCCATGCTCTCAGTTGCGAAGGCCGACTACGGGGCTCTCTCTGAGGAGTTCGATCTCATGATCAGGGACATGAGGACGGGCTCGTCCTTTGAGGATGCACTCTCAAAGTTCGAGGAGAAGATGGGCTCGGAAAACGTCAGCCGTGTCGTCAAGCAGATACTCAGGGCGGTAAAGTTCGGTGGAAACCTCTCGGACATACTCTACAAGATGGCCGAGGATTTCTCCTTTGAGTACCGGATGAAGCTCGTTGAGTACGTGCAGAAGGTAAACGGTATATCCTTCATCTACATGTTTCTCACGATAGTCATGCCCACGATGTTCGTCATTGGAATACTGGCCGGGTCGGTGATGGCCCAGCAGTTAATAATGCCCCCCGAAACCCTTGCTATTATCCTGCTCTTCGCGTTCCCGTCCCTCTCCCTGATAATAGTCAACATGATCAAGAGGGGAGAACCGAGGTGAAACCGATGCCGGGTAAACTGTCCCCTGCACTGACAGGGATCATCAGGAGAATACTTCCAGAGCGCTGGCTTAAGAGGTACGAGCTTTTCATCTACTCAGCCGGTATGAACTTCCTCGCCGTGGAATACCTCGTGGTTTCCCTGCTCTCCGCCCTGATAGGTGCCCTCGTGGTCTGGCTGTTCAGCACCCTCTACGCTCTGGTTACCTTCGTCGGGATCTTCGTGGCCATGGCCTTCGGTTATCCCTACCTGAGGACCGGCATGCGCATAGAGGAAATGGAGAAGATGCTCCCGGATGCGTTCTTCTACCTTGCGAGCTCTCTCAGGTCGGGAATATCCTTTTCAGAGGCACTGGAAGATCTGACGACGGCAAAGTTCGGCGCTCTAACGGACGAGTTCAGGAAAACCGTCTCGGAGATAAAGAAGGGCCGATCGACCGCTGATGCACTCCGCGCCTTTGCCCTCAGGAACAGGAAATCCCCCGTCCTCTACCGTTCGATGATGATAACCATTGAGGCCCTTGAAAGGGGTGCTCCCATGAGCGACGTTCTGGTGTACGTGGCAAACGACGTGAGGGAGATACTCAGGATAAAGCAGGAGAGAAAGGCCTCCACGGGAATGCAGACCATGTTCTTCATAGTGGCCAGCGGTATTGTGGGTCCCCTCATACTTGGAGTGGTGGCCAAGATCATGGTTGAAATGGGCACGGGAACACTGTCCTCCATAGACACCGTTAGAACCATACTGCTGGCCTTCGTGGTCCTTCAGGCCGTGGTTTCCGGTCTTGGAATAGGGGTGATCAGAGAAGGGAAATATTTAACAGGCCTGAAGTACAGCCTGCTGCTCCTGTTGATGGGAGTGGTCGTGTTCCAAGGCGCCTCAAGCCTCAACATCGCCTTCTGAGGTCTCTTCTTTACCTTTCTGGACGTCCACGACCTCTATCTCGAACACGAGGGTCTTTCCCGCGAGGGGATGGTTGAAGTCGAGGGTAACCTTATCGCCCTCCACCTTCGATATCCTTGCTATCCCCGAGTCGGTCATGACGTACATTTCCTCAACGGGCTCGAGACCTGCCTTGGTGAACTCTTCCGTCGGGATCTCCACGAAGAGGTCTGGACTCGGCATGCCGTAGGCCTTTTCGGGGGGAACCTTAACGGTCTTCTTCTCCCCGGGTTCCATACCGATCAGCGCCTCGTCAAGACCCCGAATCAATTCGCCGGTTCCGACGTTGATTCCGAGCGGACCGTACTCCCTCTCCTCAACGTATATGTCGTTTTCCCTGGCGACGTCCTCGTAACTGGTGTCGAAAACCTCACCGCTCTCAAACCTTCCCACGTAGTTGAACACCACAAAATCTCCTGCTTCAATCTTCATTTTCTTCAACTCCAAAACTGCCTGAAGACCTTTCTTCCGGTCGCTTATAACCCTTTTGGTTCTTGGATTACTCCTCAGGTAGGAGGTAGTAGAGGTAGTGTGGCCTGTTCGTTAGTTCGTCTATGAAGACCACCGTCCCGGCCTTCGGAGGCTTAAAGTAGTGGACTTCGCCCTTTCTCGTGGTTACGGCTGCAAATGCGTCTCCCTTCCTTACCCTGTTTCCCACGCCGGCGATCAGCGTCTTGGTGTACCCCTCGACCGGCAGGATCATCAGCCTGTCCCCTTCCCTGAGGTATATCCTCGTTCTTCCGTCCGGAAGGATCAGCACCGCGTCCCTTAGCATTTTCCCTTCCATCCTGTCCACGTGGAGATAGAAACGGTCGTAGACATCCCTGGCCAGAACCTTAGCTTCTTCCAGCTCGATGAAGTCCGGGAGGGTTTCTCCCCTCTTCAGCCACACCTCAACGTTTCCTTTGATTATCAGGCAGTCCCTCAGGGCCTTGTTTTCCCCGATGCATTCCTCCGGGGAGGTTCTAACGTAGAGCTTCGGCATCGCCATCCTCTTACCACCACCCTCACATCGCTGGTAAAAACTTTTAAACCTGTTCCCTTCACATTCCCCGATGAGGATGTCCGCTCGCTTAAGGTTCTCCCTCATACTTGGAGTCCTGCTCTCCCTCATGACGCTCATGATGGATTACAGCGCTGCCACCTCGGAAATTCCGCGCGGGGGTGAGGCCTCCTGGGCGGGCGTTCTTCTGATGGTTCTGGCCACGGCGGGGCTGCTCATCATACTGGGCCTGTTCCTCGGGTGGAGGGATCCCTTCAGGCGGGATGAGGGCTTTGCCATAGACTTCAGGAGTTACCTGACCATTATCGCGGCCGGTGTCATCGTGGTTCTCCTCCTTCGCCTCATCGTGGCCTTCCCGGGGGAGATTAAAAAAACCATCTCCAATTACTCGACCACGGGGCTGCATCATCTTACAGTACCCACAGTGCCCCGCAACGTTACCGAATCGGCGGGACGTTCTATGAGCCAAGTTTACGTCCCCTATGCTCTTCTCCTTGCCGCGGTGGTGGTTTTTATCTACCTCGCTTTCATCCAGTACCGGGGGTATCTAAGGAGGAAGGAAAAGGTGGAGATAAAGCTTAAAGCCGAGCTCTTTGACAGGAAACTCGACGACCTCGGTCTGGATGCCTTTAAGGATCCGGGTGAGGCCGTGATCGGGATCTACAGGAACGCGGTTCTCTGGCTCGATTACCTTGGGATCCCCTACGAGGAGAGCTGGACCCACTGGGAGCATGCGAGCCGTGTGGGTTACATGCGCGACGCCTTCGTTGAGCTCACCGGGCTCTTTGAAAAGGCGAAGTACGCCCCCGAGAGGGTAAGCTGGAAAGATGCCGAGAAGGCCCTCGAGGCCTATCTGACCATGCGGAGGGGTGTGCATGAGGGTTAGACCCGTCATCCTGGCTTTTCTGTTTCTCATACCAGCTTTCATAGCGGGTTCTTACCTCGTTAGATGGCTCTTCGTTCTGATCACGGGAGCGTTTTTGATATTCCTTCTCTTCGGCTTTGAGATTAAGGTCTCGCTTCCCGGAGGGAAGCCCGGGCGCGGGATGAACATAAGGACGGACGTTGAGAGAACCGCGGCTCTGATAGACAAAGCCAGAAGGGGCAGGATAGCCCGCTCCCTCATCGAGGAGAGGATCATGGAGGTATACTCCACCCTCTCGGACAATCCCGGCAGAGCTTTCAGGGGGCTGGCTTCGGAGCCCAACGAAACGATAAAGACCCTTCGCTCGGAGGGAGATTTTCTCGATAACCTTGAAAAGGCCCTGAAGATTATGGAGGAGGATCTCAATGAAGCTGGAAGAGGTAAGCCTGAAGAGTAAGGCGGTCCTTGAAGAGGTGAAGAAGGCCATAGTGGGAAAGGACGAGGTGCTGAAGCTGATCCTGACAACCGTTCTGGCCAACGGGCACGTACTCCTCGAAGATCTGCCCGGTCTGGCCAAGACGCTCATGGCCCGGAGCTTCGCGGCGGCCCTCGGCGCGGGTTTCAGGCGCGTTCAGTTCACGCCCGATCTACTGCCGGGCGACATCCTCGGTGTGAGCGTCTTCAACCAGAAGACACTGGAGTTCGAGTTCAGGAAGGGGCCGATATTCACGAACGTTCTCCTCGCGGACGAGATCAACAGGGCGCCCCCGAAGACCCAGAGCGCTTTGCTCGAAGCGATGCAGGAGCGGCAGGTAACCGTCGAGGGAAGAACCTATCCCCTGGAGAAACCCTTCATAGTGGTGGCAACCCAGAACCCCATAGAGCAGGAGGGAACCTACCCCCTCCCTGAGGCCCAGCTCGACCGCTTTCTGGTGCGCCTTAGAGTCGGATACCCCGGCAAGATGGATGAGATCGAGATACTCCGCAGGAGGATGGCCCGGAAGAAGGAGGACGTGGACATAAGGCCCGTTCTTACCGCCGAAGAGGTCGTCGAGATGCAGAGAGCAGTGGAGGATGTCTACGTCAGCGATGCGATCCTCGAGTACATAACGGATATAGTGATCGCCACCCGGGAGAACAGAAAGGAGATAGAAGTGGGGGCATCCCCGAGGGGAAGCCTCGCCCTGCTCAGGCTTTCGAGGGCCTACGCGGCAATTCAGGGCAGGGACTATGTAATTCCGGATGATGTAAAGGCCGTTGCAGTCCCCGCCCTGAGCCACAGGCTGATCCTCAGGAGGGAGCTGTGGTACACCAAGGTGGGTCAGGAGAGCGTGATGGAAAAAATCCTCGAGCGCGTCCCGGTTCCAAAGTTCGAGTGAGGTGGAAAGTTGCAGGTCCAACCCCCGCTCTACGGCCACACCGTTCCCGATGAGGAAAGGGAAGCGAAGCCTTCCGACGGGATGCTTCCAACCGAGAAGGCGGAAGAGGCACTCATAGCCCTCTGGGTCATGGTGATGCTGACCTTCCTCTTCCTCCGCTGGGAGCTTGTCTACCTCACTCTCCCCCTTATATGGATCCTTTTCGTGGCCGTGTTCTTCTTCAAGCCGCGCCTCGACGTTGAGGTGGAGAGGTCGATTCCCCACCACCGTTTCCTCGAAGGAAGCGAGGTCGAGATAACCCTCCGCCTCAGGTCCCGTGAGAGGATACCCACCCTCAAGCTCTTCGAGGACCTCCCGCCGGGTCTCGAGCTCTTGGATGGCAGAACTGAGCTGGTTCTGTCCCTCAAACCCGGTGAGGAGCGGGAGGTAAGGTACAGGGTTCGGGTCAGGCGGGGAATTCATGAGTTCAGGGGCGTAAGGCTGAGCTACCGGGATCCCTTCGGCTTCTTCAGGGTCGACAGGGAGGTCGAGCTCTACGACGAGATGGTGGGGGTTCCCGTTATCACGGACGTTCCAACGCCCTACTCGACGAAGGGAACCAAGATAACCGCGGGCCCCTTGCCGAGCCCGAGGGTGGGTGAGGGGGTCGAGTTCCACGCCATAAGGGACTACCGGCCCGGCGACCCGCTCAGGATAATCAACTGGAAGGCCACCGCGAGGACGGGGAGGGTGATGTCCAACGAGTACGAGAGCGAGAGGAAGGTGGACGTTATACTGATAGTGGACGCCTCCTACAGGGGTGCTCCAGTCTTTGACCACCTTATCAGGGCGGCAGCTTCCCTGATGCTCAACGCCCTGAAAAACGGAACCAGTTTCGGTCTTCTCCTTGCCGAGGACGTTCCGCTGTGGGTCCGCGTTGACTACGGCAGGAGGCACTTTTTCAGGTGCATAGACCTCCTGAGCACGGCAAGGCCGGATAGAAACAACATGATAGCCTACCAGGTCGAACACCTCATAAAGAGCCGCTTTCCTGCAAGGGCCCAGTTGCTTTACTTTTCCCCGCTCCTCACGGAGGAGAGTGCTGATGCCCTTGAGACGATGGCACGCTACGGCTACAACGTGGTTGTTATAAGTCCGGACCCCTACACGGCCGTAAAGCCAAAGGGTCGCGAGGAGGAGCTTGCCCTTAAGCTTTTAACGCTCGAGAGAAAGGCGAGGCTGAGGAAGATGTTGGCCTACGGGATCATCGTGGACTGGGACGTGAGAAAACCCCTCGAGGCGGCCATAGAGGAGGCGATCCCATGAAGGTCGGGAGAAACCTGTACTCCCTCCTCCCGCTGGCCCTCCTCTTCGTCCTCCTCGGGATGGAGGATGCCAGAACCCTGTTGCTCATCCCCCTGGGCCTCATGGCCGTTCAATGGTACTTCACCGGCATGCTCTTCCTGCTCGCTACGGCAGGGTTCCTCATCTACACGTGGAGGGGAGGCCTTTACGGATTAACGGTGATGGCCCTCAGCGTTCTCGCCGTTGAGATGGGGTACCTCGACAGGGAGCGGGCTCCGGGGGAGCACTATCTCGTCCTCCTCTCGGCGGTGGCCATGTCCTTTCCAACCTACCTTCTGATGAAAACCCTGTCGCCCGTACTCCCGAGGTTGGAAGTAACGGCCCTCGCAGCGCTCCTGCTCGTGGTTCTCTACTCCTTTACCCGTTTCGTGGCCTCCTAGATGCTCCAGCTTCCCATCTTCTTCAGGACTTCCCTTGCCCTTCTCAGCCCGGTCTCGACGCACTTCTCGAGGGGTTCGCCTCTGGAATACTGGGCCAGAAAACCGCCGGCGAAGGCATCACCCGCTCCAGTTGGATCGACAACCTCCTTCGGATTCACCGGAAGCGCCGGGAACTCCCTGGATCTCCCGTCGTAGAGGAGAACCCCTCTCTCACCGCGCGTTATCACCACAACTCCTGCGCCCCACCCGTGCATCCTTCTGGCGGCTTCCTTCACTTCCGGGGCTCCGGTTATCGTCAGCGCCTCCCTCTCGTTCGGGAAAACCACCTCAGCTCTGGAAACTATCTCCCTCATGAGTTCCGGTTTTTTCATGTAGTCCTCCATGTAGGTCGGGTTGAAATCGACGCTTACCCTTTTGCCTTCGAGCCTCTTCAGGACTTTGAGCTGCTCCTCCGGTGGGAGGGGGGCCACGTGGAACATGGCCTCCATGTACTCCTCTGGAATAGGGGTTTCTCCCATGTTGACGGCTACCCCGGCTTCCACCGGCGCTTCCACGCTCCCGTCCTCGTTGTAGATCATGTATATGTGCATGGTCCTTCCGGGCAGAATCAGAACGCCCTTGATGTCAACAGCCGAAGCCAGCCTCTCGAGCCATTCCTTCGGAAAGTCCTCGCCGATTTTTGTTATCAGGCCCACTTTTGCACCCGCCAAGGCTGCTGAGGTGGCCACCGCAGCCGCTGCCCCCCCGGGGTAGAGCATCTCCTCCTTCCCCGGAAACCTGATGTGATCTATCGAAACGTGACCGAGTACTGCCAGATCAACCCCCATGCGAACCCCCTTCCCTACTCCACTGGGTCCCTTAAGCGATTTCCGGTCAGCTTCGTTCAGATGACCGTCGAAAAGGTTAAAAGGCCGGCTCCCCACCTTATCCTCAGGAGTCAAAAGGGGTGATGGACATGGAGAGCGTATTCCAGAACGAGACCGTTAAGGAGATATTGAAGAGGTACAGGCGCATCTGGGCAATAGGACATGCCCAGAGTGTTCTCGGCTGGGACATGGAGGTTAACATGCCTAAGGAAGGCATCCTGGAGCGTTCCACAGCCCAGGGAGAGCTGTCCGTCCTCTCGCAGGAGTTTCTTTTAAAGCCCGAGTTCGTTCAGCTCGTGGAGAAGGCGGAGGGCCTTGAGCTCAACGAGTACGAGAGGGGCGTTGTGAGGGTTCTGAGCAGGCAGATAAGGATAAACAGGTCATTCCCTCCGGAGTTCCTGAGGGAGATGAGCGAGGTAACGAGTCAGGCTACGAAGGCGTGGGAGGAGGCCAAGAAGAAAGACGACTTCTCCCTCTTCGAGCCGTGGCTCGACAGGATAATCGATCTGGCGAGGAGGGCAGCGGAGTACCTCGGCTACGAGAACGAGCCCTACGACGCCCTGCTTGACCTCTTCGAGGAGGGTCTCACCACCCGGGAGGTGGAGGCCACCTTTGAAAAACTGGAGAAGGACCTGAAGCCGCTCCTTGAGAAGATTCTTGAAGCCGGCAAAGTCCCCAAGGAGCACCCGCTCGAGAAGGAACGCTACGAGAGGGAGCACATGGAGAGGGTAAACCGCTGGATCCTCGAGAGGTTCGGCTTCCCGCTCGGTATCCGCTCCCGTCTGGACGTGTCTGCCCATCCCTTCACCACGGAGTTCGGGATAAGGGACGTGAGGATAACCACGAGGTACGAGGGCTACGACTTCAGGAGGGCAATACTGAGCACCGTCCACGAGTTTGGCCACGCACTGTACGAGCTGCAGCAGGACGAAAGGTTCATGTTCACCCCGATAGCCGGAGGGGTAAGCCTCGGAATCCACGAGAGCCAGAGCCGTTTCTGGGAGAACATAGTGGGCCGCTCGAAGGAGTTCGCGGGATTGATACATCCGGTGCTCAGGGAGAACCTCCCCTTCATGG
This sequence comes from Thermococcus sp. P6, assembly GCF_002214525.1. Classification (NCBI taxonomy): domain Archaea; kingdom Methanobacteriati; phylum Methanobacteriota; class Thermococci; order Thermococcales; family Thermococcaceae; genus Thermococcus; species Thermococcus sp. P6. The sequence goes on from NZ_CP015104.1 coordinate 28,713, forward strand.
CCGGCTACACACCCGAGGACGTTTACCTGTACTTCAACATGGTCAGGCCGGACTTCATCAGGACTGAGGCTGACGTCGTCACCTACAACTTCCACATACTCCTGCGCTTCAAGCTCGAGAGGATGATGCTGAGCGAGGACGTAAAGGCGAAGGACCTTCCGGAGCTCTGGAACGATGAGATGGAGAACCTCCTCGGCATAAGGCCGAAGAGCTACACCGAGGGAATCCTTCAGGACATCCACTGGGCCCACGGGACCATCGGTTACTTCCCGACCTACAGCATAGGGACCCTCCTGTCGGCTCAGTTCTACTACCACATGAAGAAGGACCTCAACGTGGAGGAGCACATCGCCCGTGCCGACTTTGAGCCCATAAAGGCATGGCTTCGCGAGAGGGTCCACAGATACGGCTCCATCTACCCGCCCAAGGAGCTCCTGAAGAAGGCCATCGGCGAGGGGCTCAACCCGGACTACTTCGTAAGGTGGGTGAAGGAGAGGTATCTCTGACCTACTCCACCCACCCGATGGGCTCCACCTCTATGGCCACAACGCCGTACTTCCTTTCCTTTTCCTCGGGATAGAAGCGGCGGTACACTTTTACGCCCTCTTCCACGTTTTCAACGCCCGGAAGGACGTTCTCTATACCCTCCCTCTCCAGCATCTCCCTGAAGGAGGAATAAATCCTGACGTCCTTTACCACGCACATAAGCCTGTTCTCGAAGATTATCGTGTCTCCCGGTTGTATCTTCCTTCTCTTCTCGTCGTACAGTCTTCCTTCGATCCTCTTTTTGCCCGTGGCTATGGCCATCAGGTACTCCTCCCTGAGGCCCATCCTCCACGTTGCCATCCCATCACCTCACAGGAGCGTTCTGATTATCCGGGGACTGACCCTTATCAGTCCGGCGAGGAGCTTCGGCCTCTTCAGGATGGCCTTTGCGGTCTTAACGTGGTCATCGAAGTCGGCCTGCGATTCTATTACCTCCCTCGCCTCCTCGCTCCCGAGTATCTCAAAGACCCTCTCGATGGTATCCTGATCCATGCCGAGGAAGAGCTTTCTGAAACGGAGCCCGAAGCTTATCCCCTTCTTCACGAAGGAGCACTCCCGCTCGTATTCCTCCAGCCTTCCGTTCAGGAGGGCCTTTCTAAGGGCGTGGGCGCAGTACATCCCGTAGACTATCCCTCCGGCCGTTGTGGGCTTTATCTGGAGCGCCGCGTCCCCAATGAGGGCCACGTTACCCCTGACCCACGGCTTTCTCCTTCCGAACCCGACGCTCCCGGCCTTGAACTCCACCACGGAAGCGGGCCTCAGCATCTTTAACCTCAGGAACCTGTAAATGGCTCTAAGGCTCCCGAACGTCCCCACCCTTGCGAGGTCCTCCCTCACCGGAGCCACCCAGAAGAAGAACTCCGGGTTTAGATCCCTGTTGACCCATACCTCGACGAAGTCCCTCCGGAAGTTCCCGACGACTTCAACCTCGTAGCCGCTCAAAAATTCGGCCTTCGTTTCCGCTCCAATCGCCTTTGCCACGGTGCTGTTGAGCCCGTCGGCCCCTATGTAAAAACCTGCCCCCAGCTCAATCCTTTCCCCGAACCTCTGGAGGACCGCCCTTCCGTTTTTGAAGCCCACGAAGGTCGTCCCCATGTAGTAATCTACGCCCTTCTTTACGGCCCTCTCGGCCAGCGACTTCTCGAGAGTCTTTCTGTCCACGAGATAGGCCTGTGGAGACTTCCTTTCCACCTCAAAGCTCTGGATCCTCGAGTAGAACACCGCCCCCCGGAGTTCGTTCAGAACGGCATCCTCCGGAAGGCCGAACCTCCTGTAGTTCTCGGCCCCTATTATGCCCGTGCAGGCCTTACCCCCGAAGGATCCCTTCTTCTCCACGAGTGCAACTTTAAACTCCCCCGCGAGCAGGCTGGCGAGGTAGTTGCCGACGGGTCCACCGCCGATGATAAGGACGTCGTACTCCATTCTCCCTCCCCAGGAGGGGTGGGTTTTAAAACCTAAAAACCTAACCTTTCCGGTGGTGTTATGAAGGTCCTCGTAACAGGCTTCGAGCCCTTTGGAGGCGAGAGGATAAACCCCTCGTGGGAAGCCCTGAAAGACCTCCCGGAGGAAGTAGAGGGTGCCCGGTTGATAAAGCGCAGGCTCCCGGTTACCTTCAGGGGCGTTCGGAGGGTTCTCCCGAGGTTGATCGTGGAGGAAAAGCCGGATGTTGTGGTGCTGACCGGACAGGCCGGAGGGAGGCCCAACGTGACGGTGGAGAGGGTTGCGATTAACGTTATGGACAGCAGGACCCCTGACAACGAGGGCTTTGCCCCGGAGGACGAACCGGTGTTTGAGGGTGCCCCGGCAGCTTACTTTTCAACGCTTCCGGTAAAGGCCATCGTGGATGCTCTGAGAAAGGCAGGAATCCCGGCAGGGGTTTCCAACACCGCCGGAACCTACGTCTGCAACGCCGCGATGTTCACGGCGCTCCACACGATAGCCGTTGCGGGAATGGAAACGAGGGCAGGTTTCGTTCACGTCCCCTTCAGCCACGGGCAGGTCCTTGAAAAGGCGAAACCCTCCATGAGCCTTGAGACGATAAGGAAGGCCATTGAGGTCGCCGTTAGAACTTCGCTGATGGTCCGGTAATCTTTTTAAACCCCCTCCGAAGCCCCTTATAGAAGCCCTCAGGGTGAGGCCTATTCTGATACTTGGCGTGGATATAATAGGTGAGAACCCCAAGAGGTTTGCCGTCGTGAGCTGGTTCAACGGCCGGCTTGAAAAGAAGGGGGAGTTCACCCTCTATCGACTCATGCGCTTCATCCAGTCCAAAAGGCCGGACGTAGTGGCCATGGACAGCATCACCGAACTGGGGCAGGACCTGAGGAAGTTTCTTAGATCGTTACCGGCTGGGACGAAGCTCGTTCAGGTGACCGGCAGGCCGGGTGAGGGGAGAACCCTTCAGAGTCTCGCGAGGGAGCACGGGATAACGGTTACCGACAGGTTCGATCCTTACGAGGAGGCGAAGCTTTCGGCCCTTCTCGCGAGCAGGGGGGTTGGTTACGAGGTTCTCGCCTTCGAGGACGAGGTGAGGGTGAAGGTCACGAGGGGCAGGAGCCACGGGAAGGGCGGCTGGAGTCAGGACCGCTACAGGAAGCGCGTTCACAACCTCGTCAGGGATAAGGTGAGGGATATAAGCGAGAGGCTCAGAAGGGCCGGGATACCCTTTGATCTGGAGGTCAAGGAGAAGGATTACGGTCTGGCCCGGGGTGAGTTCAGGGTGTACGCCGGGAGGGAGGAGATCGCCGGGCTCATAAAACCCATGAGGGGGGGAGACGTTGAGGTCAGGATATATCCCGTGGAGAGATCGGAGCTTGGCTTCGCCCCGCTCAGGGGGGAGGAGGCGATACGCAGGAGAAAGAGCATCATAGTCGGTATAGACCCCGGGATAACCGTTGGAATAGCCGCGATAGATCTCAACGGCCGTATCGTTGCCCTTCACAGCGAGAGGAACATGCCCGTGGGCGAGGTCTTCAGGTTCATAAGCGACGTCGGGCATCCGCTTATCGTGGCCACCGACGTGAACCCGGCCCCGGGCTTCGTTGAGAAGATCGCCCGATCCTTCAAGGCTTCCCTCTTCGTTCCCCCCGAGAGCCTCCGGGTTGAAGAGAAGAAAGAACTCCTGAGGAACCTTGGGGTAAGGGTTGACGATGATCACCAGCGCGATGCACTGGCCGCGGCCTACAAGGCATACCTGCGGCTGAAACCGAAGCTCGAGCACATCGATGCCAGACTTCACGAGAGGGGCCTTGAGGGTAAGTCCGAAGAGGTTAAGGCTCTGGTCCTTCAGGGCTACAACCTCGGCGAGGCCATGCAGAGGGTCACGCTCCGTGAAAGGCCCGCGGAGGAGGAACCTGAAGGGAAGCCGGAAGTGGACGTGAGACCCTACGTCAGGAAAATCCGCGAGCTGGAGAGGAAGATAGAGCTTCTCGAAAGGGAAAACGCCGAGCTTAAGGGCATAATCCGGGAGCAGAGAAAGACCATCGGCAGGCTCGAGAGGAGGATAGCGGATTACGATGAAGAAGTCAGGAAAAAGGTTCTCCGCGAGAGGGAGCTCGAGGCGAAGGTCAAGCGTATAGACCTGCTTGAAAAACAGCTCCGCGAGGCCCGTGAGGTAATAGAGCGCCTGAGCAGGCACCTAACCACGGTGAAGAGAATGAACGTGGTTGAGGTGAGGGGGTCCGCGGTTCCGCTTAAGGTCCTCAGGATCCTGAGCTGGAGGGAACTCGAAAGGATAGAACGGGAAGTGGGCATCAGGCGGGGAGATGTGCTGTACGTTATCAACCCGGCAGGAGCAGGAAGGGGAATGGCCGAGGAGCTCGTCGAGAAGGGTATCCGGGCGTTGATAACCGAGAAACCCCTGCCAGGGGAAGTCGTGGAGGTTCTCAGGGAGGCCCACGTTCCCTTCTTTACCGGCGAAGAACTCAACGTTAAGCGGGTGGATGAGTTTGCGGTGGTGGAGAGGGAAACGCTCGAGAGGGCCATTGAGGAACTCCTTTCCAGATGGGAGGAAGAGGACAGGGAGAGGGAAGCTGAGAGGATCCTTCAGCTGGTCGAGGAATACCGGCTCGAACGCGTCAGGGAGCTGAGGAGAAAGGCGGAGGAGGAACGCAGGTGAGACGATGGCCGTCCGGAAGTCCCCTGAACCCTATTCAACCCTGAAGGTCAGGCCCCTCTCCCTTGCCCTTTTCTGAACCTGAAGCCTGAAGGAACAGGCCTTGCAGATCTCACCCGTCGTCGGCTGGCCACATATCTTACAGCGGTTCAGCTCGCTCGTCTTCTTCGTGTAGGTCCGGGCTATCAGCGGGAACAGCCTGTCGTAACTCCTCAGGATCTGGTACTTCGTGCCCGGATGCTTCTCCTCCATCTCGTTTATCCAGTCCCTTATCTCGGCCCTAAACGCTTCTACCGCGTACGGACACTCGCTCAGATCCACCTCTATGCCGTTTAACGTGGCGTAGAGCACTATCTCCTTCTCGGGGATCTCGCGGAGCGGCTTTATTCTGGGGACGAGTTCTGGGTGTATCTCCTCGTAATAGGGCCCCGTCCTTCCGAGCCGGGCTATGTCCCCCCTGAGGATGTTCATCAGGAACATCTGAACCTCATCGTCGAGGTTGTGCCCGACCGCCAGCTTATCCGCCCCGACATCCTTAGCGGCGTAGTTGAGGAGCCAGCGCCTCCATACGCCACAGTAGGAGCAGGCCCCAACCCTCTCGCCCTTCTCAAAGCTCCCCATGATCTCGACGGTCTCATCGAGGGAGAAGCCGATGTACTCCTTGAAGGAATACACCCTGTGCTCTATTCCAAGTCTCTCCGCGTTTCTCTTTGCCACCTCGACGCTTTTGGGCCTGTAACCGGCTATCCCCTCATCGATGGTTATCGCAACGAGCTCGAAGGGAAACCTCTCCCTAAGTTTGGCGAGCAGGTGCATAAGAACCACGCTGTCTTTGCCCCCCGAAACCCCGACGGCTATCCTCTCGCCCCGCTCGATGAGGTTGTGCTTCTTCACGGTCTTCCTGAACTTCCTCTCGATCATCTCGTTGAAGTGTCTCCTGCAGTAATACCTTCCGCTGTAACGCGCGTGGTAGACGGCCCTGCCGTTGCACTTCGAGCACTTCATACTCCCACCAGCCTGAGAAGAACCTTGAACTAACCGGCGAGGCCCGCCAGTGCCGGCCAGAGGTTGAGGCCGAGCAGGAACAGCCCGATCCCTATGGTGAGGTACCTGACCGGATCGGCCAATCTCCGGGGGAGGTAGGCCCTGACAACGTCATCGAGCATCCTGCCTCCGTCGAGGGGAACCAGCGGAAAGAGGTTCATCAGCCCTATCCCGAGGTTGAGTACGTATATCCAGTAGAGGGCAAAGAACAGGGGTAGGATTACGCTCTCGTGGCCAACCTTTGATGTAACGTTCTGAGTCGGATACACCCCGATGTAGCCCTTTTCCGGATCGTCGGGATGGGCGCCGAGTTTCAGGTTGACGTTCAGCTCCTTCCCGTCCCTTAGTATCGTGAGGGTGACCACCTGCCCGGGCTTCGTGGTGTTCATGAAGTTCATGAACTTCTCCATGTCCGGTATCCGCTCCCCGTTAATGGCCGTTATCACGTCCCCCTTTTGAAGCACGCCGAAGGCGGGTCCGTCCTCAACGACCCCCGAGACGAGAACTCCGGAAGGCTGAAGGACGGGCGCTATAGCCAGGTTTATGAGGATGAGCGTCAGAAAGGCCGTCACGATGTTCGCCATGGATCCCGCACCGTAAACCCGGAGTCTCGAGCGTAGGGGGGCCCTTTCGAGCGCCTCCTCGTCCGGCTCCACGAAGGCACCGGGGATGACGGCCAGAAGAACCAGCCCCACGGACTTAAGGGGCAGATCGTCGGCCCGGGCCACTATTCCGTGGCTCAGTTCGTGGACCACCATAACGACCACGAGCCCAATGAGGCCGTACCAGAGGGGTATCGTAACCCCCGGGATAACGAGCTGGACTCCGGCCTGCCCTCCGTGGCTTTGAACCGTTTTTATGGCCGTCTTCAGCAGGGCGTAGAAGACGTAGGCCATGCCAGCAAAGCCGACCGCTATGCCCGCATCGGCGTAGGCTCTCCAGAAGCGCCGGGACCTTCTGGCTATGGAATCTATAAGGCCGAGCAGTCTTTTGGTCCTCCACATCGCGATGAACATCTCAACCGTGAGGCCCTCTTCCCTCTCTCCTCTCCTTCCGAAGAGACCATACAGAACGATCCAGAAGGCAGTGATGCCGATGATTATCTGAGTGAGCGTGCCGTTCATTTTGGCCACCTGATGAAGCTTTCCAAGGGTGAGTTTAAAAAGTAATCGGGGCAACCGTTTTAAGTCCCCGGGAGAACTTCCCATGCGATGATGAGTGATGGGCGAACCGACCGATGAGGATGGAAAGGTGATCGCTGAGCAACCCTTTTAAGGCCCATCCAAAACCTTTTTTGGGATGATGATTTCAGCCTTGTCTGAGGCTCGTGATGATGGAGTGACGGACTGACCGCCTTTACCCTTTTTCCAGTAACGCCGAGCGTAGGTCCCTCAAAAACTCCTCCAGATGCTCCCTCCTGACGTGGGGCATTATGACTATCCTTATGTAGCCCCTGTGTGCGCTTATGCCCCACCCCCTCTCCTTCAGCTTTTCCTCGACTTCCTCAAGGTTCGGCGTTCCGAACGAGACGATGTTGAGCACAGGTTCCCGGATCAGGTAAACGCCGGGAATCCTCTTTAGCTCGCCGGCAAACCACCTGCTCAGCTCCATGGCGGTCTTCACGATCTCCCTGTAACCTTCGAACCCGAGGTGCTTTATCATGGCCCACACGGCCAGGGTGTTCGCGCCGGGCCGGGTTCCGGTTATGGTCGCCTGCCACACCTTTCCCCCCGCGAGGTAAGGTGCCGGGACGCTTATGGCCTCGAGGAACTTTTTCTCCCTGAAGATTATCCCGCCGGCGGGGATGGGAACCATGCCCATCTTGTGGGGGTCTATCGTCACGCTCATAACCCCCCTGAGCCTGAAGTCAAAGTCCGGAAGGTCGTATCCGAGCTCCTTTGCGAAGGGTATCACGAAACCACCGAAGGCCGCGTCCACGTGGAGAGGCAGGCCGTAATCGAGGGCCAGATCGCTCAGCGATGGAATATCATCCACGACGCCGAGGCCTGTCGTTCCTGCTATTCCAACTATTCCTATCGTGTCCTCGCTGATCCTGTTCTCGACGTCCTTAACATCGACCGAATAATCCTCCTTCAACCTCGCCCGGACGAGCCTTACCCCGAGCATCTCGCCGGCCTTCAGGAAGGAGAAGTGGGCACTCTCGGGGATTATAAGCTCGGGTTTCTCCACATCACTCAGGTTCCTGAAGGCCCTCACCGCCAGAATGTTGGCTTCGGTACCCCCCGAAACCACGTGTCCGTAGCCCTTTTCCAGCCCCAGAAGGTTCGAGAGCATTTCAATGACCTCTTCCTCGATCTTTCTGCTTCCGACGTGCAAACCCGGGTCGCCGAGGTTCCGGTCTATGTACCTCCTCACGACCTCGATCGCGAGGGGATGCGGCTGGGTGCACATCGAGCCGAGTATCCTGCCGGAATCGAAGGTCAGATCCTGAGATGTTTTTTTCTCAAGCTCCTCCAGAACTTCTCGTTCGCTCGCTCCTTTTCTCGGGAACATTCTCCCACCGTCCCTTCTTTCCACAGGAGGTTTAAGTCCTTATCCTTTCGAGGTACTTCTTAAAGAAAACCGGGGTCGTCAGCGCTGTGAGCATCGACACCGCTATGAAACCGGCGAAGAGAACCTGATCTATGAGCCCGGCATTGAGCCCAAAGGTCAGTATGGCCAGCTCCAGGCTTCCCCTTCCACCCATTCCTATGCCGATGAGTATGGAGTTCCTCCAGTCAAGGCCGGAGAGCCTGCTACCCAGACCGCATCCGATGAGTTTTCCGGCCACGGCCGAAAGGTAGAGCACCCCGATGAGCATGGGACTAAGGTCCCTTACCGGTGGGTTGAACATCAGTCCAACGTAGATGAAGAAAAGGGGGATGAAGAACTCGGTCAGGACCACCTGAAGGTTCCCGATAAGCGCGTTCAGTTTTATCCTCGGGATCACGAGCGGGTCTCTCTTCTCCTTCAGGCGACTTATCATAAGGCCTGCCAGATAGGCCCCTATTATCTGGTTGAGGCCGACCCACTGCGCTATTATGGAGAGCGAGAAGGTAAGGATGAGGGTGAACGTGAAGAACACGTTGAGGTTCCTGAAGACCGAATTGAACCACTTCGCCCTCTTGAGCAGGTATTCCGAGGCGATGAGGACGGTCCCTATGAAGGCGAATATCTTAACCGTCAGGATTCCCAGGGAGGAAGCGCTGAGTCCTCCGCCGGCGAGTGCGGTTACTATTCCTATGAGGTAGACCGCCATTATGTCGTCGGCAAAGGCCGCGCCCATGAGGATGGACGAGATCTCCCCGGTAACGTGCTCCCTCGCCAGAACGCCGCTCGTTACCTCTATTGCCGTGTTGCCGAGGGCCACTCCCACGAATATCGCCGCGGTGATGCTCCCGCTAAAGTAGAGCACCGTCAGAAAGCCCAGCGCGAAGGAGAACGCAACTCCCAGGCTCGCCACGATCAGGGCTTTCACGGTGTTGTGGGCTATGGCCGAGAAGTTGCTCGTCAGTCCCATGTACAGCATCATCATTATCAGCCCGAAATCGGCCAGAACCCGGAGTTCATCGGTGGGTTCTACAAGGCCGAGCAGGAACGGTCCCAGAATTATGCCCGTGAGGACGTGGGCCACTATGGGGTGGATGTCCAGCTTCTCGAAGAGCCATTCAATGCTCTTGGCCGTCACGAGGAGAACGGCCAGCGATGGCAGGAACTCCACTTCATCCCCTCCTCGTCAGCAGAAAGCCTATTATCCAGAGGGCCATGAGGATTATAGCGAGCACCGCTGCAACGCTTGCACCCCTCCCCCTTCCGAAGATTATCGGTATCGGGCCTATCATTATCACCCCTCCGCCCTCCACCTCCCCATCACCGAGGCTGGATATCACAGTTCCTATGAACACCAGCAGGAAGCCGAGGAGTATCATTCCAAAGCCGGCCATCACGAGGAGGGTTCCCCTGTCCATACACCGGATTTTTCCCCAATCCCTTTTTAAAACTTAACGTTTAAATTCGGTGGGGGAAGTGGAATACATGCTGGTGCTCGTTGACCTCGATGATACCCTGTGCAACACGTGGGATGCCAGCAGGTACGCCGTGCTCCGCCTCATCCCCTTCCTGCTGAGGAGGCGTAAGTTCAGGGCATTCCTCTACATACTCACCGCCCGCTACCGCGAGCTGGAGCAGTCGAAGGAGCTCCATATTCTGGATCTGGACAGGATCATCGAGAGGGTCATGGAAAAGGTCTATTCCCGGGTTCCCCGGGAGGAGCTTGAGGAGATGGAGAGGCTCGTGGATGGGGTCTTCTTCTCCAACCTCAGGCTGTTTCCGGACGCCATCCCTTTCCTCGAGGGGTTGAGGAGGATGAACGCACGGGTGGTCCTTGTAACGGACTCCTCCACCAGATGGCAGAGGAAAAAGCTTGAATACCTCGGCATAAAGGACTACTTCGATGCCCTGATAATCAGCGGGGAAACCGGTTACAGCAAGCTTGAGCCCCACAACTTCCGCCTTGCGAGGCGACTCTTTCCGGGAGAAAGCGAGGTTTACGTTGTCGGGGATCGGGACGATACAGACATGAGGGGCGGGAAGGGGATAGGTGCCACGACGATACTCGTGAGCAGGGGTTACTTCAAGGGAAGGCTCGCGAAGCACGCCGACTACGTGGTGAAGGACCTCAGGGAGGCTCTGGAGGTGATCGAGCGTGAGCATAAAAATCGAGCTGAAGCGTAAATCTCTTCATCTCTCGGGCCTCCTCGTTCCCCTATCTTATCTCCTCTTCGGCAGAGCGCTTACCCTGACGATCGTCGGCACGGCTTTTTTCCTCTTCGTGGCCCTCGAACCCTTCAGGATAATCGAGGAGATGAGGGACAGAATCAAAAGAAGGCTCAGGGTACACGTTGACGGGGCCCTTCTCGGACGGGTTGAAAATCTGGAGAGGCAGATAGACGAGATAACCCGGAAGCATGAACGGAACCGCGTGGCGGCTCACATCTACTTCACCTTCGCCGCCTTCATAGTGGTTTACTTCTTCCCCAGGGAGATAGCGGTGGGGGCGATCACCGTCGCAACGGTAGGGGACGCTCTGGCTGCCATAATAGGAAGATCCTTTGGCAGGCACAGGTTCCCCAACGGTAAGAGCCTCGAGGGGAGTCTCTCCTACTTCATCTCCGGCTTTCTCGTTCTCTGGCTCCTCATGGATCCATTTTCAGCCCTTTTCGGGTCCCTCGTCGGGACCCTCGTGGAGTTCTACGGTTTTCCCCCCGGGAGAGATCCCGGAGATCAGCTCGACGACAACTTCTCCAACCAGCTGGCGATTGCCCTAATCCTCTACCTTCTGAGCCTGTTTTAAAGGGGGAAGAAAAGGGAAAAGAATCACTCTATGGTAACCGTGGCGAACTCCGTGAAGGTGTCCGCATCGCCCCACTCGTCTCCGGGTGCCTTGTCCTTAACGGCCTCCTGAAGCGGCAGGGAATCAACCGCGGAATCTCCGCCACCCTGTCCGGTCACGTAGGCGACCACGTTCACCTTCTCCGGCTTTCCTTCGAGGGCGCTCCATGGAATGGCTATCTCGAGCGTCTGGAGGCCGTTCTCAGCACCACCGGTGTAGGCGTAGAATCCCGTCCACTTGAGCTCCTCGTAATTCCAGGCGCTTCCGTCCCAGAGAATGAGCTGTGCACTGGTTATGTTGCTCGTTCCCTTGTCCCCGAAGAACTCACCGTTCCAGAAGAAGTAGAGCTCAGCGTCAACTCCACCGGTGAAGCTCACCTTCCTGCCCCATGCGTCGGTGCCCGTTGTGTAGCCTCCTTCTTTGTAGTCGAGGGCTATACCGTAGGCAACCCTCCATGAGGCCTTGTTTTCGGTGGTGAGGGCTATGTAGAGGAACTGGTCGTCGTAGTCAACGTAGAGGGCCTTGAGGTTGGCACCGTCCTGTCCGTAGTGGCTTTCATCCACCGCTACCGGCTGGACGTTCCAGTCGTCGAGGTTGCCGTCTATGGTCTTGGTCAGGTTCTTGGCGAGCTCCTCCATGTGCTTCTTCCTCTCGAAGTTTTCGCCCTGGACCTCTTTCAGCATCGCCTCCATCTGGCCCACTATCTTTTTCATTCCGGTGTACGCCCCGTATATCTTGAGGGAGCCAACCAGTGCGTAGTTGGGGCTGTCTATGAGCGTTTTGCCTTCGTTGTAGACCTTCAGGAGGTCCATAACACTGTTTTCGAGCTTCTGGAGTTTCTCATTCATTTCATCGCTCAGGGGCATGCTCTGGAGCTGCTCCATTAGGTCGCTGTAGCGCTCGTAGTAAATCTGGAAGTAATTGGTTCCGTAGTACTTGTTGAACACTATGAAGGAGTTCTGGTAGCTTATGATCCTCTGTATCCTGGCGCTTAGCAGGCTCGCACCTTCAACGATGTTGTTCATTCTGATCTTGACGTAGTAATCGGGGATGTTGTCCGTCAGCTCCTTCGTGGTGTTCTCCTCCTTGCTTATCGTGTCAACCATGTCGCTTATGCCGTCGTTGGCAAAGTCGTTTCCGAAGTTCCATACCCCTTCGCCGTAGCTGAAGCCGGTTCCCACCTGGAAGGTGAACTCCCTGGCCCCTTCGAAGAGGCTCAGCGGAACCCTCACTTCGACGGTGTTCTTCGTCAGGTCAACGCCCACCGTCGCGTCATTTACCGTAATCATGTTCCCGTCGGGATCCACGAAGTACAGCAGGGATTTCTTGCCCGTTCCGGCGGGGGCAACCGCTGACGTCTGTCCGGTGTACTGATCTCCTCCGAGGTTCACGGCCATCTGGACGTCCCACTGGATGACCCCATCGGTGTCCATCTCGCCGGCGAACGGGGTCGCCCCTCCCTCCTTGTAGTCTATCGGGACGGCTATGAAGGTTGCACCGTTGTCGCCGATCTTTATGTTGCTCATGTTGGCGAACCTGAAGAGGAAGTAGACGTAGCGGTCGTCCTTGGTCACCCCAACCTCCGTTAGGTCGGCGTGGGATGATGTTCCGCCCGGCAGGTACTGGTCTTTGTCGTGCCTCTGGTCGTTGGGGGCGTCGCTCCATATGAAGAACCCGTCTTGGACGGTGTATGAATCCGGATCAAGGGTGACCGCGGGCCAGTCCTCCGGGTTTCCGTCCACATCTATGTTCCCCACCCATACCACGTTTACGTTTGTGGTGAACTCGTTGTTGCTCTCACTGGCCTCGGGTATGAGGTTATCCTCGTCAACAACGGCCCGTATCGTATAGGTTCCGGTGGCGTTTGGGATCCAGCTGAAGGTGAACCCTTTGCTCTCTCCCGGGTTGAGGTCGGTTGTCCAGTTGGTGTAGAGGGTGTTGTTGATGTAAACCCTAACGCTCGCGTTGATCGCTGGAAGGGAACCCTCGTTTTTGACGGTAACGTTGTAGACCGCGGTCCTGTTGAGGCCCACAACGCCCGGTCCGCTCACGCTCACCGTTAGATCGGCCATGAGGAACCACTCGCAGGTGAGCATGTTGGTGAATACGTCTTGGTCTCCCCATTCTCCTCCGATGTTATTGTAGTCTATGGCCGGATCTACGGGCAGGGAATCAACCGCAGAACCACCAGATCCGGTTATCCATGACATGATCGCAAACCTGGAGTGCTTGCCTCCGAGGGCGCTCCACGGTATTTTTATCTCCACCGTCTGGAGGCCCGTTGAGGTGTTGCCCGTGTAGGCAAAGCTTCCGCCCGCGTCCGCGATGCTTCCGTAGGTCCAGCCGCTTCCAGTCCACGTGTTGAAGTTGTCCGTGCCCATTCCGCTGTCCCAGCCCCACCAGAAGTAAATCTCGTAATCGGGGGCAAAGCCGTTGGAGAAGCTGACGCTCCTTCCCCATGAATCGCTGTTTCCAGTGTAACCGTTCCCCGTTCCGGGGTCAACGTCTATTCCAATTCCGTAAGCTACATCCCAGCTTCCTGTATTGTTCGTTTTTATTGCGATGTAGAGGTACTGGTCGTCCCACGAAACGTACATCCTATCAAGGTTCGCTCCGACCTGTCCATTATCCCGACCGGTAACCATTACATCGGATTCACTCCAGTCGTCGAGGTTGCCGTCTATGGTCTTGGGAGCCACCGAGACCAGGGCCATGCTGGTGAACACGTCCTGGTCCGTCCATTCTCCTCCGATGTTATTGTAGTCTATGGCCGGATCAACGGGCAGGGAATCAACCGCAGAAGAACCATCGCCTCCAGCCACCCAGGCCATTACCGCCACTTTTTCAGGCTTGCCTCCGAGGGCGCTCCACGGTATTTTTATCTCCACCGTCTGAAGGCCCGTTGAGTTGTCGCCCGTGTAGGCAAAACTTCCACCCGCGTCTGCAATGCTTCCGTAGGTCCAGCCGCTTCCAGTCCACGTGTTGAAGTTGTCCGCACTCAATCCGCTGTCCCAGCCCCACCAGAAGTAAATCTCGTAATCAGGGGCAAAGCCGTTGGAGAAGTTTACCTTCCTTCCCCATGAATCGCCGCTTCCGGTATAACCGTTCCCGGTTCCGGGATCAACGTCTATTCCAATTCCGTAAGCCACATCCCAGCTTCCTGTATTGTTCGTTTTTATTGCGATGTAGAGGTACTGGTCGTCCCACGAAACGTACATCCTATCGAGGTTCGCTCCAGCCAGACCGGTATCCTTACCGGTGGCTATCAGATCCGAGGCCGTCCAGTCGTTCAGACTTCCGTCCACTATCTTGGTCCCGTACATGGCACTTGCAAGATGGCCGGCCGGCACAACACCAAACAGGAGAAGGGCCATCAACACCAACGCAGACTCCTTTTTCATCCCTACACACCTCCACTGGTGTACGTCCTAAGACTATAATCACCGCTGGTGACTACATGGGCAAAAAGGTTTATATGCTTTTCCTATCATATCACCGGTAGTGATAACGGAGGTGGTCTCATGGTGAACTTCATATTCGGTGTCCACAACCATCAGCCCCTCGGTAACTTCGGCTGGGTGCTGGAAGATGCCTACAGGCGTTCCTATGGGCCCTTCATGGAGACGCTGGAGGAGTATCCGAACATGAAGGTGGCCCTTCACACGAGCGGACCCCTTCTGGAGTGGCTGAATGAAAATAAGCCGGATTACATAGATCTGATAAGATCCCTCGTGAGGAGGGGCCAGCTCGAGATAGTGGTCGCTGGCTTTTACGAGCCCGTTCTGGCGGCCATTCCAAAGGAGGACAGGGTGGAACAGATAAGGCTCCTCAGGGAGTACGCCAAAAAGCTTGGCTACGAAGCGAGGGGCGTCTGGCTCACCGAGAGGGTATGGCAGCCCGAACTGGTTAAATCCCTCAGGGAAGCAGGGATAGATTACGTTATCGTTGACGACTACCACTTCATGAGCGCGGGCCTGAGCAAGGAGGAACTTTTCTGGCCCTATTACACGGAGGACGGTGGGGAGGTAATAACCGTCTTCCCGATAGACGAGAAGTTGAGGTACCTGATACCCTTCAGGCCGGTCGAGAAGACCGTTGAGTACCTCCATTCCCTCGACGATGAGGACGAGAGCAAGGTGGCGGTTTTCCATGACGACGGCGAGAAGTTCGGGGTCTGGCCGGGAACCTACGAGTGGGTTTACGAGAAGGGCTGGCTCAGGGAGTTCTTCGACAGGATCTCGAGCGATGAGAGGATAAACGTTACGCTCTACTCCGAATACCTCAACCGCTTCAAGCCGAGGGGATTGGTTTACCTTCCCATAGCTTCCTACTTCGAGATGAGCGAGTGGAGCCTCCCGGCAAGGCAGGCAAAGCTCTTCGTCGAATTCGTGGATAAACTGAAGGAGAGGGGAGAGTTCGAGAGGTACCGCGTCTTCGTCCGCGGTGGCATCTGGAAGAACTTCTTCTTCAAGTATCCGGAGAGCAACTACATGCACAAGAGGATGCTCATGGTGAGCAAGGCCGTTAGGGATAACCCCGAGGCAAGACGGTACATCCTAAGGGCCCAGTGCAACGATGCCTACTGGCACGGCGTCTTCGGGGGCGTTTACCTGCCCCACCTCAGACGGGCCGTGTGGGAGAACATCATAAGGGCCAACACCTTCGTTTCCACCGGGAACTTCGTCAGGGACGTGGATTTTGACGGACGCGATGAGGTCTTTCTGGAGAACGAAGGCTTTTACGCCGTCTTCAAGCCATCCTACGGTGGAGCCCTCTTCGAGTTCAGCTCAAAGGGAAGGGCCGTGAACTACAACGACGTCATTGCGAGGCGCTGGGAACACTACCACGACGTCCCCGACAGGGCCCCCGAAGAGGATGGGGAGGGAGTTGCGAGCATCCACGAGTTCAGCAAGAGCATTCCGGACGAGATAAGGCGTGAGCTGGCTTACGATAGCCATCTAAGGGCGATCCTTCAGGATCACTTCCTCGATCCGGAGACCGGGTTGGAGGAGTACCGTCTCGCGAGGTACCTCGAGCTCGGCGACTTCATCAACACCCCCTACGATTACAGGGTTTCGGGGGATTCCGTAAGCCTATGGCGCGATGGAAGGGTCTCCGGAAGGCCCGCGAGGGTTGAGAAGTCCTTCACTCTGGAGGATGATGGCTTCGTTGTGGACTACACCGTAAGGAGCGATGAGGCTCTCTTCGGCGTCGAGATGAACCTCGCGGTTCACAGCGTTATGGAAAAGCCCGGCGAGTTCAGGGCGGAGCGCTTTGAGGTCAACGATCCCTACGGCATCGGAAGGGTTGCTATAGAACTCGAGGGGGAAGCCCTCGTCTGGAAGTACCCCGTAAGGACTCTGAGCCAGAGCGAGTCGGGATGGGACTTCATACAGCAGGGCGTCAGCTACACCATCCTCTTCCCGGTTGAAAACGAGCTAAAGTTCAGGCTCCGCTTCAGGGAGCTCTGATTTTAATCTTTAGTTCTTAACCCTCTCTAACCCTGAACTCCAGCGGTTTTTCAAGCCCCCAGAAGCGACAGAAGGAGCAAACCTCCCCGTTGGAGGGCATTCCGCAGACCTTACATTCCCTGAGCTCCCTCTCGTCGAGGCGGGCCCTGAAAAGGTCCCTGTTCCTGAGGTAACCCTTGACGAAGTTCACCTTTGTCCCGGGCCTTTCCTCCTCCATGGCGTTCAGAATGTTCTTGTACTTGAGGGTGGTGGCTCCCACAGCATGAGGACATTCATCCATGAGGTACTTTATCCCCTCCGCCAGAGCGTAGGCCACGATCTCCCGCTCAGTTAGTTCATAGAGGGGTTTAACCTTCTTTACGAGCTTTCCATTGAACTGTGAGGGTGTTACAGGCCCCTGCTTGGCTAGATAATCCGTGTTCCAGTTCATCAGGCTGGCGAATATGAAGCTCGCCTCGTCGTCGAGGTTGTGGCCGGTGGCGACGGCATCGAACCCGTTGTCGTAGGCGAATTTGTTGAAGATGTACCTCTTCGTCAGCCCGCAGTAGGAACAGACCGGCCTCCTGGTTCTGACTTCCCCGATTCCCTTACCGAGAAGCTCCTTAACCCGGACGACGTGGAGGGGAACCTCAAAGGCCTCGCACTGTTTCCTTGCGTATTCCTCGCTCTTCTCCGAGTACTCCCCTATTCCGAGGTTGATGTGAAGGCATTCGATATCGTAGCCGAGTTTTTTGAGAACGTAAGCTGTGACGGCCGAGTCCTTACCCCCGCTCACGACAGCTAAGACCCTCTCATCCGGTTTGAGGAGCTTATACCTCTCTATGGTTCTCCGGACCTTCCGCTCGAAGTATTCGATAAAATGCTCCCGACACAGGTAGGTCCTTGGGTAGTGGAGCTTGATAAAAGCCGGTCTCCCGCATAACCTGCACTTCACCGTCATTCCCGTTCCCTCATAGACAGTCGCTTCAGCGGGGCGATTTTGCTATTCTGGTCTTTCCGTCGTTCTCCACAACGAGAACCCTCGTAAAGGTTTCCTCAAGCAATGCCAGATAGCTCCTGTCGGCTATCTCCCTGTTTACAAAGTAGAAGGTTTTCCTGTTCGGGTTTCCAAGGAAGGCCGATGCAAGGTTGGCCAGAGACAGGATGAGGCGTCTGTCACCGCCCTGTATTGGGATAACCCTCTCGGGGTTCAGTATCACCGTCACCGTCCCGGGGTTTTCGGAGTAGTACTCCTTCAGTTTCTTAGTGAATATGGTCAGGAATATCCCCGGATCTTTGTGGGGGTTTAACTCAAGGACCACCCTCCCCCAGTTGGAGATACCGCCGGCCTTTATTCTGGCGATGCTCATTGGCACCTGAAGCCCCGCGGCGTTGAGCCACCCGAGTACGGGCAGGAGCGAGTCTATAATGTCCACGACCAGTATCTTTTCCCATCCGTAAGTTTCGCCTATGGTGTGGAAGAGAAGGGGATGATTGGAAAGCGAGGTGTGTTCTATGAGCACGCTTTCGCCTTTCTCTATCCCCCGAAGGTACTCTCCAAACTTCATTCGACCACCCCCGGGGATTTAAGAATGCTGACCTCCCGACCGGAAACCCTGAGAACGTACTCCGAGTCCTGCTCGAATCTCTTCGTGAGGTATTCCGAGGCTACGTCCGTGTTCAGGAACAGAAAAGCCATATAGTTCCTGAGCGGCAGGTATCGTCTGTGTACCACCTCGAAGTACCTCTCTACCTTCGGTGGATCGTCGAGGAAGGTGAACGAGAACTTCTCCACTCCAAGTACTATTGTATGATCCCTGCTCCTCTCCGGCACTTTCTTTGCCACCCTTGAGTACAGACCGATGTGGCGTTCAAAGTCCTCTATCACGTCAACTCTACCGATCACCATGCCGCTGTTGATCCTTCCCCTTTCTTTTATCACCGGAACATCATCCACCTCAAGCTCCATCCCCGAGAACCTCAGGTTCTGAAGGAAGATGTGGAGCGTATCCCATACGTCAACCACGAGCGGGGTTATTCCCATCTTCCTCCAGCCGGTGAGTATATCGTAGAACACCCTCTCAGGGTGGTCCCTTGAGCCGTATTCCACGAGAACGTTGCCAGTTTTCATTGGAAGTAGCCTTTTGATTGTATCCATGGCTCCCCCCAAGTTTGCCTTATCCCGTTTGCCCTATATAGCTTTTGCCCTCAACCATCACTTTCGATCTTTGCCTTCCAGTTGCCGGGTTTCCTGAAGTCTTTTTCCGTGTAGAGACCTTCCTTTTTGAGTATCCCCCTCGCCGCCAGAATCCCTGTGGCGGCGGCGTTAACGATGTCCCTGCTAAGGCCCACACCGTCTCCGGCAACGAATATTCCCTCGATGCTCGTCTCGAGGTTCTCATCGACCTCAACTTTCATGGCGTAGTATTTTATCTCCGGGGCGTAGAGCAGAGTGTGATCGCTGGCCACCCCCGGAAGAACCCTGTCGAGCTTTTCCAGTCCTTCGAGGATGTTGGTAACGACTCGATGCGGCAGGGCCATGGCTACGTCCCCCGGGGTAACGTGCTTCAGGGTTGGCTCCACATCACTCCGCCTTATCCTTCCCCACGTGCTCCTCCTTCCGCGCCTCAGATCGCCGAGCCTCTGGAGTATCGGTTTCCCTCCGCCTATTGTCGTTGCAAGCCGGGCTATGCTCTTCCCGTAGGCGGTGGTGTCCTCAACCGGCTCCGTGAGTTCGATTCTGCTGAGAAAGGCGAAGTTGGTGTTGTTGCTCTTCTTCCCGTGCATGGAGTGGCCGTTCACCCCAACGTAACCGTCGTAGCGTTCTTCAACGACGAAACCGTTTGGATTGGTGCAGAAGGTCCTCACGAAGTCGTCGTAGGTTTCGGTGTAAATGTGGAACTTGGGGTCGTGGTTTATGCTCGTTATGGGCTCCATGACTATGGCCGGCACCTCTACCCTGACGCCCACGTCTATCGGCCCGTGCCTCGCCCTGATGCCGATCCTTTCGGCGACTTCCTGAAACCAGTCCGCCCCTCCCCTGCCGGGGGCCACTATCACGTACCTCCCCTTTATCTCAAAGGTGTCCTTTCCCCGTTTCACCCTCACGTAGCCCTTTCCTACGTTCAGTGCCTTTGTCCAGAGCATGAACTCCACGCCTTTGCCCTCGAGGTGCCTTTTTATGTCTGCTATTACCTCGGGCGTTCTGTCCGAGCCTATGTGCCTCTGGATTATCGGTATGAACTTCACCCCTGCCTGCGCCGATCTCTGTTCCCAGTACCTCACCTGCTCGGGGTCGCCCCTGAACAGGTCCTTCGGGCCCTTATGTTTGAGGAAGATCTGATCGACTTCCCAGACGAGCTGCCACGCGTAGTTCTCATCGCCCGTGAGCTCCCTCAGATCACCGCCTATGTCGGGTCTCAGGTTTATCGTGCCGTCGCTCAGGCCACCCGCACCACCGACGCCGCTCATCACATGGCAGGGCTGACAGCCTATGCAGTACCCGAGCTCGTACATCGGGCACGTCCTCTGGTCGATGTCCCCTCCCTCGTCGATTATCAGAACCCTAAAATCGCTCCTTTCGGCCAGCTCGTAGGCCGCAAACAGTCCTGCCGGGCCGGCACCTATTATAACAGCATCGTATGTTTTTCCGGAAACCATGTTTCCCTTGGTGGGATTCCGTGCGTTCCCTTAAAAATTTTTTGGCAGGTTTGTGGTTAATAACGGTGAAAAAATCTCAAAAATTTAACATTAAAATGGTAATTAAAGGGAGGCTGGACCTTCTCTTCATCGCGCTTTTACTTTCGATAACCCTCCACCGGAATCTGGATTTCATCTACATCATCCCCCTTCCGTAAAACACGTGAAGCCGGCAAACTTCCGAAACCTTTAAGGGGAGATGGGACAAGGTAGACGCTGGTGTAAACATGCCCGGAGAGGGTTTCAAGAAAGCCAGGTCAGAGAACGCCAAATCAACGAAGCTGAAGATCATCCACACCAAGAGGAGGCTTCTTCACCTTAAGAGGAAGGAGGAGATCGGTTACAACGTTCGCTACATCTCCAAAGTTCCCGTGAAAGTCGTCATGAACAGGGACATCCTGCTTCTCCATCCGGAGGATTCCCTTTCAAAACTCATCCGGAGCCTCAGGGGAGAGGAGACCTCGGCGGTGGTCGTTGACGATGAGGGAAGGCTCCTTGGATTCATAACTATGAAGGACCTCCTCCACTTCTTTGAGCCCCCGAAGGGGTACTCCGTAGTTGGTCTGGGGCTCCTTAAAAAGTACTCCGTGAGCCATGGCTCGCTCGTTAAGGATGTTATGGTAAGGAAACCCGTAACCATCCACGTTGACGACGATCTCGGACGGGCGATAAGGGTAATGCTTGAAACCGGAAAGCATCACCTTCCGGTCATCGATAATGAAAACCGCGTACACGGTGTGCTCGAGGTTAAAGACATCGTAAGACTCATCAGGATAGTCTCTGCCTGATCCTGAACTCAGGGGGTGGTAATCATGGACGTCTTCCTGGAACTGGCACTGATACTCATAGTTGCGAAGCTCTTCGGATACCTCACCCTTCGCTTCGGCTTTCCAGCGGCTTTAGGACAGCTGCTTGGGGGCATCCTGATAGGTCCTTCCCTTCTTTCCCTGGTTGCCTACGACGAGAGCGTGAAGCTCATCGCCGAACTCGGCGTTGTCATGCTCCTTTTCCTTGCCGGTCTGGAGACCAACATTGAGGAGTTCAAGAGCGTTGGAGTTCCGGCTTTTCTGATCGCGGTTCTCGGTGTGGTGACTCCCTTCATTCTGGGCTACATCGGAGCCCTCGCCTGGGGTTATTCGAACATACAGGCGCTCTTTCTTGGCGGAGTTCTAACGGCTACGAGCGTTGGCCTTACGACCAGCATCCTAATGGAGATGAAGAAGCTGGGGACGAGGGTCGGGACGACCATCTTAGCTGCCGCGGTTGTAGATGACGTTCTCGGTATAATAATCCTGACCGTCCTCGTCGCGATGAACACGAAGGGAAGCGTTTATCCGATGGACGTACTGATAATCCTCGGCGAGGTCGGGCTGTTCTTCCTCCTCGGTATCATCCTTGGCAGCCCCGCGGTTAAGGAGGCCCTCAAGATCTCCGAGAGGATAAACGTTCCGGAAACCCTTACGGCATCCGCCATAGCCATAATGCTGATCTTCGCCTACATAGCCGAGCAGTTCCAGCTGGCGGGGATAACCGGGGCTTACCTCGCCGGCCTCCTCGTTGGGGGAAGCTCTGAAGCGAGGGAAATAACAAGAAAAACCCTGACGATCGGCTATTCCCTCTTCATACCTGTTTTCATCGTCAGCATAGGCGTGGAAACTAACGTATGGGTCTTCGAGCACGTTGGGGCCTTCGCCCTCGTCTATGCAATCATCGCCATAGTCGGTAAGATAGTGGGCTGCGGTATAGGGGGCCTGATTTCGGGCTTCAAAGCAGGCGAATCCATCCAGATAGGGGTTGGCATGATCCCAAGGATGGAGGTGGCTTTGATAATAGCCAACATAGGCCTCAGCGAGGGCGTCTTCGATAGGGGGACCTTCTCCATACCCGTGAGCATGGTGATGATCACAACCCTGATAACGCCTTTCCTCCTTAAATGGGCGTTCTCGAGGGATTGACATGGAGATACTGCTGTTGATATCGCTGATGCTCGCAACGGCAAAACTGATGGGTTACCTGTTCGAGAGAATGGGCCAGCCGGTGGTTCTGGGCCAGATCTTCGGGGGACTGCTCATAGGGATCTTTTTTGACACCAATCCAGTTATAGGACAGTTCTCCAACCTCGGCGTCCTCCTCCTGCTTTTCATAGCGGGTCTTGAAAGCGAGCTGGAGGAGTTCAGGCGCGTTGGCAGGCAGAGCGTTGTGGTTGCCGGTACCGGGGTTCTGGTGGCCTTTATCTTCGGGTTCGCGGTTGCCTACTTCTTCGTTCCCATCCACGAGGCCGTTCTCTACGGGGCCATGATGACTCCCACGAGCGTCAGCATAACTGTCAGGGTCCTCATGGAACTCAGGAAGCTCAACACGAAGGAAGGAACGACCATCTTAGCTGCTGCGGTTGTCGATGACGTCCTTGGAATCCTCGTGCTGACCGTTGCCCTCTCGATAATAAGGGGCGGGGAGATAAACTACGCAACCCTCGCGGAGGTCATCGTTTCCGTCTCTCTCCTCCTGTTCTTCTTTCTCTACTTCGGACCGGGACTGGCCGACCGGACTTTCAGGGCGATCTCCCGCATCGACCTTCCGGAGTCAGAGACGGCCTTTGCCCTCGTCTTCCTGATAGTCTTCGCCTACCTCGCCGAGCACCTTAACCTCGCCTCGATCCTCGGTGCCTATCTGGTGGGTCTGGCCCTCGGTCAGAGCAGCAGAAAGAAGGGTATAATGGACCATATGAACGTTCTGGGATACTCCCTCTTTATACCCCTCTTCTTCGTTGAGGTGGGCATGAGGATTGAGCTGGGCTACATACTCCACGCGGGCCTCTTTGCCGTTATCTACACCGTGGCAGCGATATTGAGCAAGGTCCTCGGATGTGGTCTTGGTGCCAGACTTTCCGGCTTCAGCTGGGATTCCTCGCTGAGAATCGGCATCGGCATGATTCCAAGGATGGGTGTTGAGCTCGCCATGCTCGCCGTGGCGATGGGGAGTGGCCTCATAGGTGGTGATGCACTCACCGTGGCCATTCTCATGGTCTTCGCCACAACCATCATAACGCCCCCTCTCCTCAAGTGGCTCTACTCCCATAGGCCTTAGGTTTATAAACCTCCCATCGAAGCGGTGAACATGGGCGAGTTGCTTTCGATACTAAGCTCCGCACTCTTCATGCTCATCATGATAGACCCGAGCGATAAGGTACTCCTCGTTAGCCTCCTCAGAGAGGATTTCCACATAGAGGACATAAAGACCCTCATCGTAAGGGCGAACCTGATAGGCTTTCTCCTGCTCCTCACCTTCGCCGTCACGGGACAGATAATCCTTCAGCAGATCTTCCACATCGATATAAACGCTCTGAGGGTTGCCGGCGGCTTCGTGCTCTTCAAGATAGGCCTCGAGGCCCTCGAGAGCGGGGGGATGCTGACACTGAAAAGGGAGAAGAACATCCTCGCCCTTGCTGCCGTTCCCGTTGCGACACCTCTTATAGCCGGACCGGCCGCGATAACGACGGCGATAACCCTTACGGCCGAGAAGGGCCTCTATCACGCAACCGTAGCTATATTCATAGCCATACTGCTCACGGCCTTCACTATGTTCATAACCCTTTACGTCATCAAAAACGTTAGTAAGACCACCCTCGGGGTCTTCGTAAGGATAATCGGTATGTTCACGATGGCCATAGGTGCCCAGATGATGGTGGAGGGAGTGGTGGGGATATACCTTCTCATGATCTCGGCCGCCTGAGTTACCCGGGTTAAACTTTTAATCCCCCCGGTTTTTCTAAGATGGGGATCGTCGATGGCGGTTAAGCTCGAAAGGATTAAGGGTACAAGGGACCTCCTGCCGGAAGAGATGGCTGCGAGGAGATGGGTGTTCGAGAGGATACGTGAGGTGTTCGAACGCTATAACTTTCACGAGGTCCTCACACCGACGTTTGAGTACACCACCCTGTTCCAGCTGAGGAGCGGTGAGGAGGTGGTGGAACAGCTCTACGCCTTCGAGGACAAGGGTGGTAGGAAAGTCTCCCTGCGACCGGACATGACCTCGAGCGTTGCAAGGCTCTACGTGAACTCCTTCCAGAACGCTCCAAAACCCGTGAAGTGGTATTACATAGCCAACATGTTCCGCTACGAGGAACCTCAGAGCGGGCGTTACAGGGAGTTCTGGCAGGCCGGGGTGGAACTCCTTGGGAGCGATAGGGTTGAGGCGGATGCCGAGGTTATAGCGCTCTTCGTTGAGAGTTACCTGAACACCGGCCTCAGGGACTTCACCGTCAACATCGGCGACAGGGTTCTGCTGGATGAGTTCGCGAGGATGCTCGGCGTTAAAGACGACGTCGGCCTGATGAGGCTCATAGACAAGAAGGACAAGCTCAGCAGGGAGGATTTCATCTCAGCCCTGAGGGACTTCGGGCTAACCCGTGAGGGGATCGATAAGGTTCTCTCTCTGATTGGGATCAGGGGGAAGCCCGATGAGGCTCTTCCAAAGGCGGAGGAGCTCTTCACGGGCAGAGGGGCTGAGGAGGAGATCAAAAGGCTCTACGAACTGGTGGACCTGCTCGATGCCTACGGTGTTAAGGATCACGTACTCGTGGATCTCGGCATCGCGAGGGGCTTTGATTACTACACGAGCGTGGTTTTTGAAGCGATGGTTCCAAACGATCTCGGCATAGGCTCCGTTGGGGGCGGCGGGAGGTACGACAACCTCATAAGCGTTTTCGGGGGTAAACCCACGCCCGCCACGGGTTTTGCAATAGGGATCGAAAGGCTTATCCCGATCCTCGAGTGGAAGGGCCTCCTCCCGGAGCCAAAGCTCAGACCGGACGTTTACCTCATCCCGATAGGGGATGACCCGGAGGTGAAGAGGACCACCGTGGGTCTGGTTTCGTCCCTCAGGAGGGCGGATGTAAGGGCCGACTACGAGCTTAAGGGCAGGAAGCTGCGGAAGGCCCTTGAACACGCCGGAAGGCTTGGCGTCCCCTACGTGATCCTGATAGGAAGGCGGGACCTGACTTCGGGAAGGGTCGTTGTGAGGGACATGGAAACGGGCGAGCAGAAGGACGTGGAGGTTGGAGCCGTTGTATCGTTCGTCAGGGAACTCCTGAGGGGTTGATCACCCCCTCGCCTTCCTTTTCATTCTCCACGCCTCGATCCTTCTCACGAAGCAGCGCCACTTCAGGTATGTTTAATGGATAACGTTATTAACCATGGGATACAAAGACTCCGGGATGATGAGTCTGGAGCCCCCTGATGGATGAGGAGGTTTCGCGGGGCTGACCGGTATGATAAGGGAAAGGGTCTGTAGGAAGTACCTAGAGGAAATAGAGAGGCTCGAGCGCTCCCTTCGGGAGCTTGAGGATCAGCTGACCGAGGTCAAGATGCAGCTCAGGCTGAAGGTGGACGAAGCGAACCGCCTCGCCATAGAGAACGCCAACTTAAGGCACAGGCTCGAGGTCCAGAGGAGGACCTACAACAGGATGGTTGAGCTTTTGAAGGAGATAAAGTTTCCTATAATCCTGCTCAACGACGACGATGAGTAGCGAAAGTCTTTTTAGAGCACCCCTTAATGGGTCGGTAAGAAGGTGAGGCTTATGGCGATGGACATGACCACCAGAATGTTCAGGGAAGAGGGATGGGTAAGGAAGAGATGTAAGGTCTGCGGAAAGTTCTTCTGGACGCTCGATCCGGACAGGGAAACCTGCGGGGACCCGCCGTGTGACGAGTACTCCTTCATAGGAAAGCCGGGAATACCGAAGAAGTACACCCTCGAGGAGATGCGGGAAACTTTCCTCGGGTTCTTTGAGGAGCACGGCCACGGACGGGTGAAGCGTTTCCCGGTGCTGCCGAGGTGGAGGGACGACGTTCTTCTCGTTGGAGCAAGCATAATGGACTTCCAGCCGTGGGTTATAAGCGGTGAAGCCGATCCTCCGGCGAATCCCCTCACGATAAGCCAGCCCTCGATAAGGTTCACTGACATAGACAACGTGGGGATAACGGGCAGGCACTTCACGATATTCGAGATGATGGCCCACCATGCCTTCAACTACCCCGGAAGGCCCGTTTACTGGATGGACGAGACGGTTGAGCTCGCCTTCGAGTTTTTCACCAAAAAGCTGGGCATGAAGGCTGAGGACATAACCTTCAAGGAGAACCCCTGGTCCGGTGGTGGAAACGCGGGGCCGGCCTTTGAAGTTCTGTACAGGGGTCTGGAGGTGGCAACCCTCGTCTTCATGCAGTATAAGAAGGCCCCCGAGAACGCGTCGGCCGGAGAGGTCGTGGAGATCAAGGGGGAGAAATACGTTCCCATGGAGACGAAGGTCGTTGACACGGGATACGGTCTCGAGAGGCTCGTCTGGATGAGCCAGGGGACTCCTACTGCTTATGATGCGGTTCTCGGTTACGTCGTCGAACCTCTGAAGAGGATGGCCGGGATCGAGAGGATAGACGAGAGAATACTGATGGAGAACTCCAGACTCGCCGGGATGTTCGACATCGAGGACATGGGCGATCTGAAGGTTCTTCGTCGTAAGGTGGCCGAACGCGTCGGCGTAAGCGTTGAGGAGCTTGAAAAGGCTGTCAGGCCCTACGAACTGATCTACGCCATAGCGGACCACACAAAGGCTCTGACCTTCATGCTGGCCGATGGGGTTGTGCCCTCCAACGTCAAGGCGGGTTACCTCGCGAGGCTCCTCATAAGGAAGAGCATAAGACACCTCCGGGAACTCGGTCTGGAGCTCCCGCTGTCCGAGATAGTGGCGATGCACATAAAGGCCCTCTCGCCAACTTTCCCCGAGTTCAGGGAGATGGAGGAAACAATCCTCGACATGGTCAACGTCGAAGAAAAGCGCTACGCTGAGACCCTGAAACGGGGAAGCGATCTCGTGAGAAGAGAAATCTCCCGCCTGAAGAAGGCCGGAGAAAAGAAGATACCCCTCGAGGACCTCATACTTTTCTACGAGAGCCACGGACTGACGCCCGAGATAGTAGCAGAGGTGGCCCGGGAGGAAGGGATAGAGGTAGAAATCCCGGACAACTTCTACACCCTCGTTGCGAAGGGAGCGGAGAAGACCCGGAAGGAGGCCAAAGAGTATGCCGTCGACTTCGAGCTCGTCAAGGACCTCCCCGACACGAGGACGCTCTACTACGAGGATCCCTTCATGAAGGAGTTCGATGGCACCGTGCTGAAGGTCATAGACGACTGGGTCGTTCTCGACGGGACGGCCTTCTATCCCGAAGGGGGCGGTCAGCCCTGCGATCTCGGTGAGCTGAACGGGGTAAAGGTGCTCGACGTCCAGAAGGTCGGGAAGGTGATCCTCCACAGGGTCGAGAAGCCTGAAGCCTTTTCAGAGGGCCAGAAGATCCACGGAAGGATCGACTGGGAGCGGAGGATAGGGCACATGCGCCACCACACGGGGACTCACGTTCTCATGGGTGCCCTCGTCAGGGTCCTTGGAAAGCACGTCTGGCAGGCCGGCTCGCAGCTCTCAAAGGACTGGGCCCGGCTTGACATAGCCCACTACAAGCGCATAAGCGATGAGGAGCTCAGGGAGATCGAGCGTCTGGCCAACCGCGTGGTTATGGAGAACAGACCGGTACGCTGGGAATGGCTTCCGAGGACCGAGGCGGAGCAGAAATACGGCTTCAGACTCTATCAGGGAGGGGTCGTCCCGGGAAGGATCATCCGCGTCCTTAAAATCGAGGATTGGGACGTTCAGGCCTGCGGTGGGACTCACCTGCCGAACACCGGCCTCATAGGTCCGATAAAGATCCTCAGAACGGAACGCATACAGGATGGGGTGGAGAGGATAATCTTCGCCGCCGGTGATGCGGCCGTAAAGTGGATGCAGGAGACGGAGGAGATACTCAGGAAGACGGCTGAAATCTTCCGCGTTCCACCGGAAAAGGTCCCGGAAACGGCCGAGAGATTCTTCAACGAGTGGAAGCAGGCCAGAAAAGAGGTCGAAAGGCTCAAGAAGGAGATTGCCAGACTCCTTGTTCACGAGCTTGAGGAGAGGACGGAGAGAATCAACGGAAGGGAATTCATAGGGGCTACGGTTGAGGGCTCTGTGGGACACCTCAGGGAGATCGCGGAGAGGCTCAGGAAGGACGACCGCGTTGTCGTCCTCTTCAGCAGGGAGGGACACTTCGTGGTTGCCGTGGGTAACTCCCTTGAGCTGAAGGCAGGGGATCTGGCGAGGATCATAACGAAAGTCGCCGGCGGAGGTGGCGGCGGAAGGAAGGAGCTCGCGCAGGGCAGGGTAAAAAACGTTTTGAAGATCGGGGAAGCCCTCGAAGAGATTAAAAAGACCCTTTAATTTCTTTAATTCCCGGATTTTATCCTTTTCAGGGGTTAAGGTTCCTGAGGTCTTCCAGCAATTTTCAGCGGGATCTCTGGGATTTTAAAGAAAAACGGGAAAGGGAAACTCAGAGCTTATCCCCAAAGACCCTGAGCGCAACCACGATCGCAGCTCCAAATGCTATGGGTACCGGGTGGAGTGTGGCCGATATCAGGCCCACTACGGCCAGAACCGCCCGGACCTCCTTCCTCAGGTTCTTCTTGAACCATCCCGTTAGAGCTATTGCGAGTATGTACATCACGAGGAGCGTCGCCGCCAGCTCGTAGAGTACCTTAAGGGCGGTGCTCATCGTCCATGGGTGCACGGTTATCAGGAACATCTCAGGGTGCGTGAAGTATATGTAGGGTCCGACGTAGCCCGCCAGGGCGTACTTGACCGCGTTTAACGCTGTCTTCCAGACTTCTGAAAAAGGTTCGAAGAAGGGTTTTTTTCTGGCGGGCCGGACGGGATTCGAACCCGCGGCCACGGGGTTAAAAGCCCCGCGCTCTAACCAGGCTGAGCTACCGGCCCACACCCCGGGGAAAAATGCAGGAACGCTCTTATAAGCTTTGCCCTTCCTCGATGCAAAAACTACTTAAATATTTTTGGGTAACCTAACAGGGTGATGACTTTGAACCTGAGCAAGAGGGAAGAGGAGTACATTGAGGCGATGTACATCCTGTACAGGAACAAGGGCGTTATAAGGATCAAGGACATCTCCAGAATGCTGAATGTAAAGCCCCCGAGTGTCGTAGATGCTCTTAGACGGCTCAGTGAGAGGGGACTCGTGGATTACGAGAAGTACGACAGGATACTTCTCACGGAAGAGGGCAAGCGCGTGGGCAGTGAGATATACTCAAAGCACCTCCTCCTTACGAGCTTCTTCGCCGATATTCTCGGCGTCCCACGGGAGACGGCCGAGAAGGACGCCTGCCAGTTCGAGCACTACGTTAGCGAGATAACGGTCGAAAGGATAAGGGACTTCGCAAGGTTCATCAGGGAGGAGTGTCCCGACGTCCTTGAGAGGTTCGTTAGTAATAGAAA
Source organism: Thermococcus sp. P6 (assembly GCF_002214525.1). Lineage (NCBI taxonomy): Archaea > Methanobacteriati > Methanobacteriota > Thermococci > Thermococcales > Thermococcaceae > Thermococcus > Thermococcus sp. P6. Next base: position 58,325 of record NZ_CP015104.1, read on the forward strand.
AGGGGAGGAAGTTCAAAGGGAGGAACGCGGTTAAAAGAGCCCTCCGAGGTAGGCGAAGTAAATCGCGAACACCGCCGCCAGAACGTACATGAGCGGATGGAGCTCCCTTGCCCGTCCGCTGAAGAGTTTCAGCAGGGTGTAGCTGATGAACCCGACGCCGATGCCGTGGGCTATCGAGTAGGTGTAGGGTATAGTAACGAGCACGAGGAACGCCGGAATGGCCTCGGTGTGGTCTGAGAAGTCGATCTCCTTGACGGCGCTTATCATGAAGTAACCCACTATGACGAGGGCCGGGGCCGTTGCGAAGGCGGGTATGGCCTGCGCCAGAGGTGCTATGAACAGTCCTATGCCGAGGAAGAGCAGGCCTGTAACGAGGGACGTCATCCCGGTTCTTCCGCCCTCTTCTATTCCAGCGGCACTCTCGATGTAGGTCGTAACCGTAGATGTTCCGAGGATGGCTCCAACCGTTGTTCCCACGGCATCGGTGAGGAGAACCTTTTCGGCATCGGGCACCTTCCCGTCCTTCGTCAGAAAGCCCGCCTTGGCGCTCAGCCCCGTTACCGTTCCCAGCGTGTCGAAGAAGTCCACCATGAAGAAGGCGAAGATAACCCCTATGGCCCCGACGTTGAGGAGTCCCTTAAGGTCCATCTTCATGAAGGTGTAGCTGAGTTCCGGGGTCGAGAATACGTGGTCAGGCCACGGGGCGAAACCCGTTATCCAGCCGAGGACACTTGTCGTCAGGATCGATATGAGCAGTGCCCCCCTGATGCGGAGGGAAATCAGAAGGGCCGCAAGGAACAGGCCGAAGAAGAAGAGAAGGGTCTCCCCCCTGAGCAGGGCAGCGTCGTTAAGCCCCGTGGAGTTAAGCACCCCGGCCTCGGTTACGGAGGCGGTTAAAAGGCCGACGTCGTTCAGGCCTATGAGGGTCAGGAAGAGACCTATTCCGGCACCGACGGCGTACTTCTGGCTTATCGGAATGGCGTGGATCACGGCACTTCTGACCTTTGTAACGCTGAGAACTATGAAGATCAGACCCTCAACGAAAACCGCGGCGAGGGCGACGCGCCAGTCGTAGCCCATATGCAGGACCACGTTGTAGGCGAAGTAGGCGTTCAACCCCATTCCCGGGGCAAGGGCGAAGGGTTTTTTAGCGTATAGGGCCATTAGGATCGTTGCAAAGCCCGAGGCGAGGGCCGTGACGGCTACGAGTGAGTTGAAGGCCTCCTTACCCATGGCATCGCTGAGTATGGCCGGGTTAACGAAGAGGATGTATGCCATCGTCATGAAGGTCGTTATTCCGGCGAGCACTTCGGTTCTCATGTCCGTGTTGTACTTCTCAAACTCGAAGTAGTCCTCAAACCACCCCATGAGCACCACCCCATTGATTAACTGCTCTCTGCTAAAAACTGGTTTTTTTAAAGGTTTTTATAACATAAAAATGTCAAAAATTGAGAGGAGGTATCACTCGAGAACCGAGAAGTGCCTCACCTCAACCCCGACCCTATCAGGAAGGGCCTCAACGTCGAAGGGAAGCTCACTCAAAAAGCGCTCCGCGATGATAACCTCGTCGCCCACTCCGAGCTTTAACCTTACCCTGCCGGGCAGAAGCTCGTGGTCCAGAACCTCCGCGCCATCGCCGGGTTTTAAGTAGACGCTCTCAGGCCGGAAGAATATCCTAACCGGACCGTTTTTCCCCACCTTGAAGCACAGCTTTCCGGCGCAGGCCATCCCCCCTTTCGCCTCAAGGTCGAGTATGTTGCTCAGGCCCAGAAACCGGGCCACGAACTCGGTCCGCGGGTGGTAATAGAGCTCCAGAGGTTTACCAACATCCTCAACCCTTCCGACGTTCATAACGGCTATCCTGTCGCTTACCGCCATGGCCTCCTCCTGGTCGTGGGTCACGTAGATTACCGTGATTCCGAGCTCGCGCTGGATCATCCTTATCTCTCCCCTCAGGCGTTCCCTTATCTTCGCATCGAGGTTGCTCAGCGGCTCGTCGAGGAGGAGAACCTCGGGCTCTATCACCAGCGCCCTCGCCAGAGCCACGCGCTGTTGCTGGCCCCCCGAGAGCTGTTCTGGATAGCGGTTTTCGAGGCCTTCCAGTCCGACGAGCTCGAGGGCCCGCTTAACCCTCTTTCTGATTTCGCCCCCCGGGAGTCCCTTCATCTCGAGACCGAAGGCCACGTTCTTGAAAACCGTCATGTGTGGAAACAGGGCGTAATCCTGAAAGACTATCCCAGTTCCCCGTCTGTAAGGCGGTAGATCGTTAACGGGCCGCCCGTCGAAGAGCACCTCCCCCCTATCGGGCCTCTCGAACCCGGCTATTATCCTGAGGGTTGTCGTTTTCCCGCAACCGCTCGGGCCGAGAAGGGTGAGAAGCTCGCCGTCCTTCACGCTTAGATCGATCTCAAGCCTGAAACTCTCCCACTCCTTCACGATACCCCTCAGCTCTACCCGAACCATGCCTCTTCACCGACCCTTTCGATTATCAGGAATGCGAAGGTCGAGACAACCATGAGGAGAACCGCCAGTGCCGAGGCCGGACCGAACTGTCTCGATCCGAGGAACTTGTATATCGCCACGGTCATGGTCGTGTACTCTGGCTTGGCGAGCATGTAGGTGGCACCGAGCTCGGCTATGCTCATTGCGAAGGCGAATATCGCCCCCACGATGACCCCTCCGAGGGCCAGCGGGAGCTCCACCCTGAGAAAGGCCGTCCATTCCTTTGCCCCAAGACTTAGGGCCGCCTCCCGGAGGTTCGGCTTTATCTTCTTCAGGGACGTTGAGACCGCCCTCAGGACGAAGGGATAGGCTATAACCGTGTGGGCCGCGATTATTATCCACGGCGTGAAGTAGAGGGGCGTGGCGTGAAAGAGCCGTATGTAGCCGAGGCCGAGGGTTACGGCCGAGCTGCCCAGCGGGAGCATTATCAGAACGTCGAAAAGCCTCTTTCCCCTGAAGTTCCAGCGGTGGAGAGCGTATGATACGGGAAGTGCCACGAGAATCGAGAGAAAAACCGTCGCCGCACCAAAGGTGAGGGAGTTCCTCACGACGTCGAGCGTTGTGGTCCCGAACATCGGGTTGTACTCCGGGGAGAGCATCCTCCTGTAGTTCTCAAGGCTCCATGAGTCGTTGAAGCGCAGGGAATCGTAGAGAACCGCCAGCAGGGGCGATACTATGAAGATGAAGACGATCAGGGAATAAAGGCCCACAAGGAGGCCTTTAATGCTCAGCCAGTCACGTCTCGTGAAGGGAATCGGCTTTCTAAAAACCCTCTGCTCCTCGCGCCGGGCGTAGGCGTCGAGGGCCCTGAGGTAGAGGTACATGAAGCCCATACTCAGGGTTATCTGGATTATGGCCACGGCGGCGCCGGTTCTGAAGTCGAGCAGGACCATTATCGAGGTGAATATGTCCACCTCCATCGTGGCGTAGTGGTAACCCCCGATTATGAGGGGAATCGAGAAGCTAAGGAAGCAGAAGACGAAGGTGAGCATCGCCGAGGCAAAGATGGCCGGCGAGATCAGCGGCAGGGTAACCCTCCAGAACAGCCTCCACCCCCTCGCCCCCAGCGACATGGCGGCCTCCTCGTAGTGCGGGTTCACCCTCTGCCACAGGGAGGAGACCATGCGCACCACCACGGGGAAGTTGTAGAAGGCGTGGGCGAGGAGTATGCCCTTCCACGAGTAGACTATCCCCAGGTCCCGCCCTATGATGTCCGTCAGTATTCCGCTCTTCCCGAAGAGGAGTATGAACCCCAGGGCCACCATAACGCTCGGCATGACGAAGGGAACCGTCAGAATGGCCTTTACGAGCCCCTTTCCCGGAAAGTCGTACTTCGCGAAGATATAGGCCCCGGGAAGGCCCAGTAAAAGGGTCAGGAGCGTTGAACCGATGGCCTGGCTTATCGTGAAGAGGATGACCCTCCGGTGGTATTCGTTCGAAAGAACCGAGAGGAGGTAACGAAGGGTAAAACCACCATCCCAGAGGCCCGTTTTCAGTATGCTGGCTAAGGGAAGGTAGAAGAAGACCAGCAGGAACGTTATGGGAACCAGCAGGAAGATCTTCGAAAGCCTCGACATCATCCTCTTCTGGAACCTTCACCTTATAAAATTTTGATTGAGGTCGATGAAGCGCCCGGGAGAAAATGGATCAGACCTTTATCTCCTCGTATTTCCTCTTCATCAGGAGGGCGTCTCCCTCGATGTTCGGGCTCTCGCTTATCACAACCCCCTTCACCCTGAACTCCTTGAGAACCCTCATTAGGTCCTCCCAGTTCATATCGCTCTCCTGAAGGTTCAGGTGGTTCCTCTCACCCTTTGAGGTGTAGTTTATGCCGCTTATGTGGATGTGCATGTTGTCGAGTGCATCCCTGCCGAGGCGGTCCTCCATAAAGCTCAACACCTCTCGCCACTCCTCTGCGGTGTTGAACTTCCCCCCGTTTCTGGCGTGGCAGTGGGCGAAGTCTATGGTCGGCAGAACCATCTCGAGCTCCTCGCTCAGTTTAACGAGTTCCTTCAGGCTACCGAACTGGGTTGGCTTGCCCGTTATCTCCGGCCTTACCCAGACCTCAACGCCCCCCTCCTGAAGGGTCTTTACGACATCTTTCAGCTCCGCCTTTATCCTCTCGTAAACCCTCTCGGGGTTCTGTTTGAGGTAATAACCCGCGTGAAAGACGACGCTCCAGCCACCCGCCTGATGCAGCCTCTCCGCGCTCTCGATTATTCTCCTCTTGCTCGCCTCCACCTTGGCCTTCTCCTTTGCGTTGAGGTTGATGTAATACGGAGCGTGTGCCGTGAGCACAACATCATGCTTTCTGGCAACGTACTTTACTTTCTTCGCAAGTTCCGGCTTCAGGTTAACCCCTCTGACGAACTCAAGCTCCATAGCATCCAAACCGAGGTTTCGAACCTGAATTATACCGTTTATCGTCGAGCGTTTCGGGGTTGACAGGGGTATCCCGGCCGTACCGAATCGGAGTCTCTCCATTCTGAACACGGTCACCACCGCAGAAATTAGGAAAACCTAACTCATAAACCTATCGTTCGATATCCTGCCCGAGGATACTTTCGAGTTTTGAGAGGCTTTCCCGTAGTTCCTCCTCGAGGTGCTCCAGCCGGTTCTTCAGTTTCCTCAACTCGACCGCCTTCTCCTCCAGGAGGTGCTGAAGCTCCCAGATCCCCCTTTCCCGCTCTTCTCCCCCGGAAAGGATTTCCCTGCGTTTCTCTTCCAGTTCGTGGAGCCTCTCCTTCTTCCTTTTGATCTCCCCGGATTTCTCTTTGAGGTTTTCCATCAACCACCTAGCCCTCTTTCTGTACTTTGCCTCCAGTTCGGGATAGACCCTCTGGAGCAGGGAGACGAATTCGTCGGGCCTTTCAAGGGCCACCCCGCTGTCCTCCACGAACCGGCTGGCTATTTCATCTTTCAAGCGCATTCTCCTGAGGGGTTTCTGAAGCTTCGAGGCCCTCGAGCGGAGGTCTATCTCGGCACTTCTGATGGACGATGATAGGTCCTCCATTTCCCTTTCAAGCTCCTCCAGTCCCTGCAGGCGATAAAAGTCCTCCAGTTCCTTCTTCCTGTTTTCCAGTTCCCCTTTGAGGGCCAGAGTTTCCCTCTCAAGCTCTGAAATACGTTCTCTGGTTTCCTTTTCTTCGGTAATGATTTCCTCCAGCCTGAGGTCCGGCAGGTTCTTTTTGGCGATTTCGCCGAGATATTCCGCGTAATCCTCGTTCAGCTCTCTGAGAAGACGGTTTATCCCGTAGACCTCCTTCTCAAAGATCTCCAGAAGATACCTTCCATGACCCACGTGGAGCTTCGCAAGGTTCGGCAGACGTTTTCCGAGGTCCTCTATGTCGTTTATCCCCGTCAGCCCGTTCCTAAGGGCTCTAACGTAGTTCCGCTTTTCGGAGGTGACTATTCTTCTGATGTTCCCGGCGACGTTTTTCGGAACTTCTCTCCTCTCCAGTTCGTCTATCATTCTCAGGAGTTTTCCCACCTTCTTCTCGAGGCGTCGGTTGTAGGCCTTCCTTATCTCCTCGACCTCTTTTTCGGCCCTTCTCTTTCTCTTCCCGTATTCCTCAAGCGCTCGCTCCAGCTTCAACTCTCCTCCATCCCCTGACTTTTCCTCTCACGTAAGCCCCGATCATAACCGCGAGGGCAATGTCAAGGACCGCAACAAGGAGTTTTGCAAAGACGTCTATGTCGGACAGGGTGAGTATGGCCATCGCGTACCTCGTGGTCAGGTCTATCGTTACCCAGATGGAAGGCATCATGAGAAGGCCTGAAATGTGATACCAGATGTGGTGATCCTTTCTCAGGTAGGCCTGCACGACCCTCCCGGCTATCATAACGGAGATTCCAAGGACGAGGGAGGTACCAATGGCGTTTATGTAGATCAGGGTTGCCAGAAGGGGTGTTCCGGGCCACCCACCTATTATGGCCTTCGCGTACTCCTCAAGCCTAAAGTAGGCGTTTATGGCGCCACCGGCGATTATCAGGATCCCGGTTACAACCGAAATCACGAACAGGAACTGCTTTGAGAGGGTTTCCCTTACGTTGAAGTTGAAGCCTTTGGTGAAGAAGTACCCGCCCACGAGCAGGAGTATCGTTCCGGTTATAGTGGCCGATACCATCTTAACGCTGTTGGGATACCAGACGCCTATGAGCCTCGCTATCCCGTAGAGAAGCAGTATCATACCCGGAATACCAAGGACCACCTTTGCAACCTCCGGATCGCTTAGAATCTCCCGCATGTATCGGTAGAGTATGTAGTAGGTCGTTTCTATGCTCTCGCTCTGTTTGACGACGATGCGGTGGGAGCTTATCACGGGCACCTTCGAGGTGATTATGGGAAGGATCTGCTCGTCCTCGGCCCCATCGGTGACGGTTATGACCCCGTCCGCCGGAAAGACCTTCAGGACCTCCCCCAGCTGCCTCGCCAGTTCAAGGTCGCTTTTAACCCCAACCTTCGGGTGCCCGGTTATGAGGGCAACTTCAACCTCCTCAAACTCACCGCTCTCCTTAAGCTCGTCGTAGAGCTTCACAGCCGCGTAAACTACGTTGGCATCGCTGTCCTCTGGATCGGCCAGACTGAGCTTCAGGGCGGCATCGATGCAGGCTTCCCTTCCTATCACCGGGCCACCGACACCGGCCTTTTCCCCAAAGTCGTCGTCCCTGTCTATGGCAAGAATCAGGGCCCTGATGTTAACCACCTCTTACCTTTTTCATGACCGATTTTACCTTATCTTCCATTTTTCTCTCCACATCACGCCTGTCGTCTATCCTGACGGTTGTTGAGACCCTTTCCACGCCGAGCCTGAACATCAGCTCGTGGGCCTCCTCCACGATCTCGAAGGCTTCCCTGACCGTTGGGACTTCGATTATAGTTGCCATTGGGGTCAGTTGGTATTTAACACCCTTTCTCTCTAAAAGCTTTACTACTTCGGCAACGTACCCGCTCAGGCTCTTCTCCCCGAGGGGAACTATCACGAACTCCACGATGACCATGTTCGGCACCTGCCTTATCTTCCTTCGGCAATTTTTTAAGCTTTATGGGAAAGGTAAATAACCATCGACGTGTAGTGCCCCACGGTGAGGACGATGTACAGGATAAGGGATGAGTGGGGGGAGTTCCTCGTCAGGCTCGCGAGAAGGGCCGTGGAGGAGTACGTGAGGAACGGGAGGGTCATAAAACCACCCGAAGATACCCCCCGGGAGCTGATGGAGAAGATGGGGGTCTTCGTAACCCTTAACAGGCACGGCTTACCCCCCGAGAGGGCACTCAGGGGATGCATAGGCTTTCCGTTACCGATCTACCCGCTGGCCGAGGCCACGATAAAGGCAGCGATCTACTCCGCTTCGGAGGATCCTCGCTTTCCGCCGGTGAGGGAGGACGAGCTCGACGATCTGGTGGTTGAGGTGAGCGTTCTAACCCCGCCAGAGCTAATCGAGGGTCCGCCGGTGGAGAGGCCGCTCAAGGTGAAGGTCGGCAGGGACGGTCTGATAGTGGAGAAGGGCATCTACTCGGGCCTGCTCCTCCCCCAGGTGCCTGTAGAGTGGGGCTGGGACGAGGAGGAATTTCTAAGTCAAACGTGCTGGAAAGCCGGCCTTCCACCGGACTGCTGGCTCGACGAGGATACAAGGGTCTACCGCTTTACCGCAGAGGTCTTTGAGGAGGAGAAGCCGGGGGGACAGGTGAGGAGGAAACCCCTTAAATGAAGGATCAATCGGTCCTCATCAATTTTGATATGAAGAAGCCGTTGCAGTCGTGTCTGTGGGGCCACGTCCTGAAAACCCTCTCACCGATCTCGAGGAACCCCCTGTCGCCCCATTCGAAGCCGTAAGGGACGAGCTCCAATCCAAGTTTTTTAACGCCAAAGAGGACGTTCTCCTCGTCCTCGTCGATCCTTATCGAGCAGGTCGAGTAGGTCATCTCCCCCCCTTCCCTCAGGTTTTCGTACGCGTTGCGGAGCATGTTGCGCTGCACGTTTATGATTCTCCGTATCTTCTCCCCATCGAAGCGCCATTTCACCTCGGGAAACTGCCTGTAGGTTCCGGAGCTCGAGCAGGGGGCGTCGAGGATTACCCTGTCGAACTTCTCCCTTCCTTTGAAGCTCTGGCCGTCCGCGTGGACGAGTTTGACGTTTTTCACACCGAGTAGCCTCATCTTCTCCCTCATCCTCATAAGCCTGTCGTAGGAGTAATCAACCGCCGTTATCTCGCCCCTGTTCTCCATCAGGGCCGCCGCATGGAACGTCTTGCTCCCGGGGGCCGCCGCCAGATCAAGAACCCTCTCACCGGGTTCCGGTTTCAGGACGTGGGCAACGTAGGCACTCGCCAGATCCTGAATTACGAACTTTCCTTCCCTGTACCATTCGAGCTTCGTTACTGGCTTTCTGTATTCGAGGATCTTCAGAACGTCCGGAACAGGGGTCAGGGCCGTTCTAACGCCCCTCTCCTCGAGGTAGTCCCTCAGAGAATCCACGTCGGTCTTGAGGGTGTTCGCCCTGACGTAGTACCTCTGGGGCCTGTTGTTGCTCAGGAAAAGCCTCACCGCCTCGTCGTAGCCCAGAAGGGCCACGGTGTACTCGACGTACCACCTCGGATGGGAGAAGCGGACGCTCAGCCACTCAATCCTGTCCCTTTCCCTGAGCCTTCTGAGCGCTTCATCGACATCGAACTTCTCTATCGAGTGCATGAGCGCGTTGACGAACCTTGAGGTAGCGAGATCGAAGCGCTCCTTAACGACCCTTATTATCGAATCCGTGGCTACGGCGGGGGGAACCTTTCTGAAATGGATCTCGAAGGTGCCTATTCTCAGGAGGTTGGCCAGATAGGGATCCAGATCTTCGAGACGTGAGCCCTTCAAAACGGAGTTTATTATGAAATCTATCCTGGCCCTCCATTTCTCTATCTCGAAAACGTACGCGTGGGCCAGTCCCCGGGCCTTCTCACTATCCCTTCCCGTTACCCGCCTGAAAACCCTCTCAAGGGCGTGCTTTGATGAGAGTTCACGCTCCTCGACTAAACTCAACGCATCGGCGACCACTTCCTGAAAGCGCACCCTGTAAAACAGCTCCATGGGGTTGGCTCCGGGAGGAGGTTTAAAAATGTGACGTTCCGCCAGAGGCCTCGTTATACGCACTGACGGATCTCCCCGGGATGGTGAAGGACTTAAGCGGCGAAGTTTATTAATACCAAGCTCGATAATCCTTAGGTGGTTGCATGATCCTCGACGTTGATTACGTTACCGAAGATGGGAAGCCCGTCATAAGAATATTCAGGAAGGAGAACGGGGAGTTCAGGATAGACTACGACAGGGACTTTGAACCCTACATATACGCCCTTGTAGAGGATGATTCTGCTGTGGATGAGGTTAAAAGCATAACCGCCGAGAGGCACGGAAAGATGGTGGGGATAAAGCGCGTCGAGAAGGTCCGGCGTAAGTTTCTGGGCAGACCGATAGAGGTGTGGAAGCTTGTTTTTGAGCATCCGCAGGACGTTCCGGCAATTAGAGACATCATAAGGAACCATCCCGCCGTTAGGGAGATATACGAGTACGACATACCCTTCGCAAAGCGCTACCTCATAGACAAGGGCCTCGTGCCCATGGAAGGGAACGAAGAGCTCAGAATGATGGCCTTCGACATAGAGACGCTCTACCATGAGGGAGATGAATTCGGAGAAGGCGAGATTTTGATGATAAGCTACGCCGATGAGAGCGGCGCGAGGGTGATTACGTGGAAGAAGATCGATCTCCCCTACGTTGAGGTCGTCTCCACCGAAAAGGAGATGATCAAACGCTTCCTTCGGCTGGTTAAGGAGAAGGATCCGGACGTTCTCGTGACCTACAACGGCGACAACTTCGACTTCGCCTACATAAAAAAACGCGCCGAGAAGCTCGGGTTGAAGTTCATCCTCGGAAGGGACAGTAGCGAACCAAAAATTCAGAGGATGGGCGATCGCTTCGCCGTCAAGGTCAAGGGCAGGATACACTTCGACCTCTACCCGGTCATAAGGCGCACCCTGAACCTGCCAACATACACGCTCGAGGCCGTCTACGAGGCCATCTTTGGAAAGCCTAAGGAGAAGGTCTATGCGGAGGAGATAGCGACGGCGTGGGAAACCGGGGAGGGGCTCGAGAGGGTCGCCCGGTACTCCATGGAGGACGCAAAGACCACATACGAGCTCGGAAGGGAGTTCTTCCCGATGGAGGTGGAACTGGCGAAGCTCGTAGGGCAGAGCGTTTGGGACGTGTCGAGGTCGAGCACGGGCAACCTCGTGGAGTGGTACCTCCTGAGGGAGGCTTACGAGAGGAACGAGCTCGCACCGAACAAGCCGGACGCTGAGGAATACAAAAAACGGTTGAGGAGCACCTATCTCGGCGGCTACGTCAAAGAACCCGAGAAGGGACTCTGGGAGGGCATAGCTTATTTAGATTTTAGATGTCATCCGGCCGATACAAAAGTTATTGTAAAAGGCCGTGGACCCGTTAACATAAGTGAGGTCAGGGAGGGGGACTATGTCCTTGGAATCAACGGGTGGCAGCGTGTTAAAAAAGTGTGGGAGTACGATTACAGGGGAGAGTTAATAAAAATCAACGGGCTCAGGTGCACTCCAAACCACAGGATACCTGTTGTTACTAAAAACGAGAGACAGACAAGGATAAGGGACAGCCTCGCCAGCTCCTTTTTGACCCACAGAGTTAAGGGACGGATAATCATGACTCCCCTCTTCCAAAGGGTGGGCGACCTTGAGTCCGCCAGCGTGGATGAAGAGGAGATCCTGAAGGGGGAACTCGTGGGCATACTGCTTGCGGAGGGAACGCTACTCAGAAAAGATGTTGAGTACTTTGACTCGTCGCGTGCCAAAAGACGTGTGTCCCACCAGTATCGGGTTGAAATAACGATTGGAGCCCATGAAAAGGAGTTCCTTGATAGGATTACCTACATTTTTGAGAAGCTCTTTGGGGTTACCCCCTCGGTCGTAAGGAAGGGAAAAACAAACGGGATAGCGATCCGGGTTGCAAAGAAGAGGGTTTACCTTGAAATTGAAAAACTGATGAACAACATTGAGAATCTGCATGCACCTTCAATCATCAGGGGCTTCTCAGAAGGCGATGGAACTGTTAACCGTGTTCGCAGAAGTGTCGTCATTAGCCAAGGGGGAGACAACAGATGGAAACTCGAGTTGATTTCAAAACTTCTGGATAAGCTCGGAATTCCCTACAGTACTTACGAGTATCAGTACACGGAGAATGGAAAGCGCCTCACAAGGCACATACTTGAGATAACGGGCAGGGATGGCCTGATTCTCTTCCAGATTTTCGCCGGATTTATCAGCTCCCGCAAGAAAGAGATGCTCCGGGAGGCCATTCAGAACAGGGAAATGAAGGGGCTCGAAAACAACTCTTTCTACAGGCTCAGCGACTTCGCTGTGGAGAAGGAGTACTATGAGGGCAAGGTTTACGACCTGACTCTTGAAGGCAGTCCTTACTACTTTGCCAACGGAGTACTGACTCACAACTCCCTTTACCCCTCCATAATCGTCACGCACAACGTTTCCCCCGATACGCTCGAAAGGGAGTGCAAGAACTATCACGTGGCCCCGGTCGTTGGCTATCGCTTCTGCGGGGACTTCAAGGGCTTCATCCCGAGCATACTGGAGGAGCTCATAGAGACCCGACAGAGGGTTAAGAGGAAGATGAAGGCCACGATCGACCCCGTGGAGAGGAAGATGCTCGACTACAGGCAGAGGGCACTGAAGATTCTGGCGAACAGCTATTACGGCTACATGGGCTATCCAAAGGCGCGCTGGTATTCAAAGGAGTGCGCCGAGAGCGTCACGGCGTGGGGAAGGCACTACATAGAGACCACGATTAAAGAGGCGGAGGGATTCGGGTTCAAAGTGCTCTACGCGGATACGGATGGCTTTTTTGCAACGATACCCGGTGAAAAACCGGAGGTCATAAAGAAGAGGGCCCTGGAATTCCTGAAGCACATAAACAAAAAGCTCCCCGGAATGCTCGAGCTCGAGTACGAGGGCTTCTACATGAGGGGCTTCTTCGTCACCAAAAAGAAGTACGCCCTCATTGACGAGGAGGGGCACATAACCACGAGGGGCCTCGAGGTTGTGAGGCGCGACTGGAGCGAGATAGCGAAGGAAACTCAGGCCAAAGTTCTGGAGGCCATACTGAAGCACGGGGACGTTGAAGAGGCTGTAAGGATCGTCAGGGAGGTCACGGAAAAACTCAGTAAGTACGAAATTCCACCCGAGAAACTGGTAATCCACGAGCAAATAACGAGGGAACTGAAGGATTATAAGGCAACGGGACCCCACGTGGCCATAGCCAAACGCCTGGCCGAGAGGGGCGTGAAGATACGTCCCGGGACGGTCATAAGCTACATCGTCCTCAGGGGTTCGGGAAGGATAGGGGACAGGGCGATCCCCTTCGAGGAGTTCGATCCGGTAAAACACAAATACGACGCGGATTACTACATTGAAAATCAGGTTCTGCCGGCCGTTGAAAGGATCCTCAGAGCCTTCGGCTACAGGAAGGAGGATCTGAGGTATCAGAAGACGAGACAGGTCGGGCTGGGGGCGTGGCTCAAAAGGGGAAAGAAGGGTTAACCACGTTCCCCGAGAACCTCGAGCACCTCAAGGATGCTTCCCACTTCGGGCACCTCGAAGCCCCTCTCGTGGATTCTCCTAACCTTTTTCGCACGGGGGTTTATCCAGACCGCCCACATACCCGTTTTCAAAGCGCCCGTGAAGTCCTCCTCGTAGGTGTCCCCGACGTGTACAGCCTCCCCGGGCTTCACCCCGAAGGCATCCAGTGGCTTCCTGAACATCTCCGGCATCGGCTTGTAGGCGAGCACCTCGTCGGCAAAGAAGGCTCCATCCACGTACCTCATGAGCCCGAACCTTTCAAGGAGGAGCCTCGTGTAGGAACCCGGCCAGAACATAACGTTTCCCGTTACCACGATCCTCAGGTCCCTCTCCCTGATCGCTTTGAGGGTCTCCCTCGCTCCGGGGAGGACCATCTCCCCGCCAGCTTTCAGCACCGCCCTCGCGGCGGCCCTCCTGACGCTCTCAACTTCCGTGCCAAGCAGGTTCGCCAGTATCCTCTGACTCTCCTCGAGGGCCCTCGAGGGATCACCCCTTCCGGAAGCCCTGATGTCCTTTATCCTCGCCCGGGCGAGCGCGATCTCCTCCCCCACGTCCCGACCCATCAGTCCGCTTAGCTCCTCTCCCAGGGCCCTGAGCATGACGTTGATGTCCAGCAGGGTATTCCATACGTCGAAGGAGACGAGCTTTATCACCGTCACTTCCTCCTCCAGCCTGCCAGACGGATCAGGTCGTCCATAAGGCCCGCTTCCCTGAGGACGGCCTTCAGGTTCCTGAACCGGGAACGCATTACGAAGAGTTCGTAGAATCCCTCGAGATTCCCCCAGTGCCCGTAGGCCGATAGGACGAGGTACATTACCTCTTTGGGTCCAAGCTTTCTTCCGAGGCTTTCGTTCAATGTCTTGAGTCCGGGTTTTATCCTGTCCAGAAGGCCCTCTCTGGAGACGAGGTGGAGCATCAGATCCTCAATGGCAGGCTTCTTCCATTCGATCGCCTCGTCCTCGAAGGGCAGACCGATTATCAGCGGTATGACCTCGGTTTCCCCCACGGAATAGCCATGGGGTGTTTTTCTGTGTTCAAAACCCGAGAGCCTTCCGGTTATCGAGGAAAGGGCGCTCTTTCTGTCCTCGTCTGTATCAACGGCCACCCCCACCCTATCGACCCGGAAATCGAACGCTTCCATGGCCCTGAGGAAGTTGCCGAGGTTCCTAACGACTCCCGAATTACCCTCGCTCGGGATCACGGCGAGGTAGCTATCCTCCCGTCTCAGCAGGTCGAAGTTATCGCGCTCGAAGACCCTCTCGATGAACTTTAGGCTCAGGGGAACTTCGCGGCTTTCCCTGAACTCGAAGAGCTTCTTGAAGACCGCCTTGAAGAACTTGGCGTCCGTTTTGCCCTCCACGAACAGAACGGTGGTTTCCCCTTCCTCACCGGAAAAGCCACCACGGACGTCGAAGTCGAGGTATTTCCTCAGCTCGTAGGTCTCTTTCAGCGTAACGCTCTTCCCCGTGTCAGAATAGACGAGAACGTTTTCCTCGCTTTGTTTGAACTTTCGAGAGATCAAGTCCACGAGCTCGAGGCTTGCGGTAACAACCGTTTCCTCCCCGGTTAGAGAATCCACGAATTCCACAAGTTCATCGCGGTTTTTTCTGTACTCCGGAAAGAGCAGGGCGTTTTCATCCACGAAGGCCTCGAATCTGCTTCCGGTTACGACTCTCATTCCACTCACCGCATCGATTCGTGCTCAGGTTGGGGGTTCATCATCCGTCAGCATTGGATTCACTCATCATCGCGGAATCGACTCACGGGGAAATTATATAAATGTTGAGATGGACCTGAGAGGGGTGGTAAACGTGAAAAGGGTTCTGGTTGCATTTGCGGGTCTGTTGATTCTCGGCCTGTTACTTACGCCGATGAACGCGGCGGTCGGCGGTATGAACTCCTCCAACACGGTGATAGTCCTCCCCACAACCAAGATAGTGAACGGTACCCCTCTACACATAGGCGAGGACGCGATAACCGGTTCAAGGCTCGGTGCCTTCCTCGTCCTTAAGGGCGTTTCTCAGGGGACCTACACGAAGACCGTTTCGGTGCCCGTTGAGTATCACAGCGTGCCCATCGCAGACGGGAATCAAACGTACAGCCTTAATCCCACAGACATGCCCGACATCGGGCTCAAAGTTGGCGATCAGCCCGTCGGGGACACGCTGGTCATCAGGGTCAACTTCTCGCGGGTGGATTTCAACTCGACAGAGAAATCCGCCGAATTCGGGGACAGGAGCGTGGAGATAGTATTCAACGAGAACACGACGCCCCTTAACGTTGGGGGCGACTACAGAATCGTCTCCACGACGGTCGACGGTAAGGACAGGATGTACTTCTACTCCTACGATAACGTTAGCGGGACCTCGAGCTCCCTCGGGGACACGCTCAGCGTCGGGGGCTGGAAGATAAAGTTCGTGGACATAAACGTTAATCAGGAGGAGATGCTCATCGACTTGACCTATCCAAGTGGTACCCTGAAGCAGAAAACGATGGCCAAGGACAACTACTACGTCATGTACGTCGATGCCAGCGGGAACGAGGACTTCGAGCCCTTCAGCACGTACCCGGAGAGCAGGATAAACGAACTCCTCGGGAGCGGTGTTAAGAGCCTTCTCGTCTTCACCCCGACCAGCTTCTTCATCGGCGTGGGCGGAACCAAGAGCGTTATCTACGACTACATCTACTACGAAAAGGCCCGGGAGTACAGGGACGGCGACGTTTACAGCGGTCAGTGGGTCTGGGACATCGATCCAGCGAACAACCTCTACATCCTCTACCTTCACGTTAACGAGAGCGAAGGCTTCGGAAGGGTTTTCGTTGGAGAAGGCTCCTCGCTCAGGCTTCCCACGAACTGGGGGCTCGAGATAGAGCCGATCTTCACGAAGGAGAACGGAATCGTAACCGGAGTTGAGGCCTACCGCTTCGTCCGCGTTACCACGGTTACGAAGACGGTTTCCATAACTGCTCCCAGGATCGAGGCCACGGATGACGTCCACGAGCTCATAATCAACGATACCCAGCTCACGGCCCTTCCTTCTGACAGGAACGTCATAATAGTTGGCGGATGGGTAAGCAACAGGGCCTGGGAGGTTCTTGAGAAGGTCTATGGAAAGGATGCCGTGGATTCCATCAGGGAAGAGGTGATGGAGAAGGGTTACGTGGTAAAGGAGCTCAAGAACCCAAACAACCCGAACTACAGGGTCATAATCCTCGCCGGAAAGACCTACGTCGAGACCAGGCTGGCCGTCGAGAAGTTTATGGAAGGTTCTTGAGCTATTTTTCTTTTTCTACAAACCCGAAAGAACCTCCTCGTAGGCTTTCTCCACCTCAACGACCACCCTGTCCCAGGAGTATTTCTCCTCAACGGCCCTTCTTCCATTTTTGCCGTAAAATTCCCTGAGTTTCTCGTCCTCCAGCAGCTTCCGGATCGCCTTTCCGAGCTCGAACTCGTTCCCGGGAGGGACCAGCAATCCGGCCTCGTTCTCCCTTACCACCTCGGGGATTCCGCCGACGCTGGTTGCCACGACCGGCACTCCGGAGGCCATAGCCTCGAGAACCACTATCCCAAAGGCCTCCGCCGTTGTCGATGGCAGGACGAACACGTCCGCCATCCTGAAAACTTCCGGGAGCTCTTCATCGTCCAGATAGCCCGTGAAGATTACCCTGTCCTCAATTCCAAGGAATTTTGCCTGCATCTTCAGGAAGGGCAACATATCACCGCTGCCCACCATCACGAGGGTCGCTCCGTCTATGCTGGAAAAGGCGTTGAGGAGCACGTGGGGCCCCTTTCTGTAACTCATGCGGCTCACGTACAGCACCACGTCTCCGCTGACCCCAAATTTTGCCTTTATCTCCTCCTTATCCCGGGCGGGAGTAAAACGGCCGTCGTCCACCCCGTTCGGAATTATGGAGATGGGCCCTTCTGTAAAATGCTCGATGAAGGCTCTGGCGGCCTTACTTACCGCGATTATCCTGTGGGGGTACCTGAGGTAGGAGTTGAACAGGGGGATCGTAAGGCCGAGGGCCTCCCAGAGGCGTGAGTCGTGTGCAAAGGATATGCTGTGGGTGGTCAACAGGGTGGCCTTTCCCATGCTTCTCCCGGCCTTCACGGCCTTTAAGGCGAGGGGGGTAAAGGCATGGTGCGAGTGGACGACGTCGAAGTCCTTTAAAAACACGTTGAGCTCCCTGGAAGACTTAAGGCTGTAGCTTGCGTTTACATCGAGCAGCGGGGCCATTATTCCGGGGACTTTCACCAGCTCGATTCCCCTCTCCTCGAGTTCTTTTTCCTTCCCCGTTTCCCGGTCGTTTGTCACTATAGCTACCTCGTGCCCCCCCTCCCTTAGCTTCAGGGCAAGGTTGTGCATGTGCGAGGCCACTCCCCCTATCTTCGGGTAATACCAGTCGCTAACCAGTGCTATCCTCATTCCCATCACCCCTTCTGTTCAGCATCCTGTAGAAGACAAAGGCGCCCGCTATCGAGTAGGCGTACTGGAAAAGGAACTTGTAGGAAAAGGCCGTGAGGAAGGCCTTCGTTGACGAACCTATTCCGACGAGGATCCCGGATTCGTTTGCGCCTATTCCCGAGGGTATCCCGCTCAACGATGCAAAAACAACGCTGATAACGAAGGCGTAGAACGCCCGGCCAAAGGGGATCTCCAGTGAAAAGGCTTTTCCCACGATGATCAGGCCGAAAATCTGAAGCAGTATCCCCAGAGCCGAGAATAAAAACACCGCAAGGAGGCTGGATCTGGCTTCCCGGGCCCTTTTCCAGGCAGTGTATCCCCTCCTCCACCATCCCCTCAGCTTTCTGGAGATCCTCCCCGCCCCCAGCTTCTCCAGGAGATCGAAGAAGGCCAGTGCCGTCCTGTTGAAGGCCCCGTCGTAGATGAACGCCAGGACTATCAGACTCAGGCCAAGGAGCCCGAGCTTTGTAAAATCCAAAAAGATCAACGCTAGAGAGAGCACAACCACCGTCTCCGCGGCCATCCCGAAGGTGAGGGAGGAGAGGGCCCTGAAGTAGTCCCCGCCCACGAGTTTGACCTTTGCCATGTGTCCCAGCGTGGGCGGAAGAATGGCCATCAGGTAGTAACCGCTGACGAAGGCCTGAACCGTCCGCTTAAAGTCCGTGTTCTGGACCCTTCTCAGGACGATGTACCACCTGGTCGCACTAAGAAGAACGTTCAGAAGGGAGAGCGCGCCCGCAAAAAGGAGGTATCCATAGCGGGCTCCTCTTAAGGCAATGAGCAGTTCGCCGGGTTCCACGCTCCTGTAGAGGTAGATCAGGGATACCACAAATGCCAGAAGGCTGAAGAGCTTTCTTAAAGTGGCCCTCTCCATCACCGCTCACCGTCGGGAAATATCATGTTCGTCACCACGTTTCGGGCGAACCTTCCGCAGGCCGTAACGTCTCTAAGGGGCATCTCACGAAGTGCTTATATCCTTTTTCCAGACCACCTTTCACCGGATAACGGGAACTGCAGCGGAAAGGTTTTCGGGGGAAAGGTTATAAGTCATGAACGGTAGCTCCGCCGGTGAGAGTTTCTGGAGTGTGATGCTCATGGTGGTTAAGGATTGTCCCGAATGCCACGGAACCGGGAAGGTGAAGACGGGCGAGAAGGAGTGCCCCGTTTGCGGGGGCTGGGGTTACGTGCCAGCTGATTTCAAGGTCGGTGAGAAGCTTAAGGGTTACAGGAACCTCGATTACATAGGGGTTGAGGAGGAGGTTGACGAGATACCCTGTCCGGAGTGCCACGGCAGGGGGACCGTCCCGGTCTACGACACCTGTCCGACGTGCGGGGGAACGGGCAAGGTGATCGCCTGCGACATCTGCGGAAAGGTCAAGGGGCCGTGGGAACCGGGTATGGAAACCACGTGGGTCTGTCCCGAGTGCCTGAGGAAGTATAAGGTGGTCTACGTTCTGGACAAGACCTGCGACGTTGAGGACATCGAGATCGGGAA
Organism: Thermococcus sp. P6; assembly: GCF_002214525.1. NCBI lineage: Archaea > Methanobacteriati > Methanobacteriota > Thermococci > Thermococcales > Thermococcaceae > Thermococcus > Thermococcus sp. P6. The sequence goes on from NZ_CP015104.1 coordinate 77,450, forward strand.
CGTCTACAAGGGGAAGATCGACAGGGTGGAGCGCTTCGGCGTCTTCGTAAGGCTTAACCCCCACCTGAGGGGCCTCATAAGGAGAAAGGACCTCCTTGGAGGCAGGGACTACAGGCCGGGGGAGGAGATCCTCGTTCAGGTCCTCGACGTCAAACCTGACAGGGCGGAGATAGACCTCATAGAATCGGCCCTCAAGCACTACAGGGAAGTTTTCGTGCGGAAGGAGCTTCCCGTTACTCCCATCGGCGAGCTCAGCAGGGACATGGCGGGTCAGACGGTCAGGCTCCGCGGCAGGGTTACTCAGGTGCAGGTTACCGGGGGCCCGACGGTCTTCACGGTGACCGACGGAACGGGCATAACGTGGGCGGCTGCCTTCGAGGCCTCGGGGGTCAGGGCCTACCCGAACATCAACGTCGGCGACATAGTCGAGATAACAGGTAAAGTGGCCTTTCACTCGGGGGAGATACAGATAGAGACCATAGACATGGCGAGGCTATGGGGAGCAGATGCTGCCGAGGTAAAGAAGCGCATAGAAGCGGAACTCGACAGACGCGCTCAGCCGCAGGACGTTGGTTTCCTGATTAAGAGCGAGGTCCTCGAAAAGCTAAAGCCGAGGATAACGAAGGCTGCCTTCATGATAAGGAGGGCGATCTACGAGGGAAGGCCTATACTGCTGAGGCACCACGCCGATACCGACGGGTACGTTTCGGGTCTGGCCCTTGAGTACGCCATAGTTCCCCTCATCGAGGAGGTCTCTCCCGATTCAGGGGCAAGGTGGAAGCTTTTCAAGAGAAGGCCGAGCAAAGCGCCCTTCTACGAGCTGGAGGACGTCCTGAAGGACATCATCTTCATGATCGAGGACCATGAGAAGTTCGGGGATCCCCTCCCCCTCTTAGTGGTGGTGGACAACGGGGGGACGAGCGAGGACATTCCTGCTTACAGGCGCATAAGGGCCTACGGCGTTCCAATAGTGGTCATAGACCACCACGATCCCCGCGAGTGGGTGAGCGATGACAGGGCGAGGGTCGATGATTACGTGGACGTCCACGTGAACCCCCACCACGTAAAGCGCGGTTACTACGAGCTCACTGCTGGAATGCTGGCGACGGAGGTGGCCCGCTTCGTGAACCCGGCTGTTGAGGACAGGATAAAGCACCTGCCGGCGATAGCCGGAACGGGGGACAGGAGCGATGCTCCCGAGTTCCATCAGTATCTCAAGATAGCCAGAGAATCAAAGGGCCTCGACGTGGAGGATCTAAAGAGGATAGCCGAGGTTATCGACCACGAGGCCTACTTCTGGAAGTTCATGGACGGGCACGGGATAATAGACGAGATACTGCTCCTCACGGGCAACCTTCAGAGGCACCGCGAGCTGATCAACGCCATCTACCCCGAGGTGAAGGAGAAGCAGGAGAGGGCGCTGAGGGCTTCCCTGCCGCACGTTAAGAGCGTCGTCCTCCCCAATGGAATAAGGTTCAACACGATAGACATAGAGCTCTTTGCCCCGAAGTTCTCCTACCCCAGCCCCGGCAAGCTCTCGGGCCTCATCCACGACCACTTCAAGGAGAAGTACGGGGAGGATTCCCCCATACTGACGCTCGCCTACGGTCCGGATTTTGCGGTCGTCAGGGCAAGCGATGGGATGGGAGCTTACGACTTCGACCTAAACGCGATAATCCCCGGACTGCAGGAGGCCCTGCCGAGCGCTGGAGTCGAGGGTGGCGGGCACAGTTACGCGGGCTCGATAAAGTTCTTCGAGGGGATGAGGAAGGAGGTCCTCGAGGAGTTCGCAAAGCAGGTGGTGAAGCTGAGGAGGAAGGGCTGATGGGCAGGTTTTTAAAAGACCCGTCCAGAGGTAAACGGAGGGATAACCGTGAGGATCGTTCTCGAAGTCACCTTCCGGATGGGTGGCGTTTCCTACAGGGGCCACCGCTGGGAGGACGATGTTTTGGTGTTTGAATTCGAAAGGCTGGGGGATGCCTTCATACAGGTGCTCAGCACGAGGAAGGTCGAGGAGGAGGTCGAGAGGGAGCCACACCGGATTATCGTCGAGCTGAAGACGAAGGAGGGCGGAAAGGTCTTTGAGGCCACCGCGGAGGATGGAATCTACAGGGCGATGGAGCCTTAGGTTTTTATAGCCTTACCCCCAACCCTTCCCGGTGGTGCCCGTGTACATGGCGGAGTTCAGGCTTCGCTACGGGGAGATGAAGTGGTACGTCAGGAGGATAGTCGAGGGAAACTCCCTTGAAGAGGCCCGGGAGATTGCTGAACGCTACGCCCGGCTCATGAGCCGTGGAGAAGTTAAGTGGGAGCTGAGCTACGTCATCGAAGCTAAAAGACCCCTTCTCATAGGAAAAGAGGAGATGGAGAAGCTCGGCGGCTGACCTTCCTTTTTTCAGTATTTCACTCCCTTATCTGGATCATCAGGACCATGGCGACGGCGTTCATAAGGGCGGAAAAGAGGAAGCTTGCCGTTAACGAGAACCTCGTCCACAGAAAGCCCGCTATGACAGATGCTGGAAACACGAGCACGCCGAAGACCGTGTGATAGGCCCCTATGACCGTCCCCTTCTCGTAGTCCTTTGCCAGATCCGCCATGTAGGCCCTCGGAACGGTGTCCTCTATCGCTATGTAAACCCCGTAGAGGACGAAGGCTCCCATCAGGGTGTAGAGGTCCCGCGCGTAGGCGAAACTCAGTGCAGCCATGGAGGCGATCCCAAAGCCGAGGGTTACCATCCTCTTCTTGCCGAAACTGTCCGAGTAGTTCCCTATTGGATACGCGGAGAGGGCGTAGATGAGGTTGAAGAGGGCGTAGAAAGCCATGCCCTGGACGATGGAGTAGCCGAGCTCCTGAGCCTTCCAGAGCGTGAAGGCGTAGCTGTACCTCCCGAGGGCGCCGACGGCAACCACTACCAGAAAGAGCAGCAGGTTCCTGTCCCTCAGGGCCGAGACCCCCTGAATCTTCTTCCTGACCTCCTTTCCCCTGTCCTTCACGAAGAGGAGTATCACCGCGACGGCAAGCGTCCCGGGAATGGCCGAGAGCAGGAAGACGTAGCGGTAGGCCCTCTCGGGCGGGATCCCTTTTAGGAGCTCGATCAGGCCTATCGCCACCAGAGGTCCCGCCACGGCTCCGAGGGTATCCATCATCCTGTGGAAGCCGAAGGATTTTCCGGTCCTGCCCTTCTCGCTCGACTCGGCTATGAGGGCATCCCTCGGGGCGGTTCTTATCCCCTTGCCAATCCTGTCAAGGGTTCTGAGCAGGAGGAAGTCCCACCAGTAGCGGGTGAATGCGAGGGCTCCCTTCGAGAGGGTCGAGAGGGCGTAGCCCGTGAGGACGAAGGCCTTCCTCTTCTTAAAGCGGTCGCTCACGTAACCGAAGACCACCTTGAAGAGCGAGCTCGTGCTCTCTATGGCCCCCATGACGAAACCGCCGAGGAGCTTCCCGGTGTGAAGGACCTCCATGAGGTAGCCCGGCACGATCGGTGCTATCATCTCGCTGCTCATGTCGTTGAGAAAGCTGACTATTCCAAGCAGGAAAACGTTCCAGCTAATGCCGAAGATCTTCTTCTCCTCCTCCATCCGCGGTTCCCCCTACTCGAGCACGTGCCTTTCGAGGACGTAACAGTGGAAGGTCCCCTCGAAGACCCGCTCGTTCTTTCCGTTGAAGACCTCCGCCCTGACGATCTTCTTCCGGCCGTGATCTTCAACCACTTCGGCCCTGGCCCTGAGGGTTTCTCCCGCCTTCACAGGCTTCAGGAACCTGACCTCAGCCTTTCCGAGAACGACGGTTGGTTCGTTCACCGCGAGCATGGCGGCGTAATCTGCCAGCCCGAAGGTGAAGCCCCCGTGGACGAGGCCGTACTCGTCAACCGCCATCTCCCCTGACGTCTTCAGGACTACCTCGGACAGACCTTTTTCTATCCTCACCGGCTTCCCGACGAGCCTTTCCGAAGCCAGCCTGTGGGTTCTCTGTTCCATCTTCATCCCCCGGATGAGTTTCACCGGTGGTTTAAAGCACTAACGGGCAAAGGTTTATTTATTCCGGCGTCCTAAAAAGGTTAGGTGATAGCTTGCACCCGCTCAAACGGGCCGTTGAGTACAAGGGCTCGGCCGAGTTCACCCGTAGCGAGCTCGTTGGCATACTCGCCTTCAGCCTCCGCCTGATGGACGTTAAATCCGCCAAGGAGCTTATAGAACAGTCCATAAAGAAGGGCCTCTTAACAGAACGGGAAGGAAAGCTCCTCGTCAACGGGTCCATGCTGAAGGATGAAGGGGGAGACCCCTTCGAGGAGATGGTGGAGTACATCTCGGCCTCCCTTGGGTGGGAGAGGGACGAGGTGATGAAGGGCATAAGGGGAATGCGCGAGCGCTACGGCGATCTCGATGAGAAGCTTCTGGCTTACCTCTTCGGTATGAGCATGGGGCTCGACATGTCCCGGTTCAGGGATGTGCTCGAGCTTTGACCCGAAAACGGTTTAACCCCTTCTTACCAACCCCCCACGGGTGAAGGATATGCCGGAGGAGGCCCTGATAGTTGTGGACATGCAGCGCGACTTCATGCCCGGGGGAGCCCTGCCCGTTCCCGGTGGAGACAGGATAATCCCGAGGTGCAACGACTACATAAGGGAGTTCATGAAGAGGGGGGCCCTTATAGTTGCCACCCGCGACTGGCATCCGGAAAACCACATCAGCTTCAGGGAGAGGGGCGGGCCGTGGCCGAAGCACTGCGTTCAGGGTACCGAGGGGGCGGAGTTCGTGGTTGAGCTACCGGCGGACGCTGTAGTGATCTCGAAGGCTACGGAGCCGGATAAGGAGGCCTACTCGGGCTTTGAGGGGACGGATCTTGAGGAGATACTCAGAAAACACGGGGTGAAGCGCGTCTACATCTGCGGGGTTGCGACCGAATACTGCGTGAGGGCCACGGCTCTGGACGCTGTAAAACGCGGTTTTGAGACATATCTCCTGAGGGATGCTGTTAAGGGGATTAAGCCACTGGACGAGGAGAGGGCCCTGAAGGAGCTTGAGCGGGCTGGCGTGAGGATTCTTTAGCCACGACCCTCTTCCACTCTTTCAGGATAACGAGGAGAAGGTTCAGGGCTATTGGGCCGATTATGAGTCCCTTAACGCCCATGGCCCACGTCCCGCCCACCATTCCGAGGAAGACCAGGGTCTCGTCGAGGTCGGTATCCCTCGCCACCATCATGGGCCTTATCGTGTAATCCGGCATGGGGGAAACCAGCAGGAAGCCGTAGAGGGATATCCCAGCCGCGTGGAAGTACATTCCCTTGCTCGCGAAGTAGATCCCGGCCGCGAGCCATATCATCCAGCCCTCGAAGAGCGGAACGAAGGAGAACACAAAGGTCAGGAACCCAGCAACTATGGCCGTGTAGAGGTCGGAAACGCCGAATATCAGGAAGCCGAGCGTCATCAGGAAGCCCTTTAGGATGTTGAGCACAAGCCATGCCCTCACGAGCGCCCCGAGCGTTTTGTTGAGGCTCTCGAGGAGCTCCTCACCGAGACGGCGGTTTTCCTCGGGTATCAGGCTTCTTATCTCCGCTACTATCTCCTCCGAAAAGACCAGTGCGTAGTAGAAGGTGAAGAGGAAAACCACGAGCTGGAGGAGGTAGGCAGGAATGGAGAGGCTCCACTCCGATACGTATTCCGAGAGCCTCGGGATCAGCTGATCGGAGAAGTTCTGGACGAATTCGAGAAGGTCCCCGGGAAGGGGCAGGGCCATGAGCCAGTCAAAGAAAACCTCGACGTTCCGGTAAAGCGAGAAGGCAACCCTGTAGGTTACGGTGAATAACCCAAGGGTCAGAACCCCGCCGAGGCCAATCATCCCGAGGGTCAGGATCACCGCCGAGGCCCTCTTTCCGGCCCTTGATCTCAGAAGTCTGTGCAGGGGATGGACCGCGTAGGCGAGGATGAGGCCGAAGAATATGGGGGTTATCAGGGGACTTACCGTTCCCCACGCGAGGTAGAGTATCAGGACCACGATGGACAGCCAGACGAAACCTTCGACCCTCATCGTCCTTCGATGGGTTTATCAGGTTCCCCCTTATAAACCTGATCGGTGGTGAAGATGGAAGAGGAACTTATCGAAAAAGCGCTGGCTTACCTGCGGGTGGGTGACGTTTATTTCGAGGAGAAGAGGTTCGACCTGGCCCACAAGGCCTACATGGACGCCCTCTACACCATCGGGGCCCTGCTCGTCTATCTCGACACCGGAATCCTCATGCCGGCTGAAGAAATGGCGGGAATCCTGAAGGGCAAACATCCCGGGGTTTACGCTCTCATATCCCGCTACGCTGGAATCACCGCCCCCGATGGGGAGACGCTAAGGTCCCTGAGGGCTGAGGTAACTGACCTTTTGAGCTCCTTTGGAGGTCATCGGGGTTCGCTTTGAGCTCCCTTTCCGTCATGGAGGATTCTAACTCCAGAGAAGTGACCTTTTCGGGTTTTTCCCTAATGCAGTCTCCCACGGCCCCCCTGAGGGTCTTCGAGAGTCCTTCGTTTCCATGGAAGGTTACGGTTACGTATCCACCGTCGGGGAGGTCGAAGGTTAAGGTAAGCTCCCTCCCCCTGATCGAGATACCCGAAGGAGCCATCCTCAGAAGAAAGGCCCCGTTCTCTTCTCTTTCCCGCCATATGGAAGTTACCTCCAGCGTTCCACGGGAGTAGAAAACGCTGAGAACGGCCCCACGGGGAGTTAAGGCATGGGTTCCCCTTTCGTGGAGAGCCGCCCTCCCCCTTGCCGTCCCGAGGAAAGTTGAGTTGCAGAGGGAATCCACGTAGGAACCCAAAGTTTCATAAACCGTGCCTTTTGATCCTTTCAAAGCCATCACCCGGCTAAGGTTGTCGCTCATGGTATATTGGTAATTGGTCGTTAACGGTGGTCGTTATGAGGATCGTCTCAGCCGACACGGGTGGAGCGCTTCTCACGGAGGACTACGAACCGGTGGGGTTGATAGCGACCGCGGCCGTTTTAGTTGAGAAGCCCTACAGAACGGCGACGCTGAAAACCGTCAGGTACGCGGATCCCTTCAGCTACGACATGAGCGGAAGGCAGGCCATCAGGGAGGAGCTTCTTCTTTCCGTCGAGCTCGCACGCAGGGTAAAACCGGACGTTATCCACCTCGACTCGACCATTGGCGGAATAGAGGTCAGGAAACTGGACGAACCGACCGTGGATGCCCTGAACATAAGCGAGAGGGGAAAGGAGGTCTGGAGGGACCTTGCAAGGGAACTTCAGCCTCTGGCAAAGGGCTTCTGGGAGGACACCGGGATCGAGATAGTGGCGATAGGGAAGCCGAGCGTTCCCGTCAGGATAGCCGAGATTTACGCGGGGATTTACACGGCAAAGTGGGCCCTTGACTACGCCCGGGAGCACGGCAGGGTTATCGTCGGCCTTCCGAGGTACATGAAAGTGGAGATCCGTGGGGGAAAGATCCACGGCGAGAGCCTTGACCCGAGGGAGGGAGGCCTCTTCGGTGAGATCGAGGCAGAGGCTACTGGAGTGGCGTGGGAGCTCTACCCCAACCCCCTCGTGAGGCGTTTTATGACCCTCGAGGTGTGGAGGGAGTAGCTCAGCCCTCCAGCTCGTCCCTGAACTTTATGGCATCGAAGGGGCAGAGCTGGTTGCAGAGGCCACAGCCGGTGCAGATGAGCGGGTCTATCCTGACCTTCCCGGTGCCGGCATCGTAAACGAGGGCCGGACAGCCCGTCAGGAGGATGCAGGCCTTACAGCCCGTGCACCTGTCCTCCACGACAACCGGTGGCTCCCCCACCTCCCCGCGCCTTATCACGGGAATGACGCACTCCCTTCTGGCTATTATGACCGCCGGCCCCTCGACCTTCATGGCTTCCTTTATCGCCTCCCTCGTGGCCTTGAGGTCGTAGGGATCCACCGTCCTGACGTACTTAACCCCGAGGGCCTTCACGAGGGCTTCGATGTCTATCTCGTTGAACCTCCTGCCCGTCTCACTCCCGCCCGTTCCGGGGTGGGGCTGGTGGCCGGTCATGGCGGTGGTCCTGTTGTCGAGTATCATCACCAGAACGTTAAGGTTCTTGTAGACGGCATCTATCAGGGGCTGGATCCCGTTGTGGAAGAAGGTGGAATCGCCGATGGTTGCGATTATTTTCCTGTTCATAACCACGCTCTGGCCGCCGGCGAGGCTTATACTAGCTCCCATAACGTACTCCGTCCAGATGGCCTCAAGCGGTGGAAGCAGGGACAGGGCGTAGCAGCCTATGTCCCCGTGAACCGGAACGGAGTAACGGCCGAGGCGGAGCTCCCTCAGGGCATCGAGGACGGCACGGTAGCTTCCCCTGTGGGGACAGCCGGGGCACATAACGGGCGGCCTCTTCGGGGCGAGGCTTTCGGCCAGCCTGACCGCCTCGGGTTTCTCGTAGCTTTCTGCCTCCTTTCCGATGAGCTTTAGAAGTGCATTCCTGACGAGGGACGGCGTTAGCTCGCCCTCAAGCGGAAGATGGCCGGTTCTTTTGCCGTAGATCGGCACCCCCAGACGGGCCTCGTAGGCGGCCACCTTGACCTCCTCCTCAACGAAGGGGGCTCCCTCCTCGATCACTATGGCCGCCTCAACCTCCCGGAGGAATCCGAGGACCAGCTCCCTCGGGAGCGGATGGGGCGTTGAGAGCTTGAGAACCCTGAAGTCCTCCCCGAGTTCCCCCAGAACCTCCTTCACGTAGCCGTAGGGGGCGCCCTCAACGATGATCCCGAGCCTTCCCCTCCCCTCGATCCTGTTGAAGGGCATCGAGTTGAACTCCTCCTCGATTCTTCTCAGGGTCTCGTTGAGCCATCCGTGCCTCTTCCTGTTCCCCTCCATGCTGGCCCTCACGTACCTCTCTATGTCCTTTTTGAAGACGGGTTTCCGTTTCAGATCGACGAACTCCCCCACCTCGACGTTAGCTGTGGTGTGGTTTACCCTCGTGGTAGTCCGCAGTATAACAGGCACCCTGTACCTCTCGCTCAGATCGTAGGCGTAGATGATTATATCGTGGGCCTCCTGTGGGTCCGATGGCTCGAGAACCGGCAGAAGGGAGAGCTTTCCATAATAACGATCGTCCTGTTCCGTCTGCGAGGTGTGCGGTCCGGGGTCGTCCGCGACGAGAATCACCAGTCCACCCTCAACGCCCGAGTAGGCGAGGCTCATCAGGGGATCGGCGGCAACGTTCAGGCCAACGCACTTCATCGTCACGAGGGCCCTTAAGCCTGTGTAGGCCACACCCGCGGCCTCCTCAAGGGCCACCTTCTCGTTCGGTGCCCATTCCGCGAACACTTCCGGTTTAAGCCTCGCTATCGTCTCCACCACTTCGGTCGAGGGCGTTCCGGGGTAGCCGGTGGCGAAAACGACGCCACTCTCGAGGGCCCCGTAGGCTATGGCCTCGTTCCCCATGAGAAGCTTCATCCCGTGCTTTTTCGGTTTCACGTAGGAACCTGAGGGATAAGAGTTAGCCTGCTCCACGATCACCACCGCTGGAGTTTCGTCCGGGAGGTTAAAACCCTATGTTCCGGGAGGAGGAGGGGTTTATCGAAAAATTTTCGAAAAATTTCCCGGATCCCCCTCCGATGTGCCGGAGAGGTTTAAATACCCGGAGTGATAAGGATGAGGTGATGAAGGTTGGAGAACTAATCGAACTGGTCGATCGCACCATAACGCACCTCAGGATAGCGGTTCTGGCCAATCAGAGCAGGAGCTTTGAGAGTCCCTACACGAGTTACGAGTTCATCCAGCGCTCGCTTGAACTTCAGAAGGACCTTGAGGACCTTACCAGAGCCAGAGAACGTTTGAGCGAACTCGACCCGGAGAGCGAGGCCGAGGAGCACTTCTCAAAGGAAGAGCTCGAGGAGTTCCTGAGACTGCTGGAGCTTCTCGGGAAGGCCAATGCCCACAGCTATTAGGTAACACCAAAGACTTAAAACCCCCTCGTGGATAGGAAGGTCGGTGGGATCGATGGAGAAAAGGCTTGAGGTTATGGAGAGGACTTACAGGAGGTTCCTCGCGATCGGCATGGGGATTCTCCTGCTGGCCTTTGCCACGATGATCCTTCGGCCTTTCGGGGAGAGCTCCCTGATTCTGGCCCTCGTGTTCTTCGTGATCGCCTTCGTCCCCCTTGAATTCGCCAGAAGGATTGCAAGAAGGATGGCCATACTCGCCCTCAGGAATGAATAGAAAAGCTTAATTAGACCATCGGGAATTGATGAAGGGAGTGAAAGGATAGGATGAAGTTTAGAGGTGATGTGAAATGGCGTTTGTACCACCACAGGCGGGCTACGACAGGGCGATTACCGTCTTCAGCCCGGATGGAAGACTTTTTCAGGTGAACTATGCCAGAGAAGCCGTTAAGAAGGGTGCAACCGCCGTCGGGGTTAAATGGAAGGACGGCGTTGTCCTCGCGGTTGAGAAGAGGATAACCAGCAAGCTCATCGAGCCGAGAAGCTACGAGAAGATCTTCCAGATAGATGACCACATAGCCGCCGCCCCCAGCGGCATAATAGCCGATGCGAGGGTCCTCATTGACAGGGCCCGACTTGAGGCTCAGGTTTACCGCCTCACCTACGGCGAACCCGTTCCGCTCACCGTTCTGGTGAAGAAGATCTGCGACCTTAAACAGGCCCACACCCAGTACGGGGGTGTAAGGCCCTTCGGTGCGGCCCTGCTCATGGCGGGCGTTAACGACAAGCCCGAGCTCTACGAGACCGACCCGAGCGGGGCCTACTTCGAGTGGAAGGCCGTTGCCATAGGCAGCGGAAGGAACACCATTATGGCCATCTTCGAGGAGCACTACAGGGAAGACCTCGACATGGAAGGGGCCGTAAAACTGGCCATAAGGGGCCTCGCCAAAACCCTCGAGGAGCCGGGTGTCAACTCAATAGAGGTGGCTTACATAACCACCGCTGACAAGCGCTGGAAGAAGCTCGGCAGGGACGAGCTCTCCAGGTATCTCGATGAGATCCTCAAAGAGTCAGAAGGGGAGGAAGTCGAGGAGAACTCCAAAGATTACGCCGAACTCGACAGGAACTACTGAGGTGACGGGCGATGCCCATAAGCGTTGATAAAGCTGTCATCGCCCGTCTCAAGACGCACGGCGAGACGTTCGAGATACTCGTTGATCCATACCTTGCGAGGGACTTCAAGGAGGGTAGGGACGTTCCGGTGGAGGAGATCCTCGCCACCCCTTATGTTTTTAAGGACGCCCACAAGGGAGACAAGGCCAGCGAGCACGAGATGGAGAAGGTGTTCGGGACGAGCGACCCCTACGAGGTCGCCAAGATAATACTCAGAAAGGGCAACGTCCAGCTGACGGCACAACAGAGGAAGGAGATGCTCGAGGAAAAGAGGCGCTACATAGCGATGACGATCCACAGGCACGCAGTTGACCCGAGAACCGGCTATCCTCACCCCGTGGATAGAATCCTCCGGGCGATGGAGGAAGCGGGGGTTCACGTTGACCCCTTCAAGGATGCGGATGCTCAGGTTCCTAACGTCATCAGGGCCATAAGACCGTTGCTTCCGATAAAGCTCGAGGTGAAGGTCATAGCCGTTAAGGTGCCTTCGGACTACGTTGGCAAAACCTACGGCGAGGTAAGGAAATTCGGAACCATAAAGCGCGAGGAATGGGCCAGCGACGGTTCGTGGATGTTCCTGATCGAGGTCCCCGGAGGACTCGAGGGGGAGTTTTATGAGAAGCTTAACGCCCTTACGAAGGGCACCGCTGTAACCAAACTGATAGAGAGGAAGGGACTATGAGGAGGATTTTTGTAAAGAGCAGGGAACTTGTGGTTCCTGGGACCCTGCTGGCTCAGGGACCTTTTAAAAACGGAAAGGGGACGTTTAAAGAGGGCAACAGGATATACTCCACGGTCATCGGCCTCGTGGACGTAAGAGGAGACTTCATAAGGGTCATCCCACTCGAGGGCCCCTACATGCCCGAGGTTGGCGACAACGTTCTCGGCAAGATAATCGACGTCAGGTTCTCCAGCTGGGACGTGGACATAGGGGCGCCCTACGAGGCCAGCCTGCGCATTCAGGACGCCGTGGAAGAGCGTATAGACATCACGAAGACCGACCTGAGGAAGATATTCGACATAGGCGACATCATCTATGCCCGGATAAAGGCCTACAACGAGATAAAACAGATAGACCTCACAACGAAGGGGATGCCCTTCAGAGGTGGTCCCCTAAGGGGAGGTCAGATAGTCAAGATAACGCCCTCCAAGGTTCCGAGGCTCATAGGCAGGGGCGGTTCGATGATCAACATGATCAAAACGCTCACTAACACGAGGATAATAGTGGGTCAGAACGGCTGGGTATGGGTCAGCGGTAGAAACGAGGAACTCGAGAGGCTCGCGATAGAGGCCGTTCTCAAGGTTGACAGGGAGAGCCACACTCGGGGACTTACCGATCGGGTAAAGGAGTTCCTCATGACCCGGCTTCAGGATCTGAAGAATAAAGGAGTGATAGAGGAGATACCCCAGATTGAGGAAAGGCAAAAGGGTGAAGCACAATGATGGGCAGACCAGAGGGTTTAAAGCTCATAGATGAGAACGGGAAGAGGCTTGACGGAAGAAAGAAGTACGAGCTCAGGCCCATACGTATGGAGGTTGGTGTTCTTAAAAACGCTGACGGTTCCGCCTACGTCGAGTGGGGTAAGAACAAAGTTTTAGCTGCCGTTTACGGGCCGAGGGAGATCCATCCGAAGCACCTCCAGAGGCTGGACAGGGCCATACTCCGGGTAAGGTACAACATGGCCCCCTTCAGCGTTGAGGAAAGGAAAAAACCCGGACCCGACAGGAGGAGCGTCGAGATAAGCAAGGTCCTAAGAGGGGCCCTTGAACCGGCCCTGATCCTCGAGATGTTCCCGAGGACGGCGATAGACGTTTTCATCGAGATACTTCAGGCCGATGCAGGAACGAGGGTCGCGGGGATAACGGCCGCCTCACTGGCTCTGGCCGATGCCGGTGTACCAATGAAGGACCTCGTCAGTGCCTGCGCCGCGGGCAAAATCGATGGTGAGATCGTTCTCGACCTCAACAAGGACGAGGATAACTACGGCGAGGCCGACGTTCCCGTGGCCATAATGCCCCTGAAGAACGACATAACGCTCCTTCAGATGGATGGCTACCTGAACAAGGAGGAGTTCATCGAAGCCGTGAAGCTTGCCATCAAGGGAGCTAAGGCGGTTTACCAGAAGCAGAGGGATGCCCTGAGGGCCAAGTACCTCAAGGTGGCTGAGGAGGTCGTTGGAGGTGAGTGAGATGGAGATCATGGCCGGTATAATGCGCGACCACGTCCTGAACCTTCTCAGGGAAGGGGCGAGGGTGGACAATCGCGGTCTCGAGGACTACCGCGATCTGGAGGTAGAGGTCAACGTCATCGAGAAGGCTGAGGGATCAGCTCTGGTGAAGCTCGGCAACACTCAGGTTCTCGTAGGCATAAAGGTCGACGTTGGAGAACCCTTCCCGGATCTCCCGGACAGGGGGGTTATAACGACGAACGTTGAGCTCGTCCCCCTTGCCTCGCCGACCTTTGAAGCCGGACCACCTGACGAGAACGCCATTGAGCTGGCCCGCGTTGTTGACAGGGGGATAAGGGAAAGTAACGCCGTGGATCTGGAGAAGCTCGTCATAGTTCCCGGCAAGCTCGTCAGGGTGATCTTCGTTGACGTTCACGTGCTCGACCACGACGGGAACCTCCTCGATGCGAGTGGAATAGGCGCCATAGCGGCCCTTCTGAGCACGAAAATACCGAAGGTGACCTACGACCCTGAGAAGGAGGAGCTTCAGGTTCTTGAGGAATACGAACCCCTGCCGGTGGGGAGGATTCCAATCCCGGTCACCATGGCCAAGATCGGCCAGAACATCGTTGTGGACCCAACGCTCGAGGAGGAGCGCGTCATGGACGGCAGGATAACGATCACCACCGACGAAAACGGCATGATCTCCTCCGTCCAGAAGGGCGAAGGGGGAAGCTTCAAGCTCGAGGAGGTCATGTACGCCGTCGATCTGGCGATCAGGAAGGCCGCGGAGATAAGGGAGAAGGTTCTGAAGGCGGTTGGGAGCGAGTGACCCTTTCCTTTTTTGTTCAAAGGGGATTTCAGAAAGAGATATAAACACCAATGCCCAAACCCATCCAGCATTACGATTAATCCGGGGGGAATGGTATGGGACTGTTTGACAGCCTTAAAAAGAAGGATGGAAAGGCCAGAAAGAAGCTGCCCGCGGCGGTGAAAAAGGAGGTCGCTCCCAGACGGGATGTGGAGGTCGTTCCTCTTGAGGAAGATGTTCTTGCCAAGGAGATAGCCAAACCCCAGATCAGGTACCTCAAGAAGATAGTCGTTACGAGCTACGCCGACCTTGAGAGGATCTCCAGTGAGCTTCAGGAGGGCAACGTCGTTATAGTCGACCTGAGCCCGCTGGAAGCCAAGCCGGAGGTCCTTGAAAAGGTTGCCGAGCAGGTAAAGGGCATGGTCGGTGCCCTCGGTGGTCAGGCTGCCATGATCTGCAAGACGGAGATAAAACTTATCCTCCTGCCCGCGGACATCAAGATAGCCAAATGAGGCTTTCTTTTTACCCCATGGTTTTTAAGGGGCCCTCCTATCTTTTCTCGGTGGTGTGGATGGAAGACGAGATTCAGGAGATCCGGCTCGGGGACTGCCCGATCTGCGGTGGTAAAGGAACCCTCAAGGCCTTTCAGCACGTTCATGAGATACCCTACTTCGGAAAGGTTATGGAGAGCACGATAATCTGCGAGAAATGCGGTTACAGGAACGCCGATGTTATTCCCCTTGAGGACAGGCCACCGAAGCTCTACAGCGTTAGGGTTGAGGAGGAGAGGGACCTCTTCACGAGGGTCGTCAGGAGCAAGAGCGGAACCATCGAGCTGGAGGAGATAGGTGTTAAGATAGAGCCCGGGCCTGCTGCTGAGGGCTTCGTGACCAACGTTGAGGGCCTGCTTGAGCGCGTCAGGGAGACCCTGATAATGACCTCCCACTTCAAGGAAGAGGAGGGAGAGGAAAAAGCGGTGGAAAAGATTGAGGAGCTCCTCAGGTACATAGAAGAGGTCAAAAAAGGCAGAAAACCGCTCACCGTCAGGATAATGGATCCCCTCGGCAACAGTGCCCTGGTAGGGGAGAAGGTCAGGAGCAGGCTCCTCACGGAGGAGGAGATCAAAAAACTGAGCCTCGGCCCGTACGTTATCGTGGATTCCGAAGAAAGGGATCAGAGGTAAACCCTTTCCCTGAGGAGGAGGTCCTCGAGCAGGGCCCTTACCCAGGGCTTCCTCGTCCTGCCCGAGATGTGGATTATTCCCTCCACGTTAACCCCGTAGCGTTCCCTGATTTCTTCCCTGCTCAGGGGCTTTTTGAAAAGGAAGGGCCTCTCTATGGTGAAGGCGTAGCCGTGGTCCTTCAGGTATCCCTCAAGCCAGCGCTTTCCCCCCTCTCCGTGGACGATTGTCAAACCGCTTTCCTCCCCGCTCACTTCCCAGAGGGTCTCAACGTCCGCCCTCATTACCTCCCCAACCTCGAAGCCCCCGGCTATGGTTCCCCTCCCGGTTAGAACCTGCTCCCTGTGCAGGCCGAGCTTTTCAAAGGTGTTCACCAGTTCCCTTCCGTTTCCCCGGGCGATGTAAAGGAAGACCGTGTCACCCTCATCGAACGTTCTGGTCTTCCTCAGCTCCACGGTTTTAAGCCCCCGGAATATCAGCTCCGCGTAGACCTGATGGATCGCTATAACGTGCTCCATACTCCTTCACCCTTTCGGCAGCTGAAGGGAGGCCTTTACGATGTCACCCACCCCACCGCTGGCCGTTTCCTTCAATCCCGCGCCCGAGCCCTTTATCACGAGCTCTCCGAGAAGGTCCGTCTTTATTATCGCCACGTTCTCGTAGCTCTTCACCGCCAGCGGGCTTTCGCCGGAAACCTCCTTCGGCTCCACGGTTACGCTGCCTTCCCTGATGCTCGCCACGAGCCTCACGGTGTTCCCCCTTCCCCGGGCACGCTCGATCTCTTCCGGCGTTACACCCGTTATACCGCGAACGCTGGCTTCCCCGAAGGTAAGGGGATGGAAGGCCACGCAGTGGAGGATGGTGGCTTTGTAGCCCGCGTCCATCCCGAGAACGTCCGCGGTGGGATCGCGTTCTGCTATGCCCATCTCCTGAGCCTTCCTCAGGGCTTCCTCGAAGGTCATCCCCTCCTCCATCCGGCTCAGTATGAAGGTCGTCGTGGCGTTTAAAACGGCCTCGATTCCCTCCACTGTATCCCCGAGGAGGTTCTCACGGAGAAGGGCTATAACCGGTGTTCCGGCCATCACGGTGGCCTCAAAGAGGTAGGGCAGTTCCCTTCTCTCCGCTTCCCCAACCAGCTCGGAGTAGTGGAACGCCAGAGGTGGCTTGTTGCTCGTAACGACCCCCTTCCCTTCCTTCAGGGCTTCAAGGTGCCACACATGAGCTCTCATGTCTCCGGTGACGTCCACCACGAGATCGGCCTCGATCTCCCTCACAGCTTCCTCCGGCCTGAGACTGTAGACCTCGTAATCGTTCGTCCAGGCCGAGAGCTTTCCGAAGTTCTCCTTGACGAGGAGGGCTTCTCTGAGGTCTATTCCCTCCGGAAGCCACACGAGACCGCTCGTATCGGCCACGCTCACGACCCTGAAATCCAGCCCGTACCTCTCCCGGAAGAAGGGTTCCTTTTCGAGCAGAACCCCCGCCAGAGCCCTGCCGACGTTACCAAAACCAAAAATTGAGAGCCTCACCTCCCTCAACGGCACCACCTTCAAGGGGAGGATCACTTTTCGAGGATTACCTTTATTATGTCGATGTCCCTGACTATTCCGACCAGCTCGTCGTCTCCCCGTATAACCGGCAGCTGCTCGATACGGTACTGGACCATCTTCTGGGCGACGTCGTAAATGCTCATGTGGGGCGTTGCCACGATGGGCTCACGGCTCATTATCTCGGAGACGGGCTTTTTGGGCAGCCGGAGTTCCGCCTTCTCAAAGAGGAGCGTGGGGTTACTCTCCAGCACCCACTCTTCCTCGCTCGATGCCGAGAGGGTGGTCTGCTTCATAATCCTGACGACCTCGCTGTCCTTGAGAAGGTCCGTCTCGTCCACCATTCCCACGAGGTTACCCTCGTCGTCTATAACAGGGATCGCCATGGCGTTGCACAGGAGGAGGGCCCTGAGGGCTGCTTTTATCGGCGTTCCCTGCCACACGACGCCCGTGTACTTCTGGTAGTAGTTCTCGATGGTCACATCCCTAAGCTTCTCGTTCTTGGCCAGATAGCGCCTTACGATGTCCCCGACGGTTAAGATTCCCTGAACGTGCCCCTCATCATCGACCACCACCACGCGCCTGTAATCCATCCTGAGCATGGCCCTGACGGCCTTCCTGAGGTCATCGTCGGGTTTGACCGTTGGCACTTCCCTCCTTATCAGCATGGCAAGCTGCTCCTCGTCCGGGTGGAGCAGAACACGTTTTATGCTTATGATCCCGACGAGGGTCTTGGTGTTTCTGTTGATAACCGGAAACGACCTCACCCTGTGCTTTTTGAAGAGGCTGAGGGCATAGTTCCTCGTTGCCGGGAGCTCTATGACAACCGGGTCCGCTGTCATCAGGGTCTTCACACGCACCTCTCATCACCGCCTTAAGGTAAGGCCATCTCTCCCTATTTTAAACTTTCTATGAAAAAATGTGAAGGACGATCACCCGAGAACGGCCAGAAGCACTCCAGCCGCAACGGCCGTGCCTATGACGCCGGCAACGTTCGGACCCATGGCGTGCATTAGTATGAAGTTCCCGGGGTCTTCCTTGCTGGCCATCCTCTGGACGACCCTTGCCGACATCGGAACGGCCGAAACTCCCGCGGCACCGATCATCGGGTTTATCTTTCCTCCGGAGAGCTTCATCATAACCTTTCCGAGGAGCACTCCACCGGCGGTGGCGCTGGCGAACGCCACTATCCCGAGCCCAAGGATCTCAATGGTCTGAGCCGTGAGGAAGCTGTCCGCCCTCATCGTCGAGCCCACGCCGAGCCCGAGGAATATGGTGACGATGTTCATGAGCTCCTCCTGTGCCGCCTTGCTCAAACGCTCAACTACACCGCTCTCCCTGAAGAGGTTGCCTATCATGAGCATTCCAATGAGGGGCGCTGCCGTGGGAACGAGTAGTGCTATGACTGTCATGCTGACTATCGGGAAGAGTATCTTCTCTCTCCGGGAAACCGGTCTGAGCTGTTCCATTCTTATTTTCCTTTCCTCTTTCGTTGTGAGGGCTTTTATAATGGGGGGCTGGATCAACGGGACGAGGCTCATGTAAGAGTAAGCTGCCACAGCGGTTGCCCCGAGGATCTCGGGGGCGAGCTTGGTGGTTAGGTATATCGTCGTCGGTCCGTCCGCACCGCCTATGATTCCTATCGAAGCTGATTGCGGCAGGGTGAAACCCAGAAGAACCGCCGTCAGCAGGGCCACGAAAACGCCTATCTGTGCTGCCGCACCGAGGAGTGCCGTTTTTGGATCGGCTATCATCGGCCCGAAGTCCGTCATCGCTCCGAGACCGAAGAATATCAACAGCGGCACTATCTCGGTCTTTATCAGGAGGTAGTAGATTATGTCGAAGAGCCCCGGCGGGCCGTAATGCTGGTTCAAATAACCCAGGGTTGCGAATACGTTGTCCTCCATTCCGGGGGGGAGCTGGGGTGCCACGGGCCAGTTGACGAGGTGGCCCAGAGGCAGGTTAACGAGAACCGCGCTGATGCCTATCGGGAGCAGCAGGAGGGGCTCCATCTCGTACCTGATGGCCAGGTAGACCAGCGTCAGACCCACGAGTATCATTATAAGGTTGCCGACCGTGAGGTGCAGCAGTCCCAAGTTGTTGAGGAAGTCCATTATCGCCTGCTCCATTCCAGTCATTACCATCACCCTATTTCTATTAGTGGTTGGCCGGTGTTTACGGTGTCTCCTTCCTTCACGAGGATTCTCTTAATCTTCCCGTCCCTCGGCGCTGGAATCTCGTTTTCCATTTTCATGGCCTCGAGGACCAACAACCCCTGGCCAGTCTTAACACTCTCCCCCTCCTTCACCAGAATCCTCAGTATCTTACCCGGCATTGGAGCGGTAACAACACCCTCTCCCGCCGGGGAAGGAGCCTGAACCGGCTCCGGAACCGAAAGAGACTCCCGAACCGGAGAAGGAGAAGGAGCCGTAACTGGGGCAGAAGCGGGGGCAGGACCGATGGCTCCAAGGCTGATCCCCACGTCCTTTGCCTCAACGCTGTACTCCTTTCCATCAAAGGCCACTCTGAACCTTCCGGCTTCGATTTCCTCAACCTCAACCTCGTATTCAACGCCATCGACGATGACCTTAACCTTCATCTTCACCACTCCCCAAGTTCGTAGATGACCTTAACCTTCATCTTCACCACTCCCCAAGTTCGTAGTTGAAGTCCTCAACGTCCTTCATTGCAGACTGGACGCCGTAGAGGCGCCAGGCGTCTGAAACCTTCCTCCTAAAGGGCAGGGGCCTGAGCTGTGAGGCCTTCTCGGAGACATAGGCGAGAATCGCGGCGGTTATTACCGCGAGGTCCTTTGGGGGTATGGAGGCCCTTTCCTCCACCTTGGCCTCAACCTCCCCTTCTTCAGGTCCAGGCGCTTCCCTCTCTACAAGCCGTCTCTCCAGCCATCCAACGAAGTAAAGGACGAGTGCCAGTACGCTGAGGACGATGAAGACCACCGTCACCCCGAGGACGGTTATGTCCAGCCCCTCAATGAACTCCGCCATGGACACCATTTCTCACACCTCACAGGGGTACGTTGCCGTGTTTCTTCGGGGGCAGTTTGACGCGCTTGCTCTCCATTGCCTCGAGTGCCATTATCACCTTCGCCCTCGTCTCGGCCGGGTCGATAACGTCATCTATGTAACCGCGCGAGGCGGCAACGTACGGGTTGGCGAAGCGCTCGCGGTACTCGGCTATCCTCTTCTGGCGGACCTCCTCGGGGTTCTCGGCGTTCGCTATCTCCTTCCTGAATATGATGTTTGCGGCCCCCTCGGGTCCCATAACCGCTATCTCCGCCGTCGGCCAGGCGAAGACGAAGTCCGCACCGAGGTGCTTGCTTCCCATCGCCAGATAGGCCCCTCCATAGGCTTTTCTGAGGATCACGGTAACCATCGGGACCGTGGCTTCCGAGTAGGCGTACAGGACCTTCGCACCGTGCCTTATGATCCCGCCGTATTCCTGCTGGGTGCCGGGCAGGTAGCCGGGAACGTCAACGAGGGTGACTATCGGAATGTTGAAGGCGTCGCAGGTTCTTACGAAGCGGGCGATCTTGTCGGAGCTGTCTATGTCCAGAACACCCGCAAGGTGTATCGGGTTGTTGGCCACTATACCCACCGTCCGGCCGTTCATCCTTCCGAACCCGACGACGGCGTTGGGGGCGAAGTGGGGCAGTATCTCGAGGAAATCCGGGTTTCCGTTCTCGTCCCTGTCCACGATCTCCCGGATTACGTTCCTCACGTCGTAGCCCTTGTTCGGGTCGTCGGGTACCACCGAGTAGAGGTCCGGGGTCTTCCTGAAGGGGGGGTCGTTGCTCTTAACCCTCGGCGGCTTCTCCATGTTGTTGGACGGAAGGTAACCCACGAGCCTCCTTATGAGCATCAGGACCTCCTCATCGCTCTTCCCGATAAGGTGGGCCTGTCCGGAACGCTGGGCGTGAACCATGGCACCGCCGAGCTGTATCGGGGTAACCTCAACCCCTGTTACGGCCTTGACCACCTGGGGACCGGTGATGAACATGAAGCTGGCAGGGTTATCCACCATGAGGATGAAATCCCCTATCGCAGGGCTGTAAACGGCCCCACCGGCACACGGGCCCATGATAGCCGTTATCTGTGGAACCACCCCGCTCAGCAGTGTGTTCATCTTGAATATCTCACCGTAGCCCTTGAGGGAGTCAACGCCCTCCTGAATCCTCGCCCCTCCGGAGTCGTTGAGGCCTATAACAGGGGCTCCGGCCTCCATGGCGAGCTCCATGATCCGTTTGATCTTCATGGCGTGCATTTCCCCAAGGGAACCGCCCATGACGGTGAAATCCTGAGCGAAAACGAAAACGAGCCTCCCGTCGATCGTGCCGTAGCCGGTGATTACGCCGTCCGCCGGGAGCTCCCGCCTCTCCATTCCGAACTCTGTCGAGCGGTGTTTCACGAACATGCCCGTCTCAACGAAGCTTCCGGGATCGAGGAGTTTTTCTATTCTCTCCCTTGCGGTAAGCTTGCCCTTGGCGTGCTGCTTCTCGATGGCCTTTTCGCCACCCATACCCATAACCCTCTTCCTTCTCTCGTACAGGTCGTTGACCTTTTCCTCCATTGTCATGAGAACTCCCCCTGACCCTTAGAGTATCAACCCACTTGTAGTTTGTAAAGTTTAAAAGAGTTTTCATACCCGCGAAATTCCGGAAAAGAAAAAAGGCTTCAGAGGTGCTGGATCGGCGTTTCGGCACCACAGGCCTCGCACTTCAGGAAGTGGAAGCGCCCGCGCTTGATGATCTTTGTATCCGGGCTTCCGCAGACCGGGCAGATGACGTACTCCTTGAGGTACCTCTTCATCTTGTTGCCTATAAGGTAGGGCGTAAAGCGTCCCTGAAGGATCGCACGTCTTCCCTCGAGGGCGCCGGCCGTGCCGACCTCGCGCAGTATGAACTTGAGCAGGTGGTTGGGGTCCCTGTTCATAGCCTCCGCCACATCGACGAAGTTCTCGATTATCGTCCTGCTTCCGGCTATCGTAACGACCGCCGCCGGGACCTCGAAACGGGAATCGTGATGCCTGACGTTCTCCGGGAGCTCCCCGTAAGCCTTCTCAAGCAGACCCTCGAAATCGTAAAAGTCAACCTCCTTCTCGCTCACTTTCCTCACCTCCATCCTAACTCCGGGGTTGCGTTTATAACCTTTTGGAGTGGGGGGAATCAGAGCACCCTGTAGAACCCGGCCCTCGGCTCGTATATCCGGGCATCACGCCTGAGGTCGCTCAGGAGCTTCTTTATCTCGCTCTCCGAGCCGATGCCGGCCTGCTTGGCCGCCTCTATCACCTCATCCTCGGGGGCCCCGAACTCGCCCTCGCTCTCGAGTTTCTTTATGATGTCGATGATACGCTCTATCCTGTTTATCTTTCTGGAGCTCTTCCCCACCTCGAGTATGGAGACGTCAAGCGTTCCCTCCTCGTCAACGGCTATCTTCCCTATCATCTCCTCGATTATTCCTATGGCGGCCCTGGCATCTTCTCTCTCCACGGTTTCGCTCAGCCTCATCCTCGCGTGCGCCTCGCTGAGCCTTATCAGGGCCTCGAGCTGTCTCGCCGTTATGGGGATCGGCTGAACCCCTTCCTCATCCCCGGATGTCCTGAAGCCCTTCCTCATCCTGACGTAGTACCTCTTCAGCTCTTCCATCGCTTCCCTGCTCATAACCGGGTGGATGTTCTTCCTCGCGTAGGCGATGTACTTCTTGAGCAGGTCGTAGGGTATCTTCGGCGTCACCACCTCGCTCTCTCCCCGCCTCACCCTGAGGATGTGCTCGGCTATGCTCGAATCGACCTTTTCATCGGGCTCGTCGAGGAGGAGGAAGATGAGGTCGAAACGGCTGAGCAACGTTGGAGGCAGTTCAAGCTGCTCCGGGAGGGATTTATGGCGGTTAAAACGTCCGTATTTTGGATTCGCCGCCGCTATGACGGTTGTCCTTGCGTTGAGCGTTGCAGTTATGCCGGCCTTGGAGATGCTTATCGTCTGCTGCTCCAGAGCCTCGTGTATAGCACTCCTGTCCCTCTCGCTCATCTTGTCGAACTCGTCTATGAGGGCGAAGCCGCCGTCAGCGAGAACCAGAACCCCCGCCTCCAGCACCCACGAGCCTGTAAACTCGTCCCTGACGGCTGCCGCGGTCAAACCGGCGGCCGAACTGCTCTTGCCGCTCGTGTAAATCGCCCTTGGTGCCAGGTTGGCCACGTAACGGAGGATCTGGCTGTTGTGAACGAACACGTCGTTGGCTATGAAGTTGTGGTGCTCCGGAATCTGCAGGTCGTAAACCCACGGGCGTTCCGGTTCGTATTCCTCCTTCTCCACAACCCTATCCCAGAAGATGTCCGATTCAGCGAGGAGTTTGAGGAATCCAAGTTCGGGGGTTTTCTTTTCTCCAAGCCTTTCCACGATCCTTTTGAGTTCCCTTTTGCCCGGTGCCTTCCCTTTTACCCCCACCTTCTCGAGGAGTTCTTCAACCCCCGGGATGAGGTCCTCCAGCTCGTTCCCTGGAGCCGGAGGTAGTCTTTCGAGGACTTCGGCTCTGGAAAGCCTGCGGAACCCTATCCTCTCCATGAACAGGATCGCATCCTCTCCGGATATGGAAAGCCGGTAGGAGGTTTTTCCGCCGGTTTTAATCTCCCGGATCCGGGACTTCACGCCGAAGCGCAGGAGCAGGTGCATTATTCCTTTGAGGGTTTCTACACCGTCTTCCACCACGATACTTCCTTCCCTCAGGCTTCCCCTTTCCTCGAAGTAGCCCCTCAGGAACTCCCTCAGTTCCTCCCTTCCGGCGACGAAGAGCTCCGGGGGAAGCTCCTCCCCTTTAAGCGGCGCGGAAGGTGTGCTGGAGTACCTTCCGGATTTACCCTCTACCGGCAGGGTTCCGGGCACGGCTATGAAGTCCCCCACCTTCAGTTCCCGGGCCTTTCTCGTCTTGAAGCTGCCCCCTTCAAGCGTGAAGAAGGGATGGGTCGGCGTTACCCTGATCTCCCTCCCGCTCAGGGTTCTTATCAGGTACATCCTCTCCGGGGCCGTCCTCTTCCACGCCAGATCCGCCCTGACCTTCCTGACCTTCAGCGTCCGGGCGTCGAGGGCGTAAAGCTCGAGGTCAAGGGGTGCGTAGAAGCCGTCATCGACCTTCCCGAGGTTCCCCCTTCTCCTCGCCCTCTCAACCGCTTCCTCGACAATTTCACCGATCTTTCTCAGGCTTCCATCCGCGAGGAGGACCCTTGTGTCATGGTCAACGCACTTGGCAACGCCGGGGTCCCCGACGAGCAGGACGTGGCTCTCGCCCCTCAGCCTCGTGCCATCCGGCAGGACCCTCTGGACGCCGCCGAAGAGCGCCAGAGCGATGCCCTTCTTGACGGTCTTATGGCCCCAGATGGCCGGGGCTATGGAATCCACTATGGCATCCACTATGTCCTTTCTCCGGGAAAGCTCCCGGATCTTCTGCTCGTCCTCCGGTGATATCTCGAGCTCCTCTATCTCCTTGCTGATCTGTTCTATGTGGTTTACCTCCAGAACCTTCCGGAAGATGGGCCTCTTGTCCTTCTGCTCGAGGATGACCCTGAGGATCCCGGTGACCAGAACCCTGTCTCCCGGAAGGGCCGTGTCAACGAGGTCATCGAGGAGTATCGCATCGACAAAACGTGGCATCTGGCCCCCTTTGAGGCTCTCCGGCCTGTCCTGAAGGCGGAAGCTCTGAAAGTTTAGGAACCCGCTCTTCTCGACGTCGAGGATTATGTTCCTCGAACCGCAGGAATCGCATTTGGTCGGCCGAACTATGTTCTCGTAGGGCCTCTGGAGTCTCACCATCTCGTTACCGCAGTCCCTGCATACGAAGACGGCCCTCTCGACGAAGGGCTTCACCTCGCTCACGCGGGTGATTATGCCCTCAACCTGAACGAACCTGTTTATGTGCTCGCTCCCCAGTTCCTTCACGAGGAGAGTCCGGGGAAGGTTGTAGAACCTTGCGTGAACCTTGAACTCCTCCTCCCTCAGGAGGGGTGGTTCGCGGAGGATTATCTGGATCGCATCCTCGGCCGCGAGTATGCTCTCCTCGGGGTTCTTAAGGAGCTCCCCGGCCAGCTCCGGATCGAAGGAGTTGAGGTGCGTCCAGTCAATCGTCAGGGAGCGCTTCGGAGTCAGGGTGAGCAGGTCCCTGAGCCTGTTAAGGTAAACCTCGTCCCCGTCGTCGCTAACGTATTCCCTCAGAAAGCGGGCGAAACGCTCTATCATCTCCTCCCTTTCCATCATTCCTCACCGAGCCACTCGTTTCTGATCTTTGAAAGCTGCAGGTACACGTTCCTCTCCCCGGGCGATAGCCTCGATAGGAGCTCCAGACTGCCGGGTCTCAGCAGGACGGCCTTCAGTATCTTGTTGAAGCGGATCAGCTTCAGATGTTCCAGCTTCTTCTTCAGGTTGGCGAGCTTCGTCAGTTTGACGTTTATCGTCTCTATCCCTTCCCCGGCGTTCCTTTTGACGTAGTTCTCGAGGTAGTAGATGTAGAACCCGGCCCTGTCGTACAGTCCCGCCGGCAGGGGCATCAGGGGCTCGTTGTTCATCTCATCTGCTATCGCCCTGTCTATCTCGCCTATCACCTTATCCGTTTCATCCACCACATCCACGACCCCGCTCTCCCAGAGCTCCCTTGCCTTCCAGTCCTCGACCAGAATCACGTCCCCGCTACTCCAGTCGCCGAAGGGCCTGAGGACCTTGACCGCTATTCTCGCCCTGCCCGTGAACATACCATCACCGTCTTAAGGATGGTATCATCGAATGCTTTTAACTTTATAGGCATCCGGAACGGTTAACCCTATAAGTCATTACTGCAAATACATCCCGGTGAGAGCATGCTGATAGGGATAATGAGCGATACCCACGACAACCTGCCGGCCATAAGGAAGGCCGTCAACCTGTTCAACGGGAGCAACGTCGAGCTGGTACTCCACGCGGGCGACTTCGTGGCGCCCTTCGTTGCAAAAGAGCTTAGAAAGCTCGAGGCCCCGTTAAAGGGGGTCTTTGGCAACAACGACGGCGAAAGGAAGGGCCTCTACGAGGCGCTTGGAATATACGACGAGATACTCGAGGTGGAAGCGGACGGTATGAAGATCGTGGTAACCCATGGAACGGACGAGCGCATCGTCCGTGCACTGACGAGGAGCAACCTTTACGACGTCGTCGTGGTCGGCCATACCCACCGCTACGAGATACGCGAGGAGGGGCGCACGGTACTCGTTAACCCGGGGGAGGTCTGCGGTTACGTCACCGGCGTCAGGAGCGTGGCCTTCCTCGACACGAGGAAGAGGGAAGTGAGGATAGTCAACCTCGACACCGGGGAGCTCTTAGGGGCCATGAGCCTCTAACGGTAGGGGAGGAACCTCATGGATCCCGGGGATATTCTCGTCCCGAAGGAGAGGACCGATGCGGTCGTGATGGTGGGCGTTGACAGGGATGAACGCGTGGAGTTCATCAAGGTCTACGCGGTCAGCGAGGAAAGGGCCAGAGAAACCCTCAGAGATTTCTTCAACGCAGGGGGCCTCTTCCCCAGCGATTACTTGATAGTGAGCAGCGGTATCGAGGAAGTGGGGGACAGGAAGGCCATAACCACGGCGGGCGAGGCAGAGCTGAGTTCCTTCCTTGGCCGGCTCGGGCTGAAGCTCCTCTCCAACGGAGTTCTATATCTCGAAGGCGTCGACAGGCTCTACCAGTTCACGCTCGTCAGCGAGGACCTATACAAAAAGCTCTCCAGAAAACCCGGGGGAGAGGAGAGAAAGGGGGACTTCAATGCCCTTGATGTCCTCTCCCTCGGGGTTGACGTCATCGTGGAGAACCTGAGGGGTATCGAGCTCGAGGAGGTGGTTCCAGAGGGCTCCATACTCCTCAGGGAGCCCGATCCGGGGGAACTCTGGAGAATCCTCAGGGAGGAAAGGGATTCCCCGGTGGTGGTGGAGACGAAGAACGCAGAAACCTACTCCTCTCTGGATTTCCCGGCCATCGTCCGCCTCCCTCCCCTCACGGTGGAGGAGTTTGTAGCTGAGCTTTCGGAGAGGCTGGGTTTCCACGTTGAGCCGGACCACTTCGCCGGCTATCCTCCCGAGAGGCTCAACCTGAGAAACGTGAAGGCCCTCGCGGACCTCGTTAAGGCCCTGATGGACCGCAGAGGTCTTTCCCCCGATGAAGCCCTCCGCCTTGCGGTGAGGCTCAACCTCGGAGAGCTTTGAAGTGGAGATGCACCTTCTCCCTGAACTCCCGGTTGTGCCTGCCGAGGGCCATACTCACGAGTTCCCGCAGCTTTTCTTCACCCACCAGATAAAGGATGAGAAGGCCCTGATCAGCGGTTACCTCCGAGAGGAACGCCGTTCTTTCGAGGAAGTCCCTTCTGCTTCTGGACTTCCAGAGTTCCACGATCCTCTCAAGGTCCTGAACGATCGCTCCCCTCCTCCTCTCGAACTCCAGCCAGTCGATTGAAACCCTCTCCCCGGGGGACACGTACCTTCCCGGGCTTTCGAGGTAGGGTCTCAGCCCCTCCCCGGCTCTGGAATTGAGGAGCCTTTTACGGAACCTTTCAACGGCAGCGTAATCGTCCTGAAGACGCTTTTTATTCACCATGTCAAGGGCATCGAAAAGGGCTACGGTGGTGAGGTAGCAGAGGGCCGGGAACGGAAGCTCCGGGAGATCCAGAACGCATTTTCCGACCTTTATCCTGGCCCCCTTCCTCCTCTCAAGGCCCTCCAGCACCATTCCCAGAGGATAGCTAAGGCTTTTCACGCAGAATTCGAGCCCGTCCATGTCCCCACCATCCGAAGTTCCGGGATAATGCTAAAAGGGTTTCGTCAGGTTTTTAGATGGTCTTTTCCTTTTACCCTAAGGTGAGAGGATGGAGTGGGTTGAGATAGACGGTTCCCACGGGGAGGGCGGGGGACAGATACTCAGGACGGCCGTGGCCCTCTCGGTTATCACCGGAAGACCCGTCAGGGTTTCCAGAATAAGGGCCGGAAGGCCAAAACCCGGTTTGAGACCCCAGCACCTCCACGGAATTCTGGCACTGAAGGAGCTGAGCAACGCAAGGGTCAGGGGCGCGAGCGTTGGTTCTACCTTCCTCGAGTTCATCCCCGGGAAGCCCTGTCCAAGGGATATCAGGGTTCCGATAAAGACCGCCGGAAGCGTAACGCTCGTCCTTCAGGCCCTTCTCCCGGCCATGGCCTTCACCGGCGGGAGTTTCGAGGTAGCGGGCGGAACCGACGTCCCGTGGAGTCCTCCGGTGGATTACCTGAAGAACGTAACACTGCACGCGCTCGGAAGGATGGGCCTTGAGGTGGAGCTCAGCTTAAAACGGCGCGGCCACTATCCTGAAGGTGGTGGCCTCGTTACCGGGAAGGTTGAACGCTGGGAAGAGCGGAAACCCCTCAGGGCCCTCGAATGGGGCAGAATAAAGTACGTAAGGGGGATAAGTCACGCCACGAACCTTCCCTCCCACGTGGCCGAAAGACAGGCGAGGGCTGCCGAAGAGAGGATTAAGGAGCTCTACGACGTTCCGGTTGAGATATCTAAAGAGGTCTCGCGTTCCCTCGGGCCGGGAAGCGGGATAGTGGTGTGGGCCGAAACCGACTCTTTGAGGCTCGGTGGGGACGCCCTCGGAAAAAGGGGCAAACCGGCGGAAACGGTCGGAAGGGAAGCGGCGGATGAGCTCATAGAACAGTTAAAACCCGGAAGAGCCCTCGACAGGTTCCTGGGGGACCAGATCGTTCCCTTCCTTGCCTTCGCCGGCGGGGAGGTCGGCGTCAGCGAGATCACGAACCATCTCCTTACGAACGTCTGGGTCACGGAGCGGTTCTTCGGGAGGACCTTCGAGGTGGAGGGAGAACCCGGCAAACCCGGTGTCATAAGGGTCGTAAGAAGGGCGGAAGTTTAGTCCCCGGGCTCAATCCCGTAGACCTTTTTTGGATTCTCCACGTGGATCTTATAAACATCTTCCTCGCTGAAAAGCCCGTTCTGGAGGAAGGCCTTCGTCCTCTTTGGCACGGTTTTTGGAC
The DNA here is from genome assembly GCF_002214525.1 of Thermococcus sp. P6. NCBI lineage: Archaea > Methanobacteriati > Methanobacteriota > Thermococci > Thermococcales > Thermococcaceae > Thermococcus > Thermococcus sp. P6. The sequence goes on from NZ_CP015104.1 coordinate 106,281, forward strand.
CGAGAACGGCCCCCGGCCGGTTTCTGTCGTCTATGTAGTCGGTCTCCATGAGGAACCTGTTCCCCTGCTCTATCGCGGCTTTGATGTTCTTCCTGCTCGCCGGTATGCTCGGAAAGACGCCGACCTCCTCCGCTATTTTGACGAGCGGTGGCGAGAAGTGCTTGACGACCCTGAAGGGTTTTATCCCAACCTCCCTGACGTACTCCCCCAGTTCTCTGAACCGGGCTTCGTCAAAGCTCTCCGTATGGAGCTGAACCGCGCAGTCGGCTTCTCTGGCCAGACTCATACCGTACTTCATCAGCTCGATGCTCGCCTCCCATACCTCCGCCGGGACCTCGTAGTGGGGCCTGCCTATCTCACCGATGGCTATGGCCTTTCCCTCGAGGCAGAGCTTTTGCGCATATTCAAGGGCTTTCATGACCTCGTTTTTTGCGTAATCGATTCCCTTCTCTCCGGCCAGATGGACGAACTCGGCGGGATGAACGCCAACGGCTGCAAAAGCCTTCACGGCCGTTTCCCGGTTGATCCTTTCGACGAGTTCAAGGTGAAAGTCCATGGCCCTCATGAAGTCCTCCGCCCTCGCTCCACCAAAGCCGTAGTCGTGGGCGCTCTTGTAAACCACCACCAGATGCGTCCCGCCGGCCCTGTGGAACTGTCTCACGGAATCGAGGAACAGCCCCTTGAAGGGATCAACGTGGAAGTGGTTGTCCCAGATTATCATGCCATCACCTCACGATCTGTAAACCTCAAGCTCCTCCCCCTCCTCACAGGGAATCCATTTTTCAAGCGTTATGGCAACCCTGTCTCCCTCAACCGCGAAGTCCACCCTCCGGCCGTCGAGTTCCATCCACATTATAGGGCTTACTCCCTTCCCCCTCACCTTGTAGCCCGGGTATATGAGCCCTTCGACCACCTCCCCCACGAGAACCGGCCCGGAGGGGGTTTTAAGGGATTCCTCGACCCTGAACCTGCCCACGGGTTCCCTCGAGGCCACCTCCGTGTTCTCCCCCCTCCGGAAGATCCGCTTCAGGAGCCGCAACTTCACCACCTTACGATTCCTTCGGTACTCCAAGTAGTTCCCCCTTTTATATATGCCTTTTGCCGTAGAAGTTCGAGCACCTTGGAATCCTCGAGTAATCGGGCTACCCCGCCGAAGAAAAGGGAAACTCAGATAAGCGCGGGAACGCCCGGTATCCTTGGGAAGGGCTGGACCTCAGCGATGTGCTTTGCACCCACAAGGTACCTCACGAGTCTTTCCACCCCTATCCCCGCTCCGGCGGAGGGCTTTAGAAGGCCGGCCTTCGCCACCTCGAGGTATGGCCTGAAGGCTTCGGGGTCCAACCCGGCCCGCTTCATCTTCCTGACTATGACCCCGTACTCCCACTCCCTCTCGCCGCCACTCGAGACCTCCCCGTAACCTTCGGGAAGGATCAGATCGTAGTTCCTGAAGTGGCCCGGCTTTTCCGGGTCTTCCCTGTCGTAGAACTCCCTCGGTATATCGACTATCCAGAAGGGTTCATCCATCGCCTCGCTCGCCTTCTCCTCATCGCCGAACTCTTCCCTGATTTCTTCCATCGTGAAGCGCCTGAAGGGGGTCCTTACCTCCGGCACCTCCCTGCCGAACACCTCACCCACTACCTCCCTCATCTCAAGGAAGAGGCCCCTGAAGAGCCCCTCGATGAGTGCCATAACGTCGTCCATGCTCGCACCGGCCATCTCGAAATCGAGCTGGGTGAACTCGTAGGCGTGTCTTCCGTCGTCGGCCGAGGGGTCTTCGAGCCTCACGTTCGGCGAGAGGACGAAGAGCCTGTCAACCCCCATGGCGACGGCCATCTGCTTGTGGAGTATCATGCTGTGGGTGAGGCGAAGCCTTGAACCGTAAGCCCGGATCTCAGGCGGCCTCATGACCCTTTCGGCGGACGGCTCCGGCCAGAGCGGATCCGTGACGGAGCTGAGCATTACCGGAAGAAGCCATCTGAACCCTCTCCTCACCATATAGTCCGTCATGTAACTTACGACCCTCGTCTGGACCTCCATGATAGGTTCGATCCCTCTGGTAACGATCTGCAGGGCGTTCATTGGCATCACCGACTCCGGTTCTCCCATTCCCTTATGACTTTTATGCAAAAATTATTGGATTTTGGTCAGAATAAGACGTTAAATATTGGCTAAATCTGAACAAACGACAATAAATAAGGGGAACCTCCATCCGTACCTGACGATACAGTTATAACGTCCGCAGGGTACCCTACACGGTGGCAAACCATGGGAGTGTACCTATTCAAGCCGGAGGACCTCGTACGCTACGGCTCCGCTACCCCCGAAGGGCTCGAGAGGCTGAAGGAAGCAATCCTCTCCAGAAAGGATATACTGATCGTTGGCTCCAGTCGTTCGGGAAAGACCAAGCTGGTGGAGGCCCTTATTCACTTCATACCCGACGACCGGAAGGTGGCTGTTGTAACGGCTTACGGCGAGTTCAAGGCCTTCAGGCCAAACGTAATCCTGATAGACACCAGCTTCGATGGTCAACCTCTGGAGCAGCGCACATCGAAGGTTATCTCAAAGATCAGGGCTCTGAATCCGGATTACGTTGTCATCGACACCGTCCACACGGTTGACGTTAGCAGGATCTTCCGGGAGCTCATAGAGGATTACGCGTTCATCGTGACCTCCCTTGCCCTCACGGACGACATAAAGGAGGAGGTCAAACACTGGCTCGGAATAAGCGGTGAGACCTTCGGCAGGTTTGACATCGTTGTGGAGCTCTGGAGGGACTGGAGAACCGGAATGAGGAAGGTAAACCGCATATACAAAGTGGAGGACGGGGAACTGAGGGCTATCGCTTAGCCTTCTCCTGCTTTTTTGGTTCTTAGCGCCGGCGTGGGTTAAGGGTTCTAAAAAGGGGAAGAGATGAAAGCTCAGCCCCTGAGCTCTTCTATGACCTCCCTCAGGTTCTCGAGCATCTCCTCGATGTCCTCAAACGTCATGTAACCCATGTTGCCTATCCTGAAGGTCTTCTCGGCGACGCTTCCGTACCCCTTGGCAAGCTCGAAACCGCGCCTGCGCATGGCCTCGTAGACATCGACGCCCTTCATCCCCTCTGGAACGACGACTGCCGTAATGGTCGGGCTCTCGTAGCCCTCCTCCGCGAGTATTCCGAGGCCCAGCTCCCTGACCCCTTCCCTTATCCTCTCGCTCCTCTTCCTGTACATATCGAGCCAGACGTCCTTACCTCCCATCTTCTCTATCATTCTGAGAACCACGTTCAGGCCCAGAATTTGGGGAAGCGGGGGCGTCGAGGGGGTTCCCTTTTTCTTCTCGTTGAACTTCCTGTACCTTGGAAGGTCGAAGTACCAGCCGCGCTCGGGCATCTTCTCGGCTATCTCGAAAACGCGCTCGCTTACCGCGGCCACGGCAAGTCCGGGCGGGACGCCGAAGGCCTTCTGGGAGCTGGCAAAGACGATGTCGATTCCCCACTCATCGAACTTTATATCGGCCCCGCCCATTGCAGAGACGGCGTCGACGAAGAGGAGTTTGTCGTGTTCCTTAACGACCTTCGCCAGCTCCGGCAGGGGATTGAGCACGCCGGTCGAGGTCTCGTTATAGGTTACCGTTACGGCAACGACATCGGGGTTCTTTCTGAGGGCCTCGTCGAGCTCCTCCGGTTTAACGGCCTTCCCGGGTTCCTTCTCAAGAACGACCGCCTTCCTGCCGTTGGTCTCGACAACGTCCCTGAACCTGTCTCCGAAGGCCCCTATGGTGGTTACCAGCACCTTCTCCCCCCTCGGCACGGTGTTCCTGACGGCAGCCTCCATGAAGCCCGTTCCGGAGCTCGGGAAGAGGATTACCTCTCCCTTTTCCGCCTCGAGGAACTCCTTAAGCCGTGAGAGGGTGTCAACGTGAACCTCCTTCGCCTCGGCCGAACGGTGGCTGAACATCTGAACTCCCATTATCGCGAGGACCTCGGGGAAACAGGCGACGGGGCCGGCCGTAAAGAGCCTGTACTTCGGTCTGACGATCTCGTAAACCTCCCTGTAAGCTTCCTCATACTCCATGTCGAACCGGAGTTCCATCAACGTTCACCTCAATTGAAGGTTGACGAGGGATATAAAAAGGATTCGCCCCTTAGACCTCAAACTTCCCGGGGGCTTAAGTTTAAAAGCATCACGTGAACGTTCAGAAGGTGATCTAATGGAGTCCAGAAGTCTCGCCGGAATAACGTTGCTCGTCGTTTCGGCCTTCACAGGGACGGTGGCCTTCCGTCTGGCAACCCCGGCGGTTGCCTTCTACACCCGCGACATACTAAAGGCTTCCATGCTTTCCGTTTCGATAGTCTCGATGTCCTTCGTCATCGCGAGGGCCCTTTCTTCCCTGTTCGGGGGGCTGATCCTCGAAAGGGGTAAGAAGTTCGTTTACATAGGTTCCCTCGCTATGATGGGGAACGCCCTGACCGTTCAGCTCTATCCCCTTACCTCGACGTGGGTTCAGGTGGCCGGTGTAAAGCTCTTGAACGGGTTCCTCAACGGTCTGAGCTGGCCGATGGCCCAGTTCGTGATAGCCGTCGCAACGCCTAAGGAGATGAGGGCGAGGGTCACAGCGGTGTACTTCCTCTTCGGTAGCGTGGCTTCCCTCCTCGGGAACTACGTCTACGCCTTCACGGTTGACCTCGGATTGACTGCTCAGATGTGGATCTCCTCGATCTTCTTTCTCCTGACGGGGGCGGTTATGGCCCTCGCCTACCTCCTGCTCCACGACCGGATAGTCCCGAGAAGGGAGAAAACCCATGGAAAAGAAGCTCCGGCCCTTGATCCGGGGAAAATCCTGATCATGGCATCACTGATGGCCATGATAGTGGCCTTCACCTCCGGCGAGATAACCTACGTCTACGTCTCGGAGGCCCTTGGAATGGAAAAATCAACCACCGCAGCCCTTATCGGTTGGGCGGGTTTCTTAGCGGCGATTTTGAGTTACCCCATCTCGTGGATGGCCGACGTCGGAAACGAGAGGAGAACGGTTATTCTAACATCAACCATGGCGGCAGCCTCACCCCTCCTCGCGGCCATAAAGACCACCCCAACGGTCTTCCTCGGGATATTTCTGGCCCTCTTCGCCTTTCAGAGCTTCCGCCCGATATCGAGAAAGGTTCTCTCTGCCTACCATCGCTCTTCCCTTGCCATCGGAGGGATCAATGCGGTTCAGAATCTATCCACCTTCCTCGGGGGGATGCTCTTTGGCTTTGCCTACTCCCTCGGGGAGATTCGCCTCTTCGTTTCCATGAATCTGGCCCTTTTGACTTTTGCTCCCGTATCCCTGCTCTTGCTGTGGGAGGCCCTTGGGGTCAAGGGGGAAAGATCCCGGGGGTGACCTCCAAAACTTTTATAAAAGCCACGCCAAGCTAAGTTTAGACCGGCTTACGCTCATCCGGAGGTGAGATTATGGGACTTAGACCGGCCAAGATAGATAGGGACGTTGACAAACCGGCTTACACGAGGAGGGAATACATACGCGGTGCGCCCGGTCCGAAGATAACGATCTTCGACATGGGCAACCTCTCGGCAGAGTTCGAATACGAGGTCAGTCTGCACGCTGAGCAGGCCATGCAGATAAGGCAGAACGCCCTTGAGGCCCTGCGTATTCAGGTGAACAGATACCTCCAGAAGAACGTTGGAAGGAGCAACTACCACTTCAAGATCAGGGTTTATCCCTTCCAGGTTCTCAGGGAGAACCCGATGGCAACGGGAAGGAAGGCAGACCGTTACGGAAACGGTATGCGCAGGCCCTTTGGAAAGCCCATAGGCCTTGCCGCCCGCGTCAGAAAGGATCAGAAGATACTCAGCGTCTGGGTCAACGAGGACCACCTTAACTTCGCCCTCGGTGCCATGCACAGGGCGAGGATGAAGCTCCCCTACGGAGCCTACTACAGGATCTACGACAGGGAAGGCAACGACATCACCACAAAGGTTCTCTCCACCATGAAGCGCTGAGCTTTTTTACCTTTCTCTCCCCATAGATCCCCGCGGGTTTTGGGTATATTCATAATAGATTATTACGGCATCACCCCGGATATCTTTACGCCGGTTTTTGCAAAAAAATTGTATACCCTCGAACTCAAAAAAGGGTTGCAGCGTTCGAAAGCCTTTTAAAGGCTCTCCATAGACCCCCCTTCAGCGTTGAAGTTAGCATAGCGTAAGGATGACGGAAATGGCCTGGCATGTCTTCATTCCGGATTCACTCCTCGAAGAAACCGACGACCCAAAGATCAGGACCTACAAAGTCGGCCAGATAGCAAGGGCCTGTTCGATCTTCGGCGTCGAGCACGTCTGGATCTACAGGGCAGGAGGCAGGGATGGAAAGTTCATCAAAACGGTCCTCGAGTACGCTGAAACGCCCCAGTACCTCAGGAAAAGGCTGTTTCCACTGACGCCCGAGCTAAGATATGCCGGGGTGGTACCCCCCCTGAGAACGCCCCACCACAAGCTCCGGGGAAAACCGAAGGTCGGCGAAATCCGCGAAGGCTTCGCCTTCAGGAAGGGGAAGCGGGTTTACGCGGACATCGGTCTCCACGAACTCGCCATCGTCGAGGGCAACGTTGAAGGGAGGGGAACGTTTCGAATCGTCTCGGTGAGGCCCCTGAAGGTGGTTCCGGCAAAACCCCTCGGGTACTGGGGCTACCGGGTGCACCTCAGCGGGAAACCGCTGGCAAAAACACTTAAAAAGGCCAGGCTGGATTTGAGCATCGCGACCTCGCGTAAGGGACGCGACGTAAGAGAGGTGAACCTTCCCCCGATCGAGGGGGAAGTGGGATTCATATTCGGCTCACCGAGGAAGGGTGTGATGGAACTCCTCGGAGGGGAGTACGAATTCGACCTGATCCTCAACACGATTCCAAATCAGCGGACCAAAACCGTCCGCACGGAGGAGGCCGTTTTGGCCACGCTCGCGGTGTTTAATCTCATAAGGAGGGATTGAGATGGGAAAGATACACAGGCCAAGGAGAGGTTCACTGGCTTACTCGCCGAGAAAGAGGGCCAGAAGCGTAGTTCCGAGAATCAAAAAGTGGCCAAAGGACAGCGAAGTTAGGATGCTCGGTTTCGCAGGCTACAAGGCAGGCATGACCCACGTTCTCATGATAGACGACAGACCGGGACTTACCAACGGCAAGGAGATATTCATGCCCGTTACGATAGTTGAGGTCCCGCCGCTCTTCGTCTACGGCATCAGGGCTTACCGGAAGGGCTACCTCGGACTCGAAACCGCCACGGAGGTCTGGTTCCACGAACTCAACGAGCACGTTAGGAGAAGAATAAGGACCCTACCGAAGGACTACGGCGAGGATGCCTTCAGGGAGAAGCTCGCCACCCTCGAGGATCTCATCAACGATGGCGAGGTGGTTGACCTCAGGCTCCTCGTTCACACCCAGCCGTGGCTCATCGGGCTTAAGAAGAAGCCCGAGGTCATGGAGTACGCCATCGGCGGCGATGACGTAAGGGCGAAGTTCGAGTACGCCAGGGAGAAGATCGGAAAGGAACTCAAGGCCGGAGAGGTCCTCCACGAGGGCGAGCTCGTTGACGTGGCTGCGGTCACCAAGGGCAAGGGGACGCAGGGCCCGGTCAAGCGCTGGGGCATTAAGGTGCAGTTCCACAAGGCCCAGAGGGCCGGAAAGGGCAGACACGTCGGTAACCTCGGTCCGTGGCACCCGGCGAGGGTCATGTGGACGGTTCCGCAGGCCGGTCAGATGGGCTTCCACCACAGGACCGAGTTCAACAAGAGGCTCATAGCGATAGGTGAGAACGGCAAACTCAGGCTTGACGGAGGGAAGGAGATAGACATAACCCCGAAGGGTGGCTTCCCCCACTACGGAATCGTGAAGAGCGACTTCCTCATGATACAGGGAAGCGTCGCCGGTTCCTTCAAGAGGATCATCAGGATCAGGCCTGCCATCAGGCCGCCGAAGAAGAGGCCACCCGTGGAGAGGCCACAGATAACCTACGTCAGTAGGGAGTCCAAGCAGTGAGGTGAGGTAGATGAAGGTTAAGGTTTTCAATCTCGAAGGCGAGCCCGTGGAAGAGATAGAGCTTCCGGCGGTCTTTGAAACACCCTTCAGGCCGGACCTTATCAGACGTGCGGTTATAGCATCATGGACCCACAGGATTCAACCGCAGGGCAGGAGCCCCTACGCCGGAAAAAGGCGCGTTACCGAGAACATTGGAAAGGGTCACGGAATGGCAAGGGTTGAGAGAATAAAGACCTCCCCAAGGTTCGCCGCCTTCGTTCCCTTTGCCCGCGGCGGTAGGAGAACCCACCCGCCCAAGGTCGAGAAGGTAATAAGGGAGGGCATCAACAAGAAGGAGCGCAGGCTGGCCATAATGAGCGCCATAGCGGCCACGGCCAACTACGACCTCGTGAGGACAAGGGGACATGCCGTTGACAACCTCCCGCAGGTTCCCCTCGTCGTGGTCGACGACCTCGAGGGAATATTCAAGACCGCCCAGACGAGGGAAGTGTTCAAGAAGCTCGGCGTCTGGGATGACATCGAGAGGGCCAAGAAGGGAACCAAGATCCGCGCCGGGAAGGGCAAGATGCGTGGCAGGAGATACAAAAAGATCAGAGGACCGCTCATCGTCGTTGCCGAAAACAGGGGAATCGTTCAGGGTGCCAGAAACCACCCGGGTGTTGACGTGGTTACCGTGGAGAACCTGAGTGCCGAGCTGCTCGCTCCCGGAACGCACCCCGGAAGGCTTACGATATGGACGAAGGGAGCACTTGAGAGGCTTAGGGAGATTTACGGGTGATGGGAGATGGATCCGTACAAGGTCATCATAAAACCGGTTGTCACGGAAAAGGCCGTGGCAATGATAGAGAAGGAGAACAAGCTAACCTTCGTGGTCGACAAAAGGGCAACCAAGGGAGATATCAAGAGAGCCGTGGAAGAGATGTTCGAGGTAAAGGTCGAGAAGGTCAACACTCTCGTGACGATGAAAGGGGAGAAAAGGGCCTACGTGAAGCTGAAGCCCGAGTACAGCGCGGGTGAGGTTGCCGCCAGAATGGGATTGTTCTGAAGGGGTGAGTGAGATGGGAAAGAGTCTGATCCAGCAGAGGAGAGGTAAGGGAACCACGACCTTTAGGGCACCCTCCCACAGGTACAGGGGTGCGGTCAGATACGTTCCGCTCAACCTTACAAAGGAGAAGACCCTCGTGGGAAAGGTCGTGGAGATACTCCATGACCCGGGAAGGACGGCACCGGTTGCGAGGGTTAAGTTCGAGGACGGCACGGAGAAGCTCATCATAGCCCCAGAGGGGCTCCTCGTTGGGGACGAGGTGGCCATCGGGCCGAACGCCCCCGTCAGGATAGGCAACACCCTCCCGCTGGCGATGATACCCGAGGGAAGCTACGTCTACGACATCGAGGGAGTCCCCGGGGACGGGGGCAAATACGTTAGGGCCGGAGGTTCCTACGCACTCATCGTTAGCAGGGAGAAGGACAGGGTCATAGTCCAGCTTCCGAGCGGTGAGCTCAAGAGCTTTAAACCGACGTGCAGGGCCACCATCGGTGTCGTTGCCGGCGGTGGAAGGCTGGAGAAGCCGATAGTCAAGGCGGGTAAGGCCTACTACATCATGAAGGCACGGAACAGGTTCTGGCCGAAGCCGAGGGGTGTTAAGATGAACGCGGTGAACCACCCCCACGGTGGTAAGGAGCACCACATCGGAAGGCCGAGCACCGTCTCAAGGAGGGCCCCGCCCGGAAGGAAGGTTGGTCATATAGCCGCGAGAAGAACCGGTAGGAGGAAGTGATGAGGATGGTGAGAAGGAAGGAGTTCAGGTATAGGGGTTACACGCTGGATGAACTGCTCAACATGTCGCTGGAGGACTTTGCCAGACTCCTCCCGGCAAGGCAGAGGAGGAGCCTCAAGCGCGGCCTTTCTCGGGAGCAGAAGAAGTTGCTCAGGAAGATAAGACTCGCCAGAAAGGGCAAGTACACGAAACCGATAAGGACCCACAGCAGGGACATGATAATCATCCCCGAGATGGTCGGTATGACCATACACGTCTACAACGGAAAGGAGTTCGTTCCGGTGAGCATCAAGGAGGAGATGATAGGCCACTACCTCGGCGAGTTCGCGCCCACGAGGAAGGTAGTCCAGCACGGTTCACCGGGTGTCGGTGCTACCAGATCGTCGATGTTCGTGGCCATCAAGTGAGGTGGTGTAGATGAGCAGGGGCAGGTTTTCCTACTCATTCCAAAATTTTGATCCCGACAGGATGGCCCGTGCCAGCGGAAGGGACCTCAGGATCTCACCGAAGCACAGCGTGGAGCTGCTCAGGGAGATAAGGGGCATGATGCTCAACGACGCCCTGAAGTACGTTGAAGACGTTATCGCCCTCAGGAGACCGGTGCCGGTGAAGAGGTTCAACGACAGTCAGGGCCACAAGCCCGGAAAAGGCTTCGGTCCCGGAAGGTATCCCGTCAAGGTCGCCAAAGCCGTCAGGAAGATCCTCCTCAACGCCAGAAACAACGCCGAACAGAAGGGCCTCGACCCGGACAGGCTCAGGGTAATACACGCCGCAGCACACAAGGGACCCGTCCTCAGGGGCTACATCCCAAGGGCCTTTGGAAGGGCCACGCCCTTCAACGAGCAGACCACCCACATCGAGATAGTCGTTGAGGAGATCAGGAGGTGAGATTTTGGCCATTGAGAGATACTTCATCAAGGAAGGCGTTAAGGAGATGCTCATCGATGAGTACCTCGAGAAGGAACTCAGGAGGTCCGGTTACGGCGGTATAGACATCAAGAAGACCCCCCTCGGGACCAAGGTAACCATCTTCACCGCCAGACCCGGTTACGTTATAGGAAGGGGCGGAAGGCGCGTCAGGGAACTTACCCGGATCCTCGAGAGGGAGTTCGGGCTTGAGAACCCCCAGATCGATGTGGAGGAGATCAAAAACCCCTACCTCAACGCCAAGGTTCAGGCGGTAAAACTGGCCCAGGCTCTGGAGAGGGGCATCCACTTCAGGAGGGCCGCCTACTCGGCCATCAGGTCCATCATGAGAAACGGAGCCCGGGGCGTTGAGATTCGCCTCAGCGGAAAGCTCACAGGCGAGAGGGCCAAGAGCGTCCGCTTCTATCAGGGGTACCTTGCGAAGGTTGGGAACCCGGCGGAGACCCTCGTCAGCAGGGGCTACGCTCAGGCCCAGCTCAAGCTCGGTGTTATAGGCGTGAAGGTTTCCATCATGCCACCCGACGCCAAGCTCCCCGATGAGATTGAGGTCGTGGAAAAGGTGGAGGAAGAGGTGAGCAACCAATGAAGCCGAGTGAGATCAGGGAAATGAGCATCGAGGAAATCGAGAAAAAGATCAGGGAACTCAGAATGGAGCTCGCCAAGGAGAGGGGTGTGCTCACCATGGGGGCCTCTCTGGAGAACCCCATGGTCATCCGGAACCTCAGGCGCGACATAGCGCGCCTGCTTACCATAAAAAAGGAGAAGCTTGAGGAGAAAAGGTGATGTTTGGTGCCCAGAATCGTTAACCCTCTGGATGAGATGCTCTTTAAGGAAGTGCTGAAGGAACAGCAGAAGATCCGGGTTTACATAGAAAAAGCCCGCTACGGAAAGCTTAAAACCATAATCGAAGGTATAGACGAGAAGGAGTTCGACCTCGAAAGCATAGCCAAAAAACTGAAGGCGAAGCTGGCATGCGGCGGAACGGTAAAGAAGGGCAGGATAGAACTTCAGGGAGACCACAGAGAAAGGGTCAGGAAGTTGCTCGGAGACCTTGGATTTTCCACGGACATGATAGAGGTCGAGTGAACCGGGGAAACATCGTCTGGAGCGAGCTCATAGGCCTGAAAGCAAAAATTATAAGGGCATCCCATCCAGAGCTGGTTGGCATCGAGGGCTATGTCCTTGACGAGACGAGGAACACCCTGACCATCGGTGGTGAAAGGGTTTGGATCATTCCAAAGGACGTGGTTTGGCTCGAATTTGAAGCTGACGATAGAAAGATCCGGATCAATGGAAAAGAGCTGATTGGAAGGCCTGAGATGAGGTTGAAGAAGAGGTGGCGAAAATGAGAGAGATAGGATTGAAGGTTCAGCCTCCAGCTGAGAAGTGCGACGACCCGAACTGCCCCTGGCACGGGCACCTCAGGATACACGGAAGGTATTTCGAGGGAACCGTCGTCAGCGATAAGGGCAAGAAGACCGTCGTTGTGGAGAGGCAGCACTATCATTACCTCAAGAAGTACGAGAGGTACGAGCTCAGGAGGAGCAGGATTCACGCGCACAACCCCGAGTGCATAGACGCAAAGGTCGGTGACAGGGTTCTCATCGCCGAGACCAGACCGATAAGCAAGACCAAGAGCTGGGTTGTGGTTGGGATCACCAAGAGGGCCGGCGAGAGGTGATACGGATGGCAAAGAAAGGTGCAGGTTCCACGAGGGGTCTCAGCCCGGTCAGGCCGACCCGCGCCCTCCCGATAGGCGCTTACCTCAAGGTCGCCGACAACAGTGGCGCCAAGGTGGTTCAGATAATAGGCGTCGTTGGCTACAAGGGGACGAGAAGAAGGCTCGCCTCCGCGGGCGTCGGTGACATGGTGATCGCGACCGTTAAGAAGGGAAGGCCCGACATCAGGCATCAGGTGGTCAGGGCGGTTGTCGTCAGGCAGAGGAAGGAGTACAGAAGGCTGGACGGTATGAGGGTCAAGTTCGAGGACAACGCCGCGGCCATAGTTACCCCGGAGGGTGTTCCGAGGGGAACCGAGATCAGGGGTGCCATAGCGAGGGAGGCGGCCGAGCGCTGGGTCAGGCTCGGAAGTATAGCGAGCATAGTGTTGTGAGGTGAGAAAGATGAAGTTGAAGACGAGACAACCCAAGAAGCAGAGGAGGTTCCTTTACAACGCTCCCCTTCACATCAGGGGTAAGATAATGACCGCCACCCTGAGCCCCGAGCTCAGGAAAAAGTACGGGTTCAGAAGCATTCCGATAAGGAAGGGCGACAAGGTTCGCGTAATGCGCGGGGACTTCAGGGGTAAGGAAGGCAAGGTCGTTAAGGTCGACCTCGGAAGGTACAGGATACACATCGAAGGGGTCACCCAGAAGAAGGTCGACGGAACCGAGGTGTTCTACCCGGTCCACCCGTCGAACGTTATGATAATCGACCTCAACCTTGAGGACGAAAAGAGGGAGAAGATAATCAACAGGAGGGCTGGATGATGGCGAGGAAAGGAGCCAAAAGACACCTTAAGAGGCTCGCTGCTCCAGAGCAGTGGTACATCCCGAGGAAGGCCTACAAGTGGGCGATCAGACCGAGACCCGGTCCCCACAGCATGAAAACCTCCATACCGCTCCTCTACGTGGTCAGGGACTACCTCGGCTACGCAAAGACCGCCCGTGAGGCCAGGAAGATACTCAACGAGGGCAGGGTGCTCGTTGATGGGAAGGTCAGAAAGGACTACAAGTTCCCGGTTGGAATCATGGACATCGTCTCGATCCCCGAGACCGGGGAGCACTACAGGGTTCTCCCCAACAGGATCGGCAAGCTCGTCCTCCACCCGGTAGACGAGAAGGAAGCCGCCATCAAGCCCCTCAGAATAAACAACAAGCGCATGGTCAAGGGCGCGAAGGTTCAGCTCAACCTCCACGACGGAAGCAACCACCTCGTTACCATGGATGTTAAGGACGACTACAGAACGGCCTACACCGTTCTCATGAAGGTTCCCGAGAGGGAAGTCGTTAAGGTCATTCCCTTTGAGGTGGGGGCCTACGTCTTCGTTACCAACGGTAAGAACGTTGCCAGAAAGGGCAGGATAGTCGAGATCAGAGGGTTCCCCATGGGCTGGCCTGACGTCGTTACGATTGAGGACGAGAACGGGGACCTCTTCGACACGCTGAAGGAGTACGCCTTCGTCGTCGGTAAAGAGAAGCCGGAGATTTCCCTTCCGTGAGGTGAGATGAGATGCAGGTTAACAGAGAGGCTATCCTTGCAGACTGGGAAGCTCACCCGATGAGAAAACCCCGGATAGCGAAGGTCACCATAAACATCGGGGTTGGCGAGAGCGGTGAGCGTCTAACCAGGGCCGAGAGGATGCTCGAAGGGCTCGTCGGTCAGAAGCCGATAAGGAGGAGGGCAAAGCAGACCAACAAGGATTTCGGAATCAGGCGCGGAGAACCGATAGCCGTCAAGGTCACCCTCCGGGGCAAAAAAGCCGAGGAAATGCTCAGAAGACTCCTCGCAGCGGTGGACGGCAGGCTCAAGGCAAGGAACTTCGACGAGCACGGTAACTTCTGCTTTGGGATAGAGGAGCACATCAACATACCGGGTGTGGAGTACGATCCGGAGATAGGCATCTTCGGTATGGACGTCTGCGTCACCCTCGAGAGGCCCGGTTTCCGCGTTGCGAGAAGGAAAAGGCGGAGGAAGAAGATACCGAGCAGGCACAAGCTGACCAAGGAAGAGGGCATCGTCTTCGCTATGGAGGAGTTTAAGGTTACCGTGGAGGGATTGTGAGATGGCGAAGGCTGATTACAACAAGAGGAAACCCAGAAAGTTTGGGAAAGGAGCCCGGAGATGCGTCCGCTGCGGCCAGTACGGGCCCGTGATCAGGGTACACGGCCTCATGCTCTGCAGGCACTGCTTTAGAGAGATAGCTCCAAAACTGGGCTTTAAGAAATACGAGTGAGGTGAGGGAGATGACTTTACTTGACCCGCTGGCAAACGCGCTTTCGCATATAACGAACAGCGAGAGGGTTGGGAAGAAGGAGGTTTATCTGAAACCCGCTTCCAAGCTCATGGGAGAGGTCCTCAGGGTTATGCAGGAGAACGGTTACATCGGCGAGTTCGAGTTCATAGACGATGGAAGGGCCGGCATCTACCGCGTACAGCTCGTGGGGAAGATCAACAGGGCAGGGGCCATAAAGCCAAGGTTCCCGGTGAAGGCGAGGGACTACGAGGCCTGGGAGAAGAGGTTTCTACCGGCCTTCGAGTTCGGTATCCTGATAGTCTCAACCTCCCAGGGAGTCATGACCCACAAAGAGGCAATAGAGAAGGGAATCGGCGGAAGGTTGATAGCCTACGTCTACTGAGGTGAGGGAGATGCCAATAGACGCGTGGGTAAGGGAAGAGGTCGAGATCCCGGAGGGGGTTGAGGTCACCGTAGAGAACAACGTCGTGAAAGTCAAGGGACCCAAGGGCGAGCTTGAGAGGGAACTCAGGTACCCGGGAGTCAGAATATTCACCGAGGATGGTAAGGTCGTGATCTTCAAGGAGTTTCCAAGGAAGCGCGATGTGGCAATAGCGAGGACCTTCAAGGCCCACATAGCGAACATGCTCAAGGGCGTTACGGAGGGTTTCACCTACAGGCTCAAGGTCGTCTACAGCCACTTCCCGATAACCGTTAAGGTTCAGGGGGATGAGGTGGTCATCGAGAACTTCCTCGGTGAGAAGAACCCGCGGAGGGCCAAAATACTTCCGGGCGTTAAGGTCAAGGTCATGGGACAGGAGGTCATCGTTGAGGGCATCGACAAAGAAGCCGCTGGCCAGACCGCTGCAAACATCGAGCAGGCCACCAGGATAACCAAATGGGACAGGCGCGTCTTCCAGGATGGGGTTTACATCGTGGAGAAGGCTGGTAAGCCGATAAAGTTCTGAGGTGTGAGGTATGAACGAGAAGGCGAGACTCCTTAGGATAAGGGCCAGAATCAAGGGGAAGAAACCCAAGTTCCTCAGGCAGGAGTGGTGGCGCTATCCGAAGTTCAGGAACAACCCCAAGTGGCGCAGACCGAAGGGAATAGACAGCAAGATGAGGCTCAAGAAGAAGGGCAAGCCGAGATCACCGAGCATAGGGTGGAGCTCACCCCGGCTCGTCAGGGGACTTCACCCGAGCGGGTACGAGGAGGTCCTGATTCACAACGTCAGGGAACTCGAGAGCGTTGATCCGACCAGACAGGCGGTGAGGATAGCGGGAAGCGTTGGTGCCAGAAAGAGGGAGGCCATCCTTGCAAGGGCAAAAGAACTCGGTGTGAGGGTCCTTAACGCGAGGTGAGAGCATGCTCAGGATGCAGAGAAGGATTGCCGCTGATCTGTTGAAGTGTGGTGAGAACAGGGTCTGGATAGACCCGGAGAGGATTGATGACGTGGCCGCGGCCATAACCAGAGAGGACATCAAGAGGCTCATCAACGACGGCGTCATCAAAAAGAAACCGGTAAAAGGACAGAGCAGGGCCCGCGCCAGGGCCTATCAGGAGGCCAAAAAGAAGGGTCGCCACAGGGGTCCGGGGAGCAGGAAGGGTAAGAAAACTGCCAGAATGGGCAAGAAGGAGCGCTGGATAAGGACTATCCGCGTCCTGAGGAAGGAACTCAGGAAGCTCAAAGCCGAGGGCAGGATAGACGAGCACACCTACAGGAGGCTCTACATAAGGGCCAAGGGCGGCCAGTTCAAGAACAGGAGGCAGCTCTACCTGTTCATGAAGGAGCACGACATACTGAAGGAGTGAGGTGAGAGGAATGGCACACGGACCGAGGTATAGGGTTCCCTTCAGGAGAAGGAGAGAGGGTAAGACTAACTATCACAAGAGGCTCGCCCTCCTCAAGTCCGGAAAGCCGAGGCTTGTTGTGAGGAAGACCCTCAACCACCACATAGCTCAGATAATCGTCTACGATCCAAAGGGGGACAGGACGATAGTTTCCGCCCACACAAGGGAGCTAATGAGGGACTTCGGCTGGAAGGGACACGGGGGCAACACGCCCTCCGCTTACCTGCTCGGGCTCCTCATAGGCTACAAGGCCAGAAGGGCAGGTGTGGAGGAGGCCATACTGGACATAGGCCTTCACCCGCCCACAAGGGGTTCGAGCGTGTTCGCCGTTTTAAAGGGTGCGGTTGATGCCGGACTTAGCGTTCCCCACAGCGAGGAGATCTACCCCGAGGACTACAGAATAACCGGCGAGCACGTGGCGAAGTACGCCGAATCGCTCGAGGAGGATGAGTACCGGAGGCAGTTTTCGGGATACCTCGCCAGGAGCCTCAAGCCGGAGAAACTCCCCGAGCACTTTGAGGAGGTCAAGGCGCGGATAATCGAGAGGTTTGAGGGGGCGAGAGAATGAGCGATCCAAGGGAGATCACTCAGAGGGTTCTGGAGGAGTGGGAGCCGAAGACCAAGCTCGGCAGGCTCGTCAAGGAGGGCCAGATAACGGACATTCACGAGATATTCCGTAAGGGATACCAGATCAAGGAACCGGAGATAGTTGACGTTCTCCTTCCGGAGGTCAACATGAGGGAGAACCAGGAGGTACTTGACATAGCCCTGACCGTCAGGATGACCGACAGCGGCAGGAGGATAAGGTTCAGGGTTCTCGCTGCCGTCGGCAACAGGGACGGTTACGTGGGCCTTGGCATCGGCCACGGCAGGGAAGTCGGAGTGGCCATCAGGAAGGCCATCAACTACGCAAAGCTGAACATCATCGAGATCAAGCGCGGCTGTGGAAGCTGGGAGTGCAGGTGCAGGAGACCCCACTCAATACCCTTCGCCGTTGAGGGCAAAGAGGGAAGCGTCCGCGTCAAGCTCATGCCCGGACCGAGGGGTCTTGGACTGGTCATAGGTGACGTTGGTAAGAAGATCCTCAGCCTGGCGGGAGTTCAGGACGTCTGGTCGCAGAGCTTGGGTGAGACGAGAACCACCGTGAATTTCGCCAAGGCTGTGTTCAACGCACTCTACAACACCAACCGCGTTGCAGTCCAGCCGGGCATGGCTGAGAAATACGGCATCGTCGTCGGAAGGGAGATGTCGACCAACTTCGAGCTGGAGTGAGGTGAGAGGTAATGGCAAAACTCGCACTCATCAGGCTTAGGAGCGGGATAAGGGCCGGGGGTGATGTTAGGGACACTCTGGCCATGCTCCGCCTCCACAGGATCAACCACCTCGTCCTCGTCAATGACGATCCCAGCTACAGGGGAATGATCCAGAAGGTCAACAACTACATCACCTGGGGAGAGGTGAACGCCGAGACCCTCGCGGCACTGATCAGGAAGAGGGGCAGGCTCGTGGGCAACAAACCCGTTACGGATGACTACGTAAGGGAGAAGCTCGGGATGACCATCGACGAGTTCGCCAGAAAGGTCGTTGAGGGCGAGATGGAACTCACCCAGATACCGAACCTTAAGCCCGTCTTCAGGCTCCACCCACCGAGGGGTGGCCTCAAGGGGAGCAAGAAGCGCAGCTTTAAGGAAGGAGGCGCCCTCGGCTATCGTGGCGAGAAAATAAACGACCTCATTGAGAGAATGCTCTGAGGTGGCGAGAGATGATTAGGAGGAAAAGGAAGGTTAGAAAGCTCCGCGGAAGTCATACTCATGGATGGGGCTGCAAGAAAAAGCACCGCGGCGGTGGTAGCAAGGGCGGCAGGGGAATGGCAGGAACCGGAAAGAGGAAGAACACCAAGTGGACGTGGGTCATCAAATACGCCCCGGACCACCTCGGTAAGAGGGGCTTCCACAGGCCAAAGGCGGTTCAGTATACCCCCTCCGTCATAAACCTCAGCGATATCGATGAGAACCTTCAGCTCTTCCTCGATATGGGTATAGCCGTTGAGGAAGGGGGGAAGGTGATCGTTGACGTCACGGGGCTCGGCGTGGACAAGGTCCTCGGAACGGGGAAGCTCACCAGACCCATCGTCATCAAGGCCCGTTACGTTACCCCGAAGGCTGAAGAGAAGATAAGGGCTGCCGGCGGCGAGGTTATCCTCGCCTGACCCCCTTTAACTTTTGGCGGGTGTTGACCATGAGCTTCAGGAACGTAGTGTTTGCGATGGAACGGTACTTCCCAGAGGTGGAACGGCCCAAGAGGCACGTCCCGCTCAAGGAGAAGTTCATGTGGAGTGGAATCGTTCTGGTACTCTACTTCATCCTCGCGGAGATCCCCCTCTACGGGATCCCGTCACAGATTCAGGATTACTTCTCCACGCTCAGGTTCGTTCTCGCGGGAAGGAGCGGTTCCCTCCTGACGCTGGGTATCGGCCCAATAGTCACCGCGAGTATTATAATGCAGCTTCTCGTCGGTTCGGAGATAGTCCACCTTGATCTTTCCAATCCGGAAGATAGGAGGTTTTATCAGGCCTCCCAGAAGCTGTTTGCGGTATTCATGAGCTTCTTCGAGGCGGCAATATACGTCTTCGCCGGTGCCTTCGGAAGGGTGGACTCCAGCCTTGGGGCCTTCCAGACGACCACCACACCCGCGGGTACGGCCTACATCGGGCTCGGTCTGGCGACACTAATAATCCTTCAGCTCGGATTCGCCTCGACGATGCTCATCCTCCTCGATGAACTCGTGAGCAAGTGGGGCATCGGGAGCGGTATAAGCCTCTTCATCGCCGCGGGTGTTTCCCAGACGGTCATCACGAAAGCCCTCAATCCAGCAACGACCTCCAGCTACATCGATCCGGTGACGGGTGGCCCGGCTATAGTCGGTGCCATTCCCGCCTTCATACAGCACCTGTTCCATGGTGACCTCACGGGCGCCCTTTACAGGGGAACGCTACCCGATATAATGGACCTCACCGCCACGATAATAGTCTTCCTGGTGGTCGTTTACCTCGAGAGCATGCGCGTTGAGATACCCCTGAGCTACGGCAGGGTCACCGTCCGCGGAAGGTACCCGATAAGGTTCATGTACGTCAGCAACATCCCCATCATACTGACCTTCGCCCTCTACGCCAACATCCAGCTCTGGGCCCGGCTCCTCAACAACTTCGGCTACACCTTCCTCGGGACCTTTGACCAGAACGGTTATCCCCTGACGGGCCTCGTGACCTACCTCTACCCGCCGAGGGACATCTACCACGTTGCGGCCGATCCGCTCAGGGCCCTGGTTTACGCCCTGATAACGATCTTCTGGGCGATAATCTTCGGGTTCCTCTGGGTGGAGCTAACGGGTCTCGACGCGAGGAGTATTGCCAGACAGCTTCAGAAGGCCGGCCTCCAGATTCCGGGATTCAGGAGGGATCCAAGGATACTCGAGAGGGTGCTTAACAGGTACATCCCCTACGTAACGTTCTGGGGATCCTTTACCCTTGCCATAGTGGCGGTGCTGGCGGACTTCCTCGGGGCCCTCGGTACCGGAACAGGAATACTCCTTACGGTCGGAATACTCTACAGGTTATACGAGGAGATAGCCAGAGAACAGGCCACCGAGATGTTCCCGGCCCTCAGGAAGTTCTTCTCCAAGTAACCTTTTCCCTTTTCACAAAACCTTTTAAACCCGCCGGATTACTTCTCCCAGAAACCTCCCTGGGTGGGTGAGATGTCGTTTGTGGTCATGATAACCGGGATTCCGGGGGTCGGTAAAAGCACCATAACAAGGATGGCCCTCAAAAAAACGAAGGCCAGATTCAGACTCGTCAACTTCGGTGATCTGATGTTCGAGGAGGCCGTTAAGTCCGGACTCGTCAGACACAGGGACGAGATGAGGCGGCTGAATCCGGAAGTTCAAAAGGAGCTTCAGCTGAAGGTCGCAAGGAAGATAGTGGAAATAGCCGAGAGGGAACCGGTACTCCTCGATACCCACGCCACCATCAGGACCCCCGCCGGCTACCTGCTCGGGTTTCCCAGGGAGGTTATCGAGGTGATAAACCCCAATTTCATAGTCATAATAGAGGCCTCACCCAGTGAGATACTCGGAAGGCGCCTCCGGGATCTCAAGCGCGACAGAGACGTTGAAACCGAGGAGCAGATACAGCGCCACCAAGATCTGAACCGCGCCGCAGCGGTTAGCTACGCCATGCACTCCCATGCTCTCATAAAGATAATCGAGAACCACGAGGACAAAGGTCTTAAAGAGGCCGTTCATGAACTTGTTGAGATACTGAATCTGGCGGTGGGGGAGTATGCTTGAAGGTATATACGGTTTACTTGACAATCTGTTCGGACCCATGATACAGGCGTACCACCCGATATGGGTGGTTACCGTATCCGGAATAATACTGGGTGCTTTTTTCACCCTGCTGAACTACGTCCTGGTTGATCAGGAGAAGATTAAGTTACTCCAGAAGAAAAGCAAGGAGTTCCAGAAGAAATACAGGGAAGCACAGGAATCCAGAGACGAGAAGAAACTCAGAAAGCTGCAGCAGGAGCAGATGGAGCTGATGAAGCTCCAGAGCGAGGTAATGAAGGACACGATGCTCAAGGTCAGCCTCCTGACCCTGCCGATATTCTGGATATTCTTCGGATGGCTCAGGAGATGGTACGTCGAGGTGGGAATAGCTAAGGCACCCTTTAACTTCTTCCTGTTCGACTGGTTCCACGGGTTTTACCATTCGGGACTGCCTGCCAGCGAGCTCGGTTACGTGGGCTGGTACATAATGACATCGACGGTAGTCGGCTACGCCCTCAGAAAGCTCCTCGACATGGGTTAAATTTAAAAAGAGTCCACAAATAGGGGTTGCGAGGTGAGAGAGATGAAGCCGATGTACAGATCAAGGTCATGGAGGCGGAAGTACGTCAGGACCCCGGGCGGAAGGACGGTCATACACTTTGAGAGGAAGAAGCCCAAGGTAGCCCACTGCGCCATGTGCGGCAGGCCGCTCAACGGTGTCCCCCGCGGCAGGTCTTCCGCTCTCAGGAAGCTCCCCAAAACTGCAAAGAGGCCCGAGAGGCCCTACCCGAACCTCTGCCCGGAGTGCATGAGGAAGGTCATGAAGGCCCAGGTCAGGGCAGGCCTCGTATGAGGTGTTTGGATGCCAAAGGGCTGCCTCGTCATAACGGTCAGCGGGCTGGCGGGTTCCGGAACCACAACCCTCTGCAGGAATCTCGCCAGACACTACGGGTTCAAACACGTCTACGCCGGGTTGATCTTCAGGGAGATGGCCCGGGAAAAGGGGATGTCCCTCGAGGAGTTCCAGAAGTACGCGGAGCTCCACCCCGAAGTCGACAGGGAGGTTGACAGGAGGCAGATCGAGGCGGCCAGGGAGTGTAACGTTGTCATCGAAGGTCGTCTCGCCGGCTGGATGGTCGAGGAGGCCGACCTGAAGATATGGCTCGATGCTCCCATAATGGAGCGCGCCAGGAGGGTTGCGAGGAGGGAGCACATTCCCGTCGAGAGGGCCTTCGTGAAAATCGCCGAGCGCGAAAAGGACAACAGGAAAAGGTATTTAAACCTCTACGGGATCGATGTTGAGGACAGGTCGATTTACGACCTGGTAATAAATACCGCCAAATGGGGTCCCGGTGGCGTCTTCAACATAGTGAAGGCCGCCATCGACCACCTTTACCCCGACGGTGACGCGGGGTCCGGTTAGAACAACGTTTTGGGAGGTGGGATGAATGCCAGCCATTGAAGTGGGAAGACTCGCCGTGATAATAGCCGGAAGGAGAGCCGGGGAGAAGGTCGTCGTCGTTGACGTTATAGACAGGAACTTCGTCCTCGTTACCGGCGCCGGCCTCAACAGGGTCAAGCGCAGGAGGATGAACATCAAACACCTCGAGCCCCTCCCCGAGAGGGTCAACATCGAGCGCGGTGCCGACGACGAGGCCGTCAAGGCGGCTCTGGAAGAAGCTGGAATCAGCCTCGAATGAGGCCTCTTTTCTTTGTTAAACTTTTTTAACCCTCTGCACGGGGGCGGCTTTTTACCTGTGCTACATATGGAGGTTCTCGTAGAAGGGCTTTTCGGGGCAGTTCAACACCCATCGGTTTAAAAGGGTGGATTTATAAGACCTTCACCATTGGAGGGGCTGGAGTTAAAGAGATGGGGTGATGCTCATGGCCGGGAATGGGGTGAGAAAGATCCTGCCGGCGGATGTGAAGAGGAAAATCATCGTTAAGGATGAAAACGCCGAAACGAATCCAAAGTGGGGGTTTCAACCGGAAGAGAGGCCCATGGAAATGCACATGCAGTTCGGGATAATAAACCTCGATAAACCCCCGGGCCCAACGAGTCACGAGGTCGTTGCGTGGGTCAAGAGGCTCCTCAACCTGAGTAAGGCCGGCCACGGAGGGACCCTTGATCCAAAGGTCAGCGGTATCCTCCCGGTTGCCCTGGAAAGGGCCACGAGGGTCGTTCAGGCCCTGCTTCCCGCGGGTAAGGAGTACGTTGCCCTGATGCACCTTCATGACGACGTTCCCGAGGGCAAAATCCGGGCCGTTATGAAGGAGTTCGAGGGCGAGATAATCCAGAGGCCCCCGCTGAGAAGCGCCGTCAAGAGGCGGCTCAGGACGAGGAGGGTTTACTACATTGAGATACTTGAGGTCGACAACCGGGACGTTCTCTTCCGGGTTGGCGTCGAGGCCGGGACGTACATCCGATCGCTCATCCATCACATCGGCCTTGCCCTCGGCGTGGGTGCCCACATGGCCGAGCTCCGTCGTACCAGAAGCGGCCCCTTCAAAGAGGACGAAACCCTCGTGACGCTGCACGATCTCGTGGACTACTACCACTTCTGGAAAGACGACGGTATAGAGGACTACTTCCGCAGGGCCATCCAGCCCATGGAGAAGGCCGTGGAGCACCTCCCCAAGGTGTGGATAAGGGACTCGGCCGTTTCTGCCGTGACCCACGGTGCGGATCTGGCGGTTCCTGGCATCGTTAAACTCCACAGGAGCATCAGAAGGGGCGACCTCGTTGCAGTTATGACGCTCAAGGACGAGCTCGTTGCCCTCGGAAAGGCCACCATGGGGAGCGAAGAGATGCTTAATAAGAGCAGGGGGATAGCGGTCGACGTTGAGAAGGTCTTCATGCCGAGGGACTGGTATCCGAAGATGTGGTGATTCCATGGGGCACTACTACTCGGAGAACCCCGACGTTCCCATCAGGGAGAAGATCGTGGAGGTGTACCTCAGGGGTTGCAGATTTAAGTTCGTTACCGCAAGCGGTGTCTTCTCCTTTGGAAAGCTCGACAGGGGAACGGAGTTGCTGATAGAGAACATGGTGCTCAAAAATGGCTGGCGTGTTCTCGATCTGGGATGCGGTTACGGGGCCATCGGAGTGGTTGCCTCACGCTTCGTTGGGAGCGTGGTAATGACCGACGTTAACAGAAGGGCCCTGAGCGTGGCGAGGAAAAACTTAAAAATCAACGGCGTTAAAAACGCCGAGGTTCGGTGGGGAAACCTTTATGAACCCGTTAAGGGCGAGAAGTTCGACTCGATAATCACCAACCCCCCGGTGCACGCGGGAAAGGACGTGTTGAGGGAAATAGTTATAAACGCTCCCCGGCATCTCAACGATGGAGGCCTCCTGCAGCTCGTAATAAAAACAAAGCAGGGGGCAAAGTATATTAAGGCCCTGATGGACGGGCACTTCAACGAGGTGAGAGAGCTGGCCCGGGGGAGTGGTTACCGCGTGTATGCCGGGATCGCCTAGCCTGGGATGGCGCGGGCCTTGAGAGCCCGTGTCCGTATGGACACCGGGGTTCAAATCCCCGTCCCGGCGCCAAAATCCTCTGTGAAGGATCAAGGAGGTGTGTTCGTAATGGCTGACTTTAGACATATCGTCCGTGTAGCTGGAGTGGATCTGGACGGGAATAAGCAACTGAGATGGGCTCTTACAGGCATCAGGGGAATGGGGATAAACTTTACCACTATGGTGCTCAGGACGGCTGGCATAGACCCCTACATGAAGACCGGCTATCTGACCGACGAGCAGGTCAAAACCATAGAGAAGATCCTCGAGGATCCGGTGGGCCACGGCGTACCCGCCTGGGCGGTCAACAGGCCGAAAGACTACGAGACCGGAAGGGACATGCACCTTACAACGGCCAAGCTCGTCATGGCATGGCGCGAGGATGTGAACAGGCTCAGGAGAATACGCGCCTACAGGGGCATAAGGCACGAGCTTGGACTGCCAGTTAGGGGCCAGAGAACCAGATCGAACTTCAGACATGGTTCCACGGTAGGCGTTAGAAGAAGAAAGAAGTGAGGTGGTGTGAATGGGAGACCCCAAGAGACAGAGGAAGAAGTACGAGACGCCCTCTCACCCGTGGATTAAGGAGAGGCTCGAGCGTGAGAGGGTTCTCATGAGGAAGTACGCCCTCAAGAACAAGAAGGAGCTCTGGAGGCACGAAACCCAGCTCAAGGAATTCAGGCGCAGGGCCAGACGTCTCCTCGCTGCCCGTGGGGATCAGGCGGAGATCGAGAGGGTCCAGCTCCTTCAGAGGCTCAACAGGCTGGGACTCCTTCCGGCTGACGCAGTTCTGGACGACGTTCTCTCGCTCACCATTGAGGATGTTCTCGACAGGCGCCTCCAGACCATCGTTTACAGGAAGGGTCTCGCCAGAACCATAAAACAGGCCCGGCAGCTGATAGTCCACGGTCACATCGAGTTGAACGGACAGATCATCCGGTCTCCGGGTTACCTCGTCCTCAAGGAGGAAGAGGACAGCATTACCTACTCGAAGACGTCTCCCTTTGCGAGGGAAGGCCATCCCGAGAGGATGGTCATTGAAAGCGCCAGGCAGGGTGGTGAGGCATGAGTGAGGAAGTTCAGCAGGTTAACCTTAAGAAGAAGGATAAGTGGGGAGTCGCGCACATCTACTCAAGCTACAACAACACCATAATCCACATCACTGACATTACGGGGGCCGAGACGGTCTCGAGATGGAGCGGTGGTATGGTTGTGAAGGCCGACAGGGACGAGCCCTCTCCCTACGCTGCCATGATAGCCGCCAGAAGGGCGGCCGAAGAGGCCATGGAAAAGGGCTTCGTCGGCGTCCACATCAAGGTTCGCGCCCCCGGAGGGAGCAAAAGCAAGAGCCCCGGACCGGGTGCTCAGGCGGCTATACGTGCCCTGGCCAGGGCCGGCCTCAGGATAGGCAGGGTTGAGGACGTCACCCCGATTCCGCACGACGGTACCCGGCCGAAGGGCGGGAGAAGGGGCAGGCGCGTCTGACCCATAACTTCTTTTTTGGTGATGCCGATGGAGCCAAAATTCCGGATTCTCGAGAAAAAGGGGGACTCGATCAAGTTCATCGTGGAGGGAATTGACGTAACCTTCGCCAACGCCCTGAGGAGGACCATCCTCTCCGAGGTCCCCACCTTTGCCGTCGACGAGGTCGAGTTCTTCGAGAACGATTCGGCCCTCTTCGATGAGATAATAGCCCACCGACTGGCCATGATTCCCCTCACCACGCCCCCTGACAGGTTCTCGCTCGATTCCCTCGAGCTTGATGAAACCACCGTCACTCTGTCCCTTCAGGCAGAGGGGCCGGGGATGGTTTACTCGGGCGACCTGAGGAGCGACGATCCGGACGTCAAACCGGCCAACCCGGACATACCGATAGTCAAGCTCGCGGAGGGCCAGAAGCTTACCCTCAACGCCCATGCAAGGCTCGGCCGCGGTAAGGACCACGCCAAGTGGCAGCCGGGTTTCGTCTACTACAAGTACCTCACGAGGCTACACGTTGATAAGGAAGTTCCGGACTGGAAGGAACTCGAAGAGCTCGGGAAGAGGCGCGGTCTTCCAGTTGAGGAAAGGGAAGGAGAGTTGATCATCACGACCACCAAGGCCTTCTACCTTCCGGCGAAATTCGAAGCCTACGAAGGGAAGGGCATAAGTGAGGAGATAGTGCCCGGAGCGTTCGTGTTTACGGTCGAGACCAACGGGGAAATTCCGGTTGAGGAAACGGTAAGCTTAGCACTCAAAATCCTGATGAGGAAGAGCGATAGATTTATAAGCGAACTCCATAAATTAGCGTCCGACTGACGCGGGGGTTGCCGAGCCTGGCCAAAGGCGCGGGATTCAGGGTCCCGTCCCGTAGGGGTTCCGGGGTTCAAATCCCCGCCCCCGCACCAGCTTTCACGCTCATCCCTTGGACCTGTCGGTTTCCCAGCCCTGAGAGAGAGCGTTAGGAGGTATGTTCATGGTCAAGAGAACCGGTCCAACAGATATTAACCTGCGGAGACTCATCCGCTATCTCAGAAAGAAGTCGAACGAAGAAGGGGTTAAGATATGGAAGGACATCGCCTGGCGCCTTGAGAGGCCCAGAAGGCAGAGGGCTGAAGTCAACGTCAGCAGGATAAACCGCTACACCAAAGAGGGCGACACCGTCATCGTTCCGGGAAGCGTCCTCGGTGCTGGAAATCTCGATCACAAGGTCACCGTTGCCGCGTGGAAGTTCAGTGAAACCGCAAGGAAGAAGATAGTCGACGCCGGTGGAGAGGCGATAGCTATTGAAGAACTCGTCGAGAGAAACCCGAAGGGTAGTGGAGTAATCATAATGGAGTGATGCACCATGAGGATAATCAACGCTGAGGGGCTCATACTCGGGAGGCTTGCCTCGAAGGTCGCCAGAATGCTCCTCGATGGGGAGGAAGTCATCGTGGTCAACGCCGACAAGGCCATCATCACCGGTAACAGGGAGGACGTCTTTGCCAGATACAAGCGGAGAACCGGACTTAGAACTAGAACCAACCCGAGGAGGGGACCGTTCTATCCAAAGAGGAGCGATGAGATAGTGAGGAGAACCATCAGGGGAATGCTCCCGTGGAAAACCGACCGCGGGAGAAAGGCCTTCAGAAGGCTAAAGGTTTACGCCGGCGTTCCAAAGGAGCTCGAGGGCAAAGAGTTCGAGGTAATAATGGAGGCCCACATGTCCAGACTCGCAACGCCGAAGTACGTTACGGTTGGTGAAGTGGCCAGGTTCCTCGGTGGAAAGTTCTGAGGTGAGAGAAAATGAGGGTCATCCAGACTGCTGGTAAGAGAAAAACGGCCATCGCGAGGGCCACCATCAGGGAAGGAAAGGGTCGCGTCAGGATCAACCACAAACCGGTTGAGATAATCGAGCCAGAGATAGCGCGCTTCACCATAATGGAGCCGCTCGTCCTTGCAGGAGAGGAAGTGGTTGGCGGGGTTGACATAGACGTCAGGGTTAGCGGCGGGGGCTTCGTGGGACAGGCGGAAGCGGCCCGCGTAGCCATAGCGAGGGCCCTCGTGGAATGGACCAACGACATCAACCTCAAGGAAAAGTTTATGAAGTACGACAGGACCATGCTGGTAGGGGACTCGAGGAGAACCGAACCCCACAAGCCCAACCGTTCAACCAAGGGTCCGAGGGCCAAGAGGCAGAAGTCCTACCGCTGATGGCTTTCCTTTAATCCATTTGGAGGGTGGTTCCGTTGATAGTCCCCGTCAGATGCTTCACGTGTGGAAAGGTCATAGGAGACAAATACTACGAGTTCAAGGAGAGGGTTGAGAAGGGCGAAGACCCCGAGAAGGTACTCGACGACCTCGGGATAGAAAGGTACTGCTGCAGGAGAACCCTGCTGAGCCACGTCGAGCTCATCGATCAGGTAATGGTATACCGCGTATATTGAAAAACCGCACTTCTGGGGGGGCCGTGGGGTAGCTTGGTCTATCCTCCCGGCTTGGGGTGCCGGAGACCCGGGTTCAAATCCCGGCGGCCCCACCAAAATTTGCAAAGGTGGTTGGGATGTTCGAGTACACCAGATTTGAGAAGGCCCGCATAATAGGAGCAAGGGCCCTCCAGATAGCAATGGGCGCCCCGATACTCATCGATGTCCCCGAAGGGATCACCCCGCTCGATGCGGCGATGCTTGAGTTTGAGAAGGGGATAATCCCGCTCACCGTAATCAGACCGGGCTGATGAAAGATGACCCTGATAGAGAACGTGATCGGCAGGGTGGTAGTGCTCAGAGGCGGCAGGTATTCCGTGGAGGTCGACGTTGTAACCAGCTCGGGTTTTGGCAGATTTGCCGCCCCGGTGGACGAGAACCCGGCCCTCTACGTGGCCGAGGCCCACCGTGCCGTTAGCGAGGTCGACGAGATAATCGGGCCCGAGCTGATAGGCTTCGATGCCTCCGAGCAAGAACTTATAGACAGTTACCTCTGGGAGATCGACGGCACGGAGAACTTCAGCCACATCGGGGCCAACACGGCACTGGCGGTCTCGGTGGCGGTTGCCAGAGCCGCCGCCGACGTCAGAAGAATGCCCCTTTACAGCTACATAGGGGGCACCTTCACGACGGAACTGCCCGTTCCGATACTGGAGGTAGGAAAGGGTGATACCTTTGACTACTACGTGATGGTCAGGGACCTGATGGAGATAACCGACGTGGTCGATGCGGCCAGCAGGGTTACAAAGCTGGCCGAAAGCGGAACCGTTGAGGCCCTTTCAAAGGCAACCGAGAAGGCCTCTGACGAGCTCGGTCTTGAGGTGGCCCTCGGGCTCGTGCAGAAGGCCCCCCTGAGCACCGAAGAAGTGCTCTCAACGGTAGAGGACAACAACGTGGCCTACGTAAAGCCCATCGGTGACGAGGAGCTCTTCCTCGAGCTCGTATCGAGCACCCACGGGGTCTTCATCGATGGAGAATACCTCTTCCGTGAGAGGGACGTACTGGACAGGCGCTACTACAACGCCCTGTCGGTAAAACCCATAAACCTCGGCACGCTCACCGACTTATACAACCTCGTGAACGATGCGAAGTCGGAGAGGATCGTCCCGATACTTGCGGAGGCTCGCTACGAGTCCTCCGACGGGACGGCTGCCCATCTTACCGTGGGTTTACGCTGTCCGGCGATGGTGCTCCGTTCGGACTCCGTCGCCAAACTGAACGAGCTGATAAGGATAGCCGAAGATCTTGGTGAAAGGGGAAGGGTAATAACCTTTGAAGGATGAGGAGGTGTGAAGAATGGAGGAATATCTCGTTCCACTCGATCAGTACCTTGCCGCGGGTGTCCACATAGGCACCCAGCAGAAGACCCAGGACATGAAGAAGTTCATCTACCGCGTCAGGCAGGACGGCCTCTACGTTCTCGACGTCAGGAAGACCGACGAGAGGCTCAGAACGGCCGGTAAGTTCCTCGCCAGATTCGATCCGGAGGGCATACTCGCGGTCAGCGTCAGGCTCTACGGCCAGAAGCCCGTCAAGAAGTTCGGGGACGTTACGGGCGCGAGGTCAATTCCCGGGCGTTTCCTCCCCGGAACGATGACCAATCCAAACGTCAGGAACTTCATCGAGCCGGACGTTCTCGTCGTCACGGACCCAAGGGCCGACCATCAGGCGGTGAAGGAGGCCATTGAGGTAGGCATACCGATAGTGGCCCTCGTCGATACCGAGAACTTCCTCAGCTACGTTGACCTCGCCATACCGACCAACAACAAGGGCAGGAAGGCTCTGGCTCTGATCTACTGGATACTGGCGAGGGAAGTCCTCTACAACAGGAAGGAGATAGAAACCCGGGAGGACTTCAAGGTTCCGGTAGAGGATTTTGAGATGCAGATCATCAGAACCTGAGGAGAAAGCTTTTTATTTTACCCGCTTATCCTCCCTCGCGCGGGGGTGCCCGAGCCTGGCCAAAGGGGGCGGACTTAAGATCCGCTGCCGCAGGGCTGCGCGGGTTCGAATCCCGTCCCCCGCACCAAAGCTTTAAAAGTCATTCGATGTACGTGTGCCGGAAGTGAGGTGATAAAAATGGCGAGATTCCCTGAGGCTGAGGCCAGAATATTCAGAAAGTACGTCTGCATGCGTTGCGGTGCCACGAACCCGTGGAAAGCCAAAAAGTGCAGAAAGTGTGGTTACAAGGGTCTCCGCCCGAAGGCCAGAGAGCCACGCGGTGGAATGGGACGCTGAGGGCACCGGCCCTCGAGGTTTTTCATTTCTGCTGGTTTTCCCTTTCGGAATCGCTCTCCAGCCTTGAGAGCATCTCCTTCAGAAACTTCACTCCCTCCTCGAAGAGCCTTTCTCCTTCTGGAGTGAGTCTGTAGTACTTCCTTGATGGTTTTCCGGTCCTGCCCTCCTCCCATTCCGCGGTGACGTATCCATCCTTCTCCAGTTTGTAGAGGACGACGTAGGAGCTAACCGTGGCGGGCTCGAAGTCAAAGGCCCCTTTTATCCTCTCCTTGAGCTCGTAGGCGTACATGGGTCTCTCCTTCAATAGCCTCAGGATGTACAACCAGAGGACCTCCTTCGTTACCTTGGTTTTGAGCCTCTCCATCGGGGGTCGTCATGACCGGCACCAGCTTTTATGTTTTGGAAATATTTTGGAATCGTGTAATTTAAACGTTTTGCAAAAAGGTTTTTATCCACTGAAGACCATACACCACAGGTGAAACCTATGAGTTTTGATACGAGCGGAATCGTGGGAGACGTGGGCATCGGGGGAGTGGCGGGCTTCCTTACGGGCTTTGCCCTGAAGAAGGTCATGAAGGTAGTGACGGCCCTGATTGGTGCCTACCTCCTCAGCCTCTTCTGGCTTCAGCAGAAGGGGGTAATAACCATAAACACGGACAGGTTGTTCAACATCACGGGTGACCTGACGTCCCAGATAGTCTCCCTAAGCCAGAAGGTGATCGGCATCCTCCCGGGCACGGGGGCGTTTCTGGCGGGTTTCTACCTCGGCTTCCAAAAAGGTTAAATTCCCTCTTTAGTCTTTTTACCCCATGAGCTACGAAAGGAAGATCCTTCTTCGCCATTCTCTGGCCTCCATCCTCTCCCTCGGCCTCACCGGACTAACGAGGTTCCTGTACAGCGCGATAGTTGCCAGACGTTTTGGCCTCCGGGAACTCGGAATGGCGAATTCCCTCATCTCTCAGGCTTTCTTTCTGGCGATACCCCTGAGCTTCTTTGCGGTGGCCCTCGGCAAGTACGCCTCGCAGTTTCTGGGAAGCGGTGATGCCGACTCAATACGCTCCATGACCCTCCCGTCCTTCCTCCTTCCCCTCGCGGGATTGCTCCTCCTGCCGGTCAACGGTTACCTCGGGATCCTCTCAACCCTCCGGGGGATTCAGCTGACCCTCAGGAGCTTCCTCTACGGAATACACAGGGGGGAGCACTACGCTTACGTGATGATTCTGGCCTTTCCGGGCTTTTTCATAGGCCTGTTGCTTCCCGATGTCTTTGCACCCTACCTCCTCTTCCTCGGGCTGACGGCCCTCGCGGCGCTCTTTTACATGGTGAGGTTCGACCTCCTTGGAAGGCCCCGTCGCCGGGAGATGGGTCTCCTCGTGAAGTATTCCTCCTTCGCCTTTCTGGGGACCCTGTCAGGAGTCTTTCTGATACAGGGGCCCTACTTCATGAGCGAGTACCTGTCCGGTCCGGAGGTGAGCGGGGTTGTGTCTGCCGCGCTCTCAACCGCGTTTCTCCTGACCTATCTGCCCCAGATCCTCCAGTCCGCGATAACCCCGATTTTCTCCTACGAATACGGCAGGAACGAGAAGGGTTACGTTAAACTGCTCACTGAGAAGACCACGTCCCTTTTAATCCTCGCCACGGGCGTTACGGTCTTTCTTCTAATGCTGCCCGGCAGGGAAACCCTCTCGGCGATATTCGGCTTTGACGTTGGCCCGGCCCTCTACACGGCCCTCATGGCCATGGAGATCTACATAGCCTACAACCCCACCATAGTTGCCCTAAACGCCACGGCCTACGTCAAAAAAGGAACCCTTGTAGCTCTATCCGGTGCCCTCGTGGCCCTCTTCTCATGGCTCTACCTCATACCGGCCTTTGGAGCAGTGGGCGTGACGGTGGGTCTGATGCTCGGCTATGCTGCCATACTCGCTGGAGTTACCCGCTACGGAGCGATGCTCCTCGGCGTATCCCGGAGGATATACGCACCTCTTGGAGTGGCCCTGCTCCTCCAGTCCTCGGTCTTCATCTCGAAGTACGCCCTGACGCTCGCCTTCCTGCTCTTCCTCCTCTACGAGAGAGAAGAAGTGCGGGAAGCCATGGGAATCATCCGGTCCCTTCGGAACGGAGAAAACTGAAGGCCCATCAGGAGAAGCTTCCATCGTGGAAAGAACATGGCGCCCCGGCGGGGATTCGAACCCCGGACCTCGAGGTCCGCAGCCTCGCGCCCTATCCAGACTAGGCCACCGGGGCACCGCCCGCTAACCATTTGGAGGAGCGTTTATAAATTTAACCGTCCGGGCTCACCGAAAGATTTATAAATCGGCTCCGGATGAGTATTCTACGGACAGAGCGCGGTGGTAGTCTAGTCTGGTCTAGGACAGCGGCCTGCCACGCCGCTGGCCCGGGTTCAAATCCCGGCCACCGCACCACAATCCGTTTCTTTAAAACCTGCGTGTCCAGAACTTCAGGAGAACGGTGACGAGAATAAAGGGAAAAGGCTCACTCTCCGGTGGCGCCCTTCAGGGCGTCCTTGCAGGCACAGTGCCGCTCCTTCGGGATGTGCTTGATCGCTCCCATCAGTAGGTACTTTATCTCCTCACTCTTCTTCTCCATGAGCTCGACGACTTCCCTGTGGGTGAGTTTTTCCCCGCTCATTCCCGCGGCGAAGTTTGTAACTATGGCAACGCTCGCGTAGCACATCTCGAGCTCCCTCGCCAGAGCGGCCTCCGGACACTGGGTCATCCCAACGACGTCCGCCCCGAGGATCTTAAGGGCCCTTATCTCGGCCCTCGTCTCAAAGCGCGGCCCTTCCATGCAGGCGTAGGTTCCCGTTGGGTGGTAATTGAAGCCGAGCTCTTTCGCCGAAGTTATCAAAGCCTTCCTGAGCTCCGGGCAGTAGGGATCCGTGAAGTCCACGTGGGCCACGAACTTCCTGTCGTGGGGGCTCTCCTCGCCGTCGTAGAAAGTGTAGTGCCTCGTCTTCGTGAAGTCCATGAGCTGGTCGAGGATAACGAAATCACCCGGCTTCATGGCCTCGTTGAGCGAGCCCACGGCCGAGGTTGAAAGTATCCTTTCCACGCCAAGCTCGTGAAGGGCCCAGATGTTGGCGCGGTAGTTCACCCTGTGCGGGGGGGTGTTGTGCTTTTCCCCGTGCCTTGCCAGAAAAACTATCTCCTCCCCATCGTACTCGCCTACCTTCACCCTGACGTCTCCGTAGGGCGTGCCCACAAACAGCTCTCTAACGTTTTCCAGAATCTCTGGATCGTAAACCCCCGAACCTCCGATAATGGCTATCCTTGGCATGGTACCACCTTAAAAAAGGACGATAAAAGGCTTAAAACGTTAGTGCTTTTCCCAGAGAACCCTCTGGCGCTCCGCCCCTTCTTCAAGGTTCTCCCTGACCTCCCCACCGGCCTGCTGCTCGAGTATCCGCGTGAGTATCTCGCTCAGAAGCCACGAACCCCATCTGGGATCCTTAACTTCGCGGGCGGCATCTATGGCCCCGTCTATGTCGCCGGATTTCAACCTGTAAACCGCCACGCTTCCGAAGGCAAGGGAGCGGAGGTAGTTGCCCCGAACTGACCGGGCGAACTTCAGTGCCTCATCGAACTCCCCGAGTTTGGAGAGGTAAGTTGTAACCTTGACCCTGATGGCATCCTCGCGGGTGCGCTCTCCAACCTCCCTAATGATGGAGAGGTATCTGGAGTCGGCCCTCTTCGAGAGAAGCCCGTCCATTACAACTCCCGCCACTCTCTCAAACTCCTCCCCCTCGAGGCGTCCGAGAAGGGCCGAGAGGGCCTCTTTACTGTCGATGGACGTTTTGGCGATGTCTTCCAGAAGGGAGAGCCTTTCCCCCGGCTGGAGCCTTTCGAGGATCCCCATGACGAAATCAATCTCCCCCTGTCTGGCGAGACCGATCAGAAGGGATCTCAAAACCTCAAAACCCCCCTCGGAGGACATTCCAAGGGCTACCTCCACGAACTTTTCGTAGGTGTCCACCGGAACGCTGGCGTTCTTCAGGTGGACGGCCACTTCCTTCATGGCCTCCTCAAGCCAGTACTCGCTCTTAAGTTCCGAAAGTATTCTAATGGCACTTCCAAACTCCTCACGTTTTAGGTGCTCCTTTATAGTCTCCAGTTGCGCTATGGAGCGCCACGGTTCTTCGTCTATCCTCTCCACCACGAGCCACGCCCTGCGCATGTTGCCGTTCCGCAGGTAAATCCTGAGCACTTTAAGGAGGAGGTCGTTCCGCTTTACGGAGTCCCTGATATCAACCGCGTAGAAGAGGGCATCATTCGGGAGGTTGAGTTCCAGAAGCCGGGTTACCAGCTCACCGAGCAGATCGTCCCTCAGTGGCTCCGGAAACTCCGTAATAGACTCGTAAGCCTGCTGAAAGACCTTTTGAGATGCTTTCGGATCTATCCCCTTGAGATGCGTTCCGATCTCTATGAGAGCTTTAACAGTAAGGGCCGGGTTTTCGATGGATGCAACCGCGTTCAGGGCGTATTTAAAAGCGGTTTTGTAATCGGGGTTCTTCGCGCGGTACATGTAGTAACCGACTCTGGCACAGGTGATCGCCCGGATGTAGTCGTCCCTTATACCGGAGGCCATCCGGAGGGCCTCACCGTAAACGTCCATAACGTTTCCACCCGAAAAGGTTTGGGCAGATACTATTTAATCATTTTCCAAAAACCCGGTGAGAAGACAAGAGGTTAGTCAAAAAACGAAAGTTCAGCTGAGCTCGTCGTAGACCACTCCAACGACCTCTCCGTCGTCGAGCGAGACGAAACTTACCCGGGTCTTTTTGCCACTCTTGGGGTCGATAACAACGAAATCCGGTCTGGACAGGTATTTACTGGAGGGTATACGCCAGACATCGCCGTAATGGGCGCGGAGTTCCTCCAAAAACCTTTTTGAGTTCCGTCTAATAACGGTTGGCATTGATATCACCGTTAGTATGTACTACTCAAAAGTATAAAAACCTTTCTATAGACATTCGTTAAACATAATATCGACGATCGGCGAATTAAAAAGGAAGAAGGAACCCAACCGTTTATAAACTTCGAGGAGACCTATACCCGGTGTGGGAGATGGCGCTGGAAAAACTCGGAAAGGCTCTCAACAACGCCCTCAGAAAGCTCGCCCGTTCGGGCGCCGCCGATGAGGCCGTGGTTAAGGAAGTCATAAGGGACATCCAGAGGGCCCTCATTCAGGCGGACGTTAACGTGAGACTGGTCCTCCAGCTGACGAAGACCATAGAGAGGAGGGCACTTGAGGAGAAACCCCCGGCGGGAGCATCGAAGAAGGAGCATATCATCCAGATAGTTTATGAGGAGCTCACGAAGTTCCTTGGAAATGAAGCAAGGCCACTCGAGGTGAAGGCAAAACCCACGATCCTGCTGACGGTTGGCATTCAGGGATCGGGCAAGACCACGAGCGTGGCCAAACTGGCAAGGCATCTCCAGAAGAGGGGTTACAAAGTTGGAGTAGTGTGCTCGGATACGTGGCGTCCCGGCGCTTACTTCCAGCTAAAACAGCTCGTCGAGCCCTTCGGAATAGAGGTCTTCGGCGACCCCGAGGAGAAAGATGCCGTGAAGCTCGCCCGTGAGGGCGTCGAGCACTTCAAAGCCAGAGGTGTGGACGTCATAATAGTGGACTCCGCCGGAAGGCACAGGGAGGAGAGGGGCCTCATTGAAGAGATGAGAATGATAAGCGAGGCCATAAAACCGCACGAGGTAATCCTCGTTATCGATGGAACGATCGGCCAGCAGGCCTACAATCAGGCGCTGGCGTTTAAAGAGGCCACCCCAATAGGATCCATCATCGTCACGAAGCTCGATGGTTCCGCCAAGGGTGGTGGGGCCCTTTCAGCCGTCGCTGCCACCGGAGCTCCAATAAAGTTCATAGGCGTTGGTGAGAGGATAGACGACATAGAGCCCTTCGATCCCAAACGCTTCGTCTCCCGGCTCCTCGGAATGGGGGACATAGAGGGACTGCTTCAAAAGCTCGAGGAACTCCAGAAGGGACAGGAACTCAAGGAGGAGGACATCGATAAATTCCTGAAGGGCAGGTTCAACCTGAAGGACATGTACGCCCAGCTCGAGGCCATGCAAAAGATGGGACCGCTGAAGCAGGTTCTCCAGATGATCCCCGGTCTGGGTTACTCCCTTCCCGAGGATGCCGTCAAAGTCGGCGAGGAGAAGCTGAAAAGGTACAGGGTGATAATGGACTCAATGACCGAGGAAGAGCTCGAGAACCCCGAAGTAATCAACTATTCAAGGATAAAGCGAATCGCAAGGGGTTCAGGAACCAGCACCCGCGAGGTCAGGGAACTTCTCCAGCAGTACAACCAGATGAAGAGAACCTTTAAGAGCCTCGACAAAAGAAAGCTTTCCAAGATGATGAAGAAGTTCAACTTCGGGGGGCTGGGGATATGATAACCGTTCTGGTGCTGGTCGTCGTAAGGCCGGGAACGGAGGAGAAGGTTTACAACGCCCTGAAGAACGACAGAAGGGTGAAGGAGATCTACCGCGTCTACGGAGAGTACGACATCATCCTAAAGGCGGAGGTTAAGGACATCCGGGAGCTGGACCTGTTCCACGACGAGGTGCTCAGGAAGGTTAGGGACATAGAAATGACGGAAACCCTGATAGCCAGCCCTTACGGGGGGTAGGCTTTGGAAAAGAGATGGGTGGCGAGGATTAACCTCGACACCCTCGAGATCGATTACGACCCCTCCTTTAAATTTAAGTGCGTTGAGAACTGCGGAAAGTGCTGCCGGGATCTTGAGGTACCCCTGAGGGACGAGGACATAGAGGAGATAGAGGCCCTCGGGTACAGCGCATGGGAGTTCGTTGATTACGAAAAGATGTTCTACAGGGGCGACAGGTTCCTGAGTTATGCCCTGAAAAAGCGTCCCTTCGACGGAGGCTGCGTTTTCCTCGACCCCGAAACGATGAAGTGCCGGATATACGAGAAAAGGCCCCTCGCGTGCAGGCTGTACCCTTTCATCTTCGTTAAGAAGGGGAATCTCATGGAAGTGTACGTTAAGAGGGACTCCTTCTGCCCCGGTATAGACCATCCGGAGGGAGAGAGCATCGACAGGATACTCCTTCGCGATTACCGGGACGTTATAGAGACCTACCGTAGGAAGGCTGTAAAGGATCGCGGGTAACCGAAACATATTTAAACATTTTTTTGTTAATCCCACGCCACCGGAGGTGAGAGGATGAGCCAGCTAAAGTCGGTTCAGGAGAAGCTCAAGCTGATCAGGGTGCTCAGACTCCTCAAAAAGACCTACACCTACGAAGAGCTGTCGAGAATGACAGGCCTTCCGATAACGGTGCTCAACAGGTACGTAAGGGGGAAGGTTCTTCCGAGTGCCGAGAGGACGCGGAAACTCCTTGAGCTGCTCACGCCCTACATCAAAATCGAGGAGGAGGTCAGAAAGAGGATAAAGTTCGATGAGCACGGCTTCTTCGACAACATGCCCGTGCTGGGCGACACGACCCTCATGGGCCTCATAGCCGAGAAGGTGGCGAGCGATTACCTCGATAGGGGCGTGGATAAGGTCCTGACCGCTGCCACCGACGGAATAGCCCTCGGCGTCCACATTGCCAGAGAACTCGGCGTTGATATTGTCTACGCCAAGAAGAAGAAGGAAGTAGGGGTGGAGAAGTTCTACGAGGTCAGCTACGTTCCAAGCGCCTCGGGAAGCGTTACAACGCTCTACCTCCCGCAGTGGGCCCTCAGAAAGGGGGAGAACGTTCTCATAGTGGATGACGTCATAAGGAGCGGTGAGACCCAGAAGGCCCTGATTGAGATATGCAAAAGGGCCGGGGCGAAACCCGCGGGCATGTTCTTCCTGATAAGCGTCGGCGATGTAATCGACCGCCTCAAGAAGGAGTACAGCGTTCCGGTAGAGAGTCTCATAACTCTGGAGTGAGCAGGATGAAGGTGCTGATATACAACGCAGACGGCCTGAGCCTGCCGGTCGAGGTCGAGGTGGGGGTTCCCTTTAAATTCACCTGCAAAGAGGGGGAGTGTGGTAAGAGGATTGTCATAGAAGGGATCGTGAGGCCCGCGAGCGAGGAGGAGTTCAACGAGGTCCTCGAGAAAACCGTAAGCAGTAACCCGGGTTTCAAAAGGATACGGGAGATAACCGCGAGAAGGCTGGTGTTCGAGGGAAAGGTCAACGGAAAGCCTGCTCTCCTCCCGGTCGAGAGCCTCGACGACTTCGCCGAACGATTCATGAGCGAGGTCTTAGTCCTCCGTTAGTTTAAGCCTCCAGTCCTCCTTGACCACCTGCATGGCCACGCTCGTGTTGGTCTTCTCGACCCCCTCGAGGGAGAGGAGCCACTTAACGAAACGGTTCATGTCGGCCCTGTCCCTGAACTTCGCCACCACGAGGATGTCGAACTCCCCCGTGATGTCGTAAACCACAACGGCCCTGTCGTTCCGGGCTATCTCACGCTCTATTTCGGTTATCTTCCTTCCCTGCGCCTTGATTCCTATCACCGCGGTGAGTCCAAAGCCAAGCTTCTCGTAGTCGAGAACCGGCGCGAAGCCCCTGAGTATTCCCTCCTCTTCCATCCTCCTGATCCGGTTGTACACGGTCCCCACCGCCACATCGAGCTCGCGCGCTATCTCGCGGTAGGACAGTCGGGCGTTCTCCTGAAGGAGGGAGAGTATCCTAACGTCCAGCTCGTCCACCATTCCGGCCACCGCTGTTGGTTTAGAAGTCTCCTTTAAATACCCTCCGGGGGTTAATAAGCCTCCACGGGTGAAGCCGGGTACCATCCCTGTTCCTCCTTTTCTATCCTGATATCCAGAGGTTCGAGCCTTTTATCGGGGTTAAATCCGTGTTTGATGCCCCATTTTCTCAGGTACCTAACAACGAGCCTTGCCCCAAGCCTTGCTAACGGATAGAATGGAATTAAGAATGGATTCCCCCTCATGACCATCGGCAGACCGTTCGTCACCTCTTTGTAGAGGTGCCTCCACGCGTAATAGAGGTGCAGGAACCTTCCCTCCGTCATCATCCCCTCGACGTCGAAGAAGTCCCTGCCTTTCAGCATTCCCATTGGAACGAACGCCAGTGGAGTTACCGAAAAGTGGGCCCTGTTGCCGAGCTTTTCCTCCAGTTCCCTCTCCATCGTCAGTATGAGCCGGGCCGTCATTATCTCGTCCTCCTCATCCTCCCCCGGGAGCCCCAGTATGGTGGTATAAGCCGGGAACCAGTAGTTCCTGTTGAGTACGTAAGTTCCGTTCAGCAGGACCCAGGGCCACTCCTCTGGTGAGAAAGGCTTCATTTTGTTGTTCATGTAAAGCCCGATTAACCTCGGCGAAGCCGTTTCAAACCCCACCTGTATTCCGATCCAATGCCTCTCGTTTGCCCCCACTATTCTTGATATCGTCTCCACCATCCCGGGGTTCGCCAGTGCCCCGGCAACAGCTCCGTGGGTCGGGTTCACGTTCCTCGTATACCTCCTCGCCATCTCAAAGAGCTCAATAACGGCTTCCGCATTTGGATAGAAGTTCCGCTTATCTTCAACTTTATACAGGAAGATGTCCTCGCTGTGGAGCCATGCATGATCTATGCCCGCTTTCGTGTTCAGCCTTATCTCCTCTTCGATTTTTTCCAAGGGAATATAACGGGCAACCCTTAGGTTGGGCTCACAGAACCTGCAGCCCCGTCCACATCCTCTCATCACCTCAACGAGACCCTTGTAAGATGGGGCGACTATGGTGGGGATCTCATCCACCCTTGGCCAGCCCTTAACCTGAATGGTTCTGTCCGCACTTCCGCTCTCTATCTCCCTGAAGATATCTCCGGCAACGTGATCGACCTCGCCGATCACCACATGGTCAATCTTCAGCCCTTCCCTTCCTTTGAAGTCAATCTGCCAGGCCCCCGGGCCACCGACGACGAGCTTAAAATTGTAGCCTTTTCTATCCCTGATCGAGTTTATCCTCCGCACCAGCTGAAGGAACTTTAGCTTCGTGTAGTTTGTCCACCTGCCGCCGTTTGTGAACATCATGCTCACCGGCCCGAGTCCCATTGGATCCATCTCATAAAGCGCTACGATGGTTGTCTTATCATCTATGAATTGCTCTATCGCTCTTGGATGGGCAACGACCACCTCATCCCTCCCGAACCCCTGGGTGAGTAAAGCCGCCTCCACCTTTCTCAGTCCGTAGGGAGCTTCACTCAGGATTCCGTTTTCGTCCGGAAGCTGGGAGTCAAGGATGTGATAGACCCACCCGGGCATCTTCTCCACAGGAGCACAGCCGAGGAAGTCCAAGAGGGGAACGTTGTGATAGGTGCTCGTCAGCGTTTCATCTGTGCTCAACACGATCCTCGCCATGGTATCATCCCCGTAATTATCTTCATACCTATGAAAGAAGACTTGCATATTTAAATCTATCGAAACCCTGCTCTAAGTTCAATGCTCCCTAATCCAAAACCTGAAGAACCCTCTCAAAAAGGCCCTCGATTTTTCCGGGCCCGAATTCCACGACCTCCACCGGGTGCAGAAGGGGTAGCAAATCTTCTGTAACCACCCTCCATGGCTCTTTTATACTCGAGACAACTTCCAGCGCCCTTCTGTAGTCTTCCCCTTTAAAGATCGCCACCTTGCTTGGAGCAACTGCAAGGACCAAGTCAGAATCAACGGACTTTTTAGTCGGGGCCGCGAAGTTGTTATAGGACTCCACTATCGTGAGCTCGTGATTCCTCTTGATGTAGTTCAGGCATTCATCGGCCTTTTCACGGGACGTTATTAGAAGTTCATCTATTTCACTGGTATTTAGCGGTTCTGGATTTACCACAGAGACAAGTTTTTTGACCTCTTCCTTGAGCGGTCTTGTCAGTCTCCTTAAGTTTTCGGGAACATAATACTGCTTAGTTTCAGTGGTACTCGTTACTCTGATCATCGTCACCTGGCTTTGGTATGTGAGCGCTATGTAACTGCTGCTCCTCCAGCCAACTTTTTCCGGATCTGGAGGAAAAAGAAGAACGGTCACTGGGCTTTCAATTTCTATTGATTCAGAGCTTTTCGCCGATTCATGGAGTCTATAGGCATCCTCGCCCATTAGAAGGCCGGCCTCAACGCTCTTGGATAGATACTCGTATTGATACCAACCATTAAAGGCACTCACGGGCTTAGAAACTCCAATATCAATCCCTCTCTCCACTGCATCTTCAATTAGAGAAGTTGCCAAAGTTGTTTTACCTGAGTCATAAGGGAGGACACCAACTATTAAGACGGAAGGCATCTAAACCACCTCCGGGATCGTTATTAATTTTTTCTCGATAACTACCTTATTTTTACATGTCCTGTCCTCCGGAAACTTCAAACGATGCCTTAAGCCCGAGAACCTTTTAAGTTTTAAGGTGTGGTGAGCTTCCAGACCAGCAAAAAGCTTATAAACCCCTGCCGGGGATAGGATAGCGGGCGGAGGACCGGTAGCCTAGCCAGGACAGGGCGGCGGCCTCCTAAGCCGCAGGTCCGGGGTTCAAATCCCCGCCGGTCCGCCACAAAACGTTCTATTGACCTATCCGTTGAAAAACAGGTGAAGGGCTTAAAGCCCCCTGAGTCCCGGGAACCAGACCTTCTTACCGGCCCGCTCTTTCTCCCCGTCCCACTCGGCGAGTATCCTAACGGCCTCACTGGCCACCATAGCCGCTTCCTTCTCGCCCGCCTTTCCGAACTCGTCGGTTATCCTGTTGGCAAAGACGGCACAGACGCAGCCTGCCCTCAGACCGTATAAACCTGCCAGAGTGTAGAGGGTGGCCGCCTCCATCTCGAAGTTCGTAACGTTGGCCACCCTCAGATCGTCCACGATGTTCCTTGCGAAGCTCGGGAAGTAGCCGTTTAACCCCGGCCTTCCCTGACCGAGGTAGAAGCTGTCGGTGGAGGCCGTTATGCCGACGTGGTACCTGACCCCCATAGTCTCGGCGGCCTCTATCAGGGCGAGGGTAACCTCAAGGTCAGCAACTGCCGGATACTCCACCCTGACGTACTGCTTTGAGGTTCCCTCAAGCCTGACGGCGGCTCTGGCTATTATGAGGTCACCGATCTCTATCCCGGGCTGTATGGCACCCGTCGAGCCCACCCTTATGAAGGTATCCGCGCCGATAGCGGCAAGCTCCTCAACGGCTATGGCTGTCGAAGGCCCTCCTATGCCGGTTGAGGTTGCGCTTATCCTAACCCCCCTGTACCTCCCGGTGTGAGTTCTGT
Organism: Thermococcus sp. P6; assembly: GCF_002214525.1. Classification (NCBI taxonomy): domain Archaea; kingdom Methanobacteriati; phylum Methanobacteriota; class Thermococci; order Thermococcales; family Thermococcaceae; genus Thermococcus; species Thermococcus sp. P6. Next base: position 149,076 of record NZ_CP015104.1, read on the forward strand.
ACTCCCTGTGGAAGGCTATCTCCTTCCTCTCGTCCCAGAGGGAGCTTATCTTTGGAACCCTCTCGGGATCGCCGGGCAACAGGACGTACCTCGAAACGTCCCCCGGTTTGCAGGCTATGTGGTACTGATAGCCCTCCTCGGTCTGGGGCCTCTCGGCCGAAACGAACCTCTCTCCCATGGGGATCACCCTTTTACCCTTTACGGGGTATATCAGGATGCTACCATAAAAACCTTGGGTGCCTCATGCTCCAGCTGTCCCCGGGAATTTCAGGGGAGAGGTTGAAGGTATTTAAGGGTTGAATCCAAGCATGAGGGGGTGGTATCATGGCAGGGGTAAGGTATCCTGCGGTTGCCGGGAGCTTCTATCCCCCGGATGAGGAATTAAAGGAGATGCTGGACAGGTTCTTCAGGGATCTGGGTGAGGAGGGAAGCGAGAGAAGGATAACCGCCGGGGTGGCGCCACATGCGGGTTACGTCTTTTCGGGTTTCACGGCATCGAGAACCTACAAGGCGATCTTCGAGGACGGGCTTCCAGAGACGTTCGTGATCTTCGGGCCGAACCACACGGGCATGGGCTCGCCGATAGCGGTCTATCCCTCCGGGAAGTGGCGCACTCCCCTTGGAGACGTTGAGGTTGACTCCGAGATGTCCATGGCCATAGCGAGGCTCTCCGGAGTGGCGGATCTCGACGAGATGGCCCACAGGTACGAGCACTCGATAGAGGTGCAGCTTCCCTTTATCCAGTACCTTGCGGAGAAATCGGGGAAGGAGATCAGAATAGTTCCCATAACCCTTGGAATTCAGGACGAGGAGGTTTCCCGGGACCTCGGAAGGGCCGTGTTTGAGGCGAGCGAGGAGCTGGGCAGGGACGTTGTGGTGATAGCGAGCACCGACATGATGCACTACGGCCCGATGTACGGCTACGTGCCCTTCAGGGCGAGGGGGGACGATTTACCCGGCAGGATAAAGGAGTGGGACTTCAGGGTTATAAGGCGGGTCCTCGACTTCGACGTGGAGGGAACCTTCCGGGAGCTCCGTGAGATGAACCACACGATGTGCGGGCCCGGGGGGGTTGGAGCTGCAATAGTGTTTTCGAGATTAAAGGGAGCGGTTGAGGCGGAGCTCCTCCACTACACGACGAGCTACGAGATCAGCAGAAGTACAGATGCCATAGTCGGGTACGCGAGCATCGTCATGAGAAAGGCATGAAGGGTCTGACTTTTTGTTCACCCCTTTGTGCTTCCCTTCCCTCAAAACCGGGTGAAAATAACCGCAATGATGGTCCTCCCCTCTGTACTGTATGGGGGGAAGAGGACATAACAGGGCACCCGCTGGGGTTAAGTTTAATTATTCCCGGGATATAGTTTGAGCCTGAGGCGATGGAATGGGGAGCATAAAATCAAAAACCGTCAAAATTTTAGATGACATGGGGATCCCGAAGGATTCTGATGAACTCCGGGAGGGTCAAAGATGAGGGTCTTAGCTTCTGCACCGGCCAAGGTCATACTCTTCGGGGAACACAGCGTTGTTTACGGAAAGCCTGCAATAGCGGCCGCAATAGATCTCAGGACGTACGTCCGGGCCGGGTTCAACGAGAATGGTGCGATTAAAATCGAGGCAAGGGACATTAAGGTACCCGGCCTGACGGTTTCCTTTTCGGAGAACGAGATCTACTTCGAAAGCGATTACGGGAAAGCGGCGGAGGTTTTGAGCTACGTGCGGCAGGCGATCGAGCTCGTCAGGGAGGAAGCGGATAAAAGGAAGGGCGTAACCGTCTCGATAACGTCCCAGATTCCCGTTGGTGCAGGCCTCGGAAGCTCCGCAGCCGTTGCTATTGCCACCATTGGAGCCGTTTCAAGGCTCTTTGGCCTTGAGCTTACCCGCGAGGAAATAGGAAAGCTCGGGCATAAGGTTGAACTCCTCGTTCAGGGGGCATCGAGCGGCATAGACCCAACCGTATCCGCCCTTGGGGGCTTCATCCACTACGAAAACAGGAAGTTCGAACGCCTTCCCTTCATGGAGCTCCCGATAGTCGTCGGCTACACGGGCTCGAGCGGCTCAACCAAAGAGCTCGTCGCCATGGTGAGGAGAACCTACGAGGAGATGCCGGAAGTGGTGGAACCCCTTCTCGTCGCGATGGGGAGGATCGTTGAAAAGGCCCGCGGGTTACTGCTCTCCGAGGTGGAAGAAAGGGCCCGCTTTGAAGAACTCGGAAGGCTCATGAACATCAACCACGGCCTCCTCGATGCCCTCGGAGTTTCGACGAAGAAGCTGAGCGAGCTCGTTTATGCGGCGAGGACGGCAGGAGCGGTTGGGGCCAAGATAACGGGCGCAGGCGGAGGGGGCTGTATGTACGCTTTGGCCCCGGAAAATCAGAGCGAGGTGGCGACGGCAATAAAGATAGCCGGCGGGGTACCGATGATAACCAAAATCAGCAGGGAGGGGTTGAGGATAGAGGAGGTCAAACCCTGAGCCCCCGGAGGGAGTTTCCACCTTAAAACTCAACACCTTCACCGTTTTTCGGGAGGAGTACCCTTTCACCCCAGTTCTCCCTGAACCACTCCCTCTTCTCCGTGTGGACCGGAACTATGAAGTCGGGGTCTATCCCCTCTATCACTTCCCTCAGTTCTTCCCTTGATAAGTGTCCCGAGGCGTGGAGGCCCTTCTCGAACCTCGGCCTTCCGTATCTGTCCACTCTAAAGCCGTGAACCTCAAAACCGAAGTACCTGAGCCAGTTCCAGAGCCTGAGGAAGCTGAACTCCTGCTCCTCCCCGAAGGCCTCGCTCGAGGAGTAAATGTAATCTCCGCCCTCAGGCATCACATCCAGAAGGTTCGGCATGTCGTAGAAGGAGAAGCACAGCAGGTAATTTTGCGGGTTGCTTCTGATCTCCGCCGGTGAGACGTATTGATCCGAATAATTCCCCTGAACGATAACAGTCTCCCACTTGTCGCGTTTGGCCTTTAGATCACCGTATATCCTCAATCCCTTCAGCCTCTCAACGCCGTCAACAAGCCGGAGGGCGTGGAGGAAGTAGGCGTCCTTTGCAGTAATCACCAGCTCCCTTCCGCTTTTCTCCGCGATCCTTTTGAAGCTCTCGAGCCTCTCGAAGTTCCTCGCCGAAAAGTCCGCCACAACGAGGCCCCTGCTTTCTTCAACAATCCGGAGGGCGTTTTCGTAAACCTCCTCCTCAGAAACGTTCCCGTGCTCCTCCCTTCCGACCCTCGTGCCCTCGGTTATCAGCACGCTCGAGTTTCTGGCGGCCCTGATGAACGCCTCGGTTTCTTTTCCCTTTTTCCCGTGAAGCCTGAAGTCACCCGTGTAGGCCAGACTGACGTCGCCTTCGATCACGTAAGCCAGCGCCCCGTATATGGAGTGATCCACCGGGAAGGGATGGATCTCAAAGGCCAAATCCACCCCTTCGAGGGTCTCCACCTCTGAGGGGACTATTTTCCTCACCCTCCCCGATTCCTGTCCGGGCCTGTAGAAGAGGAACTCACGCAGGCTCTCGTTCTCCTCGGTCAGGACGATCGGCCTCGATGGATAGTCCCCTCTCCTCGATTCCAGCACGAAACCCCCTTCGTCCTGAGGCACTCTGAGCCTGTAGTAGGGAAGCTCGATCCCGAAATGGTTGCCCCCTCTGGAGGTGTCGTTTATGGCCTTCAGGATGGCGAGGGTAGCCGGTGAGCCGACGATCGGAAAAGTCCAGAAAGAGGCCGTTTTTCCCTTCCTGCAGGTGGATTTTCGTTCCTCCGATGGTATCGGCACCATCATGTATCGTCAGGAGCATTGGGTTCACCTTTGTTTTAAGTTTACAATAAGGGGTTTAAACCTATCGGTCTTCAAAACCCCTATAAACCCCGGTTTGCATTTTTATCCGGTGTTAACGATGATACTGATAAAACTCGGCGGGAGCGTTGTAAGCGATAAGAACGTCCCCTATTCGTTTAACAGAGAGGTTGTGGAGGCCATAGCTGAAGAACTCAGAGGGTTTTACCCGGATGAAAGCTTTATCCTCGTCCACGGGGGCGGAAGCTTCGGCCATCCAAACGCAAAGGAATACCGTATCAGGGAAGGGCTTACAGGTGATCCAGAGAGAAAAAGGATAGGCTTCTCAAAGACCCATCAGGCGATGCTCGAACTAAACGGCCTGATAGTTGAGACCTTCCTTAAAAAAGGTCTGCCCGCTTATTCCGTCTCCTCCTCATCGATCTTCCTCGTTGAAGAAGGCGGGATCGTCTACGGCGATGTTGAGGTCCTTAGAAAGCTCCTCGAGAGGGGTTTCATCCCGGTTCTCTTCGGCGACAGTGCCGTGGCCCTCGAGGGGGGAATAGATATCCTCTCCGGGGACCAGATAGCCGGCTATCTGGCCAAGATGTTCAGGCCGGAAAAAGTGATCTTCTTGATGGACGTTGACGGAATCTATGACAAAAACCCGAAGGAAAGGGATGCCAGGCTTATAGAGGAGCTCAGCGGCGGGGAGATTGAGCACCTCCTCGAGAGTCCGGAATCCGCTGGAATAGACGTTACCGGAGGAATCGGGAACAAACTGAGAGAAGCCCTGAAGATAGCCCTCTATTCGGAGGTTTACTTCATAAACGGAGGGGTTAGGGGAAACCTCAGCAAGGCGATAAGGGGAGAAAAAGTCGGCACGCGGCTCAGGCTATAGCTTTTTCATTCACCGGGCTTTCTGGAATTAATGGAAAACTTAACCCGGAATGAATTTATATCAAAAATGAAAAGGGAAGGGTTATTACCAGAGTAAATGGAAAGAGTTATAGGTGTCGGTTGATTATTATGACACGTTGGGTGAGGACCATGGAGGAAAACACCGCGGTGATTCTGGTCCTTACGGCTATCCTGCTCCTCTTCTCCCCTTTTATAGCGCTTTATTCTGGCGTAGTGGTGGACATCACCGGGGTTGACAGGATGCTCCCGTATCACCTTGTCCCAATCGTTATCGCCCTTCTCTCCACGGCGGTAATCTGCGGCATCCTGGCTCCTGTCATGAAGCTCCTCGGAAAGCCCACTCCATGGATCAAGATGGCCCTGATCAGAATAGCAATTGTTGCCTACCTTCTGTCCTACCTGTCCGTGGACGTGCTCTTAACCATCGGATAATCCTGATGGGGAGACACGAGGGGATTAATAACTCATTGATCTACCCAAAAACCTCTTAACCCTTCCCTCCTTTTTCCACTGGTGGTATCATGGACAGGGAGGAGCTCACCCTCATAAGGAAGTTCGAACACATAGAGCACTGCCTCAAGAGAAACGTTCAGGCCCACGTGAGCAACGGTTTTGAGGACGTTCACTTCGTTCACATGAGCCTGCCCGAGATAGACAAGGATGAGATCGACTTAAGCGTTGAATTTCTTGGGAGGCGCTTCGATTACCCCATCATGATCGCGGGAATGACTGGGGGGACTAAAGGCTCTCAGCTTGCCGGAAGGATAAACAGGACTCTGGCAAAAGCCGCTCAGGAGCTCAACATACCAATGGGCGTCGGGAGTCAGAGGGCCATGATAAGAAAGCCCGAAACGTGGGAAAGCTACTACGTTAGAGACGTTGCCCCGGATGTTTTTCTGGTTGGCAACCTCGGGGCCCCGCAGTTCTCCGAGACCATCCCGGAGCGCTATGGCATTGATGAAGCCCTAAAGGCCGTCGAGACCATTCAGGCTGACGCCTTGGCCATTCACATGAACCCCCTTCAGGAGAGCGTCCAGCCGGAGGGGGATACCCAGTACCGGGGGGTTCTGAGAGCTTTAGCAGAGCTTAAGAGCGAGTTCCCCTACCCGATAATAGCCAAGGAAACCGGAGCGGGCGTTTCCATGGAAGTTGCGATAAGGCTCGAGAGCATAGGCATAGACGCCATCGACGTCGGCGGTCTTGGCGGAACGAGCTGGAGCGGTGTTGAATACTACAGGGCAAGGGACGAGATGGGCAGAAATCTGGCATTAAAGTTCTGGGACTGGGGGATACCCACCGCCTTAAGCGTTGCCGAAGTGAGATATTCCACGGATCTCCCGATCATAGCCACCGGCGGAATGAGAGATGGGATAACCATGGCCAAGGCCCTCGCCATGGGGGCAAACCTTGCGGGGGTGGCTCTGCCCCTGCTCAAGCCGGCGGTGAAGGGCGACGTTGATGGCGTTATAAAAATCCTCCGGAGATACATCGAGGAGATAAAAAACGTGATGTTCCTCGTCGGGGCAAGAAACGTGAAAGAGCTCAGAAGGGTGCCCCTCGTCGTAACGGGCTTCACGAGGGAATGGCTGGAACAGAGGATTGACCTGCAGGGATTTTTAAAGGGCGGAAGGAGTTGAAATCCCTCCTCCGATGCACACATTTTTAAACCCTCCCACCAAGTATGGCGTAACCCGATGAGGTTCCACCTCATCACTTAAAGGGCCGGGGCCGACGGAAGTCCGCCTCATCACAAATTCACGGAGGAAATGAAATGATAAAAGTTCACACAATAGGCGGTTATGAAGAAGTGGGTAAAAACATGACCGCGGTGGAATACAACGGCGAGGTCGTTGTAATCGATATGGGAATACGGCTTGACCGCGTTTTAATCCATGAGGATGTTAATATACAGCAGTTTTCTGCAAAGGAACTCCAAAAACTTGGTGCTATTCCGGACGATTCATCAATCAGGGATAAAAAGGTTGTCGCCATAGCCCTGACCCACGGCCACCTCGACCACATAGGGGCGATTGCCAAGCTCGCGCCCCACTACCCGGACGTCCCGATATACGGAACTCCCTACACCATAAAGCTCGCGAAGGGGGAGGTTAAGAGCGAGCAGTACTTCGAGGTCAGGAACCCCATGTACGAAACGGAATACGGCGAGATGGTTCAGGTGAGCGAGAACCTTGCCATAGAGTTCGTCCGGATCACGCATTCGATTCCACAGGCGTCGATGGTGGTGGTTCACACGCCGGAAGGTGCCGTGGTTCACACCGGGGACTTCAAGTTCGACAACAACAACCCTCTCGGCGAGAGGCCCGATTACAAACGCCTGAAGGAACTCGGCAGAGAGGGAGTGAAGGTCCTCATAGCGGAATCTACGAGGGTTTCAGAGCCAACGAAAACGCCAAGCGAGGCTGTTGCGCAGATGCTCCTTGAGGATTTCTTCCTCTACGATGGCATGGACGAGCACGGTCTGATAGCCACGACCTTCGCCAGCCACATTCCCCGCCTTCAAGAACTCATATGGATAGCCAATAAGATGGGGAGGCAGGCCGTTTTCGTGGGTCGCTCCCTGGCCAAGTACACCGGGATAGCCAAGCAACTCGGGTTGATAAAGATGAAAGGGGCCCGCGCGGTTAGAAGCCCCAATGCGGTCAGGAAGGTCCTGCGGGAGGTTTCCGAGGCCCGGGAAAACTACCTCCTTGTGGTAACCGGCCATCAGGGAGAGCCGGGCGCCGTATTGACCAGAATGGCCGAGGGTCAGCTCTACGACATAGGGAAGCGCGATACGGTGGTTTTCTCCGCCGGAACGATACCCAATCCGCTCAACAGAGCCCAGCGCTACGTCCTTGAAACCAAGCTCAGAATGAAGGGCGTGAGGATGATAAAGGACCTCCACGTTTCGGGGCACGCGAGCAGGGAGGACCACCGCTACCTGATAAGGATGCTTAATCCAGAAAACATCGTTCCGGCCCACGGGGAGTTCAGGATGCTCACCCACTACGCGGAACTCGCCGAGGAGGAAGGTTATTTAATAGGCAGGGATGTGTTTGTCTCAAGGAACGGTTACAGAGTGGAGATAGGTTAGGGCAAAACTGATAAACCTCCCTTTGACCGCTTTCATGAAGGGGTGATATAATGGGAAAGTACGATGAACTGTTCACAAGGATCAAGGAGACCGCCCGGGAAGTTGACATGAAGATACTCGAGCTCATACCTGAAAAGGAACCCGGAGAGCTCTACGCGGCGGCAAGACACTACCCTCTGGCGGGTGGAAAGAGGGTAAGGCCGTTTGTAGTGCTGAGGGCGGCCGAAGCCGTCGGCGGCGATGCCGAGAAGGCCCTTTATCCGGCGGCCGCTGTTGAGTTCATCCACAACTACTCCCTCGTTCACGACGATATAATGGACATGGATGAAAAGAGGCGTGGAAGGCCGACCGTCCATAAGATCTGGGGCGTCAACATGGCCATCCTCGCGGGAGACCTGCTCTTCTCCAAGGCCTTCGAGGCCGTCGCCCGGGCGGAGGTCGGTCCCGGAAAGAAGGCGAGGATTCTGGAGGTTCTCGTTAGGACATCCAACGAGCTCTGCGAGGGGCAGGCGATGGACATCGAGTTCGAGACGAGGAGCGAGGTCACGGTCGAGGAATACCTCAGGATGATAAGCGGCAAGACGGGGGCGCTCTTCGATGGCTCCGCGACCATAGGCGGGATCGTGGGGACCGAGAGGGAAGACTACGTTCAGGCGCTCTCGAAATGGGGCAGAAACGTGGGAATAGCCTTCCAGATATGGGACGACGTTCTCGACCTCGTGGCGGATGAGGAGAAACTCGGCAAGCCCGTTGGGAGCGACATAAGGAAGGGCAAGAAGACGCTCATAGTGAGCCACTTCTTCCAGAGGGCGAGCGAGGAGGACAAAGCGGAGTTAATGAAGGTCTTCGGGAAGTACGCCGGCGACGCCAAGGATGATGCGCTCATACACGAAGACATTAGAGAGGAGGTTGAAAGGGCGATAGAACTCCTCAGAAAGTACGGAAGCATCGATTACGCCGCTGAATACGCCAGAAACCTCGTTAAGGAGGCCAACGAGGCCCTGAAGGTTCTCCCGGAGAGCGAGGCCAGAAGGGATCTTGAACTCCTTGGGGAGTTCCTCGTCGAGAGGGATTATTAGTGGACCCGGAGTTCCCTTACTCCCTTACCCTGAAGGAATACGGGTGGGGGCCTTCATTCTGTTTATTCTATCCGCCCTTGCCCTGAGTCCGCTTGACCTTGAGTTTACCCTTAGCTCCCCCTTCGATGTTCCGTCTGGTGTTCATCGTTGCCGTTCACGAGGGGCTCCACGCACTGGTGGCGAGACACTTTGGGGGAAGGGTCGAGTTCGGGGTTTCCCTGCTCGGAAAGATCGTCCTTGCGCCCTACACCGCCGTGAGTTGCGGAAGAGGGAGTGGGTTTACGTTATCCTCGCTCCGGTTCTGCTGGTGTACATACTTCTGAACGTCCGGGTTGCGGTAGAGGTTGAAGGCTGAACCGCCTCCGTTTCCATCCCCGGGTATAATGGCGATAATCATAATGCCCGGTTGCTTCAGATCTATGGAGGCAAATGCTAACGGAGAACTACGTAGGGGAGGTATGTCTAACTACTATATCTAATAGAAAATTTTATAAATATTTGTTGTCCAATATGTGTAAAATCCGGGGTAAGGCCGGGGGTGGAAGGATTGCCTGCACTCCCGCCGGGTTTTGTCATAACTCACAAATGGAGGGGGGCGCATGAAACTCAGGGTGGATGTACTAATCGACGTGATCATCGGGTTGATTATTATCGGGGCTGCTGCATATTGCTGGGTGGACGAATACGGCACTCAAAAATTCATAGAGGGACAGAGGGATGGGGACGAGTTCCGCATCTACATGATGACGTCCGACACTGTTTGTGATATCCAGTTCCATTCACGGGAAGCGCTTAACTCCCTAAACCGCAACTCCACAGGGGCTTTTAATCTTTCGATGGTGGAGCTGGTCGGGGATTTCGAGCACTTGGAATTGAATCTTTGGGATTCTGTTGAGTATCTCTTTCCCAATGAACTTCCCAATGAAACTCTGGTTAACATGACAAGAACCTACCAGTGCGCGGAGTTCGTGGAACTTTCCAGGAAGGCGGTTCTAAACGGAACTGCCAACGTTTCAGCGGTCAGGGAGGGGTTGAGCCTGATTTACGAGTCTGCCACGGAGTGGCGGGCGAACTCCAGATTTCCCAGCGAAGAATTTCTTCGAGCCAACGCCGGGCTTCAAAGAAAGTGCGGGCTGTTACTGAAGCACGTGTCGGGATAACTTTTTCTGTTTCCTCTTCTGTTTCCTCTCGTCCTGAATGTTGCCTCCCTTCCCGTGATAAATGCGCACCGTGAAGAAGAGAAAAACGAAAAAAGCTCACTCCACGAAAACCGCTGGTTTCAGAGGCATTGCCTGCTTTGCCTTTCCTCCCCGGTCTTCCTCCGGGTTGATGACGACCTCAACTTCGAGCTCCTTCTCCATGAACTCTCTGGCTTCCATCAGGGCCTTTTCCTCATCAATGCGCTTGACTTCAAAGGCCCTCTCCTTTATGAGCTTCTGAATCAGTTTGCTTATCTCCTTTCCACGTTTCCGCATCTCAGGATCCTTCATGAGCTCGGACATTGCGGCCCTGAAGTCCCTTTTCTCTGCAACGATCTGAGCAACCTTCCACTTCCACTCCGGAGCGGTGTAGATGTAAACCCTCCGCGGGTTCTCTATTCTGGCGACCCTGATTATCTCCCTGATGTCCTCGATCAGGTTTTTGACGAACTCCTCCTCCGCCTCTATGGTCTCGTTCCACCACTCCGGATCCGGCTCTGGCCACTCCGCCAGACTTACGAAGCCCTCTCCTCCGAGCTTCTCCCATAGTTCTTCGCTTATGTGAGGTGTGAAGGGAGCCATGAGCCTGACCCAGACCTCCGCGAGTTTCCTCAGGGTGGTGCGCTTCGCCCCATCGTCCCTTCCCTCGGTTCTCCTCAGGTACCAGCGCAGGTCGTTGAGGACCGAGTAGAAGGCCCACTGGACGGCCGTCCTCGTCCTGAATTCTTCGAGTGCCCGCGTCGTCTCTTCAATGGCCCTGTTGAGTCTGTGGAGCATCCACCTGTCGATGTCCTTCAGCTCGCTTTCGCCGGCCCTGTACGCTGAGAACTCGCTCACCAGCTCATAAAAGCGCTCCACCTGCCTCCGGAGCTTTCCGACTTCCTTCCTGCGCCAGTCGAAGTCGCTATCGTGCTCGGCCAGACCCATTATGTAGAGCCTTACAACGTCGGCGCCGTTCTCGTCTATGGCGTCTATGAAGTTCAGAACGTTGCCCTTGCTCTTGCTCATCTTGGTTCCTTCGAGGGTTCCGAAGCCGTTTACTGCTATGCCCCTCGGCCAGTGCTCCCTCCTGAAGATGGCAACGTGGTTGAATATGAAGAAGGTCAGGTGGTTGGGTATGAGGTCCTTGGCCGAACAGCGCCAGTCGAGGGGATACCAGTACTCGAACTCCTCCTTCATCCCGTGGATTACCTCTGCGGGAATGCCGGTCTTCTCCTGAAGCTCCCTCTCACGTTCCTCGCTGAACTCCTCGAGGAATACGTAATCGAAGAACTCCCTGTCGAGCTTCTCCGGGTCCATGCCCTCTTCCCTGAGCCTGTTCATGTGCCTGCTGATGGTGTAGTAGGCCATGTAGATGGTGGAATCGCTCAGGCTCTCGATGACCCATTCGGGATCCCATGGCAGGGGCGTTCCAAGGCCGACCTTCCTCGCGCAGGCCTTCTTGTCGAGCCAGTCAATAACAGCCTCGAACTGTGTCCTCCTGCTCTCGGGGAATATCTTCATGTTTTTCAGGGCTTCTCTGGCTTTCTCCTTCCATTCCGGATTGCCGTAGTCTATGAACCACTGGTCGTGGATTATCTTGATGACCGCCCGGTTTCCAAAGCGGCTTATGACGGGCTTTTCCGCGAACTCGTACATCGTCTCGGCGATGCCCTTCTCCAGAAGCTCCTTCGCTATGAGCTCCTTGGCCTCCTGAACGGTTTTACCCGCGTAGGGCTCCACCTTGAAGATGCCCCTGTGGTACTCGGCTTTGTATATGGTCTTAGTTGCCTCCTCGAGTTTCTCCTCGTCCTTCTGATCCTTAACGCCGAGCCTCTTGACCTCTTCCACCGCCGGGAATTCCCCGTAACCCTCAAGCTCTATCAGGGAAACGTAGCGTATCCCCTCCACCAGCCGGGGATCGATGTCGTATTTGAGCAAAACGTCTGTTTCCTTCTTCAGATCCTCTAAGGCCACGTGGTCGAAGGGGGCGTGCGCCGGAACGCTCATGACAACCCCCGTGGCGTTGTCGGGGTCGACGAATTCCGCGGGCAGGATGATGACCTCGTCGCCCGTTACGGGGTTCTTCACGTACCTCCCGATGAGTCTTTCCCCCTTGAACTCCTCGAGAACCTCTACCTCCCGGTCCTGGAAGGAGAGCTTGTAGGCGGATTCTTTGCTTACGATCCACACCTCTTCCCCCTTCCCGCTCTTCACCCTTGCCTTTACGTACGTTGCCTCCGGATTCAGCCACATGTTGGTTACGCCGTAGACCGTTTCCGGCCTCAGCGTTGCGGCCGGCATGTATATCGTCTCCCCATTCTCCTCGAGGATGAACTTGATCAGGGTGTATTCGAGTATCTGCACGTCCTCGCCTTCCATTATGTCGTGGTCTCCGAGTGGCGTCTCAACCACCGGATCCCACCTGACCCTGTGGGCCCCCTTAACGACCAGTCCCTTTTCCTTTAGCGTCCAGAACTGCCACTCTATGAACTTGCTGAAGGGCGGGAAGAGCGAAGTGGTGTGGAACTCCCTGCTCCAGTCGACGGAGAACCCGGCCCTTATGAAGGTCTCCTTCGCGGCCTTCATGAAGTACTTAACTATCTCCCTTGGATCCTCGAACTTCCAGAGCACATCCTCGGGAACCTTGTAGACGTCGCGGTAGATGTGGATCGTTTTGGGGTCCCTCTGCTTTATCCTCTCGGCGATTCCAACTATGGGTGCTCCAGTTATGTGCCAGCCCATGGGGAAGAGCACGTTGTAACCCTGCATCCTTTTGAAGCGCGCTATCACATCCGGGATCGTGTAGGTCCTTGCGTGGCCCACGTGCAGGTGGCCCGAGAGGTAGGGGAAGGCAACGGTGATGTAGAACTTCCTTTCCCGAGGCTTATCGTCTATCCTCGGCTCGAAAACCTTCTCCTCCAGCCAGCGCTTCTGCCACTTCTCCTCAATGGCCCTGAAGTCGATTCCCATGCCTATACCTCCTTACTGTTTTCTCAAAAGAGCGAGTCTCCAGAATAGGGGAGAAATCAGTCGCGGATTTTATTCCGGCGATGGAGAAGACACTCCCCCCTCATCGGCATCGGAGCGGGTAGGAATTTCAATATTTAAACCTTTTGCTAACCTCCGAACGAGCCTGTCCTAAAGGATGACCAGCTCCCGGTCCGCTTCGGTCAGCCTCTTTCCCCGGCCGTTGCTGACAACCACGTCGTCCTCTATTCTAACCCCTCCAAGGCCGGGAACGTATATCCCCGGCTCTATCGTGAAGGTCATACCGTTTTCGAGCACCACTTCCCCATCGGGGCCTATGTAGGGGTCTTCGTGGACATCGAGACCCAGTCCGTGCCCCGTTCTGTGGGTAAAATACTCCCCGTACCCGGCCCGCTCTATGGTCTCCCTCGCGGCCCTGTCGACTTCCTTCGCAGGGATTCCCTCGCGAACGGATCTGTAGGCCTTTTCCTGAGCCTCCTTAACGATCCCGTAGATCTCCACGAGCCTTTCGTCCGGTCTGCCGAGGGCTATCGTCCGCGTTATGTCCGAGCAGTAACCCTTCCACTTAGCTCCGTAGTCGAGTATAACCAGATCGCCTTTCCTGAGCCTTCTCTCCCCCGGCTCGTGGTGAGGGTTGGCCGCGTTTTCACCGCTCGCCACTATCGGCGGAAAGGAGATGCCATCGCCGAGCGCTCTGATGGTCAGCTCCACCTTCAGGGCAAGCTCCCTCTCGCGCATTCCGATGAGATCCCAACCCAGAACCTCATCGAAGACCCTATCGGCGATTTCTGCCGCGTGCTTCATCATCCCTATCTCCATATCATCTTTCCTCATGCGGAGCTCCCTGACGAGCGAGCTGAGGGGATGGAACTCAAAGGAACCGAGTTTGAGGATGTTTATCAGCCAGTCGGCGCGCATGGTATCCTCTATCAGTAAACTACCGTTTAGAAGGTCCAGATCCGCCAGGATACGGGCGAGCTTCCCGTAGGGGTTCTCCCCATCCCGCCAGAAGGTAACCGGGAAGTCCCTCAGGGTGTTCTCGTAAAGGCTCGGGACCAAAAACCTATACCGGCCGTCGGCGTTCAGGACGAGAAGGGTAAGCCTCTCGCCGGATTCGTGCGTTTTAATTCCAGTGAGGTAGTAGAGGTTCGTCCCGGGGCTTATCAGGGCCCCGTCAAATCCTTCCTTCTCCATCAGGGGGACGAGTTTTTGAAGGCGCATCGTTCCCACCGGGTTGAATAGGGGGGAGTTCAATTTAAACGTATGCCCTGAGCCCACCATAACCCTTAAAAACCCGGCCTCGAATCCCGACCGAAGTGGCGGGGAAGACCCGCGGGATGTTCCCGTAAGGGAGAACCACAAACGAGGAAGGGGTGAAAGTATGGGAATGTACAAATACATCAGGGAAGCCTGGAAGAGGCCCAAAGAAAGCTACGTTGGAGGGCTTCTTAAAGAGAGGATGATAGAGTGGAGAAGGGAGCCCGTTGTGGTCAGAATCGAGAGGCCGACCAGACTCGACAGGGCCCGGAACCTCGGTTATCAGGCCAAACAGGGCTACGTAATGGTCCGCGTCAGGGTCAGAAAGGGCGGAAGGAAGAGGCCCAGGTGGAAGGGTGCAAGGAAGCCCTCAAAGATGGGTCAGGTGAAGTACAGCCCGAAGAAGAGCCTCCAGTGGATAGCAGAGGAGAAGGCCGCCAGAAAGTTCCCGAACCTCGAGGTTCTAAACTCCTACTGGGTCGGCGAGGACGGGATGTACAAGTGGTTTGAGGTCATAATGGTGGACCCGCATCACCCGGTCATTAAGAGCGATCCAAAGATCAACTGGATAACCGGCGGAGCCCACAAGGGAAGGGTCTTCAGGGGACTCACGAGCGCGGGAAGGAAGAGCCGCGGTCTGAGGAACAAGGGCAAGGGTGCCGAAAAGGTCAGGCCGAGCATAAGGGCCAACAAGGGCAGGGGCAAGTGACGGCCCTTCCGATTTTTTATCCTCTTGCTTCCATCAGGGGTTACCTTTTAAAGCTCCCCCATCAATTCTCCGCGGTGAGATGAATGGCCGGGATAGGGGCCCATCACGTCAGGATCACAACCTTCATTCACGCCACCGAGGACGAGGAAAAGGTTCTCGAGGCCCTGGAAACGTTCATCCCAGAGGGGATAGAGGACGATGTAAACGTTGAGGTGGAGGAAACCACGGGCTTCTTCGGGAACCCCATCAAGGTCGTCAACGTTGAGATAAAGCGAAGCAAAGCTGTTAGAAAGTTCCTTGATTATTTCAAGGAGCTTCTGGACGGGGAGAGCAGGAGGTACATCCTCGATAACCTTGAGGAGAAGGTCGACGAAGAGGGGACCCTTTACGTCCGCTTCAACAAGCAGAAGGCCTACCTCGGCGAGCCGGAGATCGATGAAGGTGGCGACACGATTCAGGTGAAGATAAAGGTAAAGGCCTTCCCGATGAGGAAGGAGAGCGTTGTGAAGGCTCTGAGGGAGTGGCTGGAAGGATGAGCCCCGAAAAGGGTGGAGAGACCGAAATCGAGGAGCTCTCATTCTCGAGGGATCACTTCGTCGAGATGGACGTGAGGAGCGAGGAAGCTTACGAGCTGGCCCGTGAGTGGTTCGATGAAGTCGTTTTCACGAGGGAGCTCGTCCTTGAAGGCACCCCCGACTGGTCCCCGCTTAAAGAGGAACTCAGGGAACTCCGGGAGAGGTACGGCAGGGTTGCCCTGCTCGTGGTCACCCGGAAGCCGGCGCTTATAAGGGAGGTTAAAAAGCGTATCCATGGTGTTTTGATCTACGTTCAGGGCGGGAACATGAGGGTCAACCGCTTTGCACTCGAGAGCGGAGTCGATGGACTCATAAGTCCGTGGCTGGGGAGAAAGGACCCCGGCTTCGACCACGTTCTGGCAGGGATAGCCTCGAGAAGGAAAGTTGCGATAGGTTTCTCCCTCTCGCCCCTCCTGAGGGCCGGGCCATATGAGAGGGCCCAGATACTGCGCTTCATGACAAAAACATGGCAGCTCGTGGACAAGTACTCGGTTCCGAGGTTCATCACGAGCTCCGCAGCGAGCAGGTGGGAGGTTCGTTCTCCGCGGGATCTTATGAGTCTCGGGATAAGCATCGGGATGGAGATCCCTCAGGCCAAGGCGAGTCTTAACTTCTATCCCCGGAGCGTTCTCTCAAAATTAAAGGGGAGGGTTCACCCCTCCAGAGCGGGGAAGTGCTCGGGCTCGTAATCCGTGAGCCTGCCCTCGAGGTAATCTTCGTAGCCCTTGAGGTCGAGCAGCCCGTGTCCGCTCAGGTTGAAGAGTATGACCTCCTCCTTTCCGCTCTTCTTTGCCTCCAGAGCCCTATCCACGACCCCCTTTATGGCGTGCGCACTCTCGGGAGCGGGGATGATCCCCTCGGTCCTGGCGAAGAGCTCGGCGGCTCTGAAAACCTCGGTCTGGTGGTAGGAGATGGGCCTCACGATGTTGTGGTTTATGAGAACGCTGAGCGTCGGAGCGAGACCGTGGTAACGCAGGCCTCCGGCGTGAATGGGCGGAACGTAATAGGTGTGGCCGAGGGTGTGCATCTTCATCTTCGGCGTGTATCCGCCCGAGTCCCCGAAGTCGTAGGTGTAAACGCCCCTCGTCATCGAAGGAGCGGCCCGGGGTTCAACGGCTATGAACTCGTAATCGGCCTTTCCCTCGAGGACCTCCCTGACGAAGGGGTAGGCCAAACCTGCGAAGTTGCTCCCTCCCCCGACGCAGCCAATTATAACGTCCGGTTCTTCGAATTCGGCCATCTCTTCCTTAGCTTCCAGACCGATAACCGTCTGATGCATAAGGACGTGATTCAGAACGCTTCCAAGGGAGTAACGGGCCTTCTCATCCCCCAGAACGTCTTCTATGGCCTCGCTTATCGCTATCCCCAGTCCACCCGGGTGGTCTGGATCTTCCTTTAGGAACTTCCTCCCCACTTTTGTTCTGTCGCTCGGGCTCGGGTAAACCTCCGCCCCGTAGAGGTGCATCACCGTCTTCCTGTAGGGCTTCTGCCGGTAGCTTGCCCGGGCCATGTAGACCCTAACCTTGAGCCCGAGAAGGGCTCCCGCCAGGGATAGGGCCGACCCCCACTGGCCCGCACCGGTCTCGGTTACGAGCCTCTCTATCCCCTGTTCCTTGGCGTAGTACGCCTGAGCGAGGGCGGTGTTTATTTTGTGGCTTCCCGTGATGGTGGCCCCTTCGTACTTGAAGTATATCCTCGCGGGCGTTCCGAGGGCCCTTTCAAGGTTCGTGGCCCTGAAGAGAGGCGTGGGACGACCTATCTTGGCGTAGAGTTCCCTCACCTTTCCGGGAATCTCAACGTACCTTTTCCTGCTCATCTCCTGTTTCACCAGCTCACGGGCGAAGATCCTCAAAAGCTTCTCGGGTTCCATTGGCTCGTTCGTTTCCGGGTCCAGCGGTGGGGCGAGGGGCTCCGGAAGGTCGGGCAGTATGTTGTACCATCTCCTCGGTATCTTCTCATCCGGCAGAACGGCTTTCATTCTAACACCTCCCCTGTTTTAACCACCCAGAAGAAATCCCAAAAGCGAGGGAATAATGAGCGTGCTGGGGCTTTAACCCGGGAACGCGGGGCGCCAAAAACGGACCCCATTAGGTTACGGGCACCAAAAACGATCCCTTCCTTCAACTAATCCGGGAGAACCGGGAAGGGCATTACGGGTTCCAAAAACACTCACTCCTGATTGTCATTGTTCATCGGTGCGGGAAACACATCACCCTTTAAAAACCTTTCCCCGCTATGCTATCTCCGTCTGCTCGTAGGTCGTTTCCCCCTTCCGGTGTTTGAGCATAAGCCCGTAAAGGAACTCCTTGAGGTCGAGTCCCATGTTGTCGTCGAGCAGCATGTCGGATTTGCCCGTGTATTCCCTTTCCGCCCGGGTTACCAGAAGGGCTATCGAGGGGGCGAGATGCTCGAGCAGTAACCTGACGAGCTCGGGGTAAACGTCTTCCTCAAGCTCCTCATCGGACTCTATCCCGATGTAAACCACGAAACCCTTCATCTGGACCGCGAGGACGAACTCCTCAGGGGTCAGGTTGAAGATCGAGAAGTTGTAATCCCTCGAATTACTTCTGGCGAGGAGGACGCCCTTTATCGACAGCGTTACCGGTTCGTCCCCTATCTCAAACACGAGATCCCTGGCCAGCTCCCTCGTGGCTATGGCGTAGAGCCCCTCGAGTGACATGGGCATTCCTCCGGAAGATTCAATAAAAGTGTTTCGTCACTTTTTTAACGATGAAGGTTAAAGAACCACGGTGGTGTCATGGGGATAACGCGATTTGGGGTTTCGGTTCCGGATGAGCTCCTCGAAAGGTTCGACCGCATAATCGCGGAGAGGGGCTACGTCAACCGGAGCGAGGCCATAAGGGACATGATGAGGGACTTCATAGTCAGGCACGAGTGGGAAACGGGCGAAGGGGACGTCGCCGGCACCATCACCATAGTCTACAACCACGACGAGGCCGATGTGGTCAGGGAACTGCTCGACCTCCAGCACGAGTACATCGACGAGATAGTCTCGAGCCTTCACGTTCATATGGACGCTCACAACTGCCTTGAGGTTGTCGTGGTCAGGGGAAAGGCCTCGAGGGTAAAGGAGATAGCCGAGAGGCTCATAAGCCTGAAGGGCGTGAAGCACGGAAAGCTCGTTATGACGACAACCGGTAGGGAGCTGGTTTGAGGGGGTGGTCGAATGAGGCTGATCTCCCTCCCCCTGTCCCTGCTCGTGGTCCTGTCCTTCCTCTTCCCGTGGTTCCGCGTTGACGGGGAGAGGATAACGTTCATCGAAGTCCTTAGGAGCACATTATTCGGATCCGATGGCCTGACCTTTTCCCTTTCGTGGCTCAATCCAGACAGCAACGGTGGGATAATAGCGTTCATCCTTTTCCTCATCGCACTGCTGCTCATACTACTCGGGATCCTCTACGGTCTCAGAGGCGGAAGGACGGGGCCCGCGTTAGGCGTCCTTGGAATGCTGATCTTCACCCTCGTTCTGTGGTACATCCACGGTCCCGGATACCTGAAGGTAATAGACAAAGGCTACGTAATGGCCTTTCTGAGCTTTACGGCGGGTCTACTGCTTGCCGGCGGTGAGAAGCTCTAACCAACAACCTCGACTATGTCCGCACCTCCCGGTGGAAGGACCGCCATTATGTCCTCTTCCCTCACGCTGTAGCCCCATCCCTCGATTATTCTTTTGATCCTTTTCACCAGCTCGCTCTTCTTCAGCGAACCGGGCCTGATTACGATGTACCTGTCGGTATGGGCCTTCATGGCCTCGACCGGTGCGCAGGTAACGTATTCCTCACCCTCGTAGTTGATCACCCCAACGGCGAGCTTCAGGGGGAGGCCGTGAAGCCAGTTCCTCTTACCGTAGACCATGAAGGCACCTTTTCCAAGGTACTCGCCGCTCGGGGTCTGTTTTGTCACCTGCTCCGGCTTCGCCCAGTAAGCGTCCCCGCTGTAAAGCCCCCTGCTCCATGCCCTGCTCATAGAAAGGGCGAACTGACAGGCCTCGAACATGGTCTTTTCTCCCGCTTTCTCCCCTTCCTTGATGACCACGTGGGGTGCACCGTAAAAGTCGGCGTGGCAGTAGCGGTCGTTTTCGCTCATGTACTTCTTGATGAGCATCTCATTGGTGCTCGCGTCCTTGCCCGCGAGGACGAGGAAACCCTCGCTCGAAACGAACCAGCGGAACTTCTCGAACCACTTCCTCTTTCTCCGCTCCAACTTCTTAACGTGGACCTCCTTCTTCATCTCCTCCTCGATGAGCCTCCCGACTTCCTCGAGCTTTCTCTTCGTATCCTCGCAGGCCTTCAGCGCGCCCTCGTACTTGCGCCGGAACTTCTTGGCTTCCTCGTAGTAGAGCCCGGCGTTCTCGCCCACGCTTCTGCCGAGGTAGAGCCTGACGGGTTTCCCTTCGATCTCAACCTTCACCGCCCTGCTCCCGGGATCGATGGCCCTGACCATGAGGGCCACCCTGTTGCCGGCCCTTTTGCCCTCCTCTATCCTCTTCCTGAAGCCCTCCCATCCGAGCCTCTCCACCGCCTTCCCGAACTCCCTTAGAAGGTTCTCGACGAGGGTGTAGTTGGCGTAGATAAGATCCCCTATCTCCTGATTGGTCTCCGCGGCTTTTCTAAACCCTTCGAGCATCTCCTCCTGTTTTTTGAGGGTCATTAAAAGGGCCCTTTTCTGGGCTTCAAGCTTTTTTGTAGCTTCCATTTTGGCCTTCTCGACGGTTATCTTTCCGAAGTACTCATCGAGGGCCTCACTGAAGGTTTTGAAGTAGCGCTTTTCAAGGCCTTCGTAGATCCTCAGCTCTATGGGAACGACATCGTACATCCTCCCCTCCCTGAAGACCACGTTGGGCCTCGGCTCGTCGTTGAAGGTCTCCAGCATGGCATCGTAGACCCTCATCATGTCCTCATCGCTGAGTTCGCTCACCGGAACGGTCTTCTCAAACCCGGCCCGGAGGGAGATTTCCTCGGCGTACATGCCCCCCATGTTGAGTTTCCTTGCGAGGGCACGCACGAGCTCCAGCTCCTCCTCCCGCATCAGTTCGATAAACTCCTCGCGCGTCACCTCGAGCGGGTTCCTCCTCGCCGGCGGGAAGCGGTATTCCGCCTTCGGCTTTATGGCCCTGTTCCTGTATTCCTCGTAGCGCAGGGCCGCTATTATCCTGTTATCGGAATCAACGAGTATCACGTTTCCCCTCCTGAAGAGCTCGCCTATGAGGGTATAATCGCCAACGCGGATCTTGACTATCCTGTCGAAGCCGTGTTGCTCTATGGCATCCACGAAGCCACCGCTGAGGTGCTTTCTGAGGAGCATCGTGAAGCTCGAGGGGCTCTTTGGAGCCTCCTTTATGTAGGTCGTCAGGTGAAACCTCTTACCCGCCTGAAGGATCAGGTCGGCCCTGCCCTCCTTCGTGCGGAGCTTTATCCTGATCTCATCGCCGTCGTGGTAAACCTTGTCAACCCTCGAGCCGACCAGCCACTGCAGTTCCCTCACGACGTAGCGTATATCGACGCTGCTCATTTCCTCCTTCATTTCTTCACCCGGTGAAGGTTGGGAAAGGGGGTTAAAAGCTTTCAGAAGTCCAGTGCACAGAAGGAAACACGGGTTCAGCCCTGTTCAGAATAAGGTTAAATACCCTCAGGGTAACAAAGGCCCGGTGACGTGCAGTGAAAGGATACTTTACCTTCGTTCTCCACACCCACCTGCCCTACGTTCGAAAGCACGGGAAGTGGCCCTTCGGTGAGGAATGGCTCTACGAGGCTATGAGCGAAACCTACCTGCCGCTGTTGATGGAGTTCGAGCGACTCCGCTCCTCGGGCGTCAGGTTCCAGCTCGTGATCAACGTGAGCCCGGTTCTGGCGGAGCAGCTTTCCGATGAGTACATCAAAGGGGAGTTCGAGAGGTACCTCCTCAGGAAGATAGAGGCCGTAGAGGAGGACCTGAAATCAGGGAAGTACAGCGAGGATGCGGTCAGGGCTTCCCTCGACCACTTCAGGAAGGTTTACAACTACTGGAAGGCCATAAACGGTGACATCGTCGGAAAGTTCCGGGAGTTTCAGGACGCCGGCTACGTTGAGATAATAACCTCGGCCGCGACTCACGGCTACCTTCCGCTCCTCGGGAGGGACGAGGCCATAAGGGCACAGCTCGCCAACGGGGTGGCAACCTACGAAAAGCACTTCGGGAGAAAGCCGAGGGGCATATGGCTTCCGGAGTGCGCCTACAGGCCCGAGGGTGAGTGGGAGCTTCCGGGAGGCAGGAAAGTTAAACGACAGGGCATAGAGAAGTTCCTCGAGGAGTTCGGCATCGAGTACTTCTTCGTGGAAAGCAGTCTTATCGATAGGGGACCCGTGGTCGAGGTATACGGTGAGGTCCCACTCTACGAGGGGGACAAAAGCACCCTGCGGCCCTACTGGATAAAGGACTCCAGCGTGGCCGTGTTTGCCCGCAACAGGGAGACGGGTCATCAGGTATGGAGCGCCCACCACGGATACCCCGGTGATTTCTGGTACAGGGAGTTCCACAGGAAGGCCCCAAAAAGCGGCGGTCAGTACTGGCGCATAACGGGAAAAGAAGTCCCTCTCAGCCGGAAGGAATTCTACGACCCTGAAAAGGCCATGGAAAGGGTTGAGGAACACGCGAGGCACTTCGTTGGGCTCGTCAGGAGGCTCCTGTCAGACCACGAAAGAAAATCGGGTGAGAAGGGGATAGTTGTTTCGCCCTACGATACCGAGCTCTTCGGCCACTGGTGGTTCGAGGGCGTTAAATGGCTCTGCAGGGTTCTCGAACTGATGGCCACGGAGGGCATCGTTACAACGACCATCTCGGCTTACCTCGATGGTTACAGGGGTAGGAGGCACGAGATCGAGCTTCCGGAAGGTTCCTGGGGGGCCGGCTCGGACCATTCCACGTGGTGGAACGAGGAAACGACCTGGACGTGGGAGGAGGTTTACAGGGCCGAGGACAGGATGGTTGGACTTGCGAGCAAATACATGGGGAAGGATGAAAAGGTGGAAGAAACTCTGAAACAGCTTGCCAGGGAGCTCCTGATACTCGAGGCGAGCGACTGGCAGTTCCTCATAACCACCGGTCAGGCAAAGGAATACGCAAAGAAACGTGTGCTCCTTCACAGCAGGGATTTCCACAGGCTGGCGAACGAGCTGGAGAGGTACGTCAGAACGGGTGAGTTTAACGATTCCCTTCTGGAGGAGCTCAGGGAAAGGGACAACGCCTTTAACCCGGTGATAATCGAGGAGTACGTGAGTGAAAACCCGCCCGAAGTTCCCGAATACGTTGAACCACCCCAAGTCCCGGCGGAAGAGGAAGAGAGGACAGCCGAAGAGAAAACCGAAGTTTCGAGGGCCTACGCCACGGAGCTCTCCACATTCCGGGAAAAAGTGAAGACGCCTTCCGGGCTCCAGGCAAAGCAGGAAAAAACCGAAAAGAAGGTTCAGAAGGGGGAGAGCGACCTGCTGAAAATAAGGGGCATCGGACCAAAGAGACTCGCCAAACTCCAGAGTGCGGGAGTTTACACCGTGGAGGACCTCAAGAGGGCCGACCTGAATGAACTGGCCAAAAAAACTGGCATCTCTCCCCGACTGTTAAAGAAGTTTCTATCCCAGCTCTCCTGAATTTTCGAAAGCTTTTTCTGGAGTTTTTACATTTTATAGGTGTGATCACCATGAAGAAGGTCGAGGCCGTTATCAGGAGTAGGGATTTTGACAGGGTTAAAGGTGCCCTCAAACAGCTGGGTATCGTACCCCTGACGGCCTACCCGGTTCAGGGACGGGGAGTTCAGGGGGGCGTTCCACCCTACGATCTGCTTCCAAAGATGAAGCTCGAGGTGGTCGTCAGGGATGAGGACGTGGAGAAGGTCGTGGAAAGCATCGTTAGAAACGCAAGGAGCGGTACCCCGGGGGACGGCAAGGTGTTTATAATCCCCGTGGAGGACGCTGTAAGGATCAGAACAGGGGAAAGAGGAAACGAAGCCCTCTACTGAGGGTTTTCTTTAACTTAAAGGAAGGCGTGCCTGTGCCTGTACAGTCCAAGGAGCCCACTGGATACCAGATACACCTCAACCGCCGCAAGGAGCAGCAGGAACACAAGATACGCCTGCGCGAAGGAGGGGCTCTTTCCGAGGTGTTCCGCTATAACACTTATCTGATTCGGGTCGCGCAGGGCACCAAGGGAGTATATCAGCGCGTTGAAACCCACAACCAGTGGAATCGGAGCTGAAGCGTAGGCCAGAAGGAGTCCGGTATAACCCCTCCTCTGGAGGGACAGCATCGAGAGGATTATCGGGATGGCCAGTATGAGCGCGGTTATGGCGAAGAACTGATTGAGGTACGCCCCGGTAAGCACGAAGAAGGAGGTCATTCCGAAGATGTACTTTCGGTATGCCTTCTTCAGCTCAACGAGCGTATTCGGAATAAAGTCATACTTCGCCGATCTGGAGTACAGGAGAACCTTGTTCACGGCCCTCAGGTAATTTTTCTTGCCCTCCCTCTCGATGGCCTTATCGGTACTCATCAATTTAAGCTCTTTGGCCTTTTTAAAGAAGAACTCCGCCAGTTCTTCATTGTCTTTCTCGATTCCGGGGGCGAGCGCCCTGAAATTCTCCACAGCTTCCCTGAGGAATTTTTTGACCTTCGACTTTTCCTTTTCACTCAGGCTCTCAAGCCTCTCGATCTTTTCAAGGGCCGATTCGAGAACATCCGCAGTTTCAAGAAGCACTTCCCTGCTCTTCACATGGACCACCCCAAATAGAAAAAGAAAAGGGTTTAAGACGCTTCCCCTTTCTCCGCCTTTAGTATCCTGTTGATGCTCCATCCCATCATGGCGAATATTATCAGCCATGCCGTCAGCATGTAGATTACCCAGCTTCCCATTTTCACCACCTCAGACCTTTATTATGACCTCGTTCTTCTCCAGCTCTTCCCTGTACTTCTTCTTTATCGAGTAGTAGCTCTCGACTGCACCGAGGATCCACATCAGGATTATTGCCAACCTTGCCGGCCATTCGAGCGTTGCTCCAACGAGGCTCCTGGCGGAGCCTACCAGGGGTATCAGCAGGAGTATTGGGGCTATGTAGAGGATTATCGGCTTGTACCAACCGGGAACCCTCATCCACGCACCCTTGTGGAGTTCCTCCCAGAAGTTGTCGGGCTTGAAGAGCCACACCGCGACGATGATGTCGACGAGCGCCAGCAGCGTAAGCTGGAAGCTGACCCACGCATCGACCTGATCCATGTAGCCGCTGATGTATATGACCGGAATTCCCGCGAGGAGGTATATCAGGAACACCACCCATGTGCCGACGTTCCTCTTTATGTTGAGATCTTCCTCGAGGAGCGCAACGAGGTAGTTGTACATGGCTATGGCCGAGGTGAACCCTGCAAACCATAGCAGCAGGAACCAGAGTGCCCCAAAGAACCTTCCTGCACTACCCATGCTGACAAAAACGTTGGGCAGGCTTGTGTAGGAGAATCCCAGACCGAACTCTTTCCCTATCCATGCGAGTGCCTCGCTCTTACCCTGGCTGAGGACATCGGGCGGCACGATCTTGGGAGCGTAGGCAGTTGCCAGCGGGATGGCGAGCGAACCACCGAGAACCACTTCGGCGAACTCGTTGAGTGAAACCGTTGCCAGACCGCTCAGAGCGACATCCTCATCGGGACCCAGATAGGAGGCGTAGTTCTGGATGATTCCCATACCCAGGCTGAGTGTGAAGAATATCTGCCCCGTTGCAGCCAACAGAACCGCTGAGAAGTGCTTTCCAAGGTAAGACCAGTTGGGGCTCCAGATGAACTTGAACCCATCGATGGTGCTCCAGTTGGGGTCTATGGGGGAACCCAGGATGAAGACGTAGCCGATCATTATAATGGCGAAGATGTAAAGCAGTGGCATCATTACCTTGACCCATCTCTCGATACCCTTGCTGACACCCTGCCCGACGGCTATCGCCAGCAGGATTACGGTTATGCCCCAGAACAGCATGATCTCCGCGTGGTTACTCAGGTAATTGCTGAAGAAGTCCCCGGTGTTCTGACCGAAGTAAGCCCCAGTTATGCTGAACCATGAGTAAGCCGCCGACCAGCCTATGAGGTGCAGGTAGTAGCTGTTCAACAGGACGGTCAACGAAAAGGCCAGCATGCCGCTTATGACTCCCCACCAGAAGGCGCTTCTGGGACTAACGCTCTCCCTGGCCATGAGGTAGTAGGTAGGGCCAAGGGTACCGTGGCCGTATTTACCACCGTAGCGACCGGCGACCCACTCAATCCACATCACGGGTATACCCAGGAAGAACAGTGCTATAAAGTACGGCACCATGAAGGCTCCGCCACCGTTCTGGGCAACCTGTGTGGGAAACCTGACGAAGTTTCCAAGTCCAACTGCGTTTCCAGCCATGGCTAAAATCAAACCGATCTTGGTCGCCCATTGATCCCTCTGTTCCATAATATACACCCCCTTTCTTAAACGCATGGGCATAGCGTCCCGTGTACGCTTACGGGACACTGGGTATAGAAAAATTCATCCTATAAAAAGATTTCTGATGGGCTCTTTCGACAAAAGACGATTTACTCGACCGTTAAACTATTCCATCCCCGGTTTCATCATTTTTCCAAGATACCTTAAAAGAACCAGGGGAGGGATTGGATTTATGTCAGTAGAAAAAGGGCAGTTAGCCGGTGGTGACCAAAAGGTTCGGGAGCAGTTCCATTAACTATTTAACCCGAAAAACCAAGGGTTGTACGGTGCCCGATGACTGGAACGAGAGTGAGCTGAGCGGTGATGATCGACTTCTCGCTGAGGGCACCCCCGTACATCATAATCCACTGAAGACGTTTTATGTTCTTCAAAGTATAGAAAATTATGGATGTACAGGCATGTTTTCACCCCAAAATTTCCATAGGTTCGCTCTTTTCATTAAAAATTTCCGTATATAACTTTTTGTGCAGAATCAACCGTTTTCCACTCCGTTCTGGCGAAAGGTTTATATATGCAAACGCCTAAAGTCCTATCGCAGATTACCGAAACCGAGGTGGTGTGAATGGTCAAGGAAGACCCGTTTGAGATGGCCATTAAGCAGCTCGAGAGGGCTGCCCAGTTCATGGACATAAGCGAAGAAGCCCTTGAGTGGCTCAAGAAACCCATGAGGATCGTTGAGGTTTCAGTTCCCGTAGAGATGGACGACGGTTCCGTTAAGGTTTTCACCGGTTTTAGGGTTCAGCACAACTGGGCCCGCGGTCCTACAAAGGGCGGCATAAGGTGGCACCCCGAGGAGACCCTAAGCACGGTTAAGGCCTTAGCCACGTGGATGACCTGGAAGTGCGCCGTTGTTGACATACCCTACGGTGGAGGTAAGGGCGGTATCATAGTCAACCCCAAGGAATTGAGCACGAGGGAGAAGGAGAGGCTCGCCAGGAGTTACATAAGGGCGGTTTACGATGTCATCGGTCCCTACACGGACATTCCGGCGCCGGATGTCTACACCAACCCGCAGATCATGGGCTGGATGATGGACGAGTACGAATCAATCGCGAGGAGGAAGAACCCCGCCTTCGGTGTCATCACGGGCAAGCCGCTGAGCATTGGCGGTTCACTCGGCAGGGGAGATGCCACGGCCAAGGGCGCTTCTTACACGGTTAGAGAGGCCGCCAAGGCCCTCGGAATGGACCTCAAGGGCAAGACGATAGCCATACAGGGCTACGGTAACGCCGGCTACTACATGGCCAAGATCATGAGCGAGGAGTACGGAATGAAGGTTGTGGCTGTCAGCGACAGCAGGGGCGGTATCTACAACCCGGACGGACTTAACGCCGACGAGGTCCTCAAGTGGAAGAAGGAGCACGGCAGCGTTAAGGACTTCCCGGGAGCCACAAACATAACCAACGAGGAGCTCCTTGAACTTGAGGTTGACGTTCTCGCTCCCGCTGCCATCGAGGAGGTCATCACCAAGGACAACGCCGACAGGATAAAGGCCAAGATCGTTGCCGAAGTTGCCAACGGCCCGGTTACACCTGAAGCGGACGAGATCCTTAGGGAGAAGGGCATACTCCAGATCCCGGACTTCCTCTGCAACGCCGGTGGTGTTACCGTCAGCTACTTCGAGTGGGTCCAGAACATAAACGGCTACTACTGGACGCTTGAAGAGGTCTACGAGAGGCTCGACAAGAAGATGACAAAGGCCTTCTGGGACGTCTACAACACCCACAAGGAGAAGAACATCCACATGAGGGACGCGGCTTACGTTGTGGCGGTCCAGAGGGTCTACCAGGCAATGCTCGACAGAGGATGGGTGAAGAAGTGATACCTTTCCTTTGTTTTCCCTCTTTTTCTATGCTGATCAATGAACCCTTTGTGCTGTAGCCGGAAGTGCGGAATCCGGTATGGTCTGTGATGTCTTTTACCTGCTGTGTGGCATAATTCTAATTGGATTGCTTATACCCCGGCTATTCAACTGGAATTCGCCCGATGTTTATTTGATTGCCAGATAAACAGGAATCTCATTCATCATTAGATTCAATACACCATATTGAACATCTACTTCTTTTATTATATTCTCCCAATTTCTTGATGAAACATATCCTCCATTCTTTTTTCTCTCGAAAATAGTTTCAGTCATCCATCTCTTTCCATTTGATATTTATCTCTCCACCCTTCATAACCAAGTTCTTTCATTTCTTTTTTTAGCTTGAAGGAGAACCTCTTGCCCTGGTAGATGAATTTCTTCTCATCTTTATCGCAGCATCTATTCCTTTGTTATTCAAATACTCAAAATTTGCTGTCATATGCACCATCTCCCAAAACCCTTCTTATTTTCCTTCCTCCGGCTCCTGCTTTCTCTATTAACTGCTTAAGCATTTTGCCATCTCCTCTTCTCTCATCTGTAACCTCCAATGCAATAATCTCTTTTGTATTTACATTAACAGATGAACTTTTATCCAATGTAAACTTTCCATTTCTCCCTCATCCATTTTCCTCTATTTGCTACTTTCACTCCAGAATATTGCAATAACAAAATCGTCCTTGCTCTCCTTCAGCGTCTTATACAAATTTACCTTCCACCTGTCTGTATCTGTTGAATACGTGTAGTATCTTGAGAAATGTCATGCTCTGGATAATCATAAGATCTTCCCCTCTTACCCTTATTCATCTTTTCTATTTCTTCGTCCCAATTTTCCAGTCTATGAAGAGCATTTCTTCCCTTCTCACAATTGTTACATTCTTTCCACTTTTTTGCATCCTTATCACCTAAACGTAGATAGATACAAAAATTAAAAATTTTACTTTTGTGCTACACAACACTTCTACCAAAAAATTTATATAGTACTACCCCATAGTGTAAGTGGTGATATTCATGTCCTGCACCATCCATCCTTGGCAATATGGGATAAGAAGTCCAAATCCCTCAGACAAGATTTATGGGGGATTTATACAAGTAAAGACCCCACCAATACTGCCAGAGGACTTAGAGTGTCTGATAGTGATCTGGGCTTCTATGTCAACAACTGAGGGCAACTTCTATCAAACCTCACTGGGCTTCCATCCCGATTGGGGCTGGCATATTTCAGCAGGCTCTACAAATCCTCAGCTTGAATGCGGTTTGGCTTGTCCACCCTTCAAATTAAATGGACAGATTTTTAGACCAAAGCCAAATACTGTTTATGAGCTTGGTATCAGACTTATACCTCAAGATTCAACTAACAAAGTGCATCTTTATTTCTTGGACTTCAGCACAAACATGTTGTATGACATCTACACGTTGGATGATTCCAGTAATGTATCGACCCCAATCGGGGGGATTTTAGAGGCATACACTGTAAATCCTTCTGAGCTCGCCAAGTTAGGAGGATACAATGCATTTAGGATAGTAAACGCAAACTGGTTAATAGAACCGTGGACATCTACTCGCTGGCCTCATGGATATGTATATGAGGCTGAAGGTAGTGGATATGAGACTACCCCTGAAGATATTCAGATTAAGTTAATGAGTCCCGGAGATCTGTATATCGGATATAAAGTTGGTGGAGAGCATTATCCAAACAATTATCAAGTATGGTGATATTCATGTCCCGCACCAGTCTCTTAATTCTTGTAATCTCTCTGCTGGTCTTTTCCGCGTTATGTCTGGGTGTGCCGAATAATTCCCCGAATAATTCGCCGACTAAAATCCAGGCTTCCGGAGGTTTGAAGGGGAATATTACAGCATTCCTCAGCGAGGCAAAGAGAGACCTTGAAACCTGCAACACAACCTTGAAGAAACCCCTCTCTCCCGGAAGTGAACGGGATTATCTGAATATGACCGTTCTGAACGATACGACGATCGAGGTGAAGGGCAGGCTTTACAGATATGCCGTTCTGGGCATCTGGAACGTTAGCTTCAGCGGGGAGGCACAGCTTGAGGATTATAAGGTCCTCTGGGGGCAACGGAAGAACATTACATCAACCGGAGGACAGGAAATCAACTTCAAAATCTACAGTGGTGAGAAGGTTGTCGACTCGTTTACCTACTACTACGTCCCGTTTCAGCTGGACTCGTTCTGCGTCTCGGTCAATTCTAGGCGCATAACCCTTCCAAACGGCGATGAGTTGACCTTCCTCTTCATGCATACCGAAAGGGGAGATCTGTGGCTCCTTCTGCTGGCATAATTCAAAGGCTTCGCTCGATGTGAATCTTCAAGTGGGAAGTGGAAGAGGGAGCACGGCAGCGTCGAGGTCTACCCGCCATCCAGTTTTGGAGGAAATAAAGGACGTTAGGGTTTTCAGGCCTTCGCCCAGTATTCTTTCTCCTCCACCATGGCGTTTATCATCTCGTCCTCATCCTTGAACATTGTTCTCCTTGAGGGGTTCTGCATCCCGTAGAACTCCATGAAGGGACTCGGCCGTCTCTTGAAGGGGTAGTAGAGGTACACCGCCGCGAGCTTCCTGTAGGCCTCGGCCATCTCGCTGATAACCCCGGCCGAAACACCCTCGGCGTAGTGGTAAACCGCTATTGCCTTGCTGACGCCGACGAGGTTGAAGTCCCTCTCGACGAGCTGTCTTCTCAGTATATCCGTTGCCTGTTCTATGTCTTCCCTGTCCAGCTCCTCAACCTCCTCGCCGTCGAGAAGGTGCTTTATCCTGATGCGCTTTACCGAGGGGTTCTCCTCAACCTGGGCGTCGTACTCGGCAACGACCCACCAGTCGTCCAGAGCCCCGGGGTCGAGAACCGTGAAGTGTTCGCTTAGCTTGGCGTAGAAACCCCTTACGCGGTGGTAGTATTCCTCCTCGTGGCCCGTCATCGGGTAACTGAGGTAAACCAGGGGCTTCTCCCTTTCCCGGAATATCAGATCGAGGAACACCTCCGGAGGGTGCCTTATGCCGAACTGTAGCACGTAGCGGACGTTTGTTCCCTCTTGTTTTAGCTCATGGATGAGGGTCTTGACGTGGTTTATGGCATCCTCGCGCCACATGACGAGGGTCGTGAGCCTTATGTTCTCGGCATCTCCACCGAAGCGCTCGAACCACTCGGGGTCGTTGATGACCCGCCTCCTGACGGAAAGAACGTCGTCAAGGACTATTATCACGCGGTCCGGTCTCAGAAGCTTTAGGTTGCTCGCCGTAAACCCTATAACGCTTCCACTCCCCCACCGGAAGAGGCTTGGGGTTGAGACGAGGTGAAACTTCCGGTCGCTTTCGTCTATTTCCATCCTTATCCTGTTGAAGGCCTCGTCTCTGATCTCGTTCATCAGATCCTGATGATTTATGGCGAAGTCGAGGACGTTCTTCCTCGTTATCCTGACGCCAGTTTCCTTGCCCACTTCCCTGATGTAGTCGAAGACATGGTAATAGGCGTAGCTCTCCCCGTTCTGAAGCTTCAGTGCCCCGGTTATGTATTCGTCGCGCCCGTTGAGGGGCGGACCCGTCAGGAGGATCACTTCCTTCATTTTACCCCTCCCCGGGAACTTGGACGAAACCTTTAAATACTATTCCCCCAAACCGGCGTTGTAGAGGTTCTTCTATTCTAAAAAACATAACCAGCAGGGGTGTTGTAGTTGGCTGAAAGGCTAAAGGGAACGACCACGGTCGGCATTGTATGTAAGGACGGCGTTGTTTTAGCGGCCGACAGGAGGGCATCGCTCGATAACATGGTGCTTTCGAAGAACGTTACCAAGGTGTTCCGGATAGATGATCATCTGGCCCTGGCCGGGGCCGGGAGCGTTGGAGACATCCTCTCACTCGTCAGGCTTCTAAGATCCGAGGCCAGACTTTACAGGGCAACGGTTGGAAGGGAGATGAGCGTCAGGGCCCTCGCCACGTTAACCTCCAACGTGCTCCATGGCAGCAGGATCATGCCCTACTTCGGGTGGTTTCTCGTGGCGGGTTACGACGAAAAACCCCGACTTTACTCGGTGGATATGGCCGGGGGTGTTACGGAAGACAGGTTCACCTCGGCCGGTTCTGGAATGGAGTTCGCCTTTGCGGTTCTTGAGGAAGGTTACGAGGATGATATGGAACTCGAGGAGGGAATCAGGCTCGCCCTCCGGGCCATAAAGGTGGCCACGAGAAGGGACGTCTTCACTGGAGACGGGGTAACCCTCGTCACCGTAACGGCCGGGGGTTACAGGGAACTAGGCAAAGAGGAAATAAGAGCCCTTCTGGAGTGAGGTGATGGCTTTGATAAGAAGAGAGACGTTCGTTGATGACGTTTTGAAGGACATAAAGGCAATTATAAGACAGATGGTTCCAAGGGAAGCCGGAATAACGGAAGTTGAGTTCGAGGGACCCGAGCTGGTCATATACGTCAGGAACCCCGACGCGATAATGAGGGACGAGAACCTGATAAGGAACCTCGCCAAGGTTCTCAAAAAGCGCATAAGCGTTCGTCCCGATCCGGATGTTCTTCTGCCACCGGAGAAGGCGGAGGAGCTGATAAGGGAGATAGTTCCGCCCGAGGCTGAGATAAGCAACATAAGCTTTGATCCATCGGTTGGCGAGGTCCTCATAGAGGCCAGAAAACCGGGGCTGGTGATAGGAAAGAACGGCGAAACACTCAGGCTCATAACCCAGAGGGTCCACTGGGCCCCCAGAGTGGTTAGGACCCCACCCCTGCAGAGCCAGACGATATACTCGATAAGGCAGATACTTCAGGCGGAGGCCAAAGACCGCAGGAAGTTTCTCAGGAACGTTGGAAGAAACATCTACCGCAAGCCCGAGTTGAAGAGCGATTGGATCAGGATAACCGGTCTCGGCGGTTTCAGGGAGGTCGGCAGGAGTGCCCTTCTCCTCCAGACCAACGAAAGCTACGTGCTTGTCGATTTCGGCGTCAACGTAGCGGCCCTCAGGGATCCCAAAAAGGCCTTTCCGCACTTTGATGCTCCGGAGTTCAGGTACGTCCTCGACGCCGGCCTGCTGGATGCGGTGGTTATAACCCACGCCCACCTCGACCACTCAGGAATGCTCCCCTACCTGTTCCGCTACAAGCTCTTTGATGGGCCCGTTTACGCCACTCCACCAACGAGGGACCTCATGGTTCTCCTGCAGCAGGACTTCATCGAGATACAGAAGATGAACGGCGTAGAACCCCTTTACCGGCCGAGGGACATCAAGGATGTAATAAAGCACACGATAACCCTCGATTACGGGGAGGTTCGTGATATAGCACCCGACATAAGGCTCACCCTCCACAACGCGGGCCACATCCTCGGCTCCTCGATAGTCCACCTCCACATAGGCAACGGGCTCCACAACATAGCCATAACCGGTGATTTCAAGTTCATCCCGACGAGGCTCTTCGAGCCGGCCGTGAACAGGTTCCCGCGCCTCGAGACTCTCGTGATGGAGTCCACCTACGGTGGAAGCAACGACTATCAGATGCCCCGCGAGGAGGCCGAGAAGAGGCTGATAGAGGTCATCCACCAGACCATCAGGAGGGGAGGCAAGGTCCTGATCCCGGCCATGGCCGTTGGGAGGGCTCAGGAGATAATGATGGTCCTCGAGGAGTACGCCCGCGTCGGTGGAATAGACGTGCCCGTGTACCTCGACGGGATGATATGGGAGGCCACGGCCATACACACCGCCTACCCGGAGTACCTCAGCAGGCACCTGCGCGAGCAGATATTCCACGAGGGTTACAACCCCTTCCTGAACCCGATATTCAAGCCCGTCGCCAACAGCAGGGAGAGGCAGGATATAATAGACTCGGGTGAGCCCGCGATAATCGTGGCCACCTCCGGCATGCTCGTGGGAGGGCCCAGCGTGGAGTACTTCAAGCAACTCGCCCCGGATCCGAAGAACAGCATGGTGTTCGTCAGCTATCAGGCCGAGGGAACCCTCGGAAGGCAGGTCCAGAGGGGCATGAGGGAGATTCCGCTGGTCGGGGAGGACGGAAAGACGGAAGTCGTCAACGTCAACATGGAGGTTCACACCATCGACGGCTTTTCCGGTCACGCCGACAGAAGGGAGCTCATCAGCTACGTCGCCCGCCTGAGGCCAAAACCCGAGAGGGTCATAACCGTCCACGGGGAGTCCCACAAGTGCCTCGATCTCTCAACGAGCATCCACAAGAAGTTCGGAATCTCAACGAGGGCCCCGAACAACCTCGACGCCATAAGGCTCAAGTAAGGGATCCCGATGCGGGTTCGCTGTCCCTCCTGCGGAAGGCCCTACGATTCCATTGTTCCCCCCACCTGCTCCTGCGGGGAACCCCTCAGGCTCAGCTACGACTACGACTCGGTGGACGTTTCCAGATGGGAAAGGAGAGTGCCCGGCGTCTGGAGGTACCGCGAGCTTCTTCCAGATGTTAAACGAATCGTCAGTCTGAGCGAGGGGGGAACACCCCTTCTGAGGGCGAAGCTCGGCGAGGAACTCGGGCTGAGGGTGTTCATAAAAGACGAAACCCGAAACCCCACGGGTTCCTTCCGTGACAGGCTCATCACCGTTGCCGTCTCCTACGGCCTGCCCTACGCCCGGAAGGGCTTCATCGTGGCGAGCAACGGAAACGCGGCTGCGTCCCTCGCGGCATACGCATCGCGGGCCGGAAAGCCGGCTTACACGGTGGTTCCGAAGCTGATCGAAGAGGGAAAGCTCAACCAGATAGTGGCCCTCGGTGCAAAGCTCGTACGCTACGGTGAGAGCGTCGATGAGGGCATAGGCTACGCTGAGGAGCTTGCTGAGAGGGAGGGACTCTACAACGTCACCCCCGAGAGCAACATCATAGGACTCGAGGGGCAGAAAACGCTCGCCTTCGAGCTCTGGGAGGAGCTGAAGCCGACCCACATCGTGGTTCCCACGGGGAGCGGAAGCAACCTCTACAGCATCTACAGGGGCCTGGCCGAGCTCAGAAGGATCGGCGTCCTCGAGGAGATGCCGGAACTCATAGCCGTCCAGACGGAGAGGTGTTCCCCCATAGCGAGCGAGGTTCTCGGTCTCGAACCGAGGGCCGAGCCGACGAGGGCGCTTGCGCTGTACGTTAAGGATCCGGTCATGAAGGAACTCGCCCTCGAGGCCATAAGGGAAACGGGTGGAACCGCCGTGGTGGTCGGTGAGGACGAGCTCGACCTCGGGCAGAGGCTACTTGCTGGAGAAGGCATCTTCGGGGAATACGCTTCAGCGGTCATAATCCCGGCCTTCCTCAAGCTCGCGGAAGAGGGACACTTCGAGAGGGACGACAGGATAGCCCTCGTAGTGACGAGTTCCGGCCTCAAGGGCCATTACCACGAAACCCGGGAGAAGTTCACCCTTGGCGGAACGAAGCTCGAGATACTGAGGCTCCTCAGCGGGAGGAGAATGTACGGCTACGAGATATGGGAGGCCCTCAGGAAACCCGTCAGGTATCAGGCGGTGTACCAGCACCTCAGGGAGCTCGAGAGCCTTGGACTCATAGGAGAATCCCACAGGGAAGGGAGACGGGTGTATTACAGGTTAACGGAAAAGGGACGGAAGTTCCTTGAGACGCTTTCGGAATAACGGAAAGGTTTTAAAAGGTCTTTTTAAAGCTAAGCGTGGGTGAAGAAGGTGAAGCTAACGCCTGAAAACAAGTTCTCGCTCTCAGTCTACCTCTGGGGACTCATCTGTGGTCTGGTCAGTGGTATCGCAGCTACCAGGGTTCAGTACGGCTGGGTTACGGGCCTTGTGCTCTTTCTCCTCACGGATAAGGTTGTCATGGCGATGATAAAGACGCTTCCGCCGGAGATTGAAGAGGGTCAGATACTCAAGAAGGCCTTCTGGGGATGGCTCCTGTTCTGGCTTTACTTCACCATGCTAAGCTACACCGTGATGGTCAACTTCCAGCCGGAGTTCTACTCGAACCAGAGCCTGCTTTACAGACTGACCCATAACGGAACGGTGGTGGGGTGAGTCCATGGAGGAGCTGAAGAAGGCCGTCGCAAGGGAAGCTTTGAAGTTCGTGGAGGACGACATGGTAATCGGTCTCGGCACCGGCTCCACAGCAGGATACTTCATCAGGTACCTCGGCAGGCTCATCATGGAGGAGGAGCTTCAGGACGTCTACGCCATTCCCACGTCCTATCAGTCGAGACTCCTTGCCATTGAGAGCGGAGTTCCCGTCGTGGGCCTTGACGAGGTGGACGCTATAGATGTAGCCGTTGACGGTGCCGATGAGGTGGATCCGAACATGAACCTCATAAAGGGTCGCGGTGCAGCCCTGACCATGGAGAAGGCCATAGAATACCGCGCCGGAACTTTCCTCGTCCTCGTGGACGAGAGCAAGCTCGTCGAGAGGCTCGGCCAGAAGATGCCCGTTCCCATTGAGGTCATTCCTCAAGTCTGGCGTGCCGTGGCGGAGGAGGTGGAGATCTTCAACGCCGAGGCCGAGCTGAGGATGGCCGCCAGAAAGGACGGACCCGTCGTCACGGAAAACGGCAACTTCATCCTTGACGTTAGATTCCACCGCATAGCTGATCCGCTCGACCTTGAGATGGAGCTCAACAACATTCCCGGGGTCGTTGAGAACGGTATCTTCGCCGACGTGGCGGATGTTGTTCTGGTGGGAACGAGGGAAGGCGTCAAAAGAATGGAACGCTGATTTTTGCCCTTAGTTAAATTTATAAACCGGTTTGCGGTTCATGATTCTGGATTCAGGCGGGGGTTGCCGAGCCTGGCCAAAGGCGGTGGACTCAAGATCCACTCCCGCAGGGGTTCCGGGGTTCAAATCCCCGCCCCCGCACCATATCGAAGTCAGACTTTTTACCTCCCCCCGGGGCAGGGGGATGTACTGTTGGGCTCCGTGGAGAATCACGAGGATGGGGAATCGATGATGCGACTCATCCAGCTCCCCCTGAGGAACCACGCGAGGGCAACCAGCGCCCCTATGAAGTTACTCAGGCCCATTCCAAGCCACATCCCGGCGGTGTCCCTGAAGAGAACCCCGAGGCCGTAGCTCAGGGGGAGACGAAGAACCCAGAGGCGGAATATGGCAAGTAACATGCTCTTCTTCGTGTGACCCGAGCTCCGGAAGACGTTGTTCACTGCCGAGAAGATCCCGAAGAAGGGGAGGAAGGCGGAGAAGTACCTCACAACCTTCGTGCTCTCGGCTATTATCGCCGGATCGTCGATGAAAAACCTGAATATCTCGACCCTGAAGAGGATGAAGAGCAACGTTCCAGCACCGAGTATCGTGAAGTTTATGGCCATCGCCTTCTCCGCTATGGTCTTCGCCCTGTCGTAGAGCTCTGCCCCGACGGTCTGGCCGATCATCGTACCCATTGCCATGCTTATGCCGTCCGAGAAGGCAAACATGAAGTTGGTGAGCCTGTTGGTGATGGAGTAGGTTGAAAAGGCCACGTCGGCGTTACCGAACGCTCCTCCGAGGGTGAAGATTATCTTCGTGAGTATGACGAAGCCGAGGGCGGTCGTTGAGGAACCAACGCTCGAGGGTATTCCCACCCGAAAGATGCGAGAGTAGAACGCTGGGTCAGGCTTAAGGTTCTCCATCGTCAGGTGTATCCCAACCCTCCCGGTGAAGAGGAGGTAACCGCCGACGAGAGAGCCGAGGGTGTTGGACAGCATCGTTGCGATCGCCGCACCCATGACCCCGAGCCTCGGGAAACCGAACCAGCCGAATATGAGCAGGGGGTCAAGCAGGATGTTGAGGAACACGGTCGCCATGTTTATTTTAACCGGCGTTCTGGTGTCGCCTATGGCCCTCAGGAGGAAGTTGAACGCAAAGAGCGTGAAGGAGAAGGGAATGCCCGCGAAGATTACCCTCGTGTAGGCGAGGGCGTACGGGTAAACCGTATCCGTGACGCTCATAAACCTGAGCAGGTAAGGGGCCGAGAGAACTCCAAACAGACCCACGCCAACGGCGAAGAGCATCATGAGGGAGTAAAGCGCACCGGCGGCCCTGTTGGCCTTCTCGTATTCCCCCGCTCCAACGTACTGGCTCACGAAGGCGAAGCCGGCCGTCGCAAAACCCATGCCAATAGACATGAAAAACCAGACGAGCGGCCACGCCGTTCCGGGGGCGGCAAGTTCCACCCTCCCGAGTTTTCCGAGCCAGAAGGTATCGGTCAGGTTGTAGAGAACCTGAACCAGCTGGTTTATGATCAGAGGGTAGGCTAACACCAATAGAGTCTTCACTATCGATCCGTTGAGTATCTCCTCACGCATCCGTGCGACTTTCTCGTTTCTCATTGAGACATCCATCGAAACGTGGATATAAAAACCTTACTATGGATAAAAAGACCAGAGGGCGGTAAAAGGAAGGGAGAAGATCGCAAAAATCGGTCTCCCTAATTGCCCCCTTTAATTTGACGACGCTGTCCTTTTTAAGCTCTTTCAGTGCCTCACCCAAGCTTGACGGGAGGCTTTCAATCCCCAGCTCTTCCTTCTTCTTTTCATCCATCTTGTAGACATTTCCCTCAACATAACCGGGTGGCTCGATTTCGTTGTAAACTCCATCAAGGCCCGCTCTGTATCCAACTGATAAATAGTCCAATTCATGGGTTAATCTGCAACATAGCATTCAGAAATTCATCCAGAAATTTCAGCCCGCCTCCATAGATTATGGTCTGGGGATGAAGGGAGAGATAGAAGGGAATCCCTGCCCTGCTGGTCCGGTTGTAGTCGCGGAGTGCCATCGAAACCCGTATATCAGTCTCATTTCTCTCAATGTACCATGTATATTCATGATTCCACACCCTTTTTATGCTCCCGTTTGGGAGTATAAAGTAATCGGGCATGATCGTTGTCAGATTATATTCCTCAATGGCATCAATGGACTCATTGTTCAATGCCCATGCAGGGGGTAGAAATAAGCTGAAATTTCCAAATCCCACGCTCTCCATTAAGAATGTTGCATTTTCGAGCTTCTCCCCGGCTTTAGCATACGAACAGTTGAATTCATGGAATGTGTGCTCATAACCGTGAAGCTCTATCCTGTACCCTTTTGCTTGGAGCTCATGGAGATATGAGACAAAATGGGGGTTTCGCCTCAAGTCCCATTTATCGCCATAGTGAGGGGGATCAAAGCGGGGAATTACGAAGAGGACTGTTCTGGAAGAGTAATTGTGTCTGTCTATGATTTTCACAACTTTCCGAAGCTCCATGAAGTACCTGGGGGTTACATCATGAAGGAATATAATAGGTTGGGCGGGTTTGGAATTTGAGAGCCGCATGTTGGGGCTGGAAAAATTGGAACTCAAAAATAACGCTTTATAAGAGGTATAATTCTCATAACCGGCGGTGGTGATGCTTGAAACCTCGTACTCCATGGTTGGAGAGTCCTCTCTGTGAATTATACCTATGGGGAGAAGGGAGATCAGTACAATGAGCATGATAAAAAGCCTGAGCTTCAAACACACCACCACATGGCATTACATTTTAGAGTTAAAAAAGTTTGTCCTTGTAAGGATTAATGTTCAATGTCCCCTAAAAACCACAGATTGCTAAATTAGGAAGTAGAAAGTAGAAAAATGGAAATAAAAGGATTCACTCCCTGAGAGCCTTCCTTGCGGCCTCGAGCATTATCTTCTTCTCTTCCTGATAAACAACCTTCCTTATGAGCTCGACCGCATCGGGGTTGGCGGAGACACTGTCGATTCCAAGCCTGACGAGTTTCCTTACCATCTTTGGATCGCTTCCGGCCTGACCGCATATGCTCGTTTCAACGCCGTGCTTCTTGCAGACCTTTATGACGTTCTCAATGAGCTTAAGCACCGCCGGGTGCTTCTCGTCGTAGAGCTTGAAGACGCGCTCGTTGTCCCTGTCGATGGCGAGGGTGTACTGGGTGAGGTCGTTGGTTCCGAAGCTTACGAAGTCAAGGCCCTCCTTGACGAGGTCCTCGATGATCAGCGCCGAGGCCGGGATCTCGATCATAACACCCCACTCCACATCCCTGTGGGGAACGAGGCCGACCTCAAGGGCGATCTCCTTGGCTTTCCTGATCTGCTCGGGGTGGCTGACGAGTGGGAGCATGACGCCGATGTTGTCGTAGCCCTCATCGACGAGCCTCTTGATGGCCTTGAACTCGGCCCTGAGAAGCTCCGGCTGGTCGAGACCTCTCCTGATTCCCCTCCATCCGAGCATCGGGTTCCTCTCTTCGGGCTCTTCCTCGCCACCCGGAAGCTCTCGGAACTCGTTCGTTGGTGCGTCCAGCGTTCTGTACC
Organism: Thermococcus sp. P6; assembly: GCF_002214525.1. Lineage (NCBI taxonomy): Archaea > Methanobacteriati > Methanobacteriota > Thermococci > Thermococcales > Thermococcaceae > Thermococcus > Thermococcus sp. P6. The sequence continues at coordinate 189,266 of NZ_CP015104.1, forward strand.
AGACGCGCCTCGGGTAGAAGGCTTCAACGACGGTTCTAATTCCTTCCACGAGCTTCTCAACGAGCTCTTCCTCCTTGCCCTCCCTGATGAACTTGACCGGGTGGGCGCCTATGCCGAGGATCATGTGCTCTGCCCTGAGGAGACCGACGCCATCGGCACCCGTAGCTGCGGCCCTCTCTGCAACTTCGGGCATGGAAACGTTGACCTTGACCTCGGTGGCCGTTACAAGGGGAGCGCCTGCGACGACAACCTTTCCGCCCTCGGCCTTCTCCTCCTTCTCCTTGACGAGGCTCTTGACGATGCCCTCGTAGACGACACCTCTGGTACCGTCAACCGTTACGAGCATTCCGTCTTTGAGAACCTTGGTGGCCTCTTTGGTACCAACGACGGCCGGGATGCCGAGCTCCCTGCTGACGATAGCGGCGTGGCAGGTTCTTCCACCCTCGTCGGTTACGATGGCACTCGCCCTCTTCATGGCCGGAACCATGTCGGGGTTGGTCATAGTGGTTACGAGAACGTCTCCTTCCTTGACCTTGTCGATCTCACTCGCATCAAAGATTACCACGACCTTACCTGCGCCGATTCCGGGTGAGGCCCCGAGACCCTTGAGGAGTACCTTCATCTCCTCGGTCATCTCAGCCTCCTCCGTCTTAACCTCCTCCTTGAGGGTCGTGATGGGTCTTGACTGCACGATGTAGAGCTTTCCATCGTCCTTATCGTAGGCCCACTCTATGTCCTGAGGCCAGCCGTAATGCTCCTCAATCTTGGCGCCCATTTTGGCGACCTCAACGATCTGCTCCTCCGTGAGAACCTGCTTCTCAACCCACTCCGGGCCGAGGAAGTCCGCGACCTTCACATAAACCGTGCCCTTCCCCGTCTCGGGGTTCCTGATAACCATGACCTCTTTCTTGGCTATGTACTTCTCCTTTATCTTCCAGGTGCCCTTCTCGACGATGTACTCGTCCGGGGAAACGCTTCCGCTAACGACGGCCTCGCCAAGGCCCCAGGCGGCGTTTATCATTATCTCGCTCCTGTCGTTGGTGACCGGGTTGGCGGTGAACATCACACCGCTCGTCTCGCTGTTGACCATCTTCTGGACGACCGCGCTGAGGTAAACCTTGCTGTGGTCGAAGCCCTGCTTGGCCCTGTAGAAGGTTGCCCTCGCGGTCCAGAGTGAGGCCCAGCACTTCTTAACCTTGTCTATAACGTCCTCAACACCGTAAACATCCAAATAGGTCTCCTGCTGGCCCGCGAACGAAGCCTCGGGGAGGTCCTCAGCCGTGGCGGAGGAGCGGACGGCCACGTAAACCGCATCCTTGTTGAACCTCTGTGAGAGCTCCTTATAGGCCCTCTCGATCTCCTCGGCTATCTCCGGGAGCATTGGGACTTCGACTATCTTTTCCCTGATCTTAGCGGTGTTCTCCTGAAGCTGTCTGGAGTCATCAACGTTTGTCCCGGCGATAACGTCCATAATCCACTCCTGAAGGGTCCTACCGTCCTCGAGCCTTACGTTCTCAACGAAGTACTTGTAGGCCTCGGCGGTAACGCAGAACCCGGGCGGAACCGGAATACCGGCGTTGGTCATCTCCCCAAGGTTGGCCCCCTTACCGCCAACGAGGGGAACGTCCTCCTTTCCAAGCTCCTCAAACCACTTTATAAACCTGTATTCGCTCATGCCAATCCCTCCACAAATGCTTACTGCGGGTGGTATATCCCGGGTCCGTATTTAAAATTAACTATCCACGGCTGTTCTCCAGAGTACAGAAATGAGAAGAGAGATAGATGTGTCCATTCTCTCAATCCTCACCCTTTCTCCTTCTTTATGAAGATCTCAAACGTCCCGCCGTGGAACTCCCCCACCCTGATGTACTTCCCGGTCAGGTTCAGGTTTGCCTCCGGATTCTTCAGGATTATCAAATCGTAATAACCATCGGCCACCCTTTCCCCCGCCCTGCCCTCCGGGAGTAGCATATCGATACGGGCGTCCGGGTAGTAGAGTCCGGCCATCGTGTAAAGCCCCGGGGACACGAGCAGGGTATCAGCCTCGTAGTGCTCCGACGCGTACCTGAGAACCTCCGACTCAACGCTCCCCACGGAGTTCCACTCCTCCTTAAGGTCCATACCCCTGAGCCCAACCGGAACGATGAGGAAGGCAGTTAAGAGCAGCGCCGCCGCGATCCTCCCCTCGGGGGAAACCTCCACCCCGTACCTCTTGAACGCCCGCTCAAGACCCTCCATCAGGAGGAAAACTCCCCCGGATGCGAACACCGCTATCGCCGGGGAGAGGAACGTTATGAACCTCGTCTCCTTATGGGTGACCGCCATTATCCCCGCGAGGCCAATGAAAAGCCAGCTTATCAGAAGCCACCCCTCTTCGTCCTTCTTTATCCTCAGGAAACCGACAGCGGCCAGCGCCGGGAGGAGATACCCGAGATCCTGAAGGAGCATCTTCACGTATTCCCCTGCCGAAACCGGTCGGTCGAGGGTCACGACTTTCGAAGCAACGCTGAAGGGCCTCAGGGCCCCGCCGTAGTAAAGATGCCCCATGTAGAGCCACGGGGCAAGGGTTAAGCCCAGGAGAAGGAAGCCCAGCAGGTATTCCCTCCTCCTGACCCACTCCCAGTCATCCACCAGCCAGAGGTATGCTAAGAAAACGCCGATGATGGAAAGCCCGGTGTAACGGGTGAGTATCGCCAGCCCCCCTGAGACGAAGGCGAGGTATATTCTCGCGGTGCTCTTCCGCTTTCTGCCCGTGTACAGCAGATAAACGGCGAGGGTGTAGAACAGGGTGAACTCGCTGTGGACGAGCTCCCTTGTGGCCATGGTAAAGGCGAGGGGGTTCAAAACGTAAAAGCAGGAAGCGATGATGCCCCTTACCCGGTCGTTCGAGGTTTCCTCAACCAGGAGGTATACTAAAAGGGCCGTGAGGGCGAAGCTCAGGAGGGAAACCAGCCTCGCCACCGTGAGGTGGAGCTCCAGTGGGGTGAACCTGAAGGGAACCGAGAGCGTGTAGGGATACAGCGGTGGCCTGTACATCATGTAAACTCCCTGATAGGTGAAGTCCGTTACGTTTCTGGCCAGGTTGCGGGCTATGTCTATGTACAGAGCCCCGTCGTAGGTAAGGGTGTTCCACGGCGGAAACGTCGCTATCCCAAGGATCAATGCTCCGATGAAGGGAATTAAAGCCAGCTTCCTGTTCTCTCCCATATTATCCCTCCCAGTGCGCTGTAGGCCAGAAAGGCCACGGCAGGAAGGAAGAAGGCGTCTATCCCTATGGGCACCATCAGGATGAAGAGCGTTAACGCCAGAACCTTGGTGCTCTCCATCCACTCCGCATCCCTGAGTATGCCCCCGAGGAGAAACCCCTCGACGATGCCAAAGACCCCAAAATCGTGGGATGGCTGGCCGAAGATCGTGTAACTGTAACCCACGCTGCTTCCAAACAGTCTCCCAACGTAACCCTTGGGATCCTTTGAGAGGAGTATCTCCGGGTTCCCCCATGGCATCCCCATGCTAAAGAGCCTCTCGTACACGCTGTAGGTCAGGCCCATGCGGTGAAGCAGGGTCCCAAAAAAGCCCAGTCTCCATTCCGGGTACGTGCTCAGCGTGGCCTGATACCTCACCAGAAAGACTATCAAAACGCCCGCGGTTATAACGCTCAGTTTTAACCAGAGCCCTTTCCCGGGCTTTGTCCTTTTCTCCCCCATCAGCCTCAGAAGGTAGGTCACGGTTACCGCAACAGCTACCGTTCTGAAGGTCGAAACCACCGCCACAAAGAGACCGAGCAGAAAGACCCGAAAGTCACCCCTCAGGGAGATGGCAGCGGCTATGAGATACCCCGAGGCAAGATAGAAGAACCTCACACCGGTGTACCTCAGCCCGGGGTGAAGGAGAGGTACTCTGCCCGTAACGAGGGGAAACGCGACAAGTGCAACGGCTGCCACGATCAGGAGCGTGTCGGTGGTTAAGGAAGCTGAAGCGAGCCTTTCCTTAACCCGTTTTCCCTCTTCCCTTGCAAACACCGGGGGGGCTGCTACAATGGGCAGGGCCATTAAAAACCCCCACGACCCGAGGGCCGAGAGGACGAGCACTACAACGAGGCCGTAGGTCAGGATCCTGACCCTTACGGGAAACCTCTCCGCGGTCATGTAGCCGGTTACCATAGCGCCGGAGAAGGCGAGGGCGTAGATGAGGGGCAATAACCGGGGAGAGGGGAGAAGATCGTTAAAGATCAGCTTCGCCACTATCCCACAGAGGGTGTAGGTTATAAGGAAACCCCATAGGATCGAGTTCAGCCTCATTTCTCAACGCCTCAGACCGTCTATCACGACGTAGGCCCCGAGAATGAAGAGCAGATAAACCGGGAGGTCGAGTATGCCGGTTTCAACCCCAACCAATCCATAGGCGAGGGTGGAGTAGTAGAGGGCCAGGGTTGAAGTGGCGGTCGCCTCCTTTATCGTACCGTAGTAGAGGCCGAGGATGAAGCCTTCGAGGAGGGAGAAAATGCCAAAATCGAGATAGATGCCACCGAGCAGGGTTCCGGTTATCGTGGCCCCTGTTTTGATGTAGAGGAACTTCGCTATCAGTCCCCTCGGTGAGTAGCCCCCGATTATGTAGGATTGTATCCCGCTGAACTGCAGCTCACCGTGGTAGAAACCATGCCAGCCCGTCCGGAGGATTATAACGTCCAGAACCGACGTGGTCCCCTGAATCCTCGTCCAGAGACTCTGGAGAGTTTCACCCCTCATAAAGCCGATCCCTACCCCGAGGAGGAGGGCGAGAAGAAGGAGCCCCGCTATGCGGTAACCCCCCGGTCCCTTCCTTTCCATCGCGGTTTCGTAGTAAGCGCCTCCGATGGCGAGAAGGCTCACCAGAATGGGGGTTCTGTAGGCGTAAAGGGCCACCACGAAGGGGTAGAGGAGGGCGTACCTTCTGCCCCTGAGGAAAAGGTACACGCTCGCCGGGACCCCCAGAAAATAGGTTAAAGCCGTAAGGCGCGGGCTTAGGGAAGTTCTGACGGCCGGGTTCAGGAGGGGAACGTTCCCCAGCATAAGTATCTGGATGAAAACCAGCGCTATAGAAATCCAGAACGCCCAGATTACGTGTTTCTCCTCGATCCCCAGACCGTTATCCCTCCACTTAACCCTTTCCCCCGCCCATATGCCCGCCAAGATGGATAGGGCAAAGAGGCAGCTCACTATGAGGGTCTCCGGCCGGGCCAGTCCAAGGGACACGAAGGTCATGAAGAGCAGGGGAATGAGGAGGGGCAGGTTCCTCATCCGCTTCTCACCTCAAGCAATTCCAGTGGAAGGTTCCTCTCCTCCGAGTTGACGTAAAGGGTACCGTACATGTAAACGGTGTGATCCGACAGGCTTTCCTTAAGGAACTGGATGGGCACCATGTTGGCGGTTATCACCGCCCCTTCGGAGGTCATGTGCTCTATCGTGATGGAACCGTAAGTCAGATAATCGGCCCTGTACTTCAGCTCCCCGAGTTCGATCGGGCTAACCCTTCCATCGATGTAGAGGATCCCGCTGAACCTTTCCGAGTGGGCCTCCACCGTCAGGTTATCCACTATGTCCCCGAGTTTTCCACGGAGGGGCGGGATCAGTTTGTAGACGTAAACCTTCCCGCTGTAGTTGATCCCTATGAACCTCGCCCTTACGTCCTCTTCGGTTGCCTCAGGCCCGCCGATGGTGACGATCCTGCCGTTGGAGAGTACGGTTATCGTGGATCCGCGGACGCTTATAAGGGTGCCCTCCATTCTCTCTCCATCGACGCTTTCCACCTCGAGCGTGACGTTAAATCCCTTCCTGAGCAGGGAGTAGGCCCTGTTGGCCGCCTCGTAGATCTCGGCTCCCTGATAGTGCTTTACTTGATCGTTTATTATGAATCCGAGCGCAACCATAAGCAATATGACCGCAACGGGTTTTTTCCAGTCCATATCACTCACCACACTTTCTGCTGGGTCCCTTTGGAGGGGCTGGTTTTATACCTTTCCCCGGGGTTTCCTTCCGAGGGACAGCTGCCGTAGTCACCGCCGGTGTTATACTCCCCTTACGGCTCACGAAAGGGCTTTCGAGGCGAAATCTTTATATCGATGCTCCACTCAGGGTATAGTTGAGCATTACAAGTCGGAGGTGTCAGGATGGGTAGAAAAGCGTTGAGCATTTTAATTGTAGTGGTGATGCTACTCGGGGCGGTTCCAGCGGCCTATTCAGTGCAGGCGGCTCCCTCTACCCCGGTAACCGCCACTCAGAAGGTCACGGATCCAGCGGTCGAAAAAGGATCCTCAGGTTTCATCCCGGGCAACGTTCTACAGAAGGAGATCGAAGCCGTTCTTAAGAACAGCGATAAAAGTGTGAGGTTGATAGTGGCACCCGATAAGGACCACGCGGCTGAAGTTTACAACGCCATTAAAAAGCTTGGAAAGGTAGATCCGATAAGCAAACCCGAACTCCAGTTCATCGTCATTGAAATGCCCGTTTCAAACGTTGAAAAGCTCGCCGAGATACCGGGAATACTGCACGTGTGGAAGGATAAAACCGTTAAGTTGCCAGAACCGGTAGCCCCGGAGGCGGGGATCGGTGAGGTTTCTCCCAAGAAGGACCTACCAAACCTTCCCGACATGTTCATGAGCGTCTTTACCATAAGGGCCTACGACACCTGGATGGACTACGGGGTCTACGGCGATAACGTTACCGTTGCAGTCCTCGATACCGGTGTCGACGTCGGGCACCCCTTCCTCCAGATAACCCTCGATGGCAGGCCAAAGATCATAGACGTACACGACGCGAGCGACGAGGGAAGGGTTGATATCTACTACTCGACCAACACCACCTCCAACGGAACCATAGAGGTAAACCAGAACGTCACAATCGACTGGGGAGCCTACTATTTCTATTACGGCCACCCGGCCGAGACCAACTACACCATGGGCACCTACTACGTTGGGAACATAAGCGGTGACGATTACTACCTCGGCCTCCTTCCGGAGAGGTACTTCGACCTCAACAACTTCACCGGAACTCCCAACGATCCCTATGAGCTCGGTCTCTTCGGTGATCTCAGCGACGTTTATCCCGTCCTGATAGTTAACCAGAGCGGGAACTTTATAGCCTACATAGACTTCAACCTCGACAACAACTTCACCAACGACCAACCGATGGGTATATTCGACCTTACCCACGATTACGTTACCGTTAACTCCACAAAAGTCAACGTCGCCTTTGCCGAGTTCGATCCGGATGATGGACAGGCATACTTCATCTGGGACGCGCACGGACACGGGACCCACGTCAGCGGTACGGTAGCGGGCGTCGGTCTGCCCAGCGATCCTGTCTTCCATGATGTTTACGGCGTTGCACCCAACGCCCAGCTCATGGAGGTAAAGGTCCTTCCGGGAGAGCTCGGCTTTGGAAGGTACAGCTGGATAATCAACGGCATGATATACGCCACCCTTAACGGTGCCGATGTCATAAGCATGTCCCTCGGCGGTGGCGGTGAGATAAACGACGGTATAGAGAGCCCCGAAAACTTCTACGCCAACCTGATCACTGACCTTTATGGGGTTACCTTCGCCATAGCCGCCGGAAACGAGGGACCGAGTACCAACTCCGTCCACTCCCCGGGTGACAGCGACCTCGTGATAACCGTCGGCAACTACTGGGAGAGCGATAGATGGGATCTCCTCTACGGCCTGCCCGGTGTTGCGAACGGCCCGGCCATGAGTTCGAGCAGGGGGCCGAGGGACGACGGTATGATCGATCCGGATGTTATGGCGCCGGGAACGGCCATATTCTCAAGCCTCCCGCTGTGGTACACGGTCATGAACAATAATTCATACGCCTACTACGACTTCTGGAGCGGCACCTCAATGGCCACACCGCACGTCAGCGGTGCCGTTGCGCTGATGATAAGCTACGCCAAGCAGCACAACATCACCTACAACCCGATAATGATAAGGCGCGCCCTCGAGCTCAGCGCCGAGCCCACCAACCAGACGATGATAGATCAGGGGTTCGGTCTCATACAGGTCGACAAGGCCATAGAAAAACTCGAGGAACTCAGCGAGGAACCAACCACCTACATCTTTGGAGGAACAACGTTCACGAGCTTCAAGAACCCGATCGAGGAGCCAATGATACCCATCTCACAGGCATACGTTGACTTCAACGGGTACTTCCAGTACATGTTCGGCTTCCCCTACCTCTACAGGGGAGTTTACATAAGGAACGAGTATCCGGGTAGCGTTCCGGTGTACTTCTCACCGATGGTATACGAGCCCGGATGGGGTCTCTGGTACGTCTTCGAGAACAAGACCTACAGTATAAGCACCAGCGTTGACTGGATAATTCCCAACACGACGGAGGTCACCATTTACGGCGCCAATGCGGTGTACATAAGTGACGTAATGGGCCAGTTCTCCATAAACATCGACTACTCCAAGCTCCAGAAGAGCGGCACCTACGTCGGACTTGTTTATATAGACGATCCAGACACGAGCTACGTTGACGGCTACATCCCGGTCGTCGTTGACGTACCAATGAACCCCAATGGAGAGAACCACGCCAAGCTGTCCGACACCGCCAGATCGGGTGAGGCCAAGCACTACTTCTTCAAGGTTCCGCGCGGCACGAAGGAGCTCCGCGTTACCCTTCGCGTGCCAACGGATGAGCAGGGCAACCCGATGGGAAGGGTCAAGCTCGTCATCGCGAGACCAATGGGTGAAGTGGTCTACGATGGTGTGCCCGGATATTACTACGTCGGTCCGGGTGGACCGCTTGAGTACACGTGGGTCGTTGATAACCCGGTCGATGGGACGTGGGAGATAACAGCCTACGTCAGCGTCAGCTCCTACGCCAGAACGGGCTATACGGATGCCCACTACGAAATCGAGGTTGAGAGTGCCTCCGTCTCGATATCCCCTGAGATCATAAAGAAGGACACCGCCCAGCCCTCGAACGTCACCGTTACGGCGAAGGTCACCAACGACTACGGCAACTTCAACGCCAGCGTAGCTGGCTACGGTCTCGGAAGGCTTGACGTAGCCTACGCGATGACCAGAAACGTCAGCCAGGACGAGTTTGATACTATCGGCGTGTTCATAGTTAACCCGACGACCTACTTCCTCAGGCTTGGAATCACCGAGCCAGAGAATTCCAGCGCGGACCTCGACCTGTACGTTTACTACTTCCCAACGTTGGATGACCTCATGAACTTCGCAAACTACACCCTCTACTACGACCAGATCGGCCCGACGAGCGATGAGGTCTTCGAGAAGTTCATGCCCGAGCCGGGATATTACCTCGTTGCGGTTTACGGCTACGACACAGTCGGCTACAACCCGATCCACTACACCTTCTACTACCAGCTCCTCGGCGACAACGGTGACGTGAGTGTCGACGGCACGCCTTTCAGCTTCGATGCCGGAACCTCCAGGACCATCAACGCCAACGTGGAACTCTCAGATAGCGGAACCTACCTCGGCATACTCGGTCTCCTGAACGCTGACACCGGAGAAGCGATGACCTACGCTCCGATGATTTTCCAGGTTGGAATGCCGGAGATGTACGTTGCTGTCTATCCAGAAGCAACCCTCGGAGAACAATCAAAGCTGACGATAAGGCTCCTTGACCTCTCAACGATGGAAAGGATAGGTCTCCCGGCGAAGGTCCTCGTAAACGGCAAAGAGTACTACACGGACAACGGTGAAGTCGAGGTTTACTTCACACCGCTCGAACTGGAGGAGACGTTCCAGATAGCTGTCTTCAGCGACTATTATCAGGACGCGTCAAAGGAGGTAACCGTCAGCGTTAAGGAGCCTGTTCAGAGCGCGGTATATTCCTCCACCCAGCTGCCACCGTACGTTGCTCTCGGTCTCGGCACGGTAACTGACTACACGGACACGGGCAAGGAGATAACCTTAACCGTCGAAGGTCCGAGCGGAACGACCGGATACGTCCTCGTGACGCTTCCCGCGGACACCCAGTACGCTGAGATAAACAGCGATCACGTGGTGAGCTACTACCTCCTCACGGGCCAGAACGCGAAGTACGCCGTGGTGGAGGTCAAATACGCCTCCCCGGTGACGTTGACGGTAGAATACAAGACCTCCCGCTGGATCGTCAGCACCTACAACTACGTCTGGTACATGCTCTACTGGATGTACGACATAAAGTTCGACAAGCTCTACCAGAAGGCCCTCGAGCTCGGCGTCGACAACGAAACCCTGCAGGAGGCAATGGCTTACAAGCAGCTCGCCGACACGTACTATGAGAAGGCCAAGAAGTTCATGGTTCCGGAGGCGGAGAGCATGGGGATAGGGGCACTGCCGAACCTCCGCATGGCCTACATGAACATCATAAGGGCCTACAGCCTCCTCAACAAGGCAATAGAGGAAATCGAGACTCAGGGCTGATGCCCTGTCTTTTCTTTACCAATCCTTTTAAACCTCCGCACCTCTTCACTACAGGTGGCTGATTCGTGATATACGTTAGGGTATACCGGGTTCAGGGGGAGGTTCTTTTGGCTGCATGCGACGAGGAGCTCCTCGGAAGAACGTTCAGGGAAGGAAAGCTTAAACTGGAAGTTAAGGAGAGGTTCTACAAGGGTGAACTTGTTGAAGAGGATGCACTGGAAGAGCTTTTAGAGAAAGCCACAATAGCCAACCTAACCGGGGAAAGATGCGTTGGCAGGGCCGTGGAGCTCGGTTACGTCGATGAAGCGAGGATACTGCGGATCCAGGGAGTTCCCCACGCCCAGATGGCGAAGATGCTGAAGTTATGAACCGGACTGTCATTCTCTTTCCTAGTGTTTTCCCTCCCCCGGGGCGATAACCTTTATATTCCACCCCGTTCAAATGGCCCAACATGAGCGAGAGGTTCTGTTACAGGTGCGGGATAGGTGAGAGCGAGGGCGGCCCGCTGATAGAGGGCCTCTGTCAGGTGTGCTTTAGAAAGGAAAACCCTGTACTGCTTATAGATGACAAAATAGACACCGAGCTCTGCCAGAACTGTGGCAGCTATAAGAAACGAGGCGTCTGGGTCGATCCTCAAAGCTACGAGCTCGAGGAATTGCTGTTCGAGGTAAGTGAGAGCGCTCTCCTCGAGGTTCTGGGTAACTCCCTCGATGAAAGGGTCAGGGAGTTCGAGGTGGTTTCTCCGAAAGAGCTCGAGGAGGTTGAAAAACTTCCGGTTGGAAAGGCCCTCGTCAGCTTCCAGCCCGTTGACTGGCACATCGAGCACTTCCCGGCAATAATAACCTACGAGGTTCGCGTTAAGGCCCGGATACACGAGCTTCAGCGCGAACTCCACGACGAAACGAGAAAGGTTACGGTTTACGTCCGCCAGACCGTCTGCCCTCGCTGTTCAAGGTTCCTGGGAGGTTATTTCGAGGCCATCCTTCAGGTTCGGGCCGAGGGCAGACCGCTCACGGAGGAGGAGCGTAAGGCCGTTGGGGAACTCGTTGAGGAGAAGGTGGACGAGATAATGCGCAGGGACAGGATGGGCTTCATTCAGGACACCATAGAGAAGGAGGAGGGGCTCGATTTTTACATGGGGTCCACCTCCTCGGCAAGAAAGCTCGCCCATGCGATAAAGGAGCGCTTCGGTGGGAGTATAAGCGAGGCCTACGAGCTGGTCGGTCAGGACAGGATGACAAGCAAAGAGGTCTACAGGACGAGCGTGAGCGTTCGCCTGCCCGGGTTTTTAAAGGGGGACATCGTGGAGGACAGGAAGGGAAACGTCTACGAGGTCGAGGGAATCGACGGCAGGGGCATGGAGATGAGGAACCTCAAAACGCTGGAAAAGGAGCACCGGGACTGGAGAACCGTAAAGAGAGATGGAATAGAGAGGGTGGAGCACGAGGAGATTAACGCCATGGTGACGAGCGTAACTCCGGGGGAAGTCCAGCTCATGGACATGGAAAGTTATGAAACTTTTGAAATAGAACGTCCCCACATAGATCTGGAAGAAGGTAGAGTCTACAGGCTCATTAAGGTGAAGGGAAAATATTACGTGGAAAAGATTTGATAAAGCACGTCAGGGCAAAGAAGGATCAAAATGCCTTCATTGATTTTCAACCAGTAAGAGACATTCCGGGGGAAGAACGACCGTATATACGAATATGAAATATCAGAAATCTTTATATATGCTCTTACATCAATATTTAAAACGAAAATGAATAAATATAGGGGTGGTGGTGATGAAGAAAAAGTTTCTTGCCGGTATTTGCGTGGTTTTAGTGTTATTCAGCTTTTTCCCGGGCATAGTTCCAGCAGCTTCAGCAAATCCAGATGAGCCCAGTGGTGAATACTTTAGTAGTTTGGATTATTTTAATATAACGGTGGGGCATGCTATCAAATATAACGTGGTGGACAGCTATGACAACCTTAATTCCACTGTTTGGGCTGTAGTTCAATGCCATAATTCAATCAAGGATTACGATGGGGAGGATTTTGTTTTCACATTAAACAAAGCGTATGGTGGATCTGGTTATTTCCGTGATTGCACGATAGGCGGCTATACTTCCCTTAGAAACGAGGATGGTACCAACATAACCAGGGTTTAGTCATGGTTGCCCTGGTAGTAATCAAGGACTTTTCTATATGTATTTTTCATTGCCAAGATGGTTTAAATCTGGCGACAATTGGAGCTCTATTGGAATAGATTATAAAGTAAAAACTGTTGGTCAACAGGTGATTAACGGGAAAGTATTCAACGATTGTATTAGAGTGGACATCGATACAAGAAATAGCCCATATCCCTCTAATTATACCAAAGGATATGGGTACTTTATTTTGGCTAAGGGTATTGGAATCGTAAAGTTATGGTTTAACAGAACGGCAGGCATATACGCGGGGACAACGGTTACTTATACCTACGAAAATCACACGTCCATGGAAAAACATACCATTTCAGGCACAATCAAAACCCCTGAAGGGGATCCTGTTAAGGGCGTTGTTGTGCAAATCTCCAACTGCGACCCCTGCATTCGTTCAGTGACAGATTCAACTGGTTCGTTCAGTATTCAGGCTTATGGCCCGGACATTGTTCTCAGAGTGGGGTATGATAAAGATAACGACGGAACTTTCGATTTTGATTTGTATCCTGATTTTCCAATGGAGTTCCACATAAACAACATAACTTCAGACATTACAGGACTTGTACTGACCATTCCTATGAGGGTGTTTTACGTTCCCGACGATTATACAACGATTCAAGAGGCTATTAATAACGCCAGACCGGGGGACACAATAATTGTCAGGGATGGAACTTATAATGAGAACGTTATTGTGAACAAATCGATAACCCTGAAGTCCGAGAACGGTCCTGCAAACTGTATCATAAACGGTACCGGAAGTGGGAGCGTCGTCACGATCACCGCCGACAACGTCACGATTCAGGGATTCACGATAACCGGCAGCGGCAGTGGCTGGGGTAACGGTGGGGTATGGGTGGAATCCTCAGGAAACACAATATCCTCTAATGTCATAACAAACAACGGGAATGGCATCTATCTCGATTCCTCAAGTAACAACAATATAACCTCTAACAACATCACTTCAAACAGCGGGAATGGAGTCTATCTCGATTCCTCGAGCCACAACAATATAACCTTTAACAACATCACTTCAAACAATTGGGCTGGTATCTGGCTCCGCGGATCCAGCAACACCACCATAACCTCCAACAACATCACATCAAACGGGGAACGTGGCATCTTCCTCTACTACTCCAGCTACAATATTGTAACCAATAATACAATGACTAACGATGGAATCGTCATAGAGGGTTATAAGATAGAGCACTGGAATACTCATGTTATAGAGAACAATACTGTTAACGGTAAGCCGGTTTACTACTTCAAGAACAGGGTTGGGGGAAATGTCCCTGAGGATGCCGGACAGGTCATACTTGCTAACACTACTGGAATGCTCATAGAGAACTTGAATATCAGTAACACTGATGTTGGAATTGAACTTGGATTCTCCAGCAACAACACCATTAAGAACAGCAACATCACTTCAAACAACAGAGAGGGCATTTATCTCTATTACTCAAGCAATAACAATATAACCTCTAACAACATCACTTCAAACAGCGGGGCTGGAATCTTCATCTATGGATCCAGCAATAACAATATAGTCTCTAACAACATCACATCAAACGCGTGGGCTGGCATCTGGCTCGATTCATCAAACAACAACACGATCTACCTCAACAATTTCAACAACACAAATAACGTTTATTCTGAAAATTCAATCAACATCTGGAATTCGCCAACTCCGATTAAGTACACCTACAACGGCACAACACACACGAGCCACCCCGGGAATTACTGGAGTGATTACACCGGTTCAGATTCGGACGGAGATGGAATCGGTGATACCCAGTATATAATAGATGCGAACAACAAGGATGAATACCCGCTAGTGCAACCGCGGGAGAATTATAATTTAAATCCGGTTGCAAACTTCACTTACTCCCCAGAGAATCCAGAGGTAAATCAAACGGTAACCTTCAACGCTTCATCAAGTTACGATCCTGACGGTTCTATTGTAAACTGGACATGGGGCTTTGGAGACGGAATAACGGCTTCAGGTAAAACAGTTCAGCATACTTACACCAAGCCAGGAACCTACACAGTAACCCTCACAGTCACGGACGATGATGGGGCAACATCAAACATATCAAAGCGGATAACCGTTGCAACACCGAGCATCCAGTTCGTTGACGTGACGGATGGCAACGATGATGTCTTCATAAGCGGCGAAACAGTAACAATACGCTTCAATGCGGACAACAGTAGTCTCAGCCCGGACGATGTTACTTTCTCGAACATTACTGGTAATGTATCAAATGCTTTAGCACCGTCATTGAAGACAATAAGCTCCGAAATTATCAACAACGTGACCTACTGGACCTACGAGCTCAACGTAACAGTTAGCGGACATGGGATCCTGAGGGTTTACGTGTGTGGTCAAACACTCACAGATCTCTACGTCTACGAAGTTACAGAGTCAAGTGTGTGGTCAATAGGAGCAGGCAAAGAAGTCACTGGTGGGGGGAACATCCTCATCAACGACGAACTTCAGATAAACGCAACTTTAGAAGGTCCCGAGGTTCCAGAACACTATGCGCTGCCCACCCCGGATAACGCCGAACTCTACGTTCCGGCATTTGAAAGCACGCTGAACTTCGTAAAGTATAACTCCACTGAAGGAAAATGGTACTTCTCAAACAACTTCACCATGAGGACGAACGGCACCTTTACCCTCAACATCACCAATGAACATGGCATAAACTTCACTACCAATACAGAAGTACATGTCCTCCAGCCAGTCATAAAGCTCCTCCCGATAAACAACGGCACCGCTAATCAGAAGCTTGTGGAGTACGCCAACCTCACCAACGGCACTCAAAACAATCTGACTCTGAGCCTCCACTACGACCTTACAGTCGAACTAACTCCCGGTGTCAACTGGACAGAGGTTGACGGTAACAATTCTGTTAACAGTAACGTGTACGAAAACGAAAGCGCCAGCAACCTGACCTTCCTGAACGGGGCAAAGGTTACCGTAATTGACGGGACTTTAAGCACCGCCACCCTGACCATCAAAGTCAAGAACCTTGGCGTTGTGTACACGAAAGACTTTGTAATACTGCCTGAAGATGAGCCGGCAGCGATGGAGCTTAACGCAACGGAAGTCGTTAAAGGCGAACCGTTTAAGATAAGTCTTGCCATCACAAAGCCCAACTGGAATGGAACCACAGAGTACAACCTCACCCTCGTGAATGGAAGTCACGAATACCCGGTTGCTACTAATGTCCCGGTTACAAACGAGTACGTTGACTACATCGTGGATACGAGTACTATGAATAACCTGCCCGTTGGGACTTATAACGTGGTCTTCTTCATGAGCAACGGCACTAGCAACTACACAACAGTCCAGAATGTGACGATTAAAGAGAACCTTACGCTCAAGCACAAGGAGTCGCCGTGGGGAGCCTATTACCCAAGTGACACCGTAACCTTCAACGGAACGTTCCTCAGGATCGACGAGTTTGATAGCACCAACGTGAACATAACAGTCTATCAGAAGAACGCTGCCGGGCAGTGGGTAGATGCAGGTGCAAATGCGACCAATAGCAGTATCATAATTAACTCGACTGCCAAGACCTACAACTTCACCGTAACTTTCAACGCGCCCGGCGAGTTCAAGGTCATCGTCAACGAGACCGACATCCCGAACGTCGAGGCATGCAACCCGATAACGATTTCAGACCACAAGGTCACGCTGAGCGAGAATAGCTCGGTGATAAACCTCGGTACATCAGTAACGATTCAGGTCACCACAACCGCAAACGTTTCAGCTTCAGATCTTAACATCACCGGTGCTCCATTAGAACCCCAGGTTAGTGAAGCGGAAGCATTCAACTCGACCACCCATCTGAAGGTCTTCAACGTCACCTTCACGACCAATGGAAGCACCAAACTTGGTTCATGGCCGATAAACATAACCGTCGACAACGGGGAGGTGAAGGTATTCACCCTCGAAGTGACCGACGAGCTTACTCCAGTGTATGTCCCAAGCAAGGTTGTCCTTGGAAGCAAGATGTTCATGATCCTCAATACGACGGCGAACTTGACTGCTGGTGAGTATGACGTCACGGTATGGGCGTTCGGTGTCACAACCACCGAAGCATCAGGTCTTAGCGTCAGCCTTGGAGATTACAACGATGGATACAGGCTCCTCAACGTGACGTTTGACATAACCCAAAACATTTACAGCAAAGACCCAGAAAACTATCCAACCCACTACATGAACGTCACCGATGGTCACCTCTGGATTGAGAAGCAATTCGAGATAGTGGAGGATCCTGCACTTTACATCGAACCGGTTGGAACCGTTGTCGTTGGCCAGAACGTAACCTTCGAGGGAACAACATTACTCGCACCAGGAGAATATGTGACGGTCAACATAACCAAGGTCGATCAGGAGAACGTCTTCGAGGTTCCAGTCAAGCTCGATACGAGCGGGGACGAGAATGTCTTCACCTTCAGCCACAAGTTCATCGAACCCGGTCTCTACAACGTGACCGTGAACTGGAGTAAGTATAAACATACCATCCAAGTCAACGTTACCAACGAGGGCGTCCTGTCATTGAACACCGACAGGAACGAGTACTACCCAGATGGCAAGATAAAGATTACCGGCCAGCTCGACAACGTCACTGAAGATGACGCAATAACCCTCAAATTCTACTGGGTGCGTGGAAATGCAACTTCGAGCGCCGATCTCGTCAACGGTAGCTACGAGTACTACTTCGATATGGATATGAATGACGTCCAGCCCGGCGACCTCAGGATAGAGGCCACATACTATGGCAATGCCAACGCAACCAAGACCGTAACAATTACAGACACCCCAGTGATCGAGAATGTTGTTGTCCCAGCGAAGCCCGTTAAAGCAGGAGAGCTCTTCAACGTCACGGCCGATACCAACCTCGGTATCAACGGCACCGTTGCCCTTGAGATCGTCAAGGCCGACAACGCAAGCGATGTTAAGTTCAACGGGAACGTTAAGGTGAGCGAGGGCGGAGCCTTCCTCTACACGGTAAACACCACCGACTGGACGGCGGGCTACTACAACATCACACTCAGCAAGGGCAGTGTTGAAGTCTCAAAGCAGGTTTACATCTATGTAACCGGGGCAAACATCCGCCTTGTCGATGGAAGCCTCGTGGTAGAGCCTCTCAACGGCACCGCTCCACTGACAATTAACGTCAAGGCAAACGTCACCAACACGGGCGACCTCGACGGTACTTACACGGCTGAACTCATGGTCAACAATATAACAGTAAAGAACGTGACCGTGACCGTACCCTTCGGTGAAGTGGTTCCAGTTGAGTTCAACTACACTCTTGAAGAGTCGGGAGTTTACAACGTTACGATAGGCGACCTAACACCAGTAGAAGTTACGGTCCTCAAGCCTGCAACACCAGAGTTCAGCAACCTGACGGTAGAGCCTCTCAACGGCACCGCTCCACTCGATATCACGGCAAGTGCCGTGGTTAAGAACATCGGAGAAGTGTCAGGCACCTTCACTGTCGAATTCAAAGTTAACGGCGAAGTCAAGGCTACCAGAGAAGTTGAGCTTGCGGCTGGAGCCAACACTACAGTTGAGTTCAACTACACTCTTGAAGAGCCGGGAGTTTACAACGTTACGATAGGCGACCTAACACCGGTGCAGGTTACAGTCGAGAAGAAGCCTTATGCCACGGTGGATGAGTATGTGCAGAGGGTTGGGAGTGCCGGCACTGTTTACTTCGTCTTCAACAACCTTGGAACGCCTGACGCTTACTCAACCGCCTTCTATATGAGTCGTACAGTTGGTGGCGCAAGGACAAAGTCAGTGCCTGCCAAGGACTTTAACATGAGTGCCGTGAATGCCAGTGACGTGGTTATTTCGGTGGGCGGCCCACTGGTCAACCCGGTAACCGCAGCCTACGAGGACATTGCCCCAGTGCACATGCTGATCAACGGTAGCAACGTAACCATCGTAACTCCTAACACTAACTTCACGTGGAGCGCTCCAAAACCGTGGTGGAATGCCACGGAGGGATACTTCATTATACAAGTGTTCCAGGATGACAATACTGGAGCCTTCGTAGTGACGATTTATGGTACTGACGCGGACAGCACGGCGGCAGGAGCTTACTACTTCATGAGCAACGTGTATCCAAACCTCGCAAACTACACCGGCATTCGCTACCTCGTTGGCCTCTGGCAGGATACCGAGCTTGGAGCCGACATTCCATTGCCGGGCGAGGACCTTGGAGACACCAGCGGATTCAGCGCAGGAGACACCATAACAATAGTGGAAATGGGCTGAAACCTTTCCAACCTCTCCCTTCTTCCATTCTTTTATACTAAAATTTTTTAATTTTCAATTAACCCCACTTGATACTGCACGATAGTGCTATTATTCTTTCAATTCTCCTGGAGTCTTGTTGAAACTATTCAATCGGAACGCCGTCCTTTGTCCTCGGTGCGAGCCACTTCATCAGTCTGCCGGGGTCCTTCGTCCTTATGATTATCGTTATCGGCCCCAGCGGGCCCTCCTCGTTGAAGTTCACAACCCCCGCATAGGCGGCCTGCTTGTTCACCCGGATTATTATCTCCTCCCCGAAGTGACCTTCCTCGAGGAAGGATCTGGCCGTGTCGAGTATCGCCTGCCCCCTGAAGAGTTCGTAGAGCCTGCTGAGTGCCTTCCTGCTCCTCGTTTTCCCGGTGAGCGTGACGTAATCCCTGCCCTCAAAGGCTTCGAACTCCAGATCCGGGATCAGGTTGAGCATCGCCCTCCTGACCTTCTCGATGTCCTCGGTTGGATAAACGGGAGCCTCGACCTCGACCTCCTCGAAGAGTTCCATTTCCTCACCCCCCTTAAACTTCCGGAAAAGGCTTATAAATCCATCCTCCGGTTAATTAGTGTGACCTAACAATGCTCGAGAACTTCATAACCGGCCTCGCCGGATGGATATCGGGATTATCGAACGGTCAGACGATGTGGGTGGCCTTTTACGCGGGCCTCTTCGTTGCCCTGATGACTTCCCTCGGGGCCATGATCGCGCTGTTCGCAAAGAGGCTCCCGGCAGGTGGCGTTGACCTTTCCCTCAGCTTTGCCGCAGGGGTTATGCTCGTGGCCAGCTTCACATCCCTTATAATCCCCGCGATAAATTCCACAGGCTCCTTTACCCCAGCCGGGCTCGGGATAGCGCTTGGGATTCTCCTCATATACGTAATAGACCGCTTTTTGCCCCACGAACACCTCGTGAAGGGTTATGAAGGACCACCTTCCATGAAGGACAGGATCAGAAAGGTGTGGCTTCTCGTGATAGCCGTGATGATCCACAACCTGCCCGAGGGCCTCGCCGTCGGGGTTTCCCTCGTTTACAGCCTCGAGCTCGGTCTCATCACCACCGTGGCCATAGGCATTCAGGACTTCCCGGAGGGAACGGTGATTTCTCTGCCGCTGGCGGCGATAGGGGGGAAACGCCTCCAGCCGGTTGTGATGGGTGTTCTCAGCGGCCTCTCGGAGATGGCAATGGTCCTTGTTGGGGCCTACTTCTTCGACCTCTTCTCGTGGCTTCTGCCCTACGGCCTCGGACTGGCCGGCGGGGCTATGCTCTACGTCACGATAAAGGAGATGGTGCCGGAGATATACAGGGGAGAGACGAGCGAGACCCTCGTAACCCTCGGCTTCTTCATCGGCTTCTACGTTATGCTGTTCCTCGACTCAATGCTCGGCTAATATTCTCTCTATCAGTTCCCCTATTCTCCTTTCGTACTCTTCCGGGGGAACGTCGTTCACGATCATGTAGTCGGCCATCGCTATCACGTTGCCTATACCGAACTTCAGCTCCTTCCAGTCCCTTTCCTCGAAGTCCTCCCAGGTTTCGGGGTCGTCGTGCCTTCCCCGCGCTTTAAGCCTCTTAAAACGGAGCTTCGGCGGGGTATGAACCGCCACTATTACTATTCTCTCGTCGGGAAAGGCGCTCCTGAAGGTTCCGACCTCGTCAAGCGAGCGAACGCCGTCAACGACCACCACGTCGCTTTCCTTCAACAGGCTCCTCACCCTCTCGACGGTGAGCTTCGCAACCGCGTTCTGCCCCAGCTCCTGCCTGAGCCTTATGCTGACACGGGCAACGTTCTCAGGGCTGAGCTCGAGTCCCCTCCTTACGGTCTCTTCCCTCACGATGTCCCCCATAGAAACGCTCCGAAAGCCCCTTCTTTCGAACTCCCTGACGATCCTGCTCTTTCCCGAGCCGGGCATTCCCGTTACGATAACTATCATCGTGCCCACGCCGGGATAGGGGAGGGGGATTTAAAAGTTTGACCCTCACCCGAGGAAGTCATCCAGTGTCTTCCGTTTCCTTTCCTTCACCCTCCTCGGTGGTTCCAGACCGAAGTACCTGGCGAGGTTCTCGATGACCCCCATGCCTATACCTTCAACCCGAAGGAGATCGCCGACTTTGGCCCGTTTTATGTCCTCCTTCGTCCTGAATCCGGAGTTGTAGAGCGCCCTCGCCCTCTTCCTCCCGATCCCGGGCAGGCTAACGAGTTCGAGGAGCTCCTCGCGGATGCCGTGCCTCAGGCGGAGGTGCAGTGAGCGAAGGCATTCGATGACTTCCTTCTTTGGGTTGAAGAGCCTGTAGAGTTCTATGAGCGAGTACATCAACCAGTCGGCGAGTTCGATGAGCCTGCGGAAGTCCCCGGGGTCGATGCCGTAGGATTCGTATATCCTCTGCTCCGGAACCTCGTTTATCCAGTCGAGGAGCACCTTTGCGGTCTTCACGGTTCCGGCAAAGCCCTGAAACCTGTAGTCCTCGTAGGGGATTTCCGTGTAGAGTTCCCCTTCAAGTTCGTAGGCCGTATCGAGGTAGTCCTCAAGCTCGCGTTTTTTCGCGTTCAGCGTTGCCATGTCCGGCGTTGAGGCGATAAGCTGGAAGATCCCGAAGGGGTTTGGATTCCTCTCAAGCTTCGGAAAGGCATCCCTGAACCTCTTGGCCGTCAGCGGGTCGATGTAGAGCTGGGAAGTGCGTTTTCCGAAGGGGAGCGCTATGAACTCATCCTCCGTGTCCATGTCTATGAACTCGTTTTCGATGAGGAAGTAAACCACTTCCTTGGCTTTATACTCAATCGTGCTGGTATCCTTCCGCTGGTGGAAGTAGAAGGTTCTCTCGAGAAAGCGTATCAGCTCCCGAAAGTTGTGCACCCCGAAGTTCGTTATCAGCGCCAGAATCTGGCTCCTGAAGGCGTTCTCGTTGGCCAGCATCGAGAACAGCTTCTCCGGCTTCCCGTGGATGTAGCGCTTCATCAGCTCCTCCGGGTCCCGGGTTCTGGCGACGATTATGGCCTCCCCCACCCTGTCGTAGCCCGGCCTTCCTGCTCTACCCATCATCTGCTGGATCTCGAGGACGGGTATGTCCGTCCATCCGAAGCCGGAGTATCGCTTGGTGTCCCTTATGATCACCCGAAAGGCCGGAAGGTTCACCCCCGCACTTAAGGTGGGGGTTGCGGTTACAACCCTTATCAGACCCTCCCTGAAGGCGTTCTCTATCAGCGTCCTCTCTTCCCTGCTCAGGCCGGCGTGATGGAAGGCCACCCCGCCACGGAGGACGGTTTTGAGCCTCTCCCCCGTCGGAGTGTCCCTGATCGAATCGGCCAGTTCCTTAAGTCCCCTCGTCCCGGGTTTCGTGAGGAGTTTTGATATCCGGGATGAGAGCGAGACCGCCTCCTTCTCGGCGGAGCGCCGGGTGTTGACGAATACCAGCGCCTGCTTTCCCTTTTTGACCGCATCAACGACCAGACTTTCCCAGTTTTCGGGGTAGTGCTCCCTTTTCCCGTCCTCCCACACCAGCTCACCGAGGTGGAAAACCCCCTTCCTCAGCTCCACCGGGCGCCAGTCGCTCATCACCAGGGAGGCGTTGAGCCACCCGGCCAGCTCCTCGGCGTTACCAACGGTAGCGCTCAGGGCCAGTATCTGGGCCTTGTCGAGCATGTGGCTCAGTATCATCTCCAGCGTGGCCCCCCTGTCGTAGGAACCTATGAGGTGGACCTCGTCAGCGACCACGAGTTTCACATCACCTATCCAGCTCGCGCCGTGCCTCAGGAGGGAGTCGAACTTCTCCGCGGTTGCCACCACGATGTCGTACCTTCCCAGCCACTCCTCTGTGGAGTCGTAGTCGCCTGTGGTGGCAGCTACCTTAAGCCCGAGGGATTCCCACGCCCTGAACTCCCGGTACTTCTCCTCGGCGAGGGCCTTCAGCGGAACGAGGTAAACGGCCTTTCCCCCCTCACTGAGAAGCCTGCTGACCATTACTATCTCGCTCACGAGGGTCTTTCCGCTCGCCGTGGGGATGGCCAGAACGAGGTTCTTCCCCTCCAGAACCCCGCTTTTCAGCGCCTCTGCCTGCGGGGGGTAGAGCTCTTTGATTCCCCTTCTCAGGATGACCTTTTTGATCCTCTCATCCACAGGAAGATCCTCGACTCTCATGGGCCTCAGCTCTTGAGGTCTTCCACCGGCGGTTTTATATCCTTATCCCCATCACCATACTGGGGGTGGGACGTTGAGGGTTCCCTACGTGCTCTTCGAGACGAACACCGGGAGGTACGGTCTGGATGCCTACTTCTCGATGAGGGTGGATGCGGTGGAAAGGCGGGCGACCCTGATAAGGAGGGCCGACGATCTGAGGAGGGTTGAGGAGAGGCCTTCTACAGCACTCCTCGACGGTGAGTCCGTCGGGGAATATCTGAGGTCGCTGTTCCTGACCCTCTACGAGCTCAGCGGTGAGAGATTCAACGAGAGGATGGGCCATATGAGGCGCTGGAACGTCTGGAGGATGATCGGCATACCCACCGGACACTGGCGGCACCTGAGGAAGGACGATGAGCTCGCCCGAAGGAACAGGGAAGCCCTCCTCGCTCTGGAGATAATGAGGAAGGTCCTCGGCGTAAAGCACCCGGGAGACCTTGAAAAAGCCCCGGTCAGGCCTCTGGGCTACGCCCTCCTGGAGGTTGAATTCAGGGACGGTAAGGCCAGCGACCCCGTTTACAGGGAGCTTCTCAGAATAGACGCCGGTGCCGGGATGGCCCTCCCGTGGCTGGAAATAAAAACGGGAAAGGGGATCACTCCCCCCCGTAGAGCCAGCAGGCCACGTAATGATCCTTCTCAACCTCGATGAGGGGAGGTTCTTTTTTATCGCAGAGTCCTGCCTTGGCCATGGGGCACCTCGGGTGGAAGCGGCATCCTCCGGGCGGGTTTATGGGACTCGGCGGTTCTCCGGTTATCTTCATGCGTTTCTGTTTCAGTTCTCTGGCCAGATCGGGATCCGGAATGGGGATGGCTGAGAGCAGAAGCTTCGTGTAGGGGTGAAGGGGATTGTTGAACACCTCCTCCGCGGGCCCCACCTCAACCAGTTTTCCGAGGTACATAACCCCTATCCTGTGGCTCATGTACTTGACCACGCCGAGGTCGTGGCTGATGAAGAGGTAAGTGAAGCCGAACTCCCTCTGGAGGTCCTTTAAGGTGTTCAGGATGTTGGCCTGAACGGAAACGTCGAGGGCTGACGTGGGCTCGTCCAGAACTATGAACTCGGGTTTGAGGGCGAGAAGCTTTGCAAGGGCTATCCTCTGCCTCTGGCCCCCGCTGAACTCGTGGGGATAGCGGTAGAGGTGCATCTCGTTCAGCCCCACGCTCTCGAGCAGTCTTACCACGAACTCCTCCGGATCGTCGACCTCTATGCCGTGAAACCTGACGGGCTCCATGATTATCTCAAAGACCGTCTGGCGGGGGTTCAGGGAGGAGTAAGGGTCCTGAAACATTATCTGGGCCTTCCTTCTGAACCACTTCATCTCCTCGCCCTTGAGCTTCGTCACGTCCCTGCCCTGAAAGATGATCTGGCCTGCCGTGGGTTCTATAAGACGGAGGATCGTTCTACCGGTCGTGGTCTTTCCGCAGCCGCTCTCCCCTACGAGACCGAAGGTTTCGCCCTTTTCTATCGTGAAACTGATGTCGTCCACCGCTTTAACGTAACCCGTGGTCCTCAGGAGACCCCTGATGGGAAAATACTTTTTGAGGTTCTTAACCTCGAGTAGCGGCTCGCTCATGGTATCACCTCAGTAAAGGTGGCAGGCCACGAAGTGGCCCGGTTCTACCTCCTTCAGTTCGGGCACCTCTCTACTGCAGATTTCCACGGCTCTGGGACATCTCGGATGGAAGCGACAGCCACTGGGGGCTTCTATCAGGTTCGGAACGGTTCCGGGTATCGCCTCGAGATGCTCTATCTTCGTCATCGGGTTTGGAACGGCCCTGAGCAACCCCCGGGTGTAGGGATGGAGCGGGTTTTTGAATATCTGCTCCACCGAACCTATCTCGACTATCTTACCGGCGTACATGACGGCCACCCTGTCGGCCATCTCCGCGACGACGCCCATGTTGTGGGTGATGAGTATAATCGTGGTGTCGTACTCCTTCTTGAGCCTGTTCATCAGATCGAGTATCTGGGCCTGCACGGTTACGTCCAGCGCGGTCGTGGGTTCGTCCGCTATGAGTATCTTCGGGTTGTTGGAGACGCCGGTTCCTATGACAACGCGCTGTTTCATCCCCCCGCTCATCTCGTGGGGATAGTTCTTCACCCTCTCCTCCGGATCGGGGATGAGAACACGCCGGAGCACATCCACGGCCCGTTTAAGGCCCTCCTTCCAGTCCCTGACCGTTCTGTGGACCACCATGGCCTCGGCTATCTGGTAACCCACTGTGTACAGGGGATCGAGCGATGCGTTCGGGTCCTGAAAGATGTAGGCTATCTCCTTACCCCGGATGTCCCTGATCTCCTCCGGAGAAAGCTTCAGCAGGTCAACGGAGCTTCCGTCTTCGCGGTGATAGATTACCCTTCCCCTCACTATCTTCCCGGGGCTTTCGATGAGCTGGGTCAGTGCCCGGGATGTAACGCTCTTCCCGCAGCCGGTTTCTCCAACGAGGGCGAAGGTCTCTCCCCGGTAGACGTCAAAAGAAACCCCCTCGATGGCCTTTACTATGCCGGCGTAGGTGTAGAAGTGGACGGTAAGATCGCGGACCTCGAGAATGGGCTCAGGCATTGCTCTCGCCCTCCTTTCTGGACTTCTTGACCTTGAACTCTATGCTCCTCCTCGTCCGGGGATCGAGGATGTCCCTCATGGTGTCGCCGAGGAGGTTCCAGCCGAGGGCAACGAGCATTATCATCAGGCCGGAGAACGTGACCAGCCACCATTTCTCCGGGAAGTACTGGGAGCCGTCGTAGACTATCCTGCCCCAGTCGGCTATTGGCGGCGTGGCCCCGAGTCCGAGGAAGCTCAGACCTGCTTCCATAAGGATAACACCGCCGAAGTCGAGGGTGATGTAAACGAGTATCGGTCCTATGATGTTTGGCAGGATGTGTTTGAACATTATGGTCCTCGAGCTGAGCCCTATGGCCCTCGCCGCCTCAACGTAGAGGTTCTCCCTCTCCGTAAGGGTGGAACCGCGCGTGATCCTCGCGTATGCCGGCCACCAGACGATTATCATCGCCAGTATGACCGCGAGTAGCTTTCCGAGGTTACCCGCATCCTGCTGCTCGAGGGCAAAGAGCCACAGCACGAACTTCTGAAGCAACTCGTGGGCCGAAATGAAGTTCTGAAGTCTCTGAGGTAGGACGGCGGAGAAGGCTATGGCCAGTATCAGGGCGGGGAACGCCAAGAAAACGTCGGTGATGCGCATGATGAGCTCATCCACCTTGCCACCGTAGTAGCCCGCCACCAGACCCAGTACGATGCCCAGCGGAACGCCCAGGACTATGACCAGTATGGATATCACGAAGGACACCCTTGCACCGTAGAGGATGAGGCTGACGAGGTCCCTGCCGTAGTGATCCGCGCCGAGGGGGTAGTGTACCGTTGCGGTGTACTGAATCACGTTTTTCCCCTGCAGTTCGATGACGTTCATGACGTAAGTTGAACCGGGAGGGGCGAGGTAGGTGTTGAAGTTGTAGTTGCTCGGGAAGAACCGGTAGCTCCAAGGTGCCAGCCTCGGTCCGAAGATGCCGAGGAACACGAACATCAACACGAGGATCAGGCCTATTAACCCGGGCGGAGAGCGGTTCAGGGCGTAGAGCGTAAGCTTCCACTCTTCCATCTTGGAACGGTTTTTCCGCTTCCAGTCCTTCTTGAAGAGGGCAATGAAGGAACCAATGCCTTCAACCAGCGCATCGGAGAACCTGTCAAGGAAGTTCCTCTCGTACTCTTCCCTTCCCATTTTATCACCTCATCAGTACCTCACCCTCGGGTCTATGAGGGCGTACAGCACGTCTACAACCAGGTTGGTTATGAGGAAGATCAGGGCAAAGACGGTCGTTATGGCCACCACCGCCGGGAAGTCGAGGTTCCTGATGGATTCTATGACGTAGGAGCCCATTCCGGGCAGGCCGAAGACCGTCTCGGTAATGGGCGTCCCGCCGAGGAGGCCCCCAAACTGAAGGCCGAGGACCGTAACTATTGGCACCATCGCGTTCTTGAGTGCGTGACGGTAGATGCCCATCTTCGGAACCCCCTTGGCCTTGAGGAATCCCACGTAATCACTGTTTATGGCCTCAAGGAAGCTGTTCCTGACGAACCTGGCTATAACCCCCGATCCCATAAAACCGAGGGTGAACCCGGGCAACCAGAGCCTGTGGAGGTGCTGGCTGAAGGTTGAGAAATCTCCAGTAAGGAGGGCGTCTATCATGGGGATGTGTGTTATCACGTGCTGCGGAGGGGCCGGGAAACCCGCGAGCGTTATCCAGCGAACTTTGACGAAGAACAGATATATGAGCAGGTAACCCAGCCAGAAGACGGGCATGGAAACGCCCGTGAGCGCGAAGAACCTTATAATTGTATCCACCCAAGTGTTGCGCTTGAGGGCGGAGATCAGGCCCAGCGGGACGCCTATTATCAGTATGAAAAAGAAAGCCACCAGCGCCAGTTCGAAGGTTACGGGAAATCTCTCCTTTATATCGTCGAAGACGTAGTTGGAGGTTCTCGGATCCACTATGCTGTTCCTCGCAAGTCCGCTGATGAGGAACCAGTACTGATCGTACCAGGGGTCGTCGAGGTGGTATTCCCTCCTTATCTGCTCCATGTACTCCTGACTGGCCTTCTCACCGCCGGCCCATGCCCTGGCAACGTCAGCTGGAATAACGTAGGCGATCAGAAAAACTATGAGCGTGACTCCAATCAGTGTGGGTATGAACGTGAGGAGCCTTCTTATTAGGAACTTCTTCAGGTTGGCCAACTTTCTCCCCCCTCTTCCCTCCTGACCATCAAAGGAGAAATCATGGAAAAAAGAAAACCATGGATCAGCTCACGCTTACCTCAAGGGTCTTGAAGCTCGTGGCACCGTAGAGGAACGGTCCGACCCAGTTGTCGGAGTCGAGGTAGTCCGGAACCCAGCCGACGACGTAAACGTCGTACTCGCCGTGTTCGGTCTTGTCGAGGTAGGTGGGCCAGTTGTAGCTGTTCACCGTTACCTGGAAGCCGAGCTGGCTCCAGACGTTCTGGAGGAGGGTCATTATCTTCTCACGTGCCGTGTTGCCCTCGTTGTAGATCAGCTCGATCTTGTACTTGGTCGGATCGACGCCGGCCTTCTGGAGAAGTTGCTGGGCCTTGGCGAGGTCGTACGTGTACTTGATTATTCCCTCCTCGGTGTATCCGGGCCATGGCTTCGGTATCGGCCCGTAGTTCCGTTCAAGGAGTCCCTGATAGACGAGCTGGGATATCTGGTCGTAGGGAACGGCGTAGGCCAGGGCCTCCCTGACGAGCGGGTCGTTGAAGGGTTCCTTCTGCGTGTTGAAGACGAGGAATGTCAGTATGGGCTGAAGGATGTCCGTCTGAACGATCGACTTGAAGCCGTTGAGCTCGAGTCCCTTGACGGTGTCCATCTTCTCGGGCGGTATGGCAACGACATCGGCCGTTCCCGTCTTGAAGAGGTTGATCCTTGCCATGGCGTCGCTGTTGATGACGTAGATTACCCTCCTGTGTCCCGGGCTGGACGTGGCGTTCCAGTAGTGGGGGTTGTATTCGAGGACTATGTAGGCGTCCTTCTGGTAGTCGGCAACGTAAAACGGTCCGGTTCCAACGGGTTTGTCGTGCATGAGCTGGTGGGTCGGGTCGCTCTTGCCCTCGCTAAGGTAGTTCCACCAGGCGCTCGGGTCGTGCCCGTTGTTGCTCGCCTCGAGTGCTTCCTGATACTTGTCGCCGAGGAGGTACTCCATCGGGACGACACTGAGGAACGGGTCCGCGAGTACTCCAAGTACCGGGGCGTAGGGAGCCGGAAGGACGAGCTTAAAGACTCCCGCGGTGTCCCCACTGTAACCGAAGAACTGCTTGAGCTCGTCGAGGCTCTTGATCTGGGTGCTCTTTCCGTTGAACTCGGCCACGAGCGGGTGGTCCTTGAGGTACTGGTCAAACTCATCCTCCGTCAGGGCCGCCGAGTGGTTAACGTCCATGAAGGAATTGACCATCCAGCTGACGCTGTGTCCAAGCCTCTCCACACGGAGGAAGGTGAAGGCCACATCCGTGGCGTCTATCGGGTAGGTCTTCTCGTTCCACGGGTCGTAGGCATTCACACCACCGCGGATCAGGAAGTACCATTCCGTGCCTTCCTCGTTGTGGGCCCAGGCTACGGCCAGATCCGGGCTGACCTCTTCCGTGTTCTCCTTCCAGTAGGTGACGAGGGTGTCGCCTATCTCGTGCCATATCTCCCATCCGAAGGTCTCGTAGGTCATTGCGGGATCAAAGCTCTCAGGCCAGCCAAAGGTGGCTATAACGTACGTGTCCGGATCGTTCGTGTAGTCCTTGATTCCCACCTTTACGGAGGGAGCGTTTTTGTCCTCGCTGAGAAGATCGTAGCGCTCTGCAAGGGTCGGGTGGTAGTAGCGTCCCTTTACCCAGTCCCAGTAAACGCGTAGCTGCCTGTTCTGACCGAGGATGACCTCAGGAACCAGCTTGTTTCCGAGGATGTAAACCGCCTTGAAGAGCTCGGTCCTTATCGTCGGATCGGTCTGGCGCCTCGCCGCTATGATGAGGGCATCCACGTGCTCGTCACGGAAGAAGGCCGGATCGATCGCACCAAACCCCTGCCCCTGTTCCATCAGGGTCTTGACGTCGGGAGTGTTGGCGGTGTCGACCTCGTATTCCACCCTTATTACCTTCTTGCCCGAGGGAATGCTTACGGTTGGACTGGAGCCTTTGGGTCCGACCACGACGACGCTTTTGTCGGTCTCTATGACGTAAACCTTCCCCATCTCGAGTATTGCCGACGTGGATTTGGTTTGGGTTGTGGTTTCTGTGGTACCGGGCTGGGTGGAGGTGGTGCCGGACTGACCACCGCTGATACAGCCACTGGAGGCCACGGAAAACGCCACTAAAAACACAACCAGCAAAGCCAGCAGGGTTTTTGTTTTCACCAATAGCCACCCCCCTTCATTAGGGCGCCCATCTATACATCAGAGGCATAAATAAACCTTTCTATGCATTTGATAGCCCCAGGAGTGTGAAGGGGTAACGTGCTCTGCGAAAAGCTTAAATGATGCTGTGGTCAAATAAAGGTGTAGAGCCTTTCGCGGTGGTGAAAAAATGGTCAGGGCGTATGTTTTGTTGACCGTGGAGATTGGAAAGGTCGAGAGCGTTATAGAGGAGATCAAGCAGATCCCGGGCGTTAGAAAGGCCGATGCCGTTACGGGCCCCTACGATGCGATAGTCCATCTCGAGGCCAAGGACCTCGGAGAGCTGACGAGAAAGATACTCCATGACATACACAACATCGACGGCGTTATAGACACCACTACGGCCATAGTCGTGGAGGCGGAGGAAGAGTAATCACCTCTTTTTCCCGCCGGATCTGTGCCTCTTCCTGCCCTTTGTCTTAGTCCGGGTTTTTCTGATTTCCCTGATCTTCTGTCCCAGCATTCTCAGGCTTTTTCCCTTTGGATGTTTGCTCCCGATCCTGAGCATTCCCTTCAGGCGGTACTCCTCATCGAGACCGGCCAGGCGCGGATTGAGCTTTGAGCCGTCAAGCTCGATTATCTTCATCCCCAGAGATTTTGCCGCATCCGTTATCTCCTTGATTCCGGGAGCCTCAACCGCAAACTCCTTCCCCACCTGCCTGCCGTACCTTCTGCTGAGCCGGGAATCCAGTTCGTTCGGCCACACCACGAACTTCTTCATCCTTCCACCCGGTAAGGTTTAAAAGAGGATGATTAAAAATCCTTTTGGTGGGTCTATGAGAACGTCCCTCTTGGAGAACTGCCTCTTCGAAAAGATCAGGAGGGGGGATAACGTTATAATCGAGTACGGATCGAGCTACCCCGTGGAAATGTTCTCCTGGGGTTTCCTCGTCCCGGCCCTTGTAGAGCGGAACGGGATTACGGTGGTGGATTTCTTCGGCGTTGGCAGTATCCTTTTCAGGAATTACGTAAGGAAGGTCTCCGGCAGTGAGTACTCCCGTATAATAGAGTTCCTGAAGAAGATAAAGGTCATTAAGGTGGGACCCGGCACCGTTGGTTATGGGGAAGTCATAGATGAGAGGATTCCGGTCTACGACCCCCAGACGTTCCTCAGGGAGTACTACGCCATCGTTAACAGGATAACGCGTTTCCCGATGAAGCCCGGGTACTTGGTAACCTTCGGTCTATCGCACTACGTCCACTTCGGAGGGGACAAGGCGGTAAAGAGCCTTATAACGGGTTTAACCACGATTCCAATGGAGGACTGGGTGAGCGTACACCTCCTCAACGTGGACGTGCTGGAGCCGACGCATCTTGCCATGCTGGAGGAGATGGCACCCGTGGTCTTCCAGCTGTCGGATGAAGGAGTAACGCTAAAGAAGGGGTGTGATACCTTTGATCCGGAAGGGTGACAGGGTTCTCCTGATCGACAGGAGGGGGAAGAGATACCTCGTAACCGTCTCCGAGGATGAGTTCCACACGGATCTGGGGGTGCTTCGGCTCGGCGAGCTCATCGGAAGGGACTACGGGAGCTCGATAGTCAGCCACAAAGGGGAGGAGTTCAGGGTTCTGAAGCCGGATGTTAACGACATCGTGGCCAAAATGCGACGTGGACCTCAGATCGTTCACCCGAAGGACGCCGGTATAATCATCGCCTACGCGGGCATATCCTCAGGGGACACCGTCGTGGAAGCGGGGGTGGGAAGCGGTGCGCTCACGATATTCCTGGCCAACGTCGTGGGACCGACCGGAAGGATCATCGGCTACGAGATCAGGGAGGACCACGCCGAAATAGCCAGAAGGAACGTAGAACTCGCCGGTTTCTCCGATAGGGTTGAGATAAAGATCGGAAACATCTACGAGGGCATAGAGGAGAGAGCCGATCACATCGTCCTCGACCTGCCCCGGCCGGAGAACGTTCTACCGCACGCCGTGGAGTCCCTGAGGCCCGGAGGTTACTTCGTCGCCTACACGCCGTGCATGAATCAGGTTCACCGCTTTTTCAGGGCCTTTGAGGAGTACAGGAAGGAGTTCTACAAGCCAAGGGTCGTGGAAGTTCTCGTCAGGGAGCACGAGGTAAAGGAGGAATGTATGAGGCCGAAGACGAGGATGCTCGCCCATACGGGCTACATAACGTTCCTGCGGAAGGTTTGATCGTCCATCCCATTTCATCCATAGGTAAACTCCAGAGAACACGCTCCCCATAGGTTTTTATCTTACGTGGCTTTTCTCGAACGTTTTTTGACCCTTTAGTTTATCGTTTGGGGATCCTCCCGGGCATTGAACCTTTGGTTAACAACAGATTTATAAACACTCCACGGTTACGAAGGGTTAGATGGTCAGATCTGAGCTCACGTACGGAGGTGTTCATTGTGTACAGGATCCTCGAAAAAAAGGAGATAGGCATGAGGCACGTGCGGTTTAAGGTTCACGCTCCCCACGTGGCCAGAAAAGTCCAGCCCGGACAGTTCGTTATCGTAAGGGCCTTTAAGAACGGTGAAAGGATCCCTCTAACGCCGGTGGCGTGGGACAGGGAGGAGGGGTGGATAACCCTCACCGTTTTCGTCCGTGGGAAGACGACCATGAGAATGGCCACCGAACTGAAGGAGGGCGATGAGATACTCAACGTTGCCGGCCCGCTTGGAAACCCTGTGGAGATGAAGCGCTTCGGCAGGGTGCTGGCGATTGGAGCCTACGCAGGGATAGTGGAGGTTTATCCCATAGCCAGGGCATGGCAGGAGCTTGGAAACGACGTTACAACGCTTCACGCGACCTTCGAGCCCATGGTTGTAATGAAGGAGGAGTTCGAGAGAGCGGTCGGCAGGCACATCCTCGAGCCCGTTCCGATCGATATGAACAAAAGTTTCCCCGAGAACATGAAGGACGTAACCAGAAAGCTCACGGAGAAGGTGCGCGAGCTGCTGGAGAAGGAGCACTTTGACCTCGTCCTCATGGTGGGTCCCGCCGGGGACCAGAAGGCCGTGTTCGAGGTCGTCAGGGAGTTCGGAATCCCCATGCATGTAGACCTGCACCCGATAATGGTTGACGGAACCGGGATGTGCGGTTCGTGCCGTGTGACCGTTGGCGGTGAGGTAAAATTCGCCTGCATAGACGGGCCGGGGTTTGACGCTTACAAGGTCGCATGGGACGAGCTGATAGCGAGGGTCGGTTACTACACCGATATGGAGAGGAGGGCAATGGAGGAGTACATGAAGGCCCTCCAAGGAGGTGGTGAATGATGGCTACTAAGAGGAAGCTGATCAAGGTTCGCGTTCCCACGAGGGAACGACCGGTGGAGGAAAGAATCCACGACTTCAAGGAAGTTAACCTCGGTTACGACTTCGTCACGGCCTTACAGGAGGCCGAGCGCTGCCTCCAGTGCCCGCCAGACTACGCACCCTGCATAAAGGGCTGCCCTGTCCACATAAACATCCCCGGCTTCATAGGCAAACTCCTTCAGCACCGTGACGACCCTGACAGGGCGGTAAAAGAAGCCCTGAACGTTATCTGGGCGTGCAATACACTGCCTGCGACAACCGGAAGGGTCTGCCCGCAGGAAGACCAGTGCGAGAAGAACTGCGTGATGGGCAAGGTCGGTGACAAGATCAACATCGGGAAGCTCGAAAGGTTCGTGGCTGACTACGCCCGCGAGAAGAACATTGACGAGGAGCTCCTCCTTGAGATAGTTCCAAAAATCGAGAAAAAACCCCAGAAGGTGGCCATCGTGGGCGCCGGGCCTGCGGGCCTGACGGCTGCAGGCGAGCTCGCGAAGATGGGCTACGGCGTCACGATCTACGAGGCCCTTCACGAGCCGGGAGGAGTTTTGATCTACGGAATACCCGAGTTCAGGCTGCCCAAGGACATCGTTGAGAAGGAACTCGACAAGCTCAAGAAACTCGGCGTTAAAATCCTGACGGATCACGTTGTCGGGAGCACGGTCACGATAGAAGAGCTCCTCCGGGAGTACGATGCGGTCTTCATAGCCAGCGGCGCGGGAACACCAAGACTTGTGAACGCCCCGGGGGTCAACCTCAACGGCATTTACACGGCCAACGAGTTCCTCACGAGGGTTAACCTGATGAAGGCCTACAGGTTCCCGGAGTACGATACCCCCGTCAAAGTCGGGAAGAGGGTCATCGTCATCGGCGCTGGGAACACCGCGATGGACGCCGCGCGTTCGGCAAGGCGCTTCGGCGTTGAAGTCATCGTGGCCTACAGGCGCGGTGAGGAGGACGTCTCGGCCAGGGTGGAGGAGTTCGAGCACGCCAAGGAGGAGGGCGTAAAGTTCGAGTTCTTCCTCAACCCGGTGGAGTTCCTCGGGGATGAGAAGGGCAACCTCAGGGCCGTGAAGTTCGAGAGGATGAGGCCCCTCGAGGAGAGGGACGCCAGGGGCAAGAGGAAAATCGTGGGCACGGGCGAGTACGTTACCATCGAGGCGGAGACGGTGATAATAGCGATCGGGAAGCATCCGAACAGGCTGATCGTTAACACGCCGGGGTTGAAGGTTGAGCGCGGGAGGATCGTGGTGGATGAGAACCTGATGACCAGCATTCCGGGTGTCTTTGCGGGCGGTGACGCCATCCGTGGTGAGGCCACGGTGATCCTTGCCATGGGTGATGGCAGGAGGGCCGCTAAGGCGATCCACGAGTACCTCACAAACCGGGCCAAGAACAACTAACTTTACCACTGCCTTTTTCTTTCCCCTATGAAGAACTTCATGAAGCCCGAGAAGTCCTCGCCCCGAAAGGCCGCGTAGAGGCTCCCCGTTTCTTCCGGTGTTAGCCACTCGATGTATTCGGGAATTCCTTCCTCGAAGGTGTAGAGCACTTCATCGTCCTTTCTGGCGACGTCAAGTGTGTAGATCCTCTTTCCGTGCTTTCTGGCTATCTCGATTTCCCTGACGACGAGGGAGGTGAACTTCCCCACTATAGCCACCGCCACGAAGACGTCCGCCTCCGGTATCATGTGGTCCGTCATTTTGAGCCCGTAATCCGAAGGAACCACGAAGTTGTTGGAGTTCAGCTTCTCCTCGAGCAGTCTCAGTATGGCCTTCTCGGTGCGCGTATGGTAAAGTATCGTCGGCTCGCTCAGGTAGACGAGCGGGCCGTGTTTTTCCACCTTCTTTTTCCGGAAGAATCCAAGCATCGAACCACCTCAGGTGGGGATAATATCATCATCCGTCAGGAGGGATGACACTCATCATCGGTTCGTTCCCTTTCGAAGATCCCTCGTTCACTTAATAAACCTTCCCACCCGGGAAGGCGACAATGATTTTAACGGTAACGACCACTGGCATCGGGTGGTTCGATGAGGGTAATCCCTCTGGCATCCGAAAGTCTCGGGGTCAGGAGTATGGCAACCTTCGTCGAGGTCAAGGGAACCGGGGTTCTCATCGACCCCGGGGTGGCACTGGGTCCGAGGCGTTACGGCCTTCCGCCCGCGAGGGTTGAGCTTGAGACCCTCCAGAGGATGAGGAGGAAGCTTCAGGGTTACGCGAGGAGGGCCGGGGTCATCACCATCTCCCACTACCACTACGACCACCACACGCCCTTCTTCGAGGGCCTCTACGAGAGCTCGAGCGAGGAGTTTGCGAGGGAGATATACGAAGGAAAGACCCTTCTCATAAAGCACCCCCGCGAGAACATCAACTTCAGCCAGCGAAAAAGGGCTTGGGCCTTCCTGAAAAATGCAGAGCCGATGGCCAAGGGCATTGAGTTCGCCGACGGAAGGAGCTTTGATTTCGGGGACTTCGTGATGGAGTTCTCTCCGGCGGTTCCCCACGGAAGGGAAGGCTCGAAGCTCGGCTTCGTCGTTATGGCCCTTATAGACGACGGCACCAGAAGGCTGATCCACGCGAGCGACATCCAGCTCCTCAACAGAAAGGCCGTGGAATGGATAATCGAGAAGGTTCCGGACCTGCTCATAACGGGTGGACCCCCGAGCTACCTCGGTAAAAGGGTGGAGGGAAGCTGGGAAACCGGAATCAGGAACCTCAACTGGATAATCCGCGAGACGGACGCGGAAATAATCCTCGATCACCACCTGATAAGGGACAAGAAGTATCTCGAATTCTTCGAGGAGCTTGATAAAAGGCCGAAGACCTTCGCGGGCTATCTGGGGGTCAACGACAGGCCCCTCGAGGCCTACAGGAGGGAACTGCACAGAATCGAAAGGGGAGAAAAATTGAAACTGCCCTTTGACCTACGTTGAAAGAAAGCCCCCGTCAACGGGTATAACGGCGCCGTTAACGTAGCTTGCCATATCACTGGCCAGGAAGAGCACCACCCGGGCAACTTCATCCGGTTCTCCAAAGCGTCCCATCGGCAGTCTGGCATTGAAGTTAAAGGATATGCCTATCTTTTGCATATCGAACTTCATTATTGCCTCTTTTTTGAGCCTCCTCACGCCCTCAGTGTCTATTCCTCCGGGCACTATGACGTTCGCCCGGATTTTCTTCCCGTATTCGCGTGCTATCGCTCTGGTTAGGGCCACCATCCCGAGCTTCGCGGTGTCGTAGTGTGCGAGAGCCGGGGCAAAGGGCAGAAAAGCCTCTATCGAGCTCACGTTTACAATGACCCCTCCCCTCTCTTTTCTTGCCCTGACGAAGTTCTGGCACATCCAGAACACGGAGTGGAGGTTTATGGCCATGATTTTTTCGTAAAAGCCCTCATCAACCTCTGTAAAATCCCTGAACCAGTAGACCCCGGCATTGTTTACCAGTATGTCGGGTTCTTTGTCCCTTAAGATTTTCCAGAGCGCGTCAATCTCCGCCTTCTTTGAAAGGTCAACACGGCGGGTATTGACCTCCACACCAAATTCTTCAACAAGCCTGCGCGTCTCCTCAAGCCCTGATTCGTTTATGTCAACAAGCTCAAGATCCGAGTTTGCCTCGGCGAAGCGAAGGGCGGTTGCACGCCCTATTCCAGAAGCGGCTCCGGTTATGAGGGTGCGCTTTCCCTTAAGGGATATCAGCCCGGAAAGACTTTCTCGAAATTTCATACTTAAATTTATGTTTTTAATCTTAATATCTCTTATCCCTAAGAAAGCCTTAAATCATCCGGGAAGAACTATATATCAGGTGATAAAGATGAGGGATTTTTACATTGCCCACGAAGAGGATATCAAAGCCGGAAAAACCACCGACGTTTACTTCATAAGAACAAAAAAGATACTCGAGGCAAAAGGCATCCGCAGGAAGGTTTTTGCAGATGTTACAACGACTTCCCTTCCACACGGCTGGAAATGGGGAGTTCTGGCCGGAGTTGAGGAGGTTGCAAAGCTCCTTGAAGGGTTACCGGTTAACGTTTACGCCATGCCCGAGGGGACCATCTTCCATCCCTACGAGCCGGTTCTCCAGATAGAGGGCTTTTACGATGACTTCGGGATTTATGAGACCGCTTTACTCGGAATGCTCAGTCAGGCGAGCGGCATAGCAACGGCAGCCCTCAGGACCAAGATAGCGGCCGGCTTCAAACCGGTGTACTCCTTTGGAATAAGGCACATGCACCCGGCGATAGCCCCGATGGTGGACCGCTCGGCATTCATAGGCGGCTGCGACGGCGTTTCAGGGGTTCTGGGCGCGG
The DNA here is from genome assembly GCF_002214525.1 of Thermococcus sp. P6. Classification (NCBI taxonomy): domain Archaea; kingdom Methanobacteriati; phylum Methanobacteriota; class Thermococci; order Thermococcales; family Thermococcaceae; genus Thermococcus; species Thermococcus sp. P6. The sequence continues at coordinate 226,911 of NZ_CP015104.1, forward strand.
AGATGATGGGAGAAAGACCCGTCGGGACGATGCCCCACGCACTGATTCTCGTTGTGGGCGACCAGGTGAGGGCGTGGAAGTACTACGACGAGACCGTGGAGGGAGAGGTGCCGAGGACCGCCCTCGTTGATACGCTGTGCGACGAGAAGTTCGAGGCTTTGATGGCGGCGGAGGCACTCGGCAAGAGGCTCAACGCGATAAGACTCGACACGCCGAGCTCAAGGAGGGGCAACTTCAGAAGGATCATCGAGGAAGTCCGCTGGGAGCTCGATTTAAGGGGCTACGAATGGGTTAAGATCCTCGTGAGCGGCGGGCTGGACGAGGAGAGCATAGGGGAAATCGTCGACTTAGCTGATGCCTTCGGTGTCGGTGGGAGCATAGCGTCGGCAAAGCCCGTGGATTTTTCCCTCGATATAGTGGAGGTAGAAGGGAAGCCGATGACCAAGCGCGGGAAGCTGAGCGGGAGGAAGCAGATTTACCGTTGCGAGAATGGGCATTACCACAGGGTCCCCGCGGATAAGAAGCTTGAAAAATGCCCCGTCTGCGGCGGAAGGGTCGAACCGCTCCTGAAACCCCTGATAGAAAACGGGGAGATAGTGGCCGAACTACCGAAGGCGAGGGATATACGGGAGTACGTTCTGGAGCAGGCGAAGAGGTTCGAACTCGGCCTTGAATAGCCGGAAATTTTCCTAAGCATTTTCTAACGTTTTCTCCGTTTTTCAGGGAAAGCAGAAGAGAAGGAAAGGAAAGTTAAGAGGACCTTCAGGCCTCTTCGATGTAAATGCAGCTGACCGGGCAGGCCTCTGCGGCCTCGGTAGCACAGTTGTAGAGCTCCTCGTCTTCAATAACGTCAACTATCGGGGTGCTCTTGCCTTCGTCGTTCATCTCGAAGACATCCGGGCAGAGGCTTGCACAGATGGCATCTCCAATGCAAACGTCCTGGTCAACCCTAACCTTCCACGCCATGGAACATCACCGGGTTTAGATGTGTCCGGGGGAATATAAACTTTTCGTCGGGGGAAGAAGCCTCGGAGAGAGGCTATCCGGGTAAAAATGAGATAGGAGGGACTTTAATGAACAGATACCGGCAGGGCCGGTCAAAAAATCCCCAGCTTCTTCCGGTACTCCTCGCTTATCCTATCCGGGGTCCAGGGCGGGTCAAAGGTTAGCTCTATCTCGGCGTCCTTAACGCCCGGTATCTCGAGGATCTTATCCTCCACTGCCCTGAGGATCCACATCGTCAGGGGACAACCGGGAGTCGTCATCGTCATCTTAACGTAAACCGTGTTGTCGGGCCTTACCTTAACCTCGTAGATCAGCCCGAGGTTCACAACGTCACCACCTATCTCCGGATCTATCACTTCCTTGAGCTTTTCCAGAACGGTTTCCTTCGTGAGCTGGACGTTCTCCCCGTTGCCGGTGGTTTCCCTCTCCCGGTTTACGGTTATCATCCCCACACCTTCGAGCTTTCCTATCTCCGAATGGAGTTTTATGAGAACGTCGTCAACGTTGGGTGTATCCTTTGCGAGTGTGACGGTGACGTTGCCCGACTCATCAACCTCAACGGACTTTACGAACTTCTCATCAACGATCTTCCGAACGAGCACTTTAACCTCTTCTTCCGTAACCATACTCATCACCAGACGTGGATTGGGGGGATAGATTTAAACCTTTTTTGGACAGGAATGGGTATCAGCCCCGGAGTATGTCGAGGATAAGCTCCTCCGCCATACCGGGTTTAAGTGCCCTCGCCCGGAGCTCCCGGAGGACGCGCTGAATACCGAACCTCTTCAGGGAGGGGGCCTTTTTCGCGGCCTCCTTCCAGAGGGGACATCCAAAGGTAAGCTCGTAATCCCGTCCGAGCATCGCTATGGCCTCTTCCTTGTCCATGGCCAGAAAGGCGGGAAGGTTCAGGATCACGAGGTCGTCCTTTTTGTATATCGAGATTAGACCTGAACTCAGCAGATCGCCCGACGCGATTATCTTTATCCCCTTCTCCCTTGCGTAGTTCTCCACCGCGTTCATGACCATCCCGTGGCATCGACCGCAGATCGGGGCCTTCTTCGCGATCCTCTCCCTCATCTCCTCCAGATAACCCGGAACCTCAATGAGAACCGCCCCTTCCCCTAGGGCGTTGCGGACGACCTGTTCCCCCATCTGCGGGAGCCTTACCGTTACCGGAACGACCTCAAAACCGGCCCAGCGAAGCACCTTCAGAGCGGTGGTGCTGTCGGAACCTCCCGAGAAGGCCACGACCACCCTTACCCCAACGGGTGAGCGATCGAGTTCTTTCCCGCGGAGACGGTACTCTACAAGAGCCTTAAGGCGGGAATAGGCCTCCTCGTTGAGGTCTTCCCTGACCCTTTCGAGGGCCTCGAGGTTGTATTCAAGCCGGTACCTCTTAACGAAATCCTCTCCAGCGGGGCCTATCATCGGCCTTCGATCCGGGAGGGGGCTATTAAACCTATCGCTCGAAAAACCTTAAAAGAGGCCCGGCCTAACCCTTTCGGGTCAAAACCCTTTTGGGAGGGATCACCATGGAGGGGATAATAGAAAGAGTTCGGCGGAGGACGAGCATTCCGGTTTACAGAAGAACCCTTGAGAACGTTCTGGGTGCGATTCAAACGAGCGGCGACGTCTGGCGCATCGTTGACCTCAGCGAGGAACCGCTTCCCCTCGTGGTTGCGGTGATCGAGGCGCTCCACGAGACCGGTTACGTGGCCTTCGATGGTTCCAGCGTCGTTCTGACCGAAAGCGGAAAGAAACTGGTGGAGAAGTATGGAATCGGAACCATAAGGGACTTCACGTGCTCCCACTGTGGCGGAAAGACGGTTGAGCTCGACGCCTTCGGCGACCTCCTCAAGGAGTTCAGGGAGATAACCAGAGACAGACCCCGGCCGAAGCAGGAGTTCGATCAGGCTTACGTAACGCCCGAAACCACCGTCGCGAGGGTTGCCCTGATGCATACACGCGGCGACCTCGAGAACAGGGAAGTTTTCGTTCTCGGCGATGACGATCTGACCAGCGTGGCCCTCATGCTCTCGGGTCTTCCGAAACGCATAGCCGTTTTGGACATAGACGAGCGCCTCGTGAGGTTCATAGAGAAGACGGCCGAGGAGATCGGCTACGGTAACATCGAGATGTTTACCTTCGATTTGAGGGAACCACTACCGGAGTATGCCCTTCACAGGTTCGACACGTTCATAACAGACCCCCCCGAGACGCTTGAAGCCGTGAGGGCCTTCATAGGAAGGGGAATAGCTACACTAAAAGGACCCGGATGCGCGGGTTACTTCGGCATAACGAGACGCGAAAGCTCGCTGGACAAGTGGAGGGAAATCCAGAGGGTCCTTCTCAACGAGTTCGGCGTTGTCATAACCGACATCATCCGGAACTTCAACGAGTACGTTAACTGGGGCTACGAGGAGAAGACGAGGGCGTGGAAGCTGCTTCCGGTCAAGGTCAAACCTTCGTACAACTGGTACAAGAGCTACATGTTCAGGATTCAGACGCTCGAAGGCTCGAGGGGATTCGAAGATAAGATTGAAGCGGGTGACGAGCTTTACAACGACGAAGAGGCCTCGACACAATGAGGAAGGGGTCAGCGCCCCTTCTCTCGTCTCCTTCTTGTTACCATTAGAAGGGCCGCACCCGCCAGAACGATAGCCACAGCCGGGTAAACGTAGTGCCCCACCCATTTCCCCCCGGAGACTTTGAAGCCCTCAACTGCCCGGGCCTCTATCAGGAGAGGGTTTTCCCGGGGGTAGATCGTCACGTAGCCGTCCAGATCGCCTATCTCTGCCGTGTCGTTCGAGCTTCCGACGTATCTTGAACCCCTGATCAGCAGAAACGTTGCGTTGGCCAGCTCAACCCTTCCGTCCCTCACTTCGACCTCCGGAAGGTTGGCGTATATAAGGTTCCTCAGGAAGGAAACGCCCCTCGAGTACAGGCTGCTTCCTTCCAGTCCGGCCTCGTGCAGGGCCCAGAGGGTTCTGGAGGTAGATAGCAAACCCGCAACGGAGCCCTGAGTGTAGGGAAACCCGCCGCTGGGGTACTGCCTCTCCCCGAGGATGCGGAGGGTCTCGTTGAGCTCCCTCTCCATCCCAAACTCCTTGAAAACCATCAGCGCGTGGGCGAAGTAGTAGGTGGGAACGTTGTAGTAAACCGGATTTCCGGTCTTTGGGTCCTTAGTCAGGACCATCCATGTGAGGTTCCGGGAGAGGTACTCCAGCGAGCGGTTGTAATCGTGGTCCACCTTCAGCGTTCTGAGAACCCACACAACGTATTCGGTGTTGTAGAAGTCCCTCCAGATACCGCCTTTCGAGGTTTTCAGGAGGTAGCTTACCTCTCCGGAGTAGTCCTCCCCGATCAGAGCCTTCAGTCTGGCCATCTCGGCAACCTGCCACGGGAGTAGCTTTGAGTAGTTCGATGGGAACCCGGGGGTTAGGTTGCAGAGCACGTAGTAGTCTCCCAGGGTTACCCTTTCAACGTCCTCCTGTGGTTGTATCTTCTTCAGGTAGGGGCAGGCGATTCCCCTCAGGTCCTCAAAACCGGGAACCTTTGAGACGCTCAAAAGGTCGAGAACACGGTAGCGGAGTGGACCCCAGAATCCGAAGTGCTCCCTTTCGATCAGTTCCTTCCGGTATTCGGGATTGCCCGTTGCGTAGAGGGCCATCGCTATGCCCAAGGTTGAGTTGAAGTCACCGCTCAGCCCGACCTTCCTTCCGAGGTAGGCCATGGCAAAGGCCCTGTAAGCTTTAAGCTCACCCTCAACCTTCATGTCCTCGAGTTCCTTCTCCTTTCCGAGGGCCAGATAGCCGAATATCCTCTCTTCGTCGGTTTCTGCCTTCGAGGAGATGAGCCAGCCCTCTCCCCGGTTTATGGCCTCTTTAACCTGTTTCTCAAAGCCCGTTAGACTCTCATCGATGTATCCCCCTTCGAGGAACTCCCTGAGCGAAATTACCGCCAGAGCGGTCCCCGTGTAGTCCTCCCAGGAGCCGTCAGGGTTCTGCCTGTATATCAGCCAGTAAGCGGCTCCGTTCAACGTTTCCCTGTACCGGCCCTCCGCTATCCTCTCGCCCCTCATGAGTGCGAGCATCGCCATGGCCGTGTATTTGGCCATGTGCTCTTCCCCGTAGGCCACCCCCCACGAATCGAAGGGGGTCTTCATCTGGAGAAGCCACTCGCATCCCTCCATCACCTTATCGTAATCCCCGGTTCGATAGAGGGCGAGGACCGAGAAGGAAGTTTCCGGAACCGCGGGCGTGTAAACGTAGGGCTCGATTTTAGCACTTCCGGGGGGAAGGGATAACCCGATGAGCATGACTACGAACAGTATCCCGAGAACCCTTTTCATCATACCACCCCAAAGGGAGAAGAAAAGGAAGTTAAAAAGCTTCAGCCGTAGTAGACAACCGCCTTGAGCTCGTAGCTGGCCCATCCGTAGGTGCTGTAGGCGTAAACAAGGAACGTCCACGTACCCGGTGTCGGGTTGGAGGCCTCGACGTGCTCAAAGCTGTCGCTCGTGGTGGACCTGTCCACGAGGTTCCCGTTGGGGTCGTAGAGGTAGAGATCAAGGTCGTGCCGGCTGGTGTCGAAGGTAAGATCGCCCGTTATCTTGGTGGCGCCGCTGTTCACGGTCATGGTGAAGCTGTCGCTGGTGTCCCAGTAGTCGTCCACGTATCCGGTGAAGGTCTGGCTGTCGGTGGTCGGTGTCGGGCTGGGGTTCGGGTTGGGATTTGAACCCCCACCGCCCGACTGGTTGAGGCTTCCATCGCTGACGAGGTCAACCTGATAGTTCGCCGAACCGCTGTAGCTGACGACCTTGACCGTCCAAGTTCCCGCGCTGGGGTTGTAGTAACCGACCTTTTCGAAGCCGTAGTAGGCGGTGTAGGAGTAGTCCACCTCATTGCCGTTGGGGTCGTAGAGGTAGAGATCGATGTCACTCCCGCTGTTGTCCCAGTAGAGGGTGGCCGTGAGGAAAGTGGCCCCGCTCACGTCAAAGGAGTGGGTGGCGCTTCCCTTGTTGGCAACGGATCCGGTGAAGACAAGTTTGGCGTAGTTATCGTAGTTTATGGCCTTGTAAACGTTGACCCTTCCGGCACCGTAGGCGATGTCCGCTATCTCCTTCGGGGCAACTATATCGGCCGTCTCTATAAGGGCCGTTTTTACCTTATCGGGCGTCCAGTCGGAGTGGGCCTGCAGGATGAGCGCCGAAACACCCGCGACGTGGGGGGTGGCCATGCTGGTTCCCGAGGCCTTGGTGTAGTAATCGTCTATGGGGGTGCCCATGCTCGTGCCGCTGGCGCGGGGGGCTATGATGTCAACGCCCGGGGCCACCACTTCCGGCTTGAGCCTTCCGTCGGCCGTTGGGCCCCTGCTGGAGAAGCTGGCTATGTTGTCGTTGCTGTCAACAGCCCCGACGGTTATGACCTTGCTGGCCGCTGCCGGTGAACCGATCGTGCGGGTATCCGGTCCGCTGTTGCCAGCTGCAACGCAGACGACCAGACCGGCGTCCCATGCATTGTTAACGGCCTGACTCAGGGAGTCGGTTCCGTCGGAGCTCTGACTTGAGCCGAGGGACAGGTTTATGACCTTTATGCCGTATTTGTCCTTGTTCTGGACGACCCAGTCAACGCCCGCTATGATATCGGAGACGCTTCCCGAGCCGTCGGCTCCAAGGACTTTAACGCCCACCAGTTTGGCTCCGGGGGCCACGCCTACGTAGTTCGAGTTAACCGAACCGGTCCCGGCTATTATACCTGCAACGTGGGTTCCGTGTCCATGATCGTCGTAGGGGGTCGTCCTGCCGTTGACCTCGTCCTTCCAGCCTATGACCTTGCCCTTCAGATCGGGGTGATTCGCGTCTATACCGGTGTCAATTACCGCAACCACCACACCGCTTCCGTCGTAACCGAGGGAGTTCCAGACCCTGTCGGCCTGAATCTGAGAAACCGAAGTAGCGTCCGAAACCTGAACCTTATAATCTTCCTGTATGAACTTTATTCCCGAGACGCTGCTCCTGCCGAAGAAACCCGTGTCGATCATGCCCGAGATCAGAAGAAGGTCCCTGACCTTTATCTTAACCGCAACCGCGGGGATTATGCTGTAGGAGTGCTTCACCTCAGCGCCCATGGTCTTAAGTATCCCGAGGGCCCTGTTCCTGTCCTGATAGCTTCCGAACATTATCACCGTGTCAACTTCCTGATCCCAGTTCATCCTCTGAACTTTCTTGAACAGCCCGGGGGTCAAAAGCCCGTAGTTTTTCTGGTGGCCGACGTTCTTCACGGTGGGCTTGACCGGTGTCGCAAGGACCGCTCCGGCCATGAGTCCCACAAGCACCAAAGCCACTACAACCATACCAGCCCTTTTCATTACAGTCGCCTCCCAATTCACTGGTCCACATATTAGAGCATCCGACGATGATTTAGAACATTATAAAAACCTTACGCAACACGATGTTATTGAAAGTCCCTTTCTGCATTCGAATGTAAATTTCAGAATGCGGCGAGAGATTTGTGTCTAAAAGGGTCAGGATCATGCATACCAGCGACTCTGAGTTGTTTAAAATCATAGAAATGAGAGTTTAAGTTATATTTTGGACAAACATCACATCCCTGGAAAAAATATAACAACCTGTGAAAACCTTGCCCCCAGCCGGATCGTTCCGGGGTTGTTAAAAACCCGATGGGTTCCTTTCTTCATCACGGAGATTCGGGTAACACCCATCCGATGACCCCCATCAACGGTATTGCCCGCCCGTGACTTTAATTCCGCTACCGATCAATGCATCCCGGAACATGAAGGTACATCGGGGCAATAAAAAAGGGTTTAGGTGGCATTAAATTTCCAGAACAGTAATTTCCAAACCTTTTGTTGAAAATGAAGTGTTTAAAAAAGGTTTTTATTCTCGATGCCATACGTTTCAATGAACATAAGATGACATCAAGATAAAAGGTGATCTTTATGGAGGATAAAAGTACTCCAATACTCTATAATGTGCATGAAGGTGTGGATGCCTGTTCGGGTATAGGGTACGCCAAAACCAGAGCCCCTCCGTCAAAACTCCTCTTCGCGGGTTTTATGGCAGGTGCTTACATTGCTTTCGGGTTCATGCTGGCGATAGTGGCCGGTGCGAGCTTTCACCCGAAGCTCGGAACGCTTCCCAACACGTCGTTGTTCAAGCTCCTCCTGGGTGCCGTGTTTCCCGTGGGCCTCATAGCCGTCCTTCTGGGCGGAGCAGACCTCTGGACCGGGAACACCCAGATCGTGTCCATTTCGAAGCTGACGGGAAAGGTTGAGGTTAGGGACGTCCTTTACAACTGGATCGGTAGTTACGCGGGCAACTTCATGGGTAGCGTATTCCTGGCGTTTCTGGCGGTCTACGGCACGGGGTTATTCGGGGGCGGACTATTCAGGGATGTTCTCGTGGGCATAGGAACCTACAAGGTTAACCTAACTCCCTGGAAAGCGTTCTGGCTTGCCGTGGGCTGTAACTGGCTCGTTAACGTTGCCATATGGCTCTACGTCAGGGCAAAGGATACCGCGGGAAAAATCCTCGCCACGTGGTTTCCGATATTCGCCTTCGTTGCCATCGGGTTCGAGCACAGCATTGCGAACATGTGGGCCATCACGAGCACAATATTTGCAAGCGACTACTCCGTTACATGGGTTGACTTTTTCAAAAACGTAATACCGGTCACCGTTGGAAACGCCGTCGGTGGCTTCTTCTTCGTTGGCTTTTACCACTGGTACCTGGCCGATGGTGAGCGTGCGCTTAAGGAGATCCTTGACTTCCTGGAACTTCTCCTGATCTTCACCGTGCTCATGACCCTGATACCGGCCGGAATAGCCTATCTACTGAACGGTCTTGGAAAAGCGGCCCTCTGGGCGGTTCCAGCCTTTATAATCCTCTACGGGGCGGGTGTAACCCACGCGGTCTGGCGTGGCGTATGCGGAGGTGGAAGCAAATGTTTAACATAAATTTGCTTAAATTATCAGAAAAACTCTTAAATTTTAACATAAAAATGTGAAAGGTGAGAGGGATGGAAAAGCTCACGATAGGACTCTGCCCGTACTGCGGGGTCGGGTGCAGGTTTTACATAAAAACGCTCAACGGAGAGCCCGTGGGGATAGAGGTTTACGAGGGGGGCGTTAACGGGGGAAAGCTGTGCCCCAAGGGAGTAGCTGCTTTGGACTTTCTGAGGCACAGGGACAGGCTTACAAGGCCCCTAAAGCGCACAGAAAAGGGTTTCGTGGAGATCAGCTGGGAACAGGCGATAAGGGAAATAGCCGGGAAGATTCTGGAGATAAGGGACAAATACGGCCCCGATGCTCTTGGCTTCCTCTCAAGTGCCCGATGCTCCAACGAGGAGAACTACCTCATGCAGAAGATGGCGCGCCTCCTTGGAACGAACAACGTTGACCACTGCGCCCGCCTGTGCCACGCTTCAACGGTAGCGGGTCTTAGCAGAACAGTTGGGGCGGCGGCCCAGAGCGGTTCCTACAGGGACATACCCCGGGCAAAAGTGCTCCTCATATGGGGTTACAACCCGGCCGAAACCCATCCCGTTTTGATGCACTACATCCTGAAGGCAAAGGACAATGGGGCCAGAATAATCGTGGTCGACCCAAGGAAGACCCGGACGGCATGGTTTGCCGATATGCACCTCCGGATAAGGCCCGGGACGGACATAGCACTGGCCAACGCCCTGATGCACGTCATAATAAAGGAGCGCCTATACGACCGGGATTTCGTGTCCTCGCGAACGAAGGGCTTCGAAGAGCTCGTCAGGGTTGTCGAGAAGTACAAACCTGAGTACGCTGAGAAGATCACGGGCGTACCGGCGCACCTGATCCGGGAGACTGCCATAACCTTCGCAACAGCCGGCAGGGGGATAATAATGTGGGCCATGGGCATCACGCAGCATGTGACCGGAACCGGAAACGTCGAGGCCCTCGCCGATCTTGGGTTGCTGTGCGGCTACGTGGGCAAAGAGGGGACGGGCCTGTTCCCGATGCGCGGTCAGAACAACGTGCAGGGTGCCTGCGATATGGGTGCCCTCCCGGACGTCCTTCCCGGTTACCAGAGCGTCACCGATAGCGGGCGCGTGGCCGGGATCTGGGGCGTGGAGGAGCTTCCAGAGAAGCCCGGCCTGACGGTTCCCGAAATGATAAAGGAGGCCCACAAAGGGAACATCAAAGCCCTCTACGTAATGGGGGAGAACCCGGCCGTGAGCGATCCCAACACGAAGCACGTGATCGAAGCGCTCGAGAACCTCGAACTGCTCGTGGTTCAGGACATATTCCTGACGGAGACCGCGGAGCATGCCCACTACGTCCTGCCGGCGGCGGCCTACGCGGAGAAGGAAGGCTCGTTCACGGCAAGCGAAAGGAGGGTCCAGTGGAACTTCAAGGCCATAGAGCCGCCGGGAGAGGCAAAGGCCGACTGGGAGATACTGGTGATGCTCGGGAAGGCACTCGGCCTGGATTTCAACTACGAAAGCGTGGAGGACGTAACGCGGGAGATATGCCTCGTGGTTCCCCAGTACAGGGGCATAACTCCGGAGAGGCTTAAGGGCAACGTTGAAGGCATCCAGTGGCCCTGTCCAAGTGAAGACCACCCGGGAACGGAGCGCCTCCACGTGGAGCGCTTCCCGACGCCCGATGGAAGGGCGAATCTAATTCCCGTGGAGTTCAGACCGCCGGCTGAACTGCCGGATGAGGATTACCCCTTCATGCTGACGACCGTCAGGGTCGTGGGGCAGTACCACACGGCCACGATGAGCGGAAGGAGTGAGGCGCTCGCCAGAAGGTGGGGGGAGGCCTACGCTGAGATCAACCCTTCAGACGCTAAAAGGCTTGGAATTGAGGATGGAGAAAGGATCAGGATCGTAACGAGGCGCGGATCCTACGAGTGCAGGGCAAGGATTACGAAGCGCGTCGGCGAAGGCCTGATAGCCGTTCCGTGGCACTGGGGGGCCAACGTTCTCACGAACGATGCCCTCGATCCCGTGGCGAAAATACCCGAGTTAAAGGTTAGCGCATGCAGGGTGGAGAGGGTGATGTGAATGAAGCTTTTCATAAACTTTGGAAGGTGCATAGCCTGCAGGGCCTGTGAGGTGGCGTGTGAAAAGGAACACGGGATCTCCCTCATAAGCGTCTACGAGTTTGAGGACATGGCCGTTCCCCTGAACTGCCGTCACTGCGAGAAGGCGCCATGCGTTGAGGTGTGCCCGACGAACGCCCTTTACAGGGATGAGAGTGGAGCCGTGGTCCTCGAGGAGGATAAGTGCATAGGCTGTTACATGTGCTCGGCCGTCTGCCCCTACGCCATTCCCATCGTTGACCCCATCAGGGAGGTGGCCGTTAAGTGCGACCTCTGTGCGGATAGAAGAAGGGAGGGAAAGCTCCCCGCCTGCGTATCCGTCTGCCCAACGGAAGCACTCGTCTTCGGTGAGATAAACGAGATCATGGAGGAGAAGAGAAGGAACAGAGCGGAACGCATAGTCGAGGCCCAGAGGAAGGCCATAGAGAGGATAGCAATCCTCAGGTGATCCCATGCTAAAGGGAAACCTCTGCATTGGATGCGGCATCTGCGCAAAGGTCTGTCCCTTCGATGCCATTTCAATTTCCGAGGAGAACCTCCGGAAGGTAGTCTTCGAGCCGGAGGAATGCGGGGATTGTGGGTACGAGTGCAACGATGCCTGTCCCACCGGCGCAATAGAAGGAAGGCCCGAGAGAGCCGTCTTCCTCTTTGAGTACGCCTCATGCGCGGGCTGCGGCAAAAGGCTCAATCGCACCCTCAAGGAGGCTGAATACCTCGCGAGAAAGCTTGAGAGCATGGGAGAAGACCCGGAAATGGCCTATCTGTGCGATGACTGCAAAAGAAAGAGGCTTTTTGATGTGGCGACAAAGTACGAAGGTTATATGAGGTGATGGTTATGGGTGGGATGAGGTTTGCCTTTCTCTGCAGGGAAAAACCCGGGCCCACGGGGAAAAAGGTTGCCATAATCGGTGCCGGCCCGGCGGGACTGAGTGCCACTGGTTACCTCGTGTGCCACGGCCATGAGGTCCACGTCTACGATAAGCTCCCGGAGCCCGGTGGTCTGATGCTCTTCGGGATACCCGAGTTCAGGATCCCAATCTACCGCGTTAGGGAGGGGTGCAGGGAGCTGGAGAACGTCTTTGAAGTTAAATTCTTCGCCGGTACAAAAGTTGCATTCGGAAACGGTGATGAGGAGGGGGACGATTTCGTCGAAAACGTTGTGGACTTCAATGAACTCGTGAAGGAATACGATGCCGTCCTTATATCCACAGGCACATGGAAATCATGGATGCCGGCAATTGAGGGCGTGGATCTGGAGGGGGTCTACCCGGCCTTGGGGTATCTGTTCAGAATCAAATCCGCAAGGCTCGGCCACATGGGCTGGGACGAGGTTCCCCCGATCGAGGGTAAAAAAGTCATGGTGGTTGGCGCGGGACACACGGCGGTTGACGCCGCCATGGAAAGCATGCTCCTCGGTGCGGAGAAGGTTTACATGAGCTACCGCAGGACGATCAACGAAGCCCCCGCCGGTGCGTACGAGATAAACCTCCTAAAGCAAAGGGGAATCAAATGGCTCGAGCTCACGGTTCCCGCGAGGATAATAGGCGAAGGTGGAAGGGTCAGGGCGATCGAACTACAGAAGTGCAGGCTCGGAGAGGCCGACGAGAGGGGAAGGAGAAAACCGATCCCGATTGAAGGCTCAAACTTCCAGATAGACGTCGATTACGTGATCTTTGCGGTCGGTCAGAGACCAACGCCCCCCTTCGCAGGGGATGCCGGTATAGCGGTTGATGGAAAGGGCAGAATCGTCGTTGATTCGCGGCACATGACGAGCAGGGAGGGCGTCTTTGCGGCGGGGGATGTGGTTATAGGGCCATCGAAGGTTGGCAGGGCCGTGCTGGACGGGCTTCTGGCTGCCGAGAGCATGCACCTCTGGCTCCGGGGTGATTAAAATGGCGAGGAGAATCCTCCACGTTGATTACAGCCTGTGCATAGGATGTGAAACGTGCCAGAGCGTCTGTGAGTTCCTCCACAACGGGAAACCGAACATAAGGATCTACTACACCGTAAGCGGCCTTCCGGTTCCCATAAACTGTCATCACTGTGAGAAGGCCCCGTGCATGGACGTTTGCCCGGCGGGTGCCATACACAGGGACGGGGATGGGGCTGTTATAATAGACCCCGACAAATGCATCGGGTGCTTCATGTGTCTGGCGGTGTGCCCCTTCGGAGTGCCGAGCTTCGACGTGAAGGTGAAAGCAATGGTAAAGTGCGATATGTGCGCCGACAGAAGGGAACTTGGAATGGCTCCCGCGTGCAGTGAGATGTGCCCGGCTGAGGCAATATTCTTCGGAAGGCCCGAGGAGGTGGAGGAGAGGGTAAGGAAGCGGACGGCGGAGAAGATAGCAAGGGAAAGGATTTCCTCCGAGGCCCTCGAGGGCACCGGGAGGATGCTCTGAGGATACTGCGTGGCTTCCATGGGCCTTTAAGTTTACTGATTTTTGATTGTTTGCATCAAGCTTTTAAATTCCGGGGAACATCAACCCCCCGGTGAACCTCATGAGAAAAAAGTTCATCCTTATCATCGCCTTCCTCCTGATAATCATGTTTCCGGACGTTTCTGCACAGCCCCGGTGGGACTGGACGTACAAAGACCAGTGCATCGTCTTTTCCATGGCCTTCAACGACAATGGAGACCTTGCCCTCGGCTTCGGATACGATGCCATTCTTTTTAAACCGAACGGCACGAGGGTTTTTAAATCGCCTGTAAGGGATTTCCCCTACTCCATAGCCCTGAGCGACAACGATTACACCGTCGTGGGGACAAAAGGCTTCTTCGTTCACCTCTTTGACCCGAGGGGGAACCTGATCTACGAATACAAGACGGATGGCATAGTATGGGCCGTCGATATAAGCAAAGATGGGGAGAGGTTTATAGCCGGAAGCGAGGATGGAAACGTCTACTTCTTTGAAGGGAAGGAGTTGAAGTGGAAGTATAAACTGAAGGCTCCGGTATGGAGCGCCGAACTCTACGGGGGTTACGTCATCGCGGGAGACGATGGGGGAAACCTCGTGCTTTTAAATGACGAAGGCACCCTCCTGTGGGAAAAGGAACTCAGGGGAAGGGTCTGGCGTGTAAAGGCAAAGGCCGGACGGGTTATGGTTCTCGCCCTGTGGGAAGAGAACGGGAACTGGAGGAGCAGGGTTTACGCATTCTCGCTAAAGGGAGAAGAGCTCTGGGAAAGGGATTTCGACGATTACGTGCGTGATATGGATTTCGACGGGAACAGGACCGTTGTGGCTGGAGATATCGGGGAGATAGTGGTTTTGGACAGCTATGGGGAGGAGCTGTACTCAATCCCGAGCTTTGACGTCATGTGGGACGTTGGAATCGGCAGGGGCTACGTTCTGGCGGGTGGGGGGAGTCAGGCGTTCTTCATAGACCCGCAGGGTAACGTGGACTGGGTATTCGAGACAAACGAAACCATTGAAAAGGTCTCCATAAGCGAGAACGGGCGCTACCTTGCCGTCTCCCACAAGGTGTTCTCAAAGATCCTGTGCGAGGGAACCGTCCACTTCATGGACATGCAAAAGGAATCAACCACCGTAACCGATCAAACCAGCGTGGCCCAAAGGGAAGGCACCGAAAAAAGCTACATCCTCGGCGGTCTAATCCTCGTGTTAACGGCCATGCTGCTGCTGGCGATCCGGGAGATGAGAGAGTGAGCGTGATAACGGCAAAGAACCTCACCAAAAAGTACGGCGATCTGGTTGCCGTTGACCACGTAAGCTTTGAGGTGAAGAGGGGGGAGATCTTCGGCTTCCTCGGGCCAAACGGCGCGGGAAAGACAACCACCGTGAGGATGCTCTCAACCCTGACAAAGATAACCGAAGGAGAAGCCTACGTAAACGGCTACGATGTTAGAAGGGAGCGGTTGAAGGTTAAGAAGAGCATAGGGGTCGTTCAGGACGTTTCAAACCTCTACGATGAGCTGACGGTTGAGGAAAACCTGAACTTCCTTGCGGAGCTTTATAACGCGCCTAAGGAGAACGTGGAGCGCCTCATAAAGGAGTTCAACCTCCCGAGAAGGCAGAAGTTTGGAAAGCTAAGCTCGGGGTACAAAAGGAGGGTTGCCATCTCGGCGGCGCTCGTTCACGAGCCCCCCGTGATATTCATGGACGAACCCACCGTCGCCCTCGATGTTCACTCCGCAAAGCTCGTCAGGGAAATGGTCCTCTCCCTGAACAAGGAGGGGAGAACGATATTCCTGACCACCCACAACATGGTTGAGGCTGAGAAGCTTCCGCACAGGATAGCCATAATAAACAGGGGAAAGATAGTGGCCATGGGGAGGAGAAACGAGGTGCGCTCCCTTCTTGGAAGCGGAATCAGGGTGAGGTTTAAGGTCGAACCCCTGAGCAACAGGCTCCTCAGGGCTCTGGAGAAGTACGGGCCATCTTTCGATGAGGATCTGATCCTGATAGAAACGGGCGACGTGGACGGGTTTCTGGATGAGCTGCATGAACTGAAGGGGGAGCTTGGGTTTAAAATCCTCCATCTGGAAACGCAGCTGCCCAGCATCGAGGAGGTCTTTCTCAGGCTCACGGATGAAAGCAATGAGTCTCCTACCTGCAGGACCTCATGCGGGGGATGCCCGATATGAAGATCCTCGCCATAGTGAAGAAGGAGTTCAGGGAGTACATGCTGAAACCGGGCTCTATAAGCTGGGGATTGGTGTTTCCCCTCGTTTTCACGCTCTCCTTCATAGTGCGCTTCGGAGATGTGGACCACCTCGCACCCGGACTCGTGAGCATATCGGCCCTCTTCGCCACAACGTCCTTTGTGGCCTCCTCGCTGATCTTCGAGCGCCGGTTGAAGACGTTCGAGCGCCTCCTTCTGGCTCCCGTGAGATACGGTGAGATAATCCTTGCGAAAATCCTCGTTGGAGCGCTCTTTGGGACCATGGTTAGCATCATAACCCTCCTGCTCCTCCTGAACTTCCTGCGCTACGGCATCTCCCATCCGGTCCTGACCCTGATACTGATTGCAATGGCGAACTTCACCTTTTCCGCCTTTGGGGTCTACGTATCCCTTGCTGTAAGAAACCCCATAAACGTGATGAGCTACCTCAACCTCTTCAGGCTCCCCATGATATTCACGAGCGGGGCAATAGCATCGCTCTCCCTCTTCCCCCGGTGGTTCATGCTGGCGGGCATTGTAACTCCCCTCACCTACTCCGTTGAGGCCCTTCGCTTTGCGATCCTTGACTACTACGACGTAATACCCTTCGAGTACTCGGTGCTCCTGCTTTCAATACTGGGGCTTCTCTTTTTCATAGCGAGCGTTAGAACCCTCAAAAAGCTGTACTGATGTTCACGCAGGTATCAACGGCCGTTGGGGAAGTTTAGAAGGATAGAAAAAGAAATACCAAAGAGATCACTTCTTTCTCCTCATAAGGAGGGGAATTAATGCCAGTGCCACAATCGCAGCGGGACCG
The DNA here is from genome assembly GCF_002214525.1 of Thermococcus sp. P6. Taxonomy (NCBI): domain Archaea; kingdom Methanobacteriati; phylum Methanobacteriota; class Thermococci; order Thermococcales; family Thermococcaceae; genus Thermococcus; species Thermococcus sp. P6. Next base: position 243,456 of record NZ_CP015104.1, read on the forward strand.
CACGTTCCGCTCTGGGATGTGGTTGATGCGGTGCTCGGGGATACCGTTGAGGTGGTGCTGCTCGACTGCGTTATTACCTTCTCGGCCATCGCCCTGTTTCCGTTGAAGTCCACGGCAACGGCTCTGATGGTGTAGTCCGGTGTGTCGACCCCGTCGACCTTGACGTAGAAGTAGTTTCCGTTGGGATCCCCTTTGGTTGGAATCCCGGTGTACTTCTTGACCCCGCTGGCTGTAACTATCTCCACCTGAACCTCTTTTATTCCAACGTTGTCACTCGCCTGCAGGTACACCTGGAAGGGCTTCCCCACCTTTGGCTTTGAGGGGTAGGTGTAGGCTATCTCCACCGTGGGCTTGGTCGTGTCCGGAGCCTTGGTTACAACGATCTGGTGCTCTCCGAGGGGAACGGTTACGTTGAAGAGCATGTAGTGCTTGTCTCCTATTGTCCTCTCGCCGAGGAGCCTGTACTCAACGTCCGTTGCACTCTCATCGACCTTGGCCCCCTCGGGGGCAACCAGAACGAACTTTCCGCTTATCTCTTTGTACTTGTTTATGAACAGGGCACCGCTCCCGTCCTCTCCCGTCTTTCTGAAGACCAGGAACTCCTGGGGAACCGGAAGGGAGCTTAAGGGACCGAATATCGTGCCGAACATGTCCTTTATGTAAGGCAGTCTAACGTTGCCGTTCTCGTCTATCTCCACTATCCTCGATCCGTACCAGTTGTTCTCCTCCCTCTTATCGGGGGCACCGGTGGCGGTGTTCGTTACGAACCAGTGCTCGTTCCCGTTCTTATCCTTGTAAACCTGCACGTAATCCGCGTGTACGTGACCGCTGAGGACGAGCTTGATGTTGTACTTCTCCACATCCTCGAGGAAGCGCTTTGCTATGTCCTCGCTCGTCCTATCGGGTCCGCCGATCCAGTACCAGCTCACCCATGGAGCTATGGTATCCCAGTCATCGGTGGCGCTGTAGCCTTCGATTCTTCCGCTCCTCCCCTCGGGGGTCTTGTACCAGAAGGGGTGGTGCACAAGGACTATGGGTATCTTGTCGGGGTGTGCCTCGAGAACGCTCTCCATCCACTCGAGCTGGTCCATATTCGGGTGGGCCTGATCTCCGTGGGAGTCGAGTCCTATTATGAGGAACTTCCCGATCGTCAGGTTGAAGTCCGTTAAACCGACGAGCTTTGAGTAGTAGGTCGGCGGGTCATCGTGGTTTCCTTTGATTATTATGGCCGGCTTTCCGGTCGCCACGGCGTTCTCAACTGCGTTTAAGTAAAGGTTGTAGCCTTTTAGATCCCCGGCGGTGTCCACGTCATCCCCCGTGTTAATTATAACGTCCACCTCATCGCTCATCGCTCCGTAAGTAAAGGCGCTGTCAGTTGCGAAGTAGCTCGTTAGCGGAATCGCACCTTCACCGCACTTGCTCAGGCTCCTGCAGAACTTCTCCCCGTTCACATAGCCCACCTTGGAACCGCTGGTGACGTGGGTATCGCTTACGTGCCATATCCTCAGCACCTTTGGATATTCGTTCAGAACCCAGACGCCGTTGGGGATCACAATACTCCCTTTACTCGACTCCACCTGGAGGAAGTAGCTCCCGGGAACGGCCTCCTTCGGAATCTCGGCTATTACCGTGCCGCCCTCTTTCCTGAGGATGTTAAGATCGTAGGGCCCATTTAGGATGGAGATTATTGAAAGCCTCGTTATGTCAACGCCATCGGCCGCCTGAATCGTTACCGTCTCTCCGGGTTTTGCTATGGCCGGGGTGCCGGTGCTCGGAAACTTCAGGATCTCATTCGGGAAAACGTCCGCTTTCACCGTGTTTACCGGGATCAAAGACAGCGTTAGCAGGACCAGGAATAAAGCCGCTGCCCTCTTCATGCCATCACCGAAAAGGGATGGAAGTTTATCGAATATAAAAGTTTCTCCACAATTATGATTACTTGTTCCAGCGCATGGATATGAAGCTCAGCCCGAGAATTTTTTCCGCAACTTCACTTTCCCACACCCTACGCTCTTGAGAAGTCCATAATCCAAGAGTTTTGAAAGACAGTAAAAAGTTAAGCAGTGCCCTTTTTCAGTTCCTCCGCAAACTCGCGTGCGTCCCTTTCAAGGCTTTTCTGTAAAAGGATTCCAGCCTTTAAAGGCTTCTTCCCGAGAATCTCCTCCATCTGAGAGAGGCATTTCCTGGACCTTCCGGCACATGTGGTGAAAAAGGCGGCCTTCTTGATCTTCTCCCCGTTTTTCATGAGGTAAGTTCTGATAGCAGGAGTCACCCTGCTGTTCCACGTAGGGCTTCCAATCACGACGAGATCGTAATCTGAAGGATCCCTCTGGAACTCTATCTCCGTGGTTTTTCCGCGGGTGGCGTCGTAACCGGCCCTTAGGAAGCCCAGAATTCCCCTCCGGTTCTTTTTATCGATTACCTCATCCACATCGGCATTCAGGACTTCGGCCATTATTTTCGCCGCTTTTCTGGTGTTCCCGGTCCGGGAATAGAAAACAACGAGTATTTTCACTTTTACACCCTCCAACCTGAACTCCGCCTGCATACTATAAAACCTTTGGGTTTAGTTAAAGGTATGAGGGATTATTCGAAACCGAGGGATGGTTACTTTAGCTTCACTATAACGACCAGCATAGCCACTAATCTAAAACGGGAGCTGTGGGTTCTAGTTCTTCAATTGCTATTTTTACCATTATCTGTTCTGGGATTTTTTCTAAAATCCCTGAAGGTTTTGTAGTTCGGGATTATGTCTTGTTTGAAGTTATCCAGCATTTCCTTGAACGGTGGGATCATGTCTTTGGATGTAAAAGAGAGACCCCATCAGGTAAAAATTTACTTTTTGAATTTATCCGGCATTAGAGGGGCAACGTGCGGTAACAGGGAAAGGACAGGCAGGGAAAACTTAATTTTGGGCAATTACCCTCAAATTTTCCTGCCCCGTTTACGCTCCTTCCCTTATACCATACACTCCCTCGGCATATTCTAAAAGACTATCTGATAAGTTGCTTATCAGGGAGTAGTCGTTTATTCCCTCCTTTACCAGAATCATCTTCAACCCAGCGCGGATCTTTGCCCGGAGGTTCTTCTTCCTCTTCCAGTCTGCTACCTTAACGTAGCCTGACATCATTCTGGCGATCTCCCGGGCGATCCGCTCCACACGTTCTCTCTCCCGTATGGGCAAGTCCGGATAAGTCAACAACATATCGTAGAAGGCCAGTTCATCATCACTGAGGCTGAGTTCCTTCCCTTCCTCGATGGCCTTTCTCATATTCCTCGCCAGTTCTACCAGCTCTTCTATCATCTCGGCCGTCGTTATGAGCTTCTGGTTATGTTTCTCGATTATGGTTTCCAGCATTTCTGAAAACTTCTTGAAGCGTGGGGGGTTGATCCGCGTTCTAAAACGGAGTTCATCGCTGAGAATCTTCATCAGGACGTCCCTAACGTAATTCTTGTTCTCGATCTTGGTAAACTCGTTGAGAAACTCGTCGGAGAGTATCGAGATCTCGGGCTTCTTCTTTCTCAGCATTTCGAAGATGTCTACTGGCTCCCGAGCGGTGATTCCTCTTGAGATAATCTCCTGAACTTCCCTCTCCAGTTCCTTCGATATCTCCCTCGATAGTCTGGTGGAGTACTTCACTATCATCCTCTTTATCATCTCGAAGAACTGCAGTTCCTCTTTAATGGCCGTTGCCTCGGGATGGGGGCTGGCGAGAAGGTATAGTTTCTTCAGGGCCACCACGTCCCTTACGAACTTCTTCTTGGCTTCGTCGCTCCTGGCTATGAGCCCGTAGGCCTTCACCGTGAGTCGTGATAGTTCCTCCGGGGAGAGATCCTTCCAGTTCCTGTAATCAATCCCCTTTAGCTGGGCTTTCACGTCCTCATGTTTCTTTTTCAGTGTATCCAGAATGAGCCTGATGTCCGTCATGATGTCTCTCCTTGCCTCGCTGGAATATTTCGAGAGGGACTTTGAAAGGTCGTCCGCTATACCGATGTAGTCAACGATAAGGCCCCCCGGCTTGTCCTTATAGACCCTGTTAACTCTCGCGATGGCCTGGACGAGGCTATGGTTCTTCATGGGCTTCCAGAAGTACATCGTGTGGAGAGGGGGAACGTCAAATCCCGTAAGCCACATATCCACGACGATAACCATCTTAAGATCCGATTCAGGATCCTTGAACTCCTTGGCGAGGTCTTCCAGTTGCTTTCTCGTCCTGATGTGGGGATGGAACTCCTCAGGATCCCGGGATTTATCGCCCGAGATGACGACGGCCACCTTAGGAGCCTTGGGCTGTTTCACTATCCAGCCGTAGAGCTCGACGGCCACCCTGCGGCTTATCGTTACCACCATAGCCTTTCCGTCGAAGTCCTGAACGCGCCTGTTGAAGTGCTCCACTATATCCTTTGAAATACGGGATAGATACTCCTCCGTGAGCATTATCCGTTCCAGCTTTGCAAAGGCCCTCTTGAGACCCTCCTTAGTCTCCGGGTCAGCAGCCACCTTCTCCGAGAGATTCTCGAACTCAAGGTCTATAAACTCCTTCGTCAGGTGGAGTTCGGTTAGACGGGCCTCGTAGTAGATGGGAACAACAACGTTGTGCCGTCTGGCTTTGTCCATGGGGTAGGCACTAACGTAATCACCAAACACCAGAAACGTGGAACGGTCATCGTAGTCAATGGGAGTGGCGGTGAAGGCCAGGAAGGAAGCGTTGGGGATGGCCCTTCTGAGGTTCTGGGCCAGTTGCCCGTACTGGCTCCTGTGGGCCTCGTCCGCTATCACGATTACGTTTCGCCTGTCCGTCAGGAATGGGTACTCCTCGTCCTTTGACTTTCGGCCGAACTTCTGGATGGTGGCGAAGATTATTCCACCGGGAGTTTTCTTGATCGCCTCCTGAAGTTCGGTTATGCTTTCCACATGCTCGGCCTCGGTAAAGACGTTCGCAAAGACCTCATAGAGCTGTTCATCGAGCTCTCGCCGGTCGGTAAGGAAGATGAGAAGCGGGTTATTCAGTTCCCTGACCTTAAGAACCTTTTTGGCGTAGAGGAGCATGGTTATGGATTTGCCCGTTCCCTGAGCGTGCCATACTATGCCTATCCGTCTGTCCTCCGGTTTTTCTCCGTGAAGTACTGCTCGCATCGTCCTTTCAACGGCTTTCTTTACGGTGTAAAACTGGTAGTAGGTGGCGATTATCTTCGAGTAACTCTTTCCTCTCCTGTCGTAGACGATGAAGTCCTCCAGATACTCCAGCAGGTGCTCCCTGCGGAAGAGTCCCATTAGCAGTATATCCAGACTGGTGTACTGTTTGCCGTTGTATTCGTAGGCGAGGGCACCGTGCCCCTCGACTTCTATGGGCCTCACATCGTCATCGCTCATAACCCCCTCCCAGACGAAAAAGCGGTCCCAACCGCTGGTGGGGGAGCCGTAGCGGGTTTCGACTCCATCGCTGGCGACCAGTATCTGGGCGTACTGGTAGAGCTGTGGAATGTCCTTCTTCTTGACGTCGTGGTCGTTGAACGCGTCCTTTGCCGTTTGATTGGAGTTATAACCCTTGAACTCGAAGATGGCAATCGGGAGCCCGTTTATGAATACCACCATGTCCGGTCTCCTGAAGCGGTCGTTCTCGTAGTAGTACTCGACGGTGAACTGGTTGGACACGAGAAACTCGTTGTTATCCGGATTCTGGAAGTCAACGAGCCTTACGAACCTCGTCTTCTCCTCGCCCCCGGTCTTGAAGGTGAGCTTTACGCCCTTTGAGAGCATATCGTAGAACAGCATCCCCCTGACGACGAAGTCCGGATGGTCCGGGTTCCTGACCATCTCGTAAACCTTCAAGGCCAGCTCGTCGGTTAGCCATGGGTTGAGCCGCTTTACGGCCCTCAGGAACCGGTCCCGCAGGATGACGTCACGGTAGGATTCCCTCTCCCCTTCTTCAGGGGTGAGCTCGGAGCCGTGGACGTAAGCGTAACCCAGCCCCTTTAGAACGTTGATGGCCGTGTCCTCGACCATGTAACCCTCGTTTAGCCTTGCCCCTTCTCCCATTGTATCACCTTGACTCTGAAATTCTTTCTTGTTCAACGATGGAGTCTTCTTTTAACACTCATACCTCCTCCACCCTCAGCCTTCCAAACACCAGCTGTGGAAGGAGCGCGTCGCGAATCTTTTTCAGGAGCATTATTTCCCTCTGGTTGAGTAGGATTTTCTGGAAAAGGGGCTCTACGAGGGAGTGGAAGCGCTGGAGGATCGGTTGTGGTGGGATTGGAAATTTAACTGCTTTGAGATTGTTAATATTTATTCCAGGAACTGCAGTATCAGACGATCCTAACTCAGCAAGTGGAATAAGTTTTAGATGATGGTAAATATAGAATGTTACTGCTGGATTAGTTCCAGTGGTGTAGAATACAGTATCGATAGGGTAAAACGGCTCCAACATTAAATACACGCTCCCAACATTTCCTTTTCTACCAATAACTACAGAGGGAGCTGTTGCCAAAAATTGAGTGTGATATCCTATGATGCCACTTGAACCCACAACAGGAAAACGTCCTTTTTCTCTCTTTGATTTTGGTAATCCTTTTCCGTAGAGGATATCAACAGTTTCTCCTATCGGCTTAACCTCCCATCCCTCCGGAATCTCCATGTCCAGCTCCTCGCTGTAAACGAACTCCTCATCTTTGAAGGGCTCGAAGTCTATAAACCAGCTCTTGAAAATTGCCATTGCCATCTTTTCCAGAATCTCGTTCTGCCTTCGTTTGTTCTCGATGAGGTCGTCGAACCATGAAAGAACGGTGGCGATGCGGGTTTGTTCTTCTGGGGATGGGTAAGGAACTAATAACTGCTCTAAAGCACTTTTAGGCACTCGCTGTCTTCCGCTTGTGCCTGTCATAGTATACTGTAATCCTTTTCTAACAGAGGGAATTTTCAGAAAATAGAACAGATACAGCTTATCAATTTTGTTGTTTTTAGGGAGAATGGAGAAGACTTCTGTTGTAGCCATCCATTTGTAGTTGGTATTGTTTGGAACAATACAGCTTTTTCCATGTTCGAAGGATGGAGTTATTTTTGCCAATAATAATGAATTGGGAGGAACTTCAACCCCGCTTTTTACATTATCTCGATTTTTCACCTCGAATTTTGGGTATAATCCATCTTCGGGAATGTTCTCCATGCTTATAAATCCAATTGGTTTATCTCCGTTATTTTCTGGTTTTTTATTAATAAAAATGACCTCTCCAAGCTTCTTAACCTCCCAATCCTCCGGTATCTCTCCGATTTCAGTTTTCTTGAACCTGCTTTCCCATCTGAACTTTAGGGCCATACTTAATCCCCTCCATATTTGGGGATCATGTAAACTGCCAGCACCACTCCTCCGTTATGTGGGATTGGCAGAATATGTATTTTGACGCTTTCGTTTGAAAGTTGTTTATTGGCCCTTTTCTCTATTTCGGTTATCATGTCATTTTTTAGATGCCGGATTGGGGCAATAGTGGAATCATCTTCTATTCCGTAGGTTATACAGTACCTCCTTGTAGGTCCGTCTAAATATTTTTTAATAGTAGGGACTAATTTCTTTTCTGTGAATCTAGCGGGCTTTCTGAGGATAGAATCATCCGCAGACTTAAACTCTAAAATGTCTTCCTTTTGCAAGTTTCCCGGGTGTCTAAATTCATATTTAATTTCTTCTATCAGTATGTCATCCATAATAAACTCGAACATGCTTTTAAGGTGTCCGTTTTTAATATTTTCACTGTAAACTTTGCACAATAGATATTCCATTAATAATCTGCCTTTTCTGCTCTGGGCATCTTGGATTTGCATCATAAGGTTATTTGAGAAGTCCAAAATTTCTTCTGGAACCTCAACTTTATTGTATATTTCCAGATTTCCAAGTTTGAATGGCTCTAATGTAGTTTCTTCTCCCGCGTGCCAGACCCTGATTAACTCTCCGTTCCCATTGAAAATCGAATTGTATAACTTTATTAAAAAGCCCCTCTTAGGATGTATTCCCGGTCTTGCAGTGGTGCAAAAGCATATTGTGTAATTTGGATGTTCTTTTTTGAATAGCCTTTCTTCACTATTTTCGGTGACTTTGTAGAGGTATACCTCATCCTCCGTATACTGGTACCTAATGTTAGAATAGTACGTCATCAAATTCGTTTGGGATGGAACAATTTTCATGAATTCCTTTTTATAGGAATTGAGTTTCTCAGTCCAAGCCACGAACATATCGTAGAATTCATTATAGTTATATGCTTTATTTCGGACGAACACTTTTGTTATTCTCCCTTCATCTTTTCCAATCTTTATTTTTCCAGTTGTGGAAATGACACCTGTACCAATGAGCTCTTTTAAGTCATCTTGTTCTATGGGCAATAAAATGGGGAAAGAAAAGGTATCAAGCTCAATGTTGAGTTTTATTGATCCTAATGATTCCCACCCTACTTCCTCGGGCTCTATTCCCCAGAATTTTGCGTGCCCCTTACTGAGTCGCTTACTATATTCAAAGGCCGCAAAGAGCACATCCTTTTGAGTTCGTTTTATGATATCTGCTCGTATGATGTTTTTTGGATGCAACACCACTCTAACTGAATATAGTCCCTCCTCAATCTCAGCTAAAGAGGGATCTTTCCGACTATGAACTATTACCAAAACGTCTTTCATCTGAAGAACTCCAACTATGAACTTGTCTGCCTCTTTTGATTTTGTGTTTAGTGATGCCCTAAATGTATCTATCAGATATTCTACTTCATCGTCCCTTTTATTGGGATAGGAATCCATTATTTTTTTAATCCACTTCTTTACAGAGCTATTTTCTGGTTCAACATCATTTTCAAAGTCTCTCCATACTTCAATTTTCTTCTCCAACGCTCTTAATAAACTGTATATATCTTCCTCCACTGTTACCTCCTTGGAATTGAGAATGTCCTTCGTGCTCTTGCTGGGCTTTGTTGCAGATTTACTCCAAAAATATATTTTCATAGTCCATCCCCTCTAAATTTTCCACCCTAACGCCTCCATAACCTCCCTGATCTTTCCCGTCAGCTCTTCCTCCTCCCTGAGCAGCTTCCCCAGCTCTTCGCTGTACTCCCTCATCTTCTCATCAAAGGTTCTCCTGTCGTCGAACTCCAGTTTAACCCCGACGTACCTTCCGGGTGTTAGAGCGTACCCGTTGGCCGCTATCTCCTCGATGGTGGCGACTTTCGCAAAGCCCGTCTCGTCTATCTCGTCGAGCCTTCCTTCCTCAAAGAGTTTGAACTTATCGACGACCTTTTTGATGTGCTCGTCCGTCATCACGTTCTGCCGTCTGGAAACCTGAACGTAGAGGTCCTTCGCGTTGATGAAAAGCACTTTCCCCTTCATGTGCTTGGGCTTCTCCTTCCTTATGAACCACAGGGACACCGGGAGTGAGACGTTGTAGAACAGCTTCTGAGGCGCGGCCACTATCCCGTAGATAAGGTCGTTCTCGATTATGGCCTTCCTTATCTCACCCTCAACCCTTCCACCGGTAAGGGCTCCGTTGGCCATGACGAAGCCGGCTTTTCCCGTGGGCGCGGTGTGATGGATGAAATGGAGTATCCACATGTAGTTGGCGTTGTTGTTAGGGGGCACCGGGAGCCTCTTTCCTCCAAGCCTGAGCCTTGGATCGTCCGGCCTTATCCTGTCGGCCCCCCACTCACTGTCGTTGAAGGGCGGGTTGGCCACGACGTAGTCAAAGGTCATACCGGCGAATTTATCATCGTGGTAGGAGTCCCCTATTCTGATGTCCCCCTCGGCACCGCGGATTAGGAGGTTCATCTTCGTGAGCCTGTACGCCATCGGGTCGGAGTCCTGACCGTGTATCGATAACGTCAGGGGATCAATGCCGTCGCGCTCGAGCTTCTCAAGGGCCGAGACGAAAAAGCCACCGCTTCCGCAGGCCGGGTCGAGGATGGTTCCTCCCTTCACGTCGAGGACCTCGACTATTAACCGTGTGAGGGAGCGGGGCGTGTAGAATTTGCCCCCGAGCTTGCCCTCAACCTCCGTGAACTTTCCGAGGAAGTACTCGTAGATACGACCGAAGATGTCCTTAGCTTTATGGTCGTAGCCGAAATCAATCTCGGAAAACTTGTTGATGAGGTAGGTGTAATCGTGGTGGTCAAGGGGGGACTGAGTGTATATCTTCGGAATGACGTTCTTCAACCTGTCGGGGTACTTGTTCTCCAGCACCTCAATGGCGTTATCGATGAGCTCGGCGATGTTCGGCTGGCTCGCGTTCTTGACCAGATAATCCCATCGGGCCTCGACCGGAATGTAAAGGGCACCTCCGGAAAGGTAGAAGTCCTCATCCTCCAGCATCCGCTCCCGGAGGTCTTGATCGGGGATGTATAACTCACTTGAAGGGTCGGACATTAACTTCTTCAGCTCTTCCCTCCGCTCATAGAAGCTATAGCTAAGGGCACGGAGGAATATCAACCCCAGAACGACGTATTTATACTGATGAACCTCCATCTTCTTCCTGAGTTTATCCGCCACCTTCCATAGACGGTTTTCGAATTCCGGCGTCAGCTCGGTTTCAACTTTTGGAGCCTTTTTCTCGGCGTGCCTCTTTGGTTTTCTACCCCTCCTTTTCTTTTCAGCTTTTTGAGTGGGACCTTTTCGCAGGTACTCATCGATAGTTGGCATTCTCTACCCCTCCCAATGTGTAATCTGGAGCACTCACCTTAATAGCTTTTCGTACCCCAGTGCGTTCGGGTTCGTTGAAGCTGGCCTTAATGCTTCGCTCATACGTGCAATCTGGAGAAGACGGCCGTACTTCCTCAGGACCTTAGAGGAAAGGGATTTGGAGGACTATAAGGCCCTTTATAGACTTTTAAAAGCCATTAAAATGTGCAAACAAGCCCGGAAGCGAATTATGGTGCGGTGGCCGGGATTCGAACCCGGGTTACCGGCTTGGAAGGCCGGTGTCCTGGACCAGGCTAGACTACCACCGCCCGAGAAGTGGTGGGGCGAGGGGGATTTGAACCCCCGACACCCGGATCTTCAGTCCGGCGCTCTCCCAGGCTGAGCTACCGCCCCACGCCCAATGGATAGGGTACGCGGGCAATTTATAAATCTTGCGGTAGGCCCCCGGGTTCGGGGACCTCATAACTCCGGCTCAACCTCGTAAACAGTCCTGTCCTCACCAATGCCCTCCATAAGACCCCTGTGACGCCTCACGCAGCTCTCGCACCGCCCGCAGTGGACCGGCTTCCCGTCAGGAGTGAAACCCCTCGGCATGTAGCAGGAGTTCGAGTACTCGTATTTTGCATTGAGCTCCTTCAGAAGTTTCGCTATGCCCCTCTTGTCGAGGTCTATGAGTGGGGCGACAACCCTGACTTCCGCCATCGTGCCGTAGCGGAGCATCTCGTTCATCCTCTCGACGAACTCCCGGGTATTATCTGGAAAGGTGGAACCTTCCTCGGCGTTGAAACCGGCTATTATATCCCCCCCACCGAGGGCATCGAGAAGGGATGCGGCTGTGGCTATGAGCACGACGTTTCTGGCCGGAACCCAGACGCTCTTTGCCGTTTCCTTTGCCCTCCCGGTCTCTTCAAGCTCCTGGGCGGTAACCGTGGGAGTTTCCCCACCGACGAGCGTCGTCCCCCTGAGCTTTGAAAACTCCTCGAGGAAGTCGAGCCTGACGATTTTCAGGGGGACGCCGAGTTCCTTTGAGAAGAACTCCGCCACCCTGTTGGTGACCTTTTCCTCGTTGCTCCCGTAGTTCGCCGTGAGCATGATAACCTCGTCGTATTCCCTTTTGGCCCAGTAGAGGCAGGCCGTTGAGTCAAGTCCGCCGGAAAAAAGAACCACGGCACGCTTCATCTTCCACCCTCCTTTTCTCCGTTATACTTCAAGGGCCAGCCCGATTATATCCTTAACGCTCGAAAAGCCCTCGCTCTCGAGGTAGGCTTCGATGCCCGCGTTTATCTCCCGGAACACCCCCCAGCCCCTGAGCCAGATGGCCGTTCCGATCTCCAGAGCCGAGGCGCCCGCCAGCAGGAACTCAACGGCATCCTGCCACGTCGTTATCCCGCCCATCCCTATGACCGGAACGTCCAGAACCCTCGCGAGGTCATAGACGGCCCTCAAAGCCACGGGCTTTACCCCGGGTCCCGAGTAGCCCCCAACGCGGTTGCTGAGGACGGGCTTTTTTGCGTAGACGTCTATGGCCACCGCTTTCAGGGTGTTTATGGCCGAGACGGCATCTGCCCCGCCCCTTTCCGCGGCAAGCCCCAGCTTCGTTATGTCGTCCGTGTTCGGGGTGAGCTTCGCTATGACGGGTTTATCCGTCACGTCTTTAACAGCTCTGACCACCTCGTAGACGTTCTCCGGTTTCTGGCCGATTTCCATACCGTAGCCCTTTGCATGGGGGCAGCTTAGATTGAGCTCAAAGGCGTCTCCAGCATCGCTCAGTTTCTCCGCTAAGAAGGCGAACTCCTCGCTGCTTCCCCCGAAGATCGAGACCACAACCGGGAAGTCGAAGGTATAACCCTCCACCATCTCGAGGAAGGCCTTCCAGCCGGGGTTCGGCAGGCCCATCGCGTTTATCAGGCCGTAGGGAAGCTCGACCACCGTGGGATTGTCGTAGCCGGCCCTCGGTTCCATGCCTATGGATTTCGTTACGACGGCAGCAGCGCCTTCCTCGTGGGCACGTATCCAGAGATCGGGAGTTCTGTCCGCTATGCCCGACGCGAGGATGAGGGGATTCTCAAGCTCAAGACCCGCAACCTTAACCGAGAGTTTCGTCACTTTCAACCCCCAAGCTAAAAGAGGAAATCCGTTATTAAGATTTTGTCATGTATTATGCTCAGCGCTCCGGCGGGAGCGTTGAAGGAAATTCTAATGGCGGCGGGCGCGCCCGGGGGTGGGGACCTTCCACCGCTCCCTTCCACCGGGGCTCGCTCACCCCCGCTACCCCACGAGCGCCGGACGTCCCGCCTACCGCTGCTCCCTTCCGGGCCTGACGGGGTTCGGCGGGCAAAGGGAGTTAGCGGAGCCCTCCAGCTCCGCCCCTCCCACCGCCGGCCCCGTGGGACGAGGGATCACAGTTGTGCCCCGGCTTCCGGGAACGGCTTCGGGAACCGCCCCCCGGGCTTCGGCCCCGGCATATCGACGGTTTCCGGTTACAGGGGACGCCGAACCCCCCGGCCTAGCCCGCCGCCGGGTTTATCTTCCCTCCCGGGTATATAAAGCTTTGGCATTGAACCAAAGGTTGTTCACCATCGTATTGAAAAATTTTCATAAAGAGATGGACAGAGGTATCCACGGGTGACGTAACGTGCGCTTAACTGATCATCCCATTCTACGTTTTGAGCGCGGCAGGGAGGTTACGATCTACTTCAGGGGTCAACCGATCAGAGCCCACGAGGGGGAGACCGTTGCGGCGGCCCTTCATGCCGCAGGGATCAGGGTTCTCAACCGCTCCCCCAACAAAAACCGCCCCAGAGGCCTGTTCTGTGCCATAGGCAAGTGCTCCTCCTGCCTCATGGTCGTGAACGGAATACCCAACGTCCGGACGTGCATAACGCCGGTTAAGGAGGGTATGGTCATAGAACCCCAGCACGGAAAGGCCAGACTGCCGGTCAATGCAAAGCCGCCGGAGTTCAAAGAGGCGAGGAAGGTCAGGGCGGACATCGTGGTAATCGGCGGGGGCCCCGCGGGGCTTATGGCTGCCATTCACGCGGCCGACGCCGGAGCGAGTGTAATTCTTCTGGACGAAAGCCCGATGCTCGGCGGCCAGCTCGTCAAGCAGACCCACAAGTTCTTCGGCAAGCGCGAGCAGTTCGCCGGTGTCAGGGGGGTGGAGATAGCCAGATTTCTGACCGATGAGCTCCGCAAGAGGGAAAACGTTGAGGCCTTTGTGGAAACGTCCGCCATTGGCATCTTTCAGGAAGGGGACGAAAAGCTCGTTCTGGCCGTCAGGAAAAACCGCGAACCCATCGAGTTCCGCGGAAGGGCTGTGGTGATCGCCACGGGCGCTATGGAAAAAACCATACCCTTCGAGAACAACGACCTGCCGGGGATCTACGGTGCGGGGGCCATTCAGACGCTTATGAACACCTACGGCGTCAAACCCGGCGAGAGGGCTCTCATAGTTGGAGCGGGAAACGTGGGGCTTATACTCGCCTACCAGCTCCTTCAGGCGGGCGTTTCTGTTGAGGCCATAGTGGAGGCCATGCCGAAGATCGGGGGCTACTTCGTTCATGCGGCAAAGGTGAGGCGTCTGGGCATCCCGATACTAACGGGGCATACGATACTGCGCGCCGAGGGTAAGGAGAGGGTCGAGAGGGCGGTCGTGACGAGGATCGACGAAAGCTGGAGACCCGTTCCGGGAACCGAGAGGGTCTTCGAGGTGGATACGATAGCCCTCGCGGTCGGTTTGAGACCGAGCATTGAGCTCCTCCAGCAGGCCGGCTGTGAAATTCGCTACGTCCGTGAGCTCGGGGGGCACGTTGCCGTTAGGGACGAGTGGATGGAGACAAACGTAAGGGGCATCTTCGTGGCCGGCGATTCCGCGGGAATAGAGGAGGCCACCACGGCAATGCTCGAGGGAAAGATAGCCGGAACTGCCGCCGCCCTGAGGCTCGGCATAGCGGATGAAAGCCGGGTTAAAGAGGTTGAAAAGGCCCTGAAGGATCTGGAGGAGTTCCGCTCGGGACCTTTCGGCAGGCATGTGCTCGAAGGGATAAGGAAAGCCATGGTGGTGGAAAAATGAGCGAGATTCCCGACTACCTGAAAAGAGGATACCTAACCCCGGAAGAGCTCTTCTCGGTGATCCCGAAGCCGGACGAGGATCGTCTCCGGCAGAGACCCGTCGCCGTCCCGGAGTGCCCGCAGGAAATTCCCTGTACGCCCTGCATGGAGGTATGCCCCACGGGAGCGATAACCATGCCCACGCCGAATAGCATCCCGGTTGTGGATTACGATAAGTGCATCGGCTGTTCCCTGTGCGTTCAGGCCTGCCCGGGGCTGGCCTTCTTCATGGTTCACTACACTGGCGATAAGGCCAGAATAACGATGCCCTACGAGCTCCTCCCGGTTCCTGAAAGGGGTGAGGATGTGGTTCTACTCAACCGTAAGGGGGAGCCCGTTGGCAAAGGTAAGGTCGTCACGGTCGTACCGAGGGAGAAAAGCAGGGGGGACACGCCCATAATCGTCGTGGAGGTTCCCATTGGTCTGGCATGGGAAGTTAGGGCCGTGAGGGTTGAGAGGTGATTCGAATGTCCGGGGAGATAATCTGCCGTTGCAACGACGTAACCCGGGAGGAAATAGAAGCGCTCATCGATTCCGGCGTCACGGAGCTCGAAGAGCTGAAGAGGCTCCTCCGCGTTGGAATGGGACCCTGTCAGGGGAGGACGTGCCTGCCTCTGGTGGTCAGCATACTCGCCAGAAAGACGGGAAAGAAGCCGGAAGAGATAAGCCTGCCAAAGGCGAGGGTTCCCGTCCGGCCGGTTAGGGTGGACGCTCTGGTCGGTGGTGACGATGAGTAGGATAGCGGTCATCGGCGGGGGAATAATCGGCGTGGCGACGGCCTACGAGCTGGCAAAACTCGGGGAGGAGGTGATCCTCTTCGAGAAGAACTACTTCGGTTCGGGTTCGACCTTCCGCTGCGCCACCGGGATAAGGCAGCAGTTCACGGACGTGGCGAACATCAGGCTCATGAAGTATTCGGTCGAGAGGTGGAAGGGGCTTGAGGAGGAGCTCGGGTCCGAGACGGGCTTTACCCAGACCGGGTACCTGTTTCTGGCGACGGACGAGGAGGAGGTAGAGGCCTTTAAGAACAACATAAGGCTCCAGAACCGCCTTGGGGTTCCAACGAGGCTTATAACACCCGAGGAGGCGAAGGAGATAGTGCCCATACTCAACACCGAGCCCTTCGTCGCCGGGGCATGGAACCCCACGGACGGGAAGGCCAACCCCTTCAAAACGCTCTTCGCCTACCTCATGAAAGCCCGTGAGATGGGAGTCGATGCGAGGGAGCGAACAGAAGTCACGGGGCTTGAAAGGGAGGGGGAGTCCATAACCTCCGTGAGGTTTAGAAAAGGAAGCGGAACGGAGAGCGTCAGGGTCGATGCGGTTATCAACGCTACCAACGCATGGGCACCGTTCATCAACGAGATGGCAGGTCTGAAGAGAAGTCTGGTGCCGATAAAGGCCTACAAGCACCAGCTCATCAAGACGGAGCCCCTTGAAAGGGGTCAGGCCGAGCCTCTGGTCTGCCCGCCAAGCTGGAAGGACGCGTACATAATTCAGGACGGGGAGGACGGCGGAATAATCTGCGGTGCCGGGATAGAGCATGAGGCGAGCGGTCTGAACGATTACGAACCCACCTACGACTTCCTGCGCGGTGTACTGAGGTACGCGGTCAGAATAGCCCCGCCCCTGCGCTACGCCCACGTCATCAGGCAGTGGGCCGGCCACTACGCAAAGACCCCCGACAGCAACCCGGCAATTGGAAGGCTCCTCGAGAACTACTACGTTGCCGCAGGCTTCTCAGGGCACGGTTTCATGATGGCCCCGGCGGTGGCCGAGGCGATGGCGGAGCTCGTATCAAAGGGCCGCTCGAAGGTCCCGCTCGACTGGGAGTGGTACGACCCCCTCCGCTTCGAGAGGGGTGAGCTCCGCACGAGTGCCTTCCAGATCGGTTAAGAGCGCCGGGTTTTGGCCCCTTCCTTTCAACTCTTTTCATGGTTTTCCGGATCTGTTCCGTTAAGATTCTCGAGAAGTGTGGCGCCCGGGTCGGGATTTGAACCCGAGTCACGGGAGTGACAGTCCCGTATGATAGGCCTGGCTACACCACCCGGGCATTTGAGTGGCCGGCGGCGTCCCCGGGTTCCCGCCCCCTCCCGGAGGGCAGTACAACCGGGATCGCTGGCGGGCTTAACTTCCGGGGTCGAAACGAGACCGGGTGTGACCCCGCCGCTATGACCGCCGTACCGCTACAGACCTCCCGAAATGACTTTATAAACTTTGCGGTGCACAGGGAGCTCCCGACGGCCGGTCCGGAAGTTAAGCCAGCCGTCTCGATGGTTCCAACGGTCTTCAGAAAATATTATAAATGATTGATCATAGTAATGAGCGGTGAGCTCCATGACGGGATCCGGGCTAAGAGGGACCGTATGGAAAGAGCGCTTCTTCCTCATCCCCCTAATTGCCTCCGTTCTGCTCCTCTCGAGCATTCCGGGGGTGGCTGCCGACTGCACTCCTGAGAGGGATTACGGTACCTTCTCCGTTTCCACCGTGGACGGCTGGCTTCTTATTGAAGCCGGAAGCGTGGACTGGACGTGCGAGATAATCGCCGCAGAGATGACCCCCCGCCTCGATCTGCCGAATTCCAACCGGGATTACTACATCCTCACGGACGGAAGGACGGCCTACCTCCTCGGGAGCTACAACGACCTCCTGGTGGACAATCCACCCGTCGGTTTCGTCGATGGAAGGCTCCACGTGATTCAGAACTCAACGAGAAAGGAACCCTTCAGGAACTTAACGGTGACCATCAACGGTGAAGCCCGCAACCTCACCCTCTTGAGGAGCGTAACCGTTTCGAGGGAATACGAGTTTGAAGGCGGTTGCTTCAGGGAAACCGCGAGCTGCAGAAGGGTGGAGTATCCGAACGGAACGACCGAGAGAAACTGCACCGGGAAAATAGACGCCTCGCTCCTAAAACCTCCCTCGAAGTATGAAAACGGGTCTCCCACGGTTGTTAGCGGTGAAGAGGTCCTCTTCTTCCTCGGAGGAAGAGAGTACAGGATTAAGATCCCCGAAGGGATTAACGCCTCCACCCTGAACCTCACCGCATTTAAAGCGAAGAACGGGCTGGTTCTGGTCAACCGGAAACTGTTAAGCCTTCCCGCAGGGACGGGGCTGGATAAAGCTCCACTGCTCTTCACGGTGAGGAACGGAACCCTTGTAATGCTCCCCGTCGAGGGAGATTTTAGGGAACTCGTATGCAATGGAACCGCAACTTCCTCCGGCAACGGAAGGGGCATCTGCGGGCCCGGGGTTATCGTTCTCCTGCTTATCTCACCCCTGATAATCCGGACCTTCGGAGGGAGGTAGCGCACCTCCCGGACCCCCGCTTTTATAAACCCCTCCGTAGTGCTAAGGACGTCAGGGGGAGATGATGGCATGTCCAAAAAGTTCATCCGCCAGAAGGAGCAGAGGGAGAAACGCAGGATAGCCCGCCAGAGGATAAACATCCTCTTCACTCTTGCGGAGAGGGTCTTTGAGTACGAACCCGAGCTCGCGAACAGGTACGTCGAGATAGCCCTCGCCGTTCACCAGAAGGCAAGGGTGAGGATTCCCCGGAAGTGGAAGCGCCGCTACTGTAAGAGGTGCCACTCCTTTCTCGTTCCGGGGGTTAACGCACGCGTAAGGCTAAGGGAGAGGCCCTATCCCCATGTTGTCATCAAGTGCCTCAGCTGTGGTCATGTCATGCGCTATCCCTACCTGAGGGAGCAGAAGGAAAGGCGGAGGAAAGGTTAGCGGGTTCACTCCACTACGGCAATCGCCCTCACGGGGCTTCCCGAACCGCCCTCTATCTTCAGGGGGAGCGCCACGAAGGTGAACTGCCTGTCTAAAAGGGACTCCAGATTCGTGAGGCCCTCGAAAATGGGCACCTCCTCGCTGAGGAGTATCCTGTGAACCGCCTCGTCGCCGATGCTCAGGGAATCGATTCCCACCGCCCTTATCCCTTCGGCAACCAGGAACAGCGCCACCTCCGGCGAGAGGTCCCTGCCGCCCGTCAGGAAGAGCACTACCCTGTCGTAGTAACCTTCGTCCGGTATCTCCTCGAGCTTCACGCTCCCCGTGCCCCCGCGGACGTCAAGAACGAGGCCCTTCCCGATGAACTTCTCGAGGGGCATCTCGTCTATCGTCTTCCCGCCGGGGATGAAGTGGGCCGGCGCATCGACGTGCGTGCCCGAGTGCTCCCCGAGCTTCAGGGCGTTCATGTAGTAGCCGTCCCTTTCGATGACGGCCCACAGCTTTACGTCGATCGGCGGATCCCCCGGGTAGACGGGCGTTTCCTCGGACAGGGAAAGGGAAAGGTCCACTATCATGCAAACACCGTACGTCCTTGATGCATCACCCTAAAAACCTTTTCGAAAACCCAAGGATTTTAAGGGATGGGCCGAAGCCTTAACGGGTGACCGCTGTGGACTGCACTAGGGAGTATTGCGTTAGGGACATCTCGCTCGCCCCGGAGGGGGAGAAGAAGATAGACTGGGTTTCCCGGTTCATGCCCGTTCTCCAGAGCATCGGGCGGGATTTCGAGGGGAGAAAACCCTTTAAGGGCGTCAGGATTGCGGCAACCCTCCACCTCGAGATGAAGACGGCTTTTCTGCTCCTCACCCTGAAGGCCGGGGGCGCGGAGGTTTCGGCAGCAGCCAGCAATCCATTGAGCACGCAGGATGACGTTGTGGCGGCTCTGGCAAAAAACGGGGTTAAGGTGTACGCCATCAGGGGGGAGAACAGGGAGGAGTACTACGAGTTCATGCACAGGGCTCTGGACATAGAGCCGAACGTCATCATAGACGACGGTGCCGACATGATAAGCACCCTGATGAGGGAAAGGGAAGAGCTCGTGGAAAACGTGTGGGGGGCAAGCGAGGAAACCACGACCGGCGTTGTAAGGCTGCGCGCCATGGAGAGGGAGGGCTTACTAAAGTTTCCGGTCATAGCTGTGAACGATTCCCTGACGAAGTACCTCTTCGACAACCGCTACGGAACCGGCCAGTCAACGTGGGATGGGATAATGAGGAGCACGAACCTTCTCATCGCCGGAAAGAACGTCGTTGTGGTCGGCTACGGCTGGTGCGGTAGGGGAATAGCGATGCGTGCGAAAGGTCTCGGCGCCACGGTCACCGTAGTGGAAGTGGACCCCATCCGGGCCCTCGAGGCGAGGATGGATGGCTTTAACGTTACGAACATGCTCGATGCCGCAAAAATCGGCGACATCTTCATCACCGCAACGGGGGACGTTAACTGCATCCGGAGGGAGCACTTCGAGGTCATGAAGGACGGCGTCATACTCGCAAACTCGGGGCACTTCGATGTCGAGATAAGCAAGCCCGACCTCGAGGCTCTGGCGGTGGAGATCAGCAGGCCGAGGCCGAACGTCACCGAATACAGGATGGCCGACGGAAGGAGGCTCTACCTCCTCGCCGAGGGCAGGCTCGTCAATCTGGCTGCCGCCGATGGTCATCCCGCGGAGATAATGGACATGAGCTTCGCCCTTCAGGCCAAAGCGGCTGAATACATCATGGAGAACAGGGGGAAACTCGAGCCGAGGGTTTACGTCCTCCCGCGGGAGATCGACGAGAGGGTGGCGAGGATCAAGCTCGAGGCGATGGGGGTAAGGATCGAGGAACTGACCGAGGAACAGAGGAGGTACCTTGGGAGCTGGGAGCACGGCACTTAAAAGACGTGAAGGGCGCTCGCCTTGAAGCTCACGTAGAGTTCCTTTCCCTTTTCCACGCCCATTTCAAGCATGGAGGAGCGGGTTGTGAAGGCCCTCAGGTAGAGCCCCCCGGCCCTCAGGTGAACCCTCACGAGGGGGCCGAGCTCCTCCACGGACTCGACAACGGCCCTCAGGCTGTTTCTGGCGGAGCTTTTAAGGGGCTCGAGGGAGAGGATTATGTCCTCCGGTCTCAGGCCCACGCGCGTTCTGCCTCTGACTTCAACCGGAAGCTCTATCTCGGCACCGTTGGCCCTGAGAACCCGTCCCTCGGCGATCCCCTCGATGATGTTCTCGAAACCGAGGAAGCGTGCGACTTCTTCGCTGGCAGGTCTTGAGAACACCTCCCGAACCGAGCCCACCTGAACGAGCCTCCCGTTCAGCATCACCCCGACCCTGTCGCCAAGGCTTACCGCCTCCTCGAAGGAATGGGTAACGTGCAGGGCCGTGAAGTCCAGCTCCTTCCTCCATCGCTTCATCTCGTCCATCAGCTCCGATCTCTTCCTCACGTCGAGGTTGGCGAAGGGCTCATCGAGCAAAAGAAGCTCGGGCTCGATTACGAGGGCCCTTGCTATGGCCACCCTCTGGGCTTCCCCCCCGCTCAGGGTCCTCGGCTTCCTGTGGAGCAGGTGGTCTATCCCGAGCACTTCGGCCGTTTCTCCGACCTTCTTTTTGATTTCCCGCTCCGGGAGCTTCCTGAGCCTCAAACCGAAGGCGATGTTGTCGTAGACGTTCATGTTCGGAAAGAGGGCGTAGTTCTGGGGAATGTAGGCCAGACCCCTCCGTTCAGGAGGCCACTCCGTGACGTCCTTTTCGCCTAAAACGATTCTCCCGGAGTCGGGAGCTATTATGCCCGCTATTATCTCGAGGAGAACGGTCTTCCCCGCACCGCTCGGACCGAGGATTATGAAGTACTCGCCGGATTTAACGTCGAAGGTTATCCCCCTGAGCCTGAAGTCCTTCCAGTCCTTGGAGAGGGATTCAACTCTGAGCATTGCTCCACCTCCCCACGAGCCACCGCAGGGCCACGAACAGGGTGAGGCTCATGACAACGAGTACCACCGATATGGGCCTCGATGCCCTGAGCCCGTAGTTGTTGAAGTACTCCATAACCAGAACCTGCGCCGTCTTCGGGTAGTAGGCCACTATGAGGATGGCCCCGACCTCGCTTATGGCCCTCGCCCACGTCATTATCGCACCGCTCGCTATCGAGGGAAGGGCCATGGGGAGGGTTATCGAGGTGAAGGCCCTTAGACGGGAGGCTCCAAGAGTTCTCGCGACGTGCTCAAGCTTCTCATCAACGGCCAGAAAGCCGTCACGCGCGGCGTTTATGGCAAAGGGCGCTGAGACAAAGAGCATAGCCGCTATTATACCGGTGTAGCTGTCGAGGATGGCCTTCGAGAAGGTCACAAGGAGCATTATGCCAACTACCGAGTGGGGAATGACGATGGGGATGTCTATCACCGCCTGAACGAGGCTTTTGCCCCTGAATTCCTCGCGGGCGAGAACGTAGCCAAGGGGGACGCCGAAGAGAAGCGCTATAAGTGCTGTGGCCGTTGCCGTGAGCAGGGAGTTTCCTATAGCTTCGATCACGAGCCCGTCGTGGAGCGTCCTTAGAAGCATCTCCCTGTCGAAGGCCTGCTTAAGTAGAATCACCGCAAGGGGAAGCGCAATGTAGACGACGAGGAAGCTTCCCATGAGGGCAAAAAACGCCACCGTGTAGTCGCGCTTCATCTTCGTTCCCACCCGGTAGAGTAAAAAGCTCATCCCTCCACTCTCACCAAGTCCTTTATCTCATCCGGCACGTTGCCGAAGGCCACGGGGGGTACTATGAACCCCTGATGGTTACGCTCGAAGATCTCCCTTCCCTCATCGCTGAGGAGGTATCTGAGGAACTCCATCGCGAGCTCCCTGTGGGGCGCGTTCCTTGGAACGGTGACGCCGTAAACGATGGGCTTGGCCTGGATGGTCTTTCCCGTTGAGCCGAGGTGGACCTTAACCTTACCGTAGTGATTCGCAAGCCTTAAGTCCTTCAGGTTTATCTCCTCCGGAAGCTCGACGTATCTGAGACCGTGCTGTTCTGCAACGCTCCTGTAGATGAAGTAGTAATCGAGGGAACCGCTCTCGACCAGAGGTGTGAGGTCGGTCTCCTTGGGCCTTATAACGAGGCGATCGCTCTTAACCTGAATCTCCTCCGGGACGATTATGGTCGTGCCGTTGAAGTAAACGTTGGTGTTCTCCTCGACGAGGGTCCTGAAGATCGGCCTGCCGTAGTGGTAGTCTGCCAGCTTCATGACCATTAAGCTTCTGTAACCGCAGGGGTCCTGATTCGGGTCGCTGAAGCCGAAAGAGACTTCCTTCCGCGAGAGGATCTCGTACCAGTTGCTGGAGTTTATCTCGCTCGAGTACCTGCTCTTGTTCGTGAAGGCTATGACTATCTCGTTGGTGGCGAAGGCGACGTAAAAGTCCGTGTAGTTGGGCATCATAAGTTCGGGTATGAGGGAGTAGTCGGCAACTGCAACCACGTCCGCCTCCATTCCGAGGTCCGTGACCTTTCTGACGGCCTTAACGCTCCCGCTGGCCTCGTCGTGAAAGGTTACCCTGTAACCGAGGTCCCTCTTCCTGTCCGAGAACGCCTTCTCCAGCCGTTCGAAGGGGACGCTGAGCGAGCCCGCGTGGAAAACCGTCAGGGTTACCTCGCTGGAACCCGAACTGGAGTTCATACACCCCGGGGAAAGAACGGATAGAAGAACAACCATCAGGATGGCACCCATCCATCGCCTTCTCATTCAGACCCACCGATCCTGTACCCGGAAGCGGATACTTAAACATTTTGGTGAAATAAACACGTTTGAGTTAACATTTTTGTTTATACTCCACCCGGCTCGATGGAACGCCCCTATTCCTCCGTCGTGAAGAGGGCCTCTTCGGTCTCGATGGCGCTGGCCATTATGCAGTTCCCGAGGAACCTTCCGTAGACCCGGGCACGTTCGCCCTTCCTGAGGCAGGGGGCCCCGGAGAACTCGATCCTGAGACCCTGAATCCTGAAGGTCGTCCTGTAACCGGGGAGCTCCATGGGGAAGAACTCCACCCGCGGTTTGTCCTCTATTGGGCCTTCTATGACGACGTTCTTACCCCGAAAACCGCCGGAATTCAACTCATCAACCGTAACTTTGTAATAGTAATGATGACCAAACTTAACCCACCCGGGCATGTTCATCACCTTTATAGCTCCGGATGATAGTTAAGTGGGGTGATGGTATGATAAAGGTTGCGATCATCGGTGCCGAGAACGTCGGCAAGTCCACCCTGATGAACGCCCTCATAGGAGGCAGGGTCTCGGAGGTGGAGAACCTCCCGGGGACCACCAAGGGCGTCATAAGGAAGCGCTTCGGAAAGCTCAAGATAGAAAAGAGCATGAAGAACCCCCTCGGCGGTGCCGATGAGTTCGTTGTCGTAGACACCGCGGGCCTCTTCGATCCCCGAAGGGAGCTCAGGGGCAAAGCTCTAAGCGAGGAGCGCTTCAGGAAGGTCCTCAACGAGATAGTATCATCTGACGTGGTTATTCACATGATAGACGCCACCGTTGGCCTTCACAGGGGCATGGAAAAGCTTCACCACATGCTAAAGTTCCGCTACGGGAAGCCGATAATAGTGGTTATAAACAAGGTGGACCTCGTCCCACCGGAGAGGGTGGAGGAGATAAGGGAGATCGTGAGGAAGCGGCTTGAACAGGATGCCTTACCGCTCTCCCTCGTGACCTACGAAGGGTTCGATGAATTGATAAAAAAGCTGGCCCATTACGCGCAGTACGTCTAACACCCGCAGACCTTTACCAGAACCCTCCTGTGCCTCGGCCCGTCGAGTTCGATGAAGAGGATCCTCTGCCATGCTCCGAGCGTTAGCTCACCGTCCTCCACCGGGACCACAACCTCGGGGTTCAGCAGAAGGGTCGCCCTCAGGTGGGAGTGGGCGTTACCGTCAAGCCTGTTGTGGGCGTAGTTACCTTCCTCTGGAATTAGCTCCTTTATCTTGGCCCTGATGTCCTCAATGAGTCCGCTTTCGTTCTCGTTTATCGCCAGACCCGTGGTGGTGTGGGTGGTGAAGACGACGGCAACGCCGTGTGTAACATCGCTCCTCCAGACGAGGTGCTGGACCTCGTCGGTTATGTCCACCACCTGAAATCTCTCCTCAGTCGGAACCGTTATCTCGAGGAGCACAAACTTCACCTCCCGAGCTTCTTCTTCACCTCGCGTAAGAGTTCATCGGGAGAGGAAATAGTGCTGAAGACGACCGCCCTGAGGAGAACGGCCGTCTCGTAAGCGTCCACAAGCTCCCTTCTGTTTTTCCCCACGACTTCCTCCCTGAGGGTTTTGTATATCTCCTCAACGGCGTCCCTGAAAAGGACCTCGTCCGAGTAAAGCTCCTCGTTGGTCAGGAGAACGGTTATGAGGTACCTCACGAAATCGACCTTATCCTCCTTCTTACCTATGAGCTCTTTGAGTCTTTCCACGACTAACCCTCCCTGGAAGCTCTTTTTCAAGGGCCTTAATCAGTATCTCGGAGACGAGGATGGATGAGAACTTCGGGTCTTTAACCTCAAGCGCCACGTCTATGGCATCCTCCACCTTCCCGCTTTTAACGAGATGGTGAGCAACGTCGGCCAGTATTATGGAACGCAGCCTTTCATCCCGTATCATCCTGACTACAGTCATGGCCCCCTCGAGATCTCCTCTGAGGACGTAGTAGCGGGCTATCTTGGTCCAGACCTCTTCGTTGGCCGTACCCCGTCCGATTGCCCCCACGATCTCCCAGCTCCCCTTTTCTGGATTTTCGAGGAGCCTGTTCATCAGGGCTTTTCCAACGAGGACAACTTCCTCCTCGTTCATGGCCGCTATGAAGCCGGGCAGAATGTCGTTGTCCCTCTCGAGAAGCTCCATGGCCATCTCTACAAGCACGCTCCCGCTGTTCTCGAGGCGTCTGATCAGTTCGAGGGCGGAAACGCTCTCACCCCCGAGGACGAGGGCGAAGGCAAGCTCCACCACGAAATCGCTCCCGAACCTCTCTATGAGCCCATCCGCCAGCGCCCTGAGGTTGCCTATGTAATGGCCGAGGACTTCCTTCTCCTTCAGGTAAAAGGCGACTTCCTTGAAGGCCTGCTTCGCCCACACCCTCGAACCCATCTCCCCGATGAGGGATATGGCCTTCTCGTAGCTTTCCATGAGGAGGTAGGCTTTTATGAGCTCCAGCAGGGCCTTCGAACGATCCGGTTCGGAAGTTATTTGTTCGAGGATCAGTTTGCTCTTCCTGAGCCTGTAGGCCATCTTCAGACGTTCCGTTCCCATCCTGTGGGTGTTTACCTTAAGGATCTCGAGGAGCGTCTCGTTTCTGAGCTTTTGATCCTCTATCTCAAGGGCGTAGGTTATGGCCTCGTTCACCTCCCCGAGGCCCAGCATGTAGAGTGCGGCGCTCTCCATGAGACGGTCCCTCTGCGGGGCCGCCAGCATCCTTGAGTCCTCCATCACGCTCCGGTATATCTTCTTGGACGACTTCAGGCCGGCCTTCCCCATGGAGTAGCCCACGGACAGAAGGGCCCGAAACATGGTAAAAGGATCCCCTATCTCCCGGGCCGTTTCGATGGCACGCAGAAAGGCATCCCTGTAGAGGCCGTTCTTGGCCCTGAAGAGCCTTTCTCCGATTTTAGCGTAGGTTACGGATTTTATGTAAGGGTCCCGGATAACCCCGGCGGATGCAAGCACCTCCCTGGCGAGCATAAGATCCCCCCATAGTTACAGACAATTCCGGTGTTAATTTAATTACCTCCATCTTATTAACCTAACCCTCGGAACGTTTTTAAGGGGGTTATCGAGGGGATGGGCATGTATGCCGTGGTGTTCGGGAAGAATCCCGGCTTAAGCCGTGCTGAATTTCACGCTTTCGTGAAAAGATTCGGCCTGAGGGTTGAGGTAATCGAGAGTGCTCATAACTGGATGTTATTTGAGTCAGACCCCGCGGTGGAGAGGTACTTCCACAGGCTCGGGGGTGCCCTGAAGCTTGTGAGGATCGCCGGAGAGGGGGAGAGCGCGATAGGAGAGCTCGAATACGCGAGGCTTTTCACTGTGAGCCTCTACAACCGGAATGACTGGAGGTTCTGGAGGAAACTCGGAAGCAGGATAAAGAGGAGGTTTAAAAGGGAAGGCCCCTCCAAGTTCTTCAAGCCCGCTAAGACCTACGCCATGCCTTCAGAACTCATCCTGAAGGGCTTTCCAGAGGTTAAGGACTTCGTCTTTCTGTTCCGGGAGGGAAACTTTCTCGTCGGTGAGACCGTTAAGATTACGGACCCCTTTGAGCTGAAGAAACTCGACGTTGGGAGGCCTGTTCAGAGGCCCATCCTTTCCATCCCCCCGCGGCTCGCGAGGATAATGGTCAACCTGACGGAAGTTCGAGAGGGCAGGTTTCTCGATCCCTTCTGTGGCATTGGTACCGTACTCCAGGAGTTCGTCCTTCAGGGGTTAAAGGCCTTCGGGAGCGACAGGGATCCGGAAAGGGTGCGGGAGGCGGTGAGGAACATCTCGTGGCTCCGGAGGGAGTTCCACCTTAAAAACACGGCCAGAATAGAGGTCTGCGACGCGAGAAAACTGAGGCGTTGCTTCCGCGGTAGGTTCGACGCGATAGTTACCGAGCCCTACCTCGGAAAACCCCTCAGACGAAATCCTTCCCGGGAGGAGGCCATAAAACTCGCGAACGAACTCGATGGATTTTACCATCAGGTCTTCGAGAGCTTTGGGGACGTCCTGAAAAGGGGAGGAAAGGTTGTATTCGTCTTCCCGGCCTACAGGCTGAAGGATGGGAGCCTTTACAGGAAGGACCGGAAGTGGCTGGCCAAACTCGGCTTCGAGGTAAGGGGCAGCTACACGGACTACGATGCCAGACACAGGCTCGTCCGGGACGTTCACGTGCTGGAGTACAGGGGTTAGTAACTCACGAGCCTCTCGTGTTCCTTCTTCATGCACCTGTGGGCCACGACGACCAAACCCGCTTCCTTCGCCCTTTTGAAGGCCTCCCGGTTGTAGGTGTTGAACTGAAACCAGACCACTCTGGCCCCCTTCTCTATCGCCTGCTCAACGTACTCCACGGTGAATTCAGGCCTCACGAAGAGGTCAACGATCTCCACATCGTCGGGTATGTCGAGGAGACTCGAATAGCACTTCCTCCCGAGGACCTCCCCGTACCTTGGGTTCACGGGGTAGACTTCGTAACCGTGTTCGAGGAGGTAGCGCATAACGTCGCTGGCATCACGCTCGGGTTTCGGTGAGGCCCCGACGAGGGCCACCTTCCTGTATCGGGTCAGGATCTCCCTGACGTCTTCGTCACTCAACCTATCAACGGGCATTATCCTTACCATTCTACCACCGCAGGATCATTGAATCGAAGCTTAAAGCTTTAACCCGGAAGGGTCTAAGGTTCCTCCGGGGGTTCTGGAATCACCGCCACTATGAGGGAGTTAACGTTCGTTCCCGTGGGACCGGTCTTAAGGAGCGCCCCGACCTTTTCGAGGGCGTGGTAACTGTCGTGGTTCTTCAGGGCCGTTTCCACGTCCACCCCGGCTTCCCTGAGTCTTTCAAGGGTTTTCCCGTCGACCAGTCCTCCGGCGGCATCCGTTGGCCCGTCCGTTCCGTCTGTGTCGACCGCCAGAACAACTGCCTTAAGCTTGTCTATCTTCCTCGCCACGCTCAGGGCAAACTCCTGATTCGGCCCCCCGAGACCTGCCCTTTCACCTATCGTTACCGTCCACTCCCCCCCGGCTATTAAAACCGCGGGTCTCGGGACGGGGCGGTCGTGTCCGGCTATCTCCTGAACTATGGAACCCAGAGCCAGTGCTATCTCCCGGGCCTCGCCTTCAAGGGTCGTCGTGAGGAGGAGGGAGTTGTAGCCGAGTTCCCCTGCCTTTGAGAGGGCTGACTCGCAGGCGATGGCGTTGCTCCCGACTATGAAGTTGTGAACGTTCGGGAGATCCTCCTTCAAAGTTTCCTCGACCTTTCCCTCCAGTCCGAGCTCGAGGTGCCTCCTAACGCTCTCGGGAAGCCTGTCCCAAAGACCATAGAACCTCAGGATCCTGAAGGCATCCGCAAAGGTGGTGGGGTCCTTCACGGTTGGGCCCGAGGCTATGGCCTCGAGGGGATCGCCGACAACGTCCGACAGGATAAGGCTTATGAGGGTGCCCTTCACGCGCTTCGCCAGTTTGCCACCCTTTACCTTTGATATGTGTTTTCTGACGGTGTTTATCTCGTGTATCCTCGCCCCGCTTTTGAGGAGAAGCTCGTTCGTTCGGATCTTGTCCCTCAGGCTTATCCCTTCCTCAGGATGTAGAAAGAGAGCGCTCCCACCACCGGAGATGAGAACCACGAGGAGGTCATTCTTCCCGACCTTTTCGGCCAGTTCGAGGCCAAGCTTTCCTCCCAGAAGGGAGTTTTCGTCGGGCACGGGATGCCCTGCCTCGATAACCTTCAGTCCCTCCAGTTCCGGACAGCCCCTGGCGTAGCCGTATTTGGTGACAATCAGCCCCTCCTCGATCCTTTCCCCAAGGATCTCAACGACGGCCTTCGCCATCGAGCAGGCGGCCTTTCCAAAGGCCAGAAGGTAGACCCTTCCCCCTATCGGAAATTCCTCCCCCTGAACCATCAGGCGGTTTTCCTCCACCTTCAGGGTTCGTCTTACCGCGGCGTAGGGATCGGCGCT
This sequence comes from Thermococcus sp. P6, assembly GCF_002214525.1. NCBI lineage: Archaea > Methanobacteriati > Methanobacteriota > Thermococci > Thermococcales > Thermococcaceae > Thermococcus > Thermococcus sp. P6. The sequence continues at coordinate 272,672 of NZ_CP015104.1, forward strand.
TTCGATTGCAGTTTGCATGATCTCAAGGGCGTCCTCTCTGGCGTTCATCCAATCATCTCCAGAGTTATTCCAAAAGGATTATCCTATCGGCCTCAACGTCCTCAAGGGAAGCGTTCCAGCCCCCAACAACGTACCTTTTGCCCCCGGTTTCCACGGTGATGTTGGAGATAACCTTCCCTTCATCCTCGTAGAACTCCACGACCCTCCCAACGAGATGAACGGGCTTTCCGGAGCGGACGAAACGGCCGAAAACCTCCACCCGGGGATTTTGAATTCCAAAGTGCCTTAAATCCGAAATGAACTCCCGGATGTGTATGTATTCCTCGGGAAGCTGCAGGGATCTTTCTTTCCTGTAAACGACCCTTCCCGTTGGCCAGAGGGCGTGATAGAAGTAGCGGTCAAGTATAAAGAGGAGGTTGTTGTCGTGTATTATCAGGGCGTAGCCCCGGAGGGAACTGCTTCCGGTGAGGGCCTCGTGGGGGAGGTACACGCCGGCGTTCCTGTCCTTTATCACGATTACCGGATCGGGAACCTTGCGCATCCGCACCTCCCTCGCAACCTCGGGCACGTCGCCCTCACCGTAGACGAAGAGGTTTATCCTGACTTGATCGTTCTTCCTTTTGAGCTCATCCTTGATTCTCTCGAGAAACTCGATGGGAACCGCGATGCTCAGATGGTTCCTGCAGTTTCTTATCATCCGCCTGATGTATTCCTCAAGGGTTATCCGGCTCTTAACGATCGTAATGCTACCGGTTTCTTCCTTTGGATTGTAGAGCTTTTCGAGGGCGGATTTCAGGGTATCTATCCTCTCGTCATAATACCTCTTCATTGAATCCATGACGCTCTCAGGGCTGAGGGGGACGACCTGCTTTGGCCGTCCCTGAGTTGTCGTTACGAATCCCTTGGCCATCAGGGTCCTTATCACGTCGTAAATCCTTGGCTGGGGCACCTTGGAGAGCGTCGCCAGCTCCCCTGCCGTGAGCGGGCCGTTCTTAAGGAGGGTAAGGTACGCCCTAACCTCGTACTCATTCAGACCGAGTTCCCTGAGCAGCGACCTTACTTCCTTCTCCTCCATAGGCAGGACCTCAGAGTATTGCCTTTTCGGTTTTGGGATCAAAGACGTGGATGTTATCGAGGTCTATCTCTATTTTAATCTTTTCTCCGATCGGGATGGGTATGTGGCCCGGAAGCTTTACCTTTATGATTTTCTCCCCGACCTTTGCGTGAACTATGGTATCCGTGCCGAGGGCTTCAATGAAATCCACGCTTCCTTCTATCTCTGCACTTCTGGTCACGTGTTCCAGCGTGGATACCCCCTTAACGGTCATGTGTTCGGGCCTTATACCAACAAGGACGTCCTTGCCCGAGTAATCGAGCAGTATCTCCCTGAAATCCCCGGGTAGGGGTATCCTGAAACCGTCGCCCTCAATGGTCGTACCATCCCCGGCAAGGGTGGCCTTTAGGATGTTCATCTCAGGGGCACCTATGAACGTCGCCACGAAGAGGGAGTTGGGTTTCAGGTAAACTTCCGTTGGCGGTCCGACCTGAAGGAGCCTCCCCATGTTCATAACCGCTATCCTATCGCCCATCGTCATGGCCTCGACCTGATCGTGAGTAACGTAGACGGTGGTAACCCCCAGCTTCGTCTGGAGCTTCTTTATCTCGGCGCGCATCGTTACCCTGAGCTTCGCGTCAAGGTTGCTCAACGGCTCGTCCATGAGCAGGACGTCGGGTTCAACCACTATTGCCCTCGCAACGGCAACCCTCTGCCTCTGACCCCCGCTGAGCTGACCCGGGTATCTATCCAGAAGGTTCCCTATCTGGAGGAGTTCCGCCGCCCACTTTACCTTCCTCTCGATCTCCTCTCTGGGATATTTTTTGATCTTCAGGGGAAAGGCTATGTTGTCGTAAACCGTCATATGGGGCCAGACCGCGTAGCTCTGGAAGACCATCGAGATGTTCCTGTCCTTTGGGGGGAGATACGTAACGTCCCTGTCCCCGAAGTATATCCTCCCCTCCGAAGGCTCTTCTAAACCTGAGATCATTCTGAGCGTCGTTGTCTTACCGCAACCGCTCGGCCCGAGGAGGACCAGGAACTCGCCGTCCTTTATGGTGAGGGACAGCTCCTTAACCGCCTCAAAATTCCCGAACCTTTTCGTTATCCGATCAAGCCTAACTTCCACCATATTAACACCTCACTTCAGACTTATACCCCACATAGTCACCAGGTACTTTCTTGCGAAGAATATGAATATCATAGCGGGTAGGGTCATTATGAACGCCGCTGCGAACTTGTAGTAATCCGGAGCGGCACCTCCGGCGGAACCCGCCATTATCGAGAGTATCTGCGCCGGTAGGGTCCTGTTGCTTAGCGTCAGTATGGATGCCACGAAAACCTCGTTCCAGCTCATGACGAAGGTGAACATTGCTGCGGCCGCAAGGCCCGGTGCCGCCAGAGGCAGGGTGATCTTTCTGAAGGAGCCGAAACGCGTGAGACCAAAGACCATCGCTGCCTCTTCGTACTCTTTGGAGACTCCCGCGAATATGCTCGATGTTATGAGAACCACGAAGGGAAGCGCCATTGCCGTATGTGCCAGAGCGACGCCCAGAAGGGTATCGACCAGGTTCAACCTTATGTAGAGGACTATGAGGGGTATTGCCATTACCGGAATTGGGAACATCCTCAGTGCCACTATAGAGAGCTTTATCTGGTCCTTTCCCGGGAACATGTACTTGGCTATCGAGTAACCCGCCGGAACGCCGAGGATAAAGCTTATTACAATCGTCAGGGTTGCTACTATAACGCTGTTCTTTATCCCGTCCCATGCCCCAAGGTTGAAGAGTATTACCCTAACGTACTCTCCCGTGAAGCTCGTCGGGATCACCTTGGAGGGATTGTAGTAGTCCATCTTGGTCGAAAAGGCGTAGAGGAAGGACACTATGATGGGCAGTACTATCCAGACGACGGCGGTGAAGACGGCTGTGTAAAATCCGATCTTTTTGAGGGCGTACCTGGTTTCGTCGTTCACCTTCCCACCTCCAGGTATTCAGCCTTCAGAAACTTGATGTAGAGAGCACCCAGGAGGATTGAGAGACCGGCTATCACCAGCGCGTAAACGGAAGCCACACCGGTATCCTTTATCACCGTTAGCTGGTAGTAACCCTCGCCTGCCAGAACTGGGATGTCCCTGCCCGCGAGAATCCAGACGACACCGAATACCTGCATTGCGAAGAGCGTCCTTATTATGAGGGCACTCTGGATGCTCGGCTTCAATAGGGGAAGCACTATTTTCCTGAGCTTTGTCCAGTAACTCGCCCCAAAGACCTCCGCAGCCTCGAGGTAATCTCTGCTTATCATCTGGAGGCCCGCAAGGACTATCACGAAGACTATCGAAGTGGAACGCCACAGCTCGGCGAGGACTATGGCGAGGAACTCCCTGGCGCGGTACTGGTAGCCGAAGAAGTAGATGGGGTTGTTTATAAGCCCCACGTTGAGGAGGAGCTTGTTGAGGAAACCATAGGGCGAGAGCATCGAGTACCATATTAAACCGGCCGCCACATCGCTTATCGTGAGGGGGATTATAAGGGCGTAAAGGGCGGCATCCTTGCCCTTAAAGATTCGATTCATCATAAGCGCAAGAACCACAGCAAGAGCAACCTGAGTCGGAACTATAACGGCCGCGAGGGAGAGGGTGTATTTGAAGGCACTCCAGAAGTAGTAATCGCTAAAGGCCCGTTTCCACACCTCTAAGGAAAAGCTCCCGTCGTGAACGAAGGCCAGATAAAGGGCCTGCACGAGGGGGTAGCCCACGAAGAACATCAGATACAGAAAGGCAGGTAAAATTAAAAGATAAGGAACAAGAGAGCTCCGTTCCATAGGGCTTCCTCCTTCACGGCACTTGGATTCCAGCGTCGGTGAACAGCTGGATCAGCTTGGGCTTGATCTCCTTGGTAACGCTCGCCGGGTCCTCGTTGTTGAGGACTATCCTTTCGAACGCCTGCTTGTAGTACTCCTTGAACTGCCCGCCCTTGCTTCCGAGGTTCGGTATCATAACCACCAGTGCATCGGAGGTGCTGGACTGTGCCGTCACGCCTTCGGCGAGAATCTTTAGCGGTCCCTCGGGTAAAGCTCCACTGGCTTCCTTAACGGTCGGGAAGAATCCAACCTTTTCGAGAACTTTGACCTGCGTTTCAGGCCTTGTGAGGTAGTCTATGAGCTTCCATGCCTCGTCTTTGTGGGGTGCTCCCTTTGGAATGGCCAGACCCGCGAGAACAACGATGAAGCCCCTTCCCTTCGGTCCCCTGGGAACGGGAACGACGACGAACTGGTCGGGCTTTGTCTCTATGGCGTTCTTAATTCTCGCCGTGTGATCCCACGCTATAAGGACCTCACCCTTCAGGAGGGAATCGGCCATGGCATCCCAGGTTGTGCTCGAGGGGTGCACGTAGGGCCAGAGGTCCTTTAGGTAGTTCCACATCTTCACAGCATCCGGGCTGTCGAACTCCTTTGCCTCGTATCCGGTGTAGGACGGATAGATGTAGCCGTGGAGGAACCTGACGAAGAGTCCCTTGGGTCCGGCCGGGAAGCCGAGCTGGGGTCGTCCCGTTGCCTCTTTGAGGTTCTTTGCCCACTGGAGAAGGGCATCGTACGTCCACTTGTCGGTTCCCTTCATGACGTCCTCTTTCGTTAGCCCATCGGGAAGGTACTTGAAGGCATCCTTGTTGACCACCATAACGTAGGTGGCGCTCATCCACGGGACGTAGACCTTCTTTCCGTTTATCTTGGAGTACTCCTCGAAGGTGCTTATGAAGGTTCTATTCTTGAGTTTGGGCATGTTACTTAGATCCTCGAGCCATCCCTTTGAGTTCATGTAATCCATACCACCGTGTAAATCGCCTATCACATCTATGGTGACCTTCCCGGTCTTCTCCTCACCCTCAAGCCTCGTAACCATGTCACTGTAGGATATGGGCACGAAGTTCACCTTTATTCCGGTCTCACTCGTAAAGTCCGGCAGAAGCTGGTCCTTAACAAAATTCTGCTCTTCCGGAGGGTTCAGCTGGGTCGAAAGCCAGTTGAGTGTTACCTCCGTCTTCGTGGTTTGCGTCGGACTCGATGTCGTTCCACCGCCACTTATGCATCCGCTGGCCGCTACACCGAAGAGCACCACGGCCACCAACAGAGCTCCAAACAGCTTCCTCACGAACATCACCCCATATAAGTACTTCACGTAACCTATGTGGACTTTGGTATATAAGATTTGTGCTTAAAACCACTTGAAGTGGTTGTATTAAAAAGTAAAAGTTATCAGAGGTCGAGCTTTATCGCTTTCCCCAGCCTTGAGGACTCGTAGGCTGAAAGTATTATCGCGAGGTTCCTTCTGGCATCTTCACCGGTAACCGGTGGTTCCTCGTCCTTTAGGACGGCATCGGTGAAGGAATTCACTATCCCCCTGATGTCCGGCCGGTCCCAGTATATCTTCTCAGCCCTCTCCTGATAGACTGTGAAGTCCGGATAGGCCGTTCTGACGTCGAGGAAGCCCTCCCTACCAACGAGGTAGTACTTCATCTCCACACCGTAGGAGTACCCCCGTGGATTGCCCCAGCCTGCCGTTAGAACCGCCAGAACACCCCTTCTGAACTCGAGGATTGCCGTTCCGATGTCGTCCACCGGAAAACCGTACACCTTGGAACCTATGTCTGCATGGACTTTTTTTGGAAGGTCTCCGGTCAGCCAGAGCAGGGAGTCAACGCCGTGGGGTGCCGTGTCCATGAAGCCCCCGCCCCCGGACTTTTCCCTGTCCAGAAACCAGCTCATGTCAAGCCCTTCCAGAAATATCGGTGGCTTCACGTTTTCGGAAATCGCCTGTATGTACTCAAGAAGACCTATTTCACCGTTGTCTATCATCTCCTTGGCCTTTCTCAGGGGACCCGTGAAGCGTGGATTGAAGGGTAGCATGAGCTTGACACCGGCCCTTCTCGCGGCCTTTATTATCTCGTCCGCGTCGTCGAGCGTTAGTGCAATTGGCTTCTCGAGGAGTATGTGCTTGCCTTCCTCCGCTGCCCTGATGGCTATTTCTTTGTGTCTGTAGGTTTCAACACCGATGTAAACCGCCTCCACCTTTTCGTTCTTCAGAAGGCCCTCGTAAGTCCTGTAAAACTTCGCCCCGTACTTCTTTGCCTCGGCCCTGGCAACGTCTGAATTCGAACCGTCTCCCGAGATGGCAACGAGCTTCGTCCTCCTTCCACCGGCGATCATCGAGGCAAAGCGGAGGGCATGAGGATGGGCGTAGCTTATGATTCCGAAGTTGAGCTTCTTCATAACTCAACCACCTCCCCCTTCCGGGCGCTCTCTCCTGCACTCTCCGCCATCCTCAGGGCGACGAGTGCATCCTCAGCGGTAACCACGGGCTCTTCCTTTTCCCTGATGCAGTTGAAGAAGTGCCTCAGTTCCCGTTCAAAGGCCTCGGGAAACGTCGAAAGGAGCGGTGAGAACCGGGGCATCTCGAACTCCGCCTTGGCAACGCCGACCATCGGAGTGTCCATGGGGGTGTAGCGTATCCTGCCGTTCTTGCCTATCACATCAACGTGATGGTAGAACACCCCGTAGCGACTGGGATAGGGATAGGCCCAGCTCACCTCCGCTATCCCGGTTTTGTCGCCCTCGAATCTTATCATCATGACGACGTGATCAAAGGTTCCGTTCGCCTTTGCCTCATTCTTTATCGCCTTTCCAACGGCGTAAACGCTCATCGGTTCGCTTTCAAAGAACCAGCGCAGGAAATCGGTAACGTGAACGCCGAGGTCGATGGTGACACCGCCGCTCTTGCTCTCATCCCAGTACCAGTAGTCCGATGGGAAGGGAAGGTTCTGGACCTCCGTCTTTCTGATGTGAACAGGCAGTACGTTGCGCTTCCTTATGATCTCCTTCATCTGAACCCAGCGCGGGTCAAAACGCCTCACGTGGCCGACGAAGAGATGGAGGCCTTCCTTCTCTGCGGTTCTTATCATCTTCTCGCCCTCTTCGGGGGTGCGGGCTATCGGTTTCTCCACTATCACGTGCTTTCCGGCTTTGAGGGCCGAAATGGTTAGCCCGGCGTGGGTGTAGGTTGGGGTCAGCACTTCGACCACATCCAAGTCCATACCAAGGAACTCGTCGAGGTCCGTGAAGGCCTTTGCCCCAAACTCTCTGGCACCCTCCTCGGCCCTTGAGGGATCCACGTCCATGCAGGCTACAACCTCAACCCCCTCGATCTTCTTCAGTGCGTTTTTGTGGGCGAGGTTGAATATGTTTCCACAGCCTATCACTCCCACCTTCAGCCTCACGGGATTCACCCGTTTCATTAAGGTCGAAAGGTATATAACCTTTTTCAGGATAAACCACTTTGGATGGTTGTAAGTTAGGAGGGAAAGGTATGAGGGTGATCGTTGGAATTCCCAGCTACAACAACGCGGAAACCATTTCCTTCGTTGTGAAACAGGCCGCCGAAGGGCTGAAGAGGTACTTCGGTGGAGGGATGGTGGTCAACGCCGACGGGGGAAGCAGGGACGGCACGAGGGAAGCGGTTCTAAAAACCAGAGTCCCCGAAGGGGTGGAAGTCCACAGCTTCGTTTACAGGTGGCCCATTCCCGGGAAGGGAAGTGCCATGAAGGAGCTCATGGAGTTTGCACGTGAGAGAGAAGCGGATGTCCTCGTTTTTGTTGACAGCGATTTGAGGAGCATAACCCCTGAATGGATATACAAGTTTGCCAGGCCGATTGAGGAGGGTTACGATTTTGTCGCCCCCTACTACATAAGGCACAAATACGATGGAACCATAACCAACAACATAGCCTACCCCATGACAGCTTCCCTCTACGGGAAGAACATAAGACAGCCGATAGGGGGCGATTTTGGGGTGAGTGCAGGGCTCTTCGAGGTGTATCTCGGAGACGAGGATGTATGGAAGACAAACGTAGCCCGGTTTGGGGTGGACATATTTTTGACAACAACGGCAATAGCCGAGGGTTTTAAAGTCACACAGGCCGCCCTTGGGATGAAGATACACGACCCCAAGGATCCCGCCGCCTCTCTGGGTCCGATGTTCAATCAGGTGGTTGGAACTCTGTTCATGCTCATGGAGAAATACGAGGACAGGTGGAAGGACGTTAGAAAAATCGAAGAGGTTCCCCTGTGGGGGGAAGCCATGAAGGGGGAGCCGGAGCCTGTGAAAGTAACGGTGGAGCTGCTCAAAATAAGGGCAAAAGAGCTCTTCATGCAGAAAGAGCAGGTTTTAAAGAGGGCACTCTCAGAGGAAACCTTTGAGGGCATTAAAAAGGCTTTAAAGACTTTTGACTTCGATGATATCCTCTGGAGCCACGTCCTCTACGACGGAGCGGTGGCGTATAAGAATAGAATCCTCGGGGAGGCGGAGCCACTCGTTCCACTCTACTTCGCAAAAACGGCCGATTTCGTTAGAAAAACGATGGACATGAGCACTCTCGAAGCCGAAAAACTGATAGAGGAGAGGGCAAAGGTCTTTCTCGAGGAGAAGGACTATCTTCTGGAGCGCTGGTAGATTTCTTCCACCTCTTCCATTGACTTTATCTCCTCCAGTTTTGGAACGCTCCATGCCCCCCTCTTCAGGGTTGAGAGGGCCGCCACAAGGTTCGCGAAACGGCCCATTCTGTAAAGCTCCCCTTCATCGAGCTCAAAATTCCCCATTTTGCCCGTGTGATTGAGTGAAGCTAAAAGGGCAGCCATAAAGGCATCCCCAGCTCCGGTAGTGTCCACGGGCTCGACCCTGTAGGCCGGAACTTCAACTTTAATCCCCTCGTGGACCAGCTCGCTCCCCTTACCACCGCGCGTGATCGCGAGGAGCCTGAAGTCAAAATCCAGAACGTCAACCCCGTTCCTTTCGAGAAATTCGAGCTCCTCATCACCGATCTTAACTATATCGGCCAGCTCCAGTGCCCTCTCAATGTCCTTAAGCGGCTCCTCCCTTCCTCGCCAGAGGTCGGGCCTTACGTTAACGTCGTAGCTCAATGGAATCTTCCCTTTAAGTTCCTTCAAAACCCGGAACAGCGTTGAACGGGACGGCTCCCGGGCGAAGAGCACGCTTCCAAAGTGAACGCCCTCTGCTTTCTCAAGGAGCGAAACGTCAACGTCCTCCGGTTTCAGGTTGAAGTAGGCAACGCCATCGTAGAGGATGAACTCGGGCTTTGCACCCATCAGCTGGACGAAGACAACCCCGGTGTGCTTTTCCCCATCGACGGCAACATGGGATGTATCCACTCCCTCCCTGCGAAGTTCCTCGAGCAGAAAAGCCCCGAAGGGATCATCACCGACCTTGCTTATCAGAGCACTCCCCACACCCAGACGGGACAGCCCAACGAGAACGTTGGCGGGGGCGCCACCGGGATGCTTCTCGAAGCTCGCAACGCCCTTTAACGGGCCCTCCTCCACGGCAATAAAATCGATGAGGACCTCACCTATCGCAAATATCATAGACACACCCCTACGTAGTTCAACGACAAGCGTTATATGCTTTTTTGAGTACCCTCTACGGTGATGGCATGCTGGCTGTTGCAACATTCACGGATCCAAGAAAAACCTCCCTTTCCACGGAGAGAGAAAGGGCACTCCTTGTGAAGCATGGGGAACTGGTCGATGCCCTTGGAAAAGGGGGATTCGATGTTCTCGATGTTAACGAAAAGCTGGGCAAAGTGGAAAGCTTCCATAACGGGGGCAACTTCGGTATTGAGAGCAAGGATGAGGTCGTTGAGGCTTCGAAAATCATAAACTCAAAAGATGTGAGCGGCGTGATTATCGGTCTCTGGCACTGGACGGAGAGCAACCTCGTAACGCTCCTTGCAAAGGAGGTGAACAGGCCGTTGCTCCTCTACGCTGACGACGACATGTCATGGGCCGGAACGACGTGCATAACCTCCGTCGGTGCATCCCTCTGGGAAAGCGCCCTTAACCACCACGCGGTTCACCACACGAGGATTAAGGGGGATGTGGAAAAGGTCAAAGCGTGGGGGAGGGCTGCAGAGGCCGTTTCAAAGCTCTCAAGGAAGTCTATTCTCCTCTGGGGAGCACCGTACACCCTCGGAATGGAGCACCTCATGGATGATCTCCCGGGACTTAAAAGGATGGTCGGCGACTTCGTGATGGTCGATCAGTACGTTCTGGTGAGGAAAGCGGAGTGGATCCTCTCGGAGGAACCGGCACGCGTGGATGGGTTTTACGACTGGCTGAAAGAGAAGACCGGTGTGAAGTTCGACGGTCGTATGCTGACGCCTGAAGTGCTTAGAAGGCAGATAGCCCTTTATCTGGCGGCGAAGGATATCTACGGGGAGTACGGGGATGTCTCGGCCGTCTCCATAAAATGCCAGCCGGAGCTGAGCGAGGTATACGGAACCACCGCATGTCTGATCCCTGCGTTCTTTCCCTTCAACCTCGACGCCGAAGGGAAGAAGGAGATAATCCCCGCGACGTGTGAGGGAGACGTTAAGGGCACCGTAAGTTCGGCCCTCCTCTTCTATTTAAGCGGAAAGCCACCCCTCTTCGGGGACATAAAGTACGTTAACGACGATCTCGTGCTCATAGCCAACTGCGGTGCATCTTCCCTCTACTACGCGAGGCTGAGCGAGAATCCCGAGGAAAATCTGGGAGCCACTTTAATTCAGGGACAGTGTCAGGGAAAGAGCGGGGGCGCGCTGACCTACAGAACCCCTCCCGCCCAGTTCACCGTGGCCCGGCTCGTGCGTCGTGCCGGGAAGTATTACCTGCTCTACTTCCTCGGTGAGGGGGTTGAGATAGGTGAAGGGATCGAGAGGGCTCTTAAGTGGGGCAAACAGTGGCCTCACACGGCCATAAGGAACCCCCTCGACGGAGAAACCTTCATCTCGGCTATGGGCTCCAACCACCTATCGCTGGTTCCCGGGGATTACAGGAAGGAACTGGAGTTCGTTGCGAGGCTCTGGGGAATAAGGGCCGTAAACCTCGGGGATGAAGGGGAGGTAAGGTCCTTCCTTGAGGGATATCCATGAGGACGGTTCTCGGAAGCAACGGGGCCTTCGTTTTGACGGATGAATCCGGGGACATGCACTCCACTTACGACGGCTTTTACCTCCTCGATACCCGGTTTGTAAGGAAGATCAAGCTGGAGGTACTGCCCAGAGTGAAGCTCATCGGAACATCGTCGACCTTCAACCGGGCGGTTTCGTACTTTTCCCTCGGTGAAAAGGGAGTTCTGGTAAGATCGAGAAGACTCAACCGGACTTACGAGGAGAGGTTTACCTTCTACAACGCATCCGGCGAACCGCTTGAGGTCCGGGTGGGCTACTCCTACGAGGCACCGATCGAGGACGTGTTTCAGGTGAGGGGATTCATGGGGCTTAAGGGCGGAGAGGCTATAGCTCCCGTCGATGGAGTTCATTCAAGGGGAAGCCCCGGTGAAGGGAGAACCCTCAAAGTCGAGACCAACATGTCAAGGCGGGGAAGCGTTCTCACCCCGGAATTAAAGATACCCCCAGCCGAAAAGGCCGTTCTCCACGTTAGATTCGTTCCTGAAATCGAGGCTAATGAGGTACTCCTCGATGGTGGGAAGGCCATAGAGAACCCCATCTCGACCGGTTCTCCGAAGATTGACGTAATAATCGAGAAGGCCGTGGAGAACATCAACGCGCTCACCCTATTCACGCGTTTTGGACCCGTTCCCCTCGCCGGGATCCCCTACTTTGCCTGTCCCTTCGGAAGGGACGCCATAATAGCCTCCCTCTTCCTCCTGCCCTACTATCCCGAATATGCCGCCGGAACGCTCAGGTTCTTTGGATGGCTGCAGGGAAGGAGGAACAACCCGGAGAACGAGGAGGAACCCGGAAAGATACCCCACGAGTTCCGCTTCGGGGAGCTTGCCCGGTCCGGGAAGGTTCCCTTTGCGCCCTACTACGGTGCGGTGGATACAACGCCCCTGTACGTTGTACTCGCGGGCGAATACTTGCTCCAGACCGGAGATAGGGGACTCATCGAGGAGCTGAAGCCGGAGCTTACCGCCGCTCTGGAATGGATCATTAAAAAGCTCGAAAAGGGCTACGTAACCTACGTTCCGGGAATACTCGGCAACAAGGGATGGAAGGACTCGAGGGATGGCATAGTTGATGAAAAGGGGAATGCCCCCAAGCCACCGATAGCGCTCGTTGAGGTGCAGGGCTATGCCTACAGGGCCCTCAACCTTGCCGGGGAGCTTGAACTGACGGAGTTCGATAGGGATAAGTTAATGGACATGGCGGAGGAGCTGGGGGAGAGGTTCAATCGCGACTTCTGGCTCGGATCTCACTACGCCCTCGCGCTCGACGGGGACGGAAGGCCCCTTCGACCGGTATCGTCCAACATGGGGCATCTTCTACTAACGGGCATAGCGGAGGAGCAGGAGAAGATCGCGGAGAGGTTATTCCAGAGGGACATCCTGTCCAGATACGGGATAAGAACGCTGAGCTCAAAGGAAGAAGCGTACGATCCATTCAGTTACCACCGTGGAAGCGTATGGCCCCACGACAACGCGCTCATAGCCCTTGGACTCGCGAGGATTGGAAGGGTCGATCTCGCTGAAGAACTCGCGAACAGGGTTTTGAATGCCGCAAGGCTCATGCCCGGAAGGGAGCTTCCCGAGCTGTACAGCGGGCTTGACGAACTCGTTCCCGTCCCGAGGGCCAACTCCCCTCAGGTCTGGAGTGCTGCGAGCGTCTTCGCGTTCCTAACGGCATCGGTTCGCGGACTGGGGAAGATCAGGGAGTAACTTTAAAAGATGGGAACCCTAAGTGAGAATGGGAGAGCCTATGGACACGGACATCTACAACCTATGGGGCCTCCTCATGGGTGCCTCCCTGCTGTTCATCTCAACCGTCGCGGCCTACAGGTCATATTACTACCTCAGGTACTCTAAACTCCCGCTCTCGAGAAGAATCGCCCGTCTCACGCTCATCTCAAGCGTCTTTTCCATGCTGGGATGCGTGGGGGTGATGGTGGATTCGCTAACGGAGCGCAAACTGTGGTGGACCATGGCAATCTTCTTCCCCCTCGCTTACTTCTCCCTCCTTTCGGCCATCTTCTTCCTCCTCAGGCTTCTCCGTAACCAGATCTACTCAACGGCTTCCAAAAAATCTGCACCTTCTGTGGAACCCCCCGAGAAAGGGGAGAATCCCTTGCCCGCGGGCGGTTTTACGATCTCCGTCTCGGATCTTTCAAGGATAGCCCCACTGTGCAGGCTCGCCACAACGACCCTTTACGTCGGAAGGGATCATACTGCCAAGGGATGCGAAAGGTTCGACGGGAGGATATGGGTAACCAGAATAGACGCCCCGGGCTCCGTCGATCCCGCCAAGCTCCACGTCCTCCAGAGCGAGATAATGAACTTCATTTCTGGAAAAAGAGGCGCGCTCGTGATCGTTGACGGAATCGAGCACTTCCTGCTCTACAACGACTTCAGGAGCGTTATGAAGTTCCTCTCCACCCTGAAGGATTATATGGTAATGAACGGGTCCACGCTTGTGGTTGTAATCGATGAGGAGGCCCTTGAGAAAACCCAGCTTTCGATTCTAAGGAGGGAACTGCCTCCCCTGAACGTTGAGAAAGCACTATCAAAGGCAGATGTGGCCCTCTTCGGTGTCATTTCAAAGAAGGAATTCACGGAAGGGACGGATGGAGAAAAAGCGAAACGGGAAGGAAAAAAGAACGATCAACCTAAAGGATAATGAGCTCCACTTCGACCTCCGTTTCTGGCCTTTTTAGAAGGGCCACGAGTTTTCTGTTTATGTCCCTTGCGGCTTTGTTGGATCTCACCGCGATGGTTCTGGCATCCACGTAGTCGCTCTTCCTGACGACCATGGAATACTCGTGATCAAGGATCAGGTCGGGGCTCCCCTCCGCGAGGACCTCATCCACCATATTCCCGGCCTTTATCCTTATCAAAAGCTTCCTCCCGGTTTTTAAGGCCCTTTTAAAGTCATCGCTGAACTCTTTTATCCCCCTATCGGCTCCAACGCACAGTATGCAATCTCCCCTCGGGGTGAGGTAATCCTCCTTCGTGAACTCCAGGGTGGACCCGTGGATCGCCCTGACGTTCCTGTGACCGCGGCAGTGGATGACCTCCCTCAGCATGCCTGAGCTTAAAACGTGATTGTTTATAAACCCCTACTTCGGAAGCCTCCCCCTCCCCCGGGAAAACCTTTAAAAGGCTTTAAATGATGTGGGTTACGGTCTTTAGAGTTGGACCAAGGAGGGATGATTATGGGAAACATCAAGCAGATGTTCATCAAAAGGACTGCCCGCGAGCTGTTTAACCGGTATCCCCACGAGTTCAGCAGGGATTTCGAGCACAACAAGAAAAAGGTCGAGGAGCTGACCAACGTCACGAGCAAGACCATCAGAAACAGGATAGCGGGTTACATAACCAAGCTCGTGAGGATGAAGGAAGAGGGCAAGATGCTCTGATCCCTCTCACTTTTGCCCTTTCCTAAAAGCCCTCGAGATCTTCGAGTACCTTCTTCGGGAGTTTGGAGTGTAACTCCTTAATGAGTCTCTCAAACTCCCTCTCGTTCTCCTGAGCAACGCGCCTGAGGAGGTTCTCGATGTAGGTCTCGGTGAGGAGACGAACCTCCTCCAGCTCCCGCTTCATCCTAGTGAGCTCGGCTATCCTCTCCCGCGTCTCCGCGAGGAAGTCAAGAAGTTCGTCCATCTTCGTCTCGATGGGTTCTGTGGACTTTATGAGCCTCCTCGCACGATCGTACTCTTCCCCCTTTCCCGGGGTTTTTGGTTCGTACATCTCCGTACCGAAGGCGTAGGGCGTGAGCAGGACCTCAAGTCGGAAGCCGCCCTTTATTGCGTAGTACTTCCTCGGTCTGCCCCGGGGTATCCTCTCGATCCTCGACTCTATGAGACCGGCGTTCTCGAGTATCCTGAGGTGCTCGAGCACGGCCTTCTGTCCGATTCCGAGTTCCTGACTGAGCTCGCTCACGTAATAGGGCCTCCGGGTAAGGAGGACGAGTATGCGCCTTCGGGTTTCGTTTCCAAGTACATCGAGCAGTTTTCCCATGCGCTTATTTGATTCCATGGTCTCACCCCCTTTACCTAACCTAATGTAAAAAAATATCCCTTTAAGCTTTTCGGTCAGTCCGGGATTAACCCTTCGACAAAAATGGAGAACGTGGGAATCCAGGGAGAAAGTGCCAACGGTTGAAAAAGCAGATTACTTCAACACTCAAAAAGAAACGGAAGAACGGCCGGCTCAGACGGGCGTCACGTGGCCCCACTTTTCCAGGGCCCTTGCAAGTTCCCTGTGGGTCTTTGCGTACTCGTCGAGGGGTATTCCCTGCATGATGGCATCTATCGCCTGTCTTGCCGCTCTGGCTCCAGCTGCTGGTCCGTCTGGATGGCCTATCGTTCCACCGCCGAGCTGTAGAACGATGTTCTTTCCAAGGGCCTCGATGACCGGCTCGATGTTGCCGGGGTGCAGTCCACCTGAGCTAACCGGAAACGCGGGCTTTATGCTGTAGAACCTCTGCTCCATGTGGAAGACGTCGTTCTCATCGGGCCTGTAGTGCTTCTCCCTCAGTATCCTCGCGTTCTGTATGACGTCCCACCTTCCGCCTTCGAGCTTTCCGGCTCCAGCGGTTCCAACGTGAAGCTGGTCGACGCCGGTGAGCCTGAAAAGCTTTGCCAGGACGAACATCGATATTCCATGGTAGGGATTCCTGTCTAAGGCCGCGTGCATCGCCCGGTGGGCGTGAACCGCCAGACCGTAATCGGCCGCGAGGTCCGTTATGTACTCCAGCGCGCCCCAGCCGGTAATCACGACGTCAACCATAGCGTGCTTGAGACCGAGATCGGCCAGAACCTCGAGCCTGCGTTCCATCTCAAGGAGCGGGGCGGTTACGTTGGCGAACCACGTCTTCCTCTCGCCGGTCTCGTTCTCGACCCTCTCGATCACATCCGCCATTATCTCGGCCCTACGGTCGAAGCGGTTGTACCATGGACTTGTGAGGTTCTCGTCGTCCTTTATGTAATCGGCACCGTTGGAGAGCAGGTCGTAGGCGAGCTTCTCGAACTCCTCGGGGGAATAGCCGACCTTTGGCTTTGGAACCACGCCGTAGAGAGGCCTATCCTTGATTTCGAGCATTTTTCTTACTCCTTCGATACCGAACGCCGGGCCCTGAAACTCCCTGATGAGTTTCTCGGGGAAGTAGAGATCCTCGAGGCGGAGCCCTTTGACGCGCTTCATCCCGAAGACGTTTCCGGCTATGCTCGCGAGCAGTCCGGGAAGGTTGCCCTCCTCAAAGGCGTGGAAGGGATAGGCTATCCTCACGACCCAGCTCCCGTCACCCATGTCGTGAAAGTCGTAAGCTTTGGCTGAAAGATCGGCCCATCTTTCCTCCTCGTACCACGGGTAGAGCGTTGTCCAGGTTCCAGTGGAACTTTCAGCAGCGACACCGCCAGCAGCAGCCTCTATGGTGTACCCTTCAGCTGGAGTAACCCGGAAAACGGCCACGATGTCCCTTTTCCTGTTGGGTTCATAGCTTTTGTCAACGTAGTAGTCGTATATCTTATCGAACTTTTCACCCATACTTTCACCTCCCTATGAACGTTGAATGAACGCCGGCATATAAAAAGCCTATGGTGCAAATCCGGGTGTTTCATCCTTAGGGGTCTTCTCCGGGGTGCTTTTTCGGAGAAAGCCCGGAATCTTCGCTACCTCTCAAGGCCCATGAGTTAAATTTCGGTTATCTACAGGAGGCTTTCAAAAACCCCTCTAAAGCTGGCACTGAACTTTCGGTAACTCATCACCTGAGGAATGCTGGAGTTCTCAAGGACATACCCAAAAAAGGTCGATTACCGTCTTTAGAATGTCCCGTTTCCGAAAGGTTTAAATAGGCCTTCCTTCATAGAATAAAACGCAGATATCTGCAGACAACGTTATGGAGGTGTTGTGGATGGCTGAGTTGCCGATTGCTCCGGTGGACAGGTTGATTAGGAAGGCTGGTGCTGCCCGTGTTAGTGAGGATGCTGCCAGGGTTCTTGCCGAGCACCTTGAGGAGCATGCTATTGAGATAGCCAGGAAGGCTGTGGACTTTGCCCACCACGCTGGCAGGAAGACCGTCAAGGCCGAGGACATAAAACTCGCCCTCAAAGCCTGAAAGCCCTTCTTCTCCTTTTTGTAATTCGTCAGATTTTTATACCTGCCTTCCGCGTGCATATCCATGCCCGAGATAGCTGTCCGACTGACGAAGCGCAATCACAACGCCTTCGTGCACCTTCTTGGGGCCCTCGAGGGTCAGGGTTTCGATCTGAGCGACCTCCTCATAACCCGGGATTTCAGGGAGATACTCCGGGCAAAACCCAGAGTTGTCCTCTACTCCTTCTTCACCGAGGAGATATGGGGACCCCTGGCCGAGGAGGTCAGGCTCCTCAAGGGGCAGGGTGCGGTTCTCGTGGCGGGAGGTTATCATGCCATAGCGATGCCAAGGCATACCCTGAACCGGCTCGGCTTCGACATCGCGGTAATCGGGGAGGGGGAGGAGGTTATACACCATCTCCTGACCACGCTCAGAGGGACCGGTTACAGGATTACAAAGGAACTCCTCGGGGTTAAGGGGCTGGCCTTTTATCTCAACGGCCGGTTCGTCTTTACCGGATTCGCCAGAGTTGAGGATTTCTGGCGTTTTCCCCCATACCCGGAAAGCCTTCGCCTGATATCGCCGATTGAAATAAGCCGGGGATGTCCCTTCAGCTGTTACTACTGCCAGACGCCCTACGTCAAGGGTTTCAGAATGAGACACCGGCCGATAGACCAGATCGTAAAGTACTCGCACAGGATGAGGGACATGCGCTACATAACACCAAACGCCTTCGCTTACGGAAGTCCCGGGGCTATTCTAAAGCTCAACAAACTCGAGGCCCTCCTCAGGGCACTCCAGCCTTTGAGGAAAGAGGGCAGAAGGTTATTCTACGGCACCTTTCCGAGCGAGGTCAGACCTGAGTTCGTGATACCGGAAACCCTCGAACTGCTCATAGACTACGCCGACAACAGGAGGCTGGCCATCGGAGCACAGAGCGGTGACGATGCCATGCTGAAGGCCATGCACAGGCTTCACGGGATTGAGGAGGTTATGCGGGCGGTTGATTACATGGTGGAGTACGGCTTCGAGCCCGTTGTGGATTTCATCGTGGGCCTGCCCAACGAAACCGAAGAGGCCCAGCGCAGGAGCATTGAACTGATGAGGTGGATACTCTCAAGGGGCGGGAAGGTCCGGGCGCACTACTTCATGCCCCTCCCGGGAACCCCGTGGGCACGCTGCAGACCAAGCCCCCTGAGCGATGAGATGAAGCGCTTCCTCGGAAGGATGGCTTCAAAGGGCAGGATCGAGGGTTCGTGGGGGATGCAGATGGAACTTTCCAGAAAGCTCCAGAAACTCATCGAGGAGTTTTACGAAGAACCCATGAGTCGTACGGTGCCGGTAAGGAACGTTTGTTGACTCCCGCGGGCTCTTGAAGTTCGTCCAATAGATTTATAACCACTTCCTCAGGTCATCAAGCAGGCCCATGTACGCCGAAAACTATAAAAGATTCCTGGAGCTTATAGATAAACTGCGAGAGTTTGAGGGAGCCCTCATAGTTGAGGGCCTGCGAGACGAAGTGGCTCTGAGGAATCTGGGGGTCAGATCGGAGATAATAAGGCTCTCACGCCTCCCGCTAACGGAAGTCGCGCTCATCGCGTCATCTCATAAAGAGGTCATGATACTTACGGACTTCGACAGGAAGGGCGAGGAACTCGCGGGGAAGCTCCTCAGGTATCTGGAGGGTTACCCCTGCAGGGTTGACTCAGAAACGCGCAGGGAACTCAAGAGAATACTAAAGAAGGACATCAAGGGGATCGAGGAGCTTTACAGCCTCTACCTTAAGGTCGTCTCCGTTTCTGGCCCCCGTCCGGAGGGGTTTCGATGAAGAGAAAGAAAGCGGTGTTACATCAGGTTTTGACGGAAAAGCGGAAGTTTGAAAAAAGGAAGGATGGTGATGGTATGTCAGCCAAGGATGAATTTGGAACCACCAAATACGTAATCTACGCAGAGTTTGAAGCAAACGGTGTTGTTGAAAGACCTGACGTTGTTGGCGCCATTTTTGGCCAGACCGAGGGCCTTCTTGGTGACGATCTCGATCTCAGGGAGCTTCAAAAAACGGGCAGGATCGGAAGGATAAGGGTTGAGGTTCACACCAAAGCGGGAAAAACCTACGGAACTATAACTGTACCCTCGAGCCTTGACAGGATTGAAACGTCGATACTCGCGGCGACCCTCGAGACCATTGACCGCGTCGGACCAGCGGAGGCCAGAATAAAGGTTCTCCGCATCGAGGACGTCCGCGCGACCAAGAGGAAGTACATCATAGAGAGGGCCAAGGAGATACTCGAGAACCTCATGGATCAGGAGATACCCGAAACTCAGGAGCTCACCGAGGAGGTCAAAAAGGCGGTACGGGCAAAGGAGCTGATCGAGTACGGTCCCGAGAAGCTTCCGGCCGGCCCGCACGTGCCCTTCTCAGACTCGATAATCGTGGTCGAGGGACGGGCCGACGTCCTTAACCTGCTCAAGCACGGCATAAAGAACGCGATAGCCGTCGAGGGGACTTCGGTTCCTGAAACGATCATAAAGCTCAGCAAGGAGAGGATAGTCACGGCCTTTACCGACGGCGATCGCGGCGGGGAGCTCATACTCAAGGAGCTCCTTCAGGTTGCCGACGTTGATTACGTGGCCCGTGCGCCGGAGGGCAAGGAAGTCGAGGAGCTCACAAAGAAGGAGCTGGTTAAGGCCCTCAGGAGCAAGGTTCCGGCCGAGCAGGTCATAACCGAGATATTCTACAAGGGAAGGAACTTCTACGACGTAGTCAGGGAGAAAGAGAGGGCGAACTCAGGGGAGAAAGAGCGGGAGGAAAAATCCGCTCCGGAGCGAAGAATTTCAGAAACGGGAAAGAAGCCTGAAGAGAAACCCGAAACCGCGGAAAGGGTCATCAAACCCATACAGCCCTCATCCTCCGGCAGGCTGGATGAGTTCAAAGGTTTCATAGAGAAGGTTAAATCCGCAAGGGAATCGACCGCACTTCTCCTCGATAAGGACAGGAACGTCGTTGCCGAGGTACCCGTCAGAGAGCTCACCAGCCAGCTCAAGAAGCGCAAAGACGTCCACGCGGTTGTTTTCAACGGTGTTATAACCCAGCGCCTCATCGACATCGTCAGCGAGGGCAACGTTAATTACCTCGTCGGGGCGAGGAAATACAACGTCGTCAGGAGACCGGTCAACCTGAAGATAATCACCTTCGCGGAGTGAAGCTCTCCCTTCTTATCTTCTTTAGGGACAACTTTATAACCGGCTTTTCCCTTCTCTTCCCGGTGAGGAGAATGAACCTGGAGGAGCTCATACTGAAATACGCGCTCATAAACGCTTACACCCACGGGGGAAAGGCCAATCCCAAAGCCGTTATGGGAAAGGTTCTGGGCGAAAATCCCGGGTTGAGGTCCCGGGCGAGGGAGCTGATTCCCCTCGTCGGGGAGATCGTTGAGAAGGTTAACGCTATGAACTTAAGAGAGCAGGAAGCCCGGCTGAGGGAACTTCACCCGGAGTTTTTTGAATCAAAGGAGGACAGGAAGGAAGAGAAAAAGGGCCTTCCGCCCCTTCCAAAAGCTGAAAAAGGAAAGGTCGTCACCCGTTTTGCCCCCAATCCTGACGGCGCCTTCCATCTCGGAAACGCCAGAGCCGCTATCCTGAGCCACGAGTACGCGAGGCTCTACGGAGGAAAGTTCATACTCCGCTTTGATGATACGGATCCGAAGGTCAAAAGGCCCGAGCCGAAGTTCTACGACTGGATAATTGAGGACCTCAGATGGCTCGGCTTTAAGGTGGACGAGGTGCACATGGCCAGCGACAGGCTGGAAATCTACTACAAATACGCGGAAGAGCTCATAAGGGACGGAAAGGCCTACGTCTGCACCTGCAAACCGGAGGAGTTCCGGGAGCTGCGCAACAGGGGCATAGCCTGTCCCCACAGGGATGAACCGGTGGAGGTTCAGCTCGAACGCTGGAGGAAAATGCTCAACGGTGAATATCGTGAGGGAGAAGCCGTCGTCAGGATAAAAACTGATCTGAACCATCCGAATCCAGCCGTGAGGGACTGGCCGGCCCTGAGAATAATAGACAACCCCAACCATCCACGCACCGGGAACAGATACCGCGTCTGGCCCCTCTACAACTTCGCTTCGGCCATAGACGACCACGAGCTCGGGGTTACCCACATATTCCGCGGTCAGGAGCATGCCGAGAACGAAACGAGACAGCGCTACATCTACGACCACTTTGGATGGGAGTATCCCGTCACGGTCCACCACGGAAGGCTCAGCATTGAGGGGGTTGTGCTGAGCAAGTCAAAGACGAGGAAGGGAATTCAGGAAGGCAAATACCTCGGCTGGGACGATCCGAGGCTTGGAACCATCCGTGCCTTAAAACGGCGCGGAATAAGGCCCGAGGCCATAAGGGAGCTTATCGTGAAGGTTGGGGTTAAGAGGAGCGACACCACCGTGAGCTGGGACAACCTCGCGGCCATCAACAGGCGCATCGTCGAGCCGCTGGCCAACAGGTACTTCTTCGTTGCAGATCCGGTGGAGATGCACGTCGAGGGTTACGACGAGGGCTTCACCGCCGAGATACCCCTTCACCCGGACCATCCGGAGAGGGGAGTGAGGAGGCTGAGGTTCGAACCCGGAAAGCCGCTTTACGTCTCCAGAGACGACATGGAGCTCTTTAAACCCGGATCCTTCGTTCGCCTGAAGGATCTCTTCAACGTTGAGATCACCGAAGTAGAAGGGGGAAGGATCAGGGCGAGGTTCCACAGCATGGACTACGAGGTGGCCAGAGAGAACCGCTGGAGGATGGTTCACTGGGTCCCCGAAGGAAAGCCCTGTGAGGTTATCGTTCCGGAGGGGGATGAACTGCTGATCAGGAAGGGCCTCCTGGAGAAGGACGCTGATGTCAGGGTTGATGATATCGTTCAGTTCGAGCGCTTCGGCTTCGTAAGAATCGACGAGGTCGGGGAAAAGGTCGTGGGGATCTTTGCCCACAGGTGATAAGCTTTTTTACTTCTTCTAAGGGAATAGAAAAAAGACGCCTCAGGTTTCCTCCGGCGAAGTCGGGAGCAGTTCGTCCCCGAGGAACCCAAAGCCGATGATGATTATGGCGAGTATCCCCGAGACGATGTAGATCCCCCCGTGTCGGAAGGTAGCTATCAGGGCGTAGAGGCCCCCTGCTGCAAATATCAAAGCCGCAAGAATGCCTGCTCCCCTTGTCAGGGACGCTTCCCCCGAGGTCAGCACCGGCCAGAGCTCGTATATCGCCGTGAAGAACAGCGACACCGTCACGGCCTGAAGGGCCATGTCGGCTATTGAGGGTGGTGAATCCAGAATCCCAACGGCAAGGGCTATCCCAAGGAGATAGGTCGTTGCCCTGTTCCTCCCCATCCTGAACAGCGATTGGGTTATCTGAAGCCCCACTTCCGCTATGGGCAGGATGCTCGTCAGTCCTGCGAAGAAAACCGAGATGCCTATCAGGATCAGGAGCGTCGGGTAATCCTTGAGGATGTTCGGCAGGTCCCCCATCAGGGCGATTGATCCCTCCTCTCCGCCGTAAACGTATGTCAGAAGCCTTTCGGGGCTTGCCGGCGCTATGGAGTAGACCACCGCGAGCGTCGAGAGCAACCCGATCAGGAGCTGGAGCAGAACCCCGGCACCTACGATCAGCCTGGCGTTGAACCTCTCGTTGAGGAAGCTTCCTATCATGAGGTAGAAGGCGAATCCAAGGCCGACCGCGTAGACCGCCCTCTCTGCGGTGTCCTTTATGAGGTTCATGCTCAACGGTTGCCTCTCAACGAGCATATGCTTGGCCAGTCCCAGATAGGTGGCGTTTTCAGGTATCTGGACTTTAAACTCCACAGCCGTCACAATTACGGCGATCACAAGAATCAGCGAGCCGACGGCCATTATGGCGAAGGACTTCTCCTTAGCACGTGTTAGGACGAGGAGGATCAGTAGGATCATGAGTATCTTTGCAATTAGCCTTCCAACCGTTCCGGTTCCCAGCAGTGGTGACAGTATGGAGAGCATCGTGTTGGCCGTGTAGTAGGACAGAAAGATGATGATGGTCATTAGTATGGAGATGATCATCGCCCTTCTCCTTGCCAGCTTGGTGTACAGCTCCACGAAGTGGTAGCCGGACTTCAGGGCCCTCTCCGTTTCCGCTACGGCCACGTAGGTGAACAGCCCGAGGAACAGCAGGTGCACCACCAGTCCCGTCAGACCGTACCTGAGCCACATCTGTGGAAACAGGCCTATACTTCCGATTCCGGTGGCGAAACCTCCAACCAGAAAGATCAGGTAGACCGTCCACTTTTTGACATCGTCCATGTTTCACCCTCCCGAATCCATCGGACCGGGTAAGTGCCGGGTCCTAAAAAACTATTTTGGATCAGCTAATGGGGAAAAACAAAAAGGATTTCACCCGAGATCCGCCCATTTGACCAGACCGAGGAGGAACCTGTGGGGGAGCTTCTCGTGATGTGGATAGACCCTTACCGAATAATGCCAGCACTCCTCACCGAAGTGCCTTAACGCGCTCCCCTCGTAGGTGTAGAGCCATCTGTCTCCCTCGAGCCTCTTTGGATGCCTGAGCTCTATGATGTGCGGCCTCTCCACAGGCTGACCATTGACGCTGACACCGTAGTAGAGTTCAACCTTAACGTCCTCGGGGTTCAGGCCGTCGAGGTACAGCGAGACCTCGAGGACGTTCCCCTCCTTCACCCTGACCTCCTCGATCTTCACCTTGTCCCACGATGCCGTGACTCGGTCCTTCCACGCGGCTATCTCCCGGGCTCCCTGATAGTTCTCCCTCGTCAGCCAGATGTAGTTGCTCATGGCCTTCGAGTAGAACCTGTCCATGTACTCCTTTACCATCCTGTGGGTGCTGAAGAGGGGCGCTATGCTCTTGATGCTCTCCTTCATCATGTAAACCCATCTGTCACGGTTGGAGTAGTAGACCGGCACTATCTCCCGCTCAAGCAGGTTGTAGAGGGACTGTGCGTCCTTGGGGTCGTCCTCTTCCGTCTCGGGTTCCGTTGTTTCCTCCCCCACGACCCAGCCGTTCTTGCCGTTGTAGCCCTCGACCCACCATCCATCGTAGATGCTCGCGTTGAGGACGCCGTTAAGGCCCGCCTTCATGCCGCTCGTTCCGCTGGCCTCCATGGGCCTCCTCGGGGTGTTGAGCCAGACGTCAACGCCCGCCACCATGAGCCTCGCGGTCCCCATGTCGTAGTTCTCCACGAGGAATATCTTCCCCTTGAACCCGGGCATCTGGCTGACCTCGTAAACCCTCCTCAGGAACTCCTTACCCGCCTCGTCCATGGGGTGGGCCTTTCCACCGAAGATCAGGTAAACGGGTCTTTCGGGGTTGTTGAGAATCCTCTTCAGCCTCTCGAGATCGGTGAAGAGGAGGGTGGCCCTCTTGTAGGTTGCGAAGCGTCTGGCAAAGCCAATTATAAGGGCGTTCTCGTCGATCTCGGGCAGGGGATCGTTTGTTCCAAGGCGTTTGTTCCTTTCGATGGCCTTCTTCCTGAGCAGGTTTACCAGCTCCCTCTTGGCCTCGAGATGTGTCGCCCAGAGCTCCTCGTCCGGAATCCTCTCAACCGCGTACCAGATGCCTTCGATGTTCGTGTGCTCCCTCCAGACCCGCCCGAGGTAGCGGTCGAAGAGCTTCTTAATCTCGTTGTGAACCCACGTCATGGTGTGGATACCGTTGGTTATTCCCTCTATGGGTATCTCGTCTATTGGAACCCCCGGCCAGAGGTCCTTCCACATCCTCTTGCTGACCTCCGCGTGAAGTTTGCTTACGCCGTTGACGTAGCTCGAAGTCCGTATTGCAAGGAGGGTCATGTTAAGCTGATCTCCCTCCCTTCCGAGCTCCAGAAGTTCTTCCCTTCCGGCTAGGAAGCCTGAGAGGCGCTTTTTAACCTCCTCCATCGGAAACCTGTCGTGGCCTGCAGGAACGGGTGTGTGGGTTGTGAAGACCGTCGTTCCCCGTACT
Source organism: Thermococcus sp. P6 (assembly GCF_002214525.1). Classification (NCBI taxonomy): domain Archaea; kingdom Methanobacteriati; phylum Methanobacteriota; class Thermococci; order Thermococcales; family Thermococcaceae; genus Thermococcus; species Thermococcus sp. P6. Next base: position 297,824 of record NZ_CP015104.1, read on the forward strand.
ATGCTGAGGGCCTCGGTGAAGGTTAACCCTTCCTCCATGTACCACGCCATCCTCTGGAGGTTCGCAAAGGCGGGATGTCCCTCGTTGAGATGAACTACGCCCGGTTCTATTCCAAGGCTTTTGAGGAGTCTCATACCCCCGATTCCGAGGAGTATCTCCTGCTTGATCCTCCTGTCCATCTCGGCGTTGTAGAGGTAGTCGCATATGCTCCTGTCCCCGGGACTGTTCTCGGGCACGTCCGTATCGAGAAGGTACATCTTCACCCTGCCAACGGTGACCTCAAAGGCCCTCGCGTAAACGACTCTGTCCTCTATCGGAACCTCTATCAGGAGGGGTTTTCCCTCCCCGTTAAGGACGGGCTTCAGGGGCATCTCCTCGGGCCTGTAGTCGGGGAACACTTCAATCTGCCTTCCGTTTTTATCGATCTCCTGTCTGAAGTAGCCGTGCTTGTAGAGGAGGCCAACGGCTATGAAGGGGAGTCCGAGATCGCTCGCCGTCTTCACGTGGTCCCCGGCAAGGATTCCGAGGCCGCCCGAGTAGATGGGAAGGCTCCTGCTTATACCGTACTCCATGCAAAGGTAAACTATGGGTTTGTCCCACTTCGGGTAGTTCGTGGAGAACCATGTTGAGGCGGGGTTCATGTAGTGCTCAAACTGGTCCATAACAAGCTCGTGCAGGTTCATGAAGTTGTCGTCGTTGATGAGCTCTTTGAAACGGGCTCTGGGGACCTCGAGAAGGAGTTTAACAGGGTTCTTATACTCGGCCCAGAGCTCGGGGTCGATGTACTCCCAGAGTTTCGTGGCGCGCCTGTTCCAGCTCCACCAGTAGTTGTAAGCCAGCTCCGCCAGATCCCTCAGCGGGTAAGGCAGTTTCTCCCTGATTACATCTTCCGTCCTGAAACCTTCGCTCATGCACATCACCTGTATCATTGTGGGTGATAAAGGATCGGGGGTGGACTTAAAAAGTCTTGCCAATCGTCATCTGACGAAAAAAAGATTATCGTTCGGGAACGGGTTTCTATCCCGGCGTAAACTATATTAACAAACCGGTTATGATTCTTATCGGTGCTCGCAGTGAAGGCGGTCATTCTGGCCGGGGGCAGGGGTTGTTACGGAACCCGGTAGAGTTGTTCCAGCGTCGGGATCTGGCCGGAATCCGGACCGGTAAGGAGAGCATGATACTCCCTGATTGAGGTGATGAAGGTGGAAGTGTATCATTCCAAGAGTTTTAACCCCGAGGAGCTCGCCCTTCTCGGAAGGGCCATGGGGACGATATCCCAGGGAACGATAATAGTCGGAAGGGACGGTAGGGCCATATCCAGATACGGAAAGCGGGCCATGGTGGTTGGGATAGTCAGCACGGGCTCGACCATAATGGACGTCCGTCTAATACCCCTGATAGCCCTCAGGGACTTTGCCATGGGAAAGGGTCTTCCTTTTGCCTACGTTTACTATCACAACGGTGTCAGGGTCCACGTGAGCGGGTTCGATGTCGATGAGATCGAGGCCATACTCGAGAGTAGGAACTTCATAGAGGCGCAGCCCAACGATATCGGGGCAACGGTTTACTATCCAAACGCCCTCGACGACTTTCTCCACGAGATCTTCAAGCACTACAGCTTCAGGGTGAAGGGCAGGGCCCTCGTCGATGCCATGAACACCCCCGCAGTTCTCTTCTTCCCGCGCATGAGCGACCACTTTGGCTTTGAGGTTGAGCTCATAAACGACATGATGACGAGTTACCTTCCTCCAAAGCCGAAGGAGGTATTCCTCCACAAGCTCGTGAAGGGCGATTACGACTTCGGAATGCGCTTCAGACCCGAGGGCATCGTGGAGTTCCACAAAGACGGTGAGGAGCTCGAGTTCAGTAACATGTGGAAGCTCCTCGACCACATGAAGAAGAACCTTTAAATTTTTACGCCTCTTTTTAAATCCTTTAAAAAATTTTAGAGGAAAGTGTTAAAAGAGCGTATCCCCCACCCGGGTCATATCGGAGGTGGCGTCTGTGGGATCTTTCATCGTCATTGAGGGCATCGATGGTGCGGGTAAATCAACTCAGGCAAGGCTTCTGGCGGAATGGTTCAGGCATAGGGGCCGGGAAGTTGTTCTGACCAAAGAACCGACCGATACCGCCTTTGGAAAACTGATAAGGAAGCTCGTTCTCACCGGTGGCAGGGAGGGAATAATAGATGGTGCTAAAATAAGCCACGAGGCGGAGGCGCTTCTGTTCGCTGCTGACAGGGCGGAACACGTTGCAAAGATCATAAAACCCTCCCTTAAGGCGGGAAAGGTTGTCATATCGGACCGTTACTTCTACTCCTCCCTCGCCTACCAGTGGGCCCGCGGACTGGACCTTGAGTGGCTGGTGGACCTGAACCGCTTTGCGGTACGGCCGGATCTTGTGATACTCCTCGACCTGCCGGTTAAGGAGAGCATAAAGCGCATCAACGGAAGGAGCATAAGGACGGAGTTCGACAGAATAGTGGAGCTCCAGAGGAAGGTGCGTGAGAATTACCTCCAGCTGGCAGAGCGCTTCCCCGAGATCAGGATAGTGAACGCCCACGCCGGGGTTGAAGACGTTCACAGGGATATAGTGGCTCTGGTCGAACACGAGCTCTTCGGAAAATGAGGGGGTCGGCCAGTGCCAGTCTCTTCATCGATCTCCGACCGGTAAACGCTCTTCATCCCCCGTAAACCTTTTGCGGATTCTTTTTAAAACCTTGGGGTTTAACGTTTTCGGCCGATGACGAGCGTTAGCCACGCTGAGCGGTGAGGAGAAGAGGGTTAGCCGAGGCCGTTTTGACTCGGGTCCGGGGGATGGCCGCGACTCCGCCCGGGATTGGAGTAAAAGCAGGAAACTAAGCCATGAACCGGTCGAGGAAGTCCCCGACTTTCTTTTTCCACTCCTCCGGATGGAGCTTCAGCGTTCTGACGTGGGGGGCGTCGGTTACCCAGAGCTCCACGTTCCCGTTTACCCTTTTGTTCCTCTCGTAGAACTCCCTCACCTCATCGACCTTTACGAGGGGGTCCTTCTCCCCGGCAATGAGGAGCAGCGGCTTTTTAACGCGATCCGAGTAGGCCATAACGTCCACCACCTTGCCCCCGCTGAAGAGCTTCGTGAAGGGTTTAACGAAGTAATAGAGCCATTCCGGAAGGTTTGCGAAGTACTTCAGCCCCCGCGCACCGGTTCTGTCGGCGTAGATCGGAGGCGAATCAGCCACCCCGCAGCAGACTCCCCCGGCTTCCGCCAGTGCCCTTATCGTAACCATGGCCCCCATTGAGAAACCGATCAGTGCCGTTTTCCGGGCCCTTTCCGGGTGCCTTTCGGTGAGCCACCTCAGGGCAGCCTCAACGTCCATGAGCTCTCTATCCCCAACGGTCGTGTAGGTTCCCTCGCTCTCCCCGTGCCCCCTGAAGTCGAAGGTCAGGACATTGTAACCCTTCTTGAGGAGGAACTCTACGGTGTCCTTCATGTAAACCTCGTCCCACCTGCTCCTCGTGTAGCCGTGGAGGGGGATGACGGTTCCCTCGCTTCCCCTGTCTATCCACCAGCCCCTGAGCCTCAGCCCGTCCTCGGTTGTGAACTCAACATCCTCGTAATCAAAACCGAGGTCCTTAGGTGTCCATTCTCTGATGAAACGGTCGGGTTTGACCATCTTATACCCGACGAAGACTGAAAAGCCGATAAAGGCCAGAAGGAGAAAGATCAGAATGTAAAGCCAGACCATCCTCAACCCTCCTCGACGTCAAGGTTCTTCATGAGCCATATCATGGGCATCGCGAGCAGGACGAGCAGGGCTCCGATTGGGAAGAGCACGCGGTAGTTCCCGCCGGCCATGTCAACTATCGCACCGCCGATGGTCCCCGCAAGGAGAACCGGGAGGGATCTCGTGGCCTCAAAGAAGCCGTAGTAACGCCCCGTAAAGGCTTCCCTCTCGAATTTCGTGAGCAGGTCGCCTATCACGGGGTAGGAAGCGGCCATCAGGATTCCCCATCCCACTCCCGCGATTCCGAGGGCCACCACTATCTGGGTCTCGGTCGTTATGAACCATCCCCAGAGCTGGGGGAGGGCGAAGGTAAGGCCACCGAGGACTATGCTCAGCCTCCTCCCGAGTTTGTCGTAGATTATTCCCCCGGGGAGAGCGCCGAGGAGCACTGTAACGTTGAAGAGGGCCATGAGGTAGAGCCCGAGGGAGGTAACGGCCTTCACGTTCTCCTCCGTGGCCGAACCGTGGAGTATGTAGGCCAGTATGCCGTAGAGGAAGATTCCTATGAACTCGAAGCTCATCCACCAGAGGGTCTGGGCGGTGTAGAACTTGAGGAAATCGCGCTTTCTGACTATGCTCCAGAGGTACTCCCCAAGGCTCTCGTTTTCCTCGATCTCGGGGCTTTCCGGTTCCCTGACAATGAAGTACACGAAGAGGGCCGCCCCTATCAGGAAGAGCGCCGTCAACAGGAAGGGCATCTTGAGGTAAGGCGTCTGGGTAAGGGCCTTTATACCCTCGCTCTCCCCCGTGGCTTCTACCGCCTTGGCTATCAGAAAGCCGGCGAGGCCGAAGAGGAACAGGTTGCCCGCCCACTCGAGGAGGGTTATTACACCGCTCGCCTTTCCCCTCTGCCCGCTCTCGATCGTGTCCGGCATCAGGGCCCTGTACTGGGCAGTGTAGATGTGCATCGAGAAGTAGAACAGGGCGAGGGTCAGGGCAAAGCCCCACAGGGGGAGGCCCGCGGCGTAGCTCACGTATATCATCAGGGCCATTATTCCGGCAAGAAGCCCCCCGATCATTATGAAGGGTCTCCTCCTGCCGTACCTTGATTTGAGCGTATCGCTGTAATAACCGAGGAGGACGGGCACGAAGAGGCCGATCAATCCCTCGGTTGCCAGTATGGTTCCCTTAACGAAGGCAGAACCGGTGTAGGTGGACAGCAGCGGGAACGAGAGCCCCTTGTTGAGGGCCCAGCCGACGCTCCTGCTGAAGCCAAGCAGTGCAATACCCAGAACGACACCCCAGCTGAATCCCTTACGCTCCAACCTTTTCACCTCCAGTTTTCAGGTTTATTTATGTTGAAGGAAAGTTTTTACGCTTTCGGTTGCGGGATAAAAAATGAAAGGATTCAGTCCACGTCCGGGACGTAGTCCAGCGCCTCTCCCTTCCGCGCGACGATGTCCCCCCTTCTGACGAACTGCATAGCAATCGCCGACAGCAGAAAGAAGGTTATCGAAAAGGGCAGCAGGGTGGTGTAGCCTATGACGTCAAGGAAGGCCCCCGCCAGCGGTGGCGCTACGAGGTTCGCCGCCTGACTGGAGAAGTAGTAGAGTCCGGTGTAGCCGCCGAGCTTCTCCTCCGTGGTCATGTCCACGACCATGGGCAGGGAGTTTACGTTAACCATGGCCCACCCTATGCCACCGATGAAAAACAGCCCCATGAATGTCATCACCACGGGATCGTTCAGGGAGCTGGAGGCCGGGTGCTGGCTCTCCCCGATGTAATAGGCCGCCACGAGTATGGCCACCACCACTGCGAGCCCGAGGGTTATCGTCTTCCTCCTGCCTATCCTCGCACCGAGGAACCCCGCGGGAATAGCGAATATCATGAAACTCAGGGAGAACATACCGATCATGAAGGCGCCGGTGCTCTCCTCTATCCCGAGGTGGTACTTGGCGTAGCTCGTGAAGAAGGTCTCCAGGGAGTTAAAGGCCACGAACCAGAGGAAGATGGCAAGTAGAATGGCCAGCAGGCTTTTCTCGTGGCTCGCAAACACCTCCCTGAGGTTCTCCCCGAGCTCCCCGAAGCTCTTTCTGGACGTCTCCGATAGGAGCTTTCCTATCTTCATCTTCTCTCCCGGAACGCGGTATTCCTCGGGCTCGGGAACGAGGAGAACCACCAGCAGGTTGGCGAGGAGCATCAACGCGGCGCCCACGTAGAAGGGATAGGCGTAGTTCATGTCGTAGAGGAACTTGCCCCCGAAGTAGGCCAGCAGAGCCCCGAGACCGCCCATGAAGTTGATTATCCCGTTCGCCTGACTCCTCTTCTCGCTCGGTGTTATATCGGGCATAAAGGCGATGACCGGGGAGCGGAAGAGGGCCATGAAGAAGTTCATGAAGACGATGGTTCCCATGAAGAGGGCGAGGCTCTCGTGGGCCCTTGCAACGGGTATCAGGGCGAACATTATCGCCGCCGACGGTGCGCCGAGGAGTATGTAGGGCTTCCTGCGGCCGAGTCTCGTCCTCGTCATGTCACTGAGCGCCCCGAGGAAGGGAAGCAGCAGGACGGCGAAGAGGTTGTCTATCGTCATCACGAAGCCCGTCACGGTTCTGCTTAGATGGAAGGTATCCTGAAGGAATATAGGCACGTAAGCGTTGTAAAGGGCCCATATTATGCTTATCCCGAAAAAGCCAAAACCGAGAAGGAATATCCTCGAATATTTGAACTCCAAAGATTTCACCCCCGGGATTTCGTTAACGGGGAAGATACACGGGGGAAACTTTTAAGACTTTTGAGTTCACTTTTGAGCGGTGGGGCGGGTGGCACGTGTGTACAGGGAAGGCCCGGTGATTCTGGGCCACAGGGGGTTCAGGGGGCGCATTGAAAACACCCTGCCCGCCTTCAGGAGGGCCCTGAAATACGCGGACGGGATAGAGTTCGACGTGAGGCTCACGGGCGATGGAAAGGTCCTCGTTCACCACGACGATTCCTTTGTCGCCGACGGTTTTTCCCACAGTTTGAGGGACCTCAGTCTGGTGGAGCTCAGGAGACTGCACCCGATGGGAAGGCTGGTCCCCACCCTCGGGGAGGTTGTGAGGGAGTTCAAAGGGGTTAGGATGGACGTTGACGTCAAGGAGATCGAGACCGTTGAAGAAACCCTCCGGCTGGTTGAAAGGTACAATGCCCTCGAGAAGGCGGTGTTCTCCTCGGAGGATCCGGAGATAGTGCGGACCGTCCTCCGGGAGTGTCCCGAATGCAGGGTCGGGTTCTCGATAGTGGGCTACTCTTCCGTTCCCCGGCTGCTTCGCCTGAAAGGTATCCACTCCGTCCACGTGCCGATCGATGCCGTCTCCTACATAGGCTACAGGCCCCTGATGACCATCCTGAGGGCCCTTCGACGGCGCGGTCTTGCAGTTTACCTCTGGAACTACCGCATGGACGAGATGTTCTGGGTTCCAAGGCTCATCTCTGTTACGGACGTTTTGATATCCGACGACCCTGCGAGGCTGAGGAAAAGCTTTTTACCTCAGGGCGCCACCGAATGAAGGCGATGTCCATGTGGGAAAGGAAGGGAGTTATCGTCCTCGGACACAGGGGTTACTCCTCCAAATACCCCGAGGACAGTCTTCTGGCCTTCAGGAAGGCGATAGAGGCGGGAGCGGATGGAATCGAGCTGGACGTGTGGCTGACCCGGGACGGGGAAGTCGTGGTGATGCACGACGAGACCATCGACAGAACGAGCGACATGACCGGAAGGCAGAAGGACATGACCCTGAAGGAACTCAAAGGGGCCGACTTGGGGATGGGGGAGCGCATTCCAACGCTCGAGGAGGTTTTCAGGGTTCTTCCTGAAGGGGTCCTCGTCAACGTCGAACTCAAGGATCCCGATGCCGTCGGAAGGGTCGTTGAAATCGTTGCCGAGAACAACCCCGGGAGGGTGATGGTCTCTTCCTTCAGCGTTGATGCCCTGAGGGAATACCGGAGACAGGGTGGAAAGGCCAGAATGGGCCTCCTCATAGGAAGCGAGGACGCTGTTCCCCTGGTACCGAAGCTGAAGGAGGAGCTCGGCCTCTGGTCGATAAACGTGCCCGTGGATGCCCTACCCCTGCTCGGGCTCGAGAAGACTCTGGGGGCCCTGAGGTGGGCGCGCTCCCTGGGACTCAGGGTTGTCCTATGGGCCGGAAACGATTCCCTGTTCTACGAAAACGGGAACCTTGAAAAGCTTAAGGGGCTGTTCGACGTTGTGATAACCAATGACGTGGAAAGGATGCTCGAACGGCTCAAAAGCATGAGGCTCAGATGATACTGGCCCTTTCCTCTGCATCTTCTCGGGATGGAGAAAGGTCAGAGGGACCGGAACTTCTGGAGGAATATCCTGAGATCGGTTTTAAAGGGCTCCTCCGAGCGGGCTATCTCCCTCTCCACGAGCCGGACGAAGTTTTCCCCGTCCTTTGACTCCTCCCACAGGCGTTTTACGGTCCTCTCAAGCCTTTTGTAGTACTCAACGTAGGGCCTCGCCTCGAAGAGCGCCTCCTCCAGCTTCACATTCCACCCCTCCTTTTGAACCAGTAGTAGAAGCGGCGGGAGGCATCCTCGGCCTCACCTATAATCATGAAGTAGCGGAGTATGGCGAGGTTGAGGAGTATCAGCAGTATCAGGAGAACGTTGTAGGCCGGGATACTCACGCTCAGGAAGGCGAAGTAATCCCATGTCATGTGGAGCAGTATCGCGAGGCTGAAGTAGGGTTCGAGGGTGTGCACCCTTCCCTCGGCCTTCAGGCCGTAGCCAACGCCGATTATGGCACTCCATGTTGCGTGGGCAAGGGGCGTCAGGAGCCCCCTCACGAGCGTCACGGCAACGCCGTAGCCCATTCCGTAGAGGAAATTCTCGGTGGCTGCAAAGCCCAGACCGGCCGCAACGCCGTAAACGAGGCCGTCCATTATGCCGTCCATCTGACCGGCCCTGAAGGGCCACCGCAGGGCGAGGGCCTTGGCCGGTTCCTCAACGATACCCGCAACGAGTGCAACGTAGAAGGCTGTCAGCGGGAGAATCGGCTTTACAATGCCCCCGAGGGTCAGGAAGCTCTCAACTACGTAGGCGATAAGGACGGAGAGCGTTCCCCCCAGCAGGAACGTTCCCAGCACGTATCTCCTTGGCTCGGGCTCGTACCTGTCGGCGTGGTAGAAGTACCAGAGTATAACGAGGGCAGGCCCGTAGGCGAAGAACACCAGCAGGCTTAACACGTTCATGGTCATCTCTCCAGAAGAAAATTGAAGGAGGGGATTTAAAGTTTTAGCATCCATCGAAGAGTTCTTCCAGAGTAAAACCCTTCTCCTTCAGGTAATCCACGAGGGGGCGCGGGGGCGTTACAGAGGTCGAGTTGATTTCCTCTATCTCCACCCTCACCTCATCGACCCACCTCTCACCGTCCCTTTCGTAGTAGGCCTTCTGCACGATCTCAACGGGTACGAGATCTCCGGTCAGCTTTACGGTTACCGTCCCGTCGTAGTCCTTCCCGTTGCCCTCGTTCCAGAGGGTTCGGTTAACGGTCAGGAGGTAGTAATCTCCTTCGGTTGTTAGGGTTGCGTTTTCAAGCGGGAAGTCCTTCCAGAGGTTGTCGAGAAGGGTGGACCCCGTGGACCGGTTATCGGCCCCGTTGCACGAGAACTCCCAGCTCACGAGACCGCTCCTGTTGGTGAGGGTGACCGAGCCGAGTTTGTTGGTGTAGTAGTAAACCGCGTACAGCAGCCTGCCCGTTCCGTTGACCGGTATCCTTTCGCCTATCGTGCTGGAGGCTCTCTCTCCGTTCTTTTTGTCCACGGAAACTGTGGAGTGGAGCGTTGCAACCAGCTCGGTCCCGTTGTAGGTTTTGACGTCCATAACGTATCTGTAGCTCTCTATCCGGGAGGCAACGTCCTCAAGTTTCTCCTTCGTGAAGGGCAGGTTCTTGGCTGGACTCTCTGTTGAGGTTCCCGTGGGACCGCCCCCTCCAGAGATGCAGCCCGACAGCAGGAGGGTAATCATGAGTAACGCACCCGTTATAGCTATGCGACCTTTCATTTCACCACCTCGAGAGGGTTGAACTGGTGGTATTAAAAGGTTGGCATCAGAGCGAGTTCATCACCCTCACGAGATCCCCCAGCCTGCCGAAGTCGAGGAGCTCCCTCTCCAGAGGAACCAGAACCCTCATATCCAGCGGATCGTACCTGCGCAGGAAGGGGGAGACTATCTCCCTGAGCACGTCGTTTCCGTAGGCCCATGGGCTGAACGCCGGGAGGACTACAAGGCTCTCCCCCACCAGAAAGACGGGAACCTTGACGAGGGCCCCCACTTCATCCCTGAGCCTTACCGCCGGGTGCTCGTGCCCTATGATGAACCTCTCATCCTCAAGGAGTTTATGGCCGTGGACCAGCTTCCATCCCCCGATCTCGAGTTCGTCGACGATCTCAACACCCAGTTCCCTGAGCCAGAGGATTCCGACGTCGTGGTTGCCCCTGACGAGGATAATCTCCTCGACCATGGGCGATATCTCGTCCACGAAGGCCTTCAGTTCCTTCCTCTCCCTCCACTCCGGGACAAAGGAGTGCTTGAGGTCACCGTTAACGATGAGCCCCTTCGGTTTCTCCCTTTTGAGGAGCCCCTTCAGCTTCCCCACGACTTCGTGGAACACCCTCGGGAGGTAAAAGCCTTCCCGGGCCATGCTGACCTCGTAGCCGAGATGCAGATCCGCCACGATGAGGTAACTCCCGAGCTTCAGGGCCTTTTCGGGAAGGGGCTTGAAGTTCATGTATCAACCTCCGGTCTGGGACTTTTAAACTTTGTTAGGGTGGCCGAAAACATTTTTAAGTTCCCCACTGAATGGAGGCTGGTGAGTAGAAATGCCCTACGTTGGTTTTGCAAGGAGCCCCTACGGGCCGGCAGAAACCTACAGAATTATACTTGAGGAGCTCGGGCGGAGGGGCTTCTCCGTGGGTTTCTCCAAGCACCACTGGGCCGGGGATCTTCCCTTCGGTCTGATAGTGGCCGAAACGGATTCGGGCGAGGTTGCCGTAAGGTGGTCACTCGGCGGGAAGTTCGAGCTGAAGCTTGAAGAGGTGGATAAAGAAACCTACGATGAGTTCGTCGAGGACACGCTTGAATACACGAACGCCGACTCAGGATGAGCGCTCCCTTCTTACCCTTTCTATCACGTCCAGCACGCTCCAGAGGTCCCTTATCACGTGGAGCCTCGATATGGATTCGAGCATCCCGGGGTTCTTCTCAACGAACCTCGCCGTGAAGGGGAAGTAGTACCACACGTACTCCGTGTTCTCGTCCCCGTGGCCCACGAATCGCCATGGCTTATCGTCCACCCATACAAAGGTCTCCCCTCCGTACTTACGGCGGACGAGTTCGAAGGCTTCATCCAGCGTCATCTCCCGCCCGAAGACCACAACGTCGTCAAAGAGATCGTAGATTCCCATCGCCCTGAGCCTTCTGACCTTCATGCCGTCTATGGAATCTTCGGCGGAAAAGGATATCACGACGTGCCCCTCCTCCCTCAGTTTCCTCAAAAGCTCCGGAGCGTTGTCTATGGGTTCGCTTAACCTTGCCCTCTCCTCGAACCACGTTTCGAAGAGCCTTCCCCTGAGGAAGAAGGGTGGCTTCGAGGTCCCCCTATGGCTTCCAAACCTCGGCCTTTCGAAGTGGCTCTCCACCCTCGTGAGGAGTTTCGCCCAGAGGCCCTTGAATGGCAGCCAGCCGTAGCGTCTCTCCAGAGCCCTTCGGAAGGCTTCCTCCATGCAGGAATACGTATCTGCGAGCGTTCCGTCGAAATCAAAGGCGACTATCATGGCGATCCCCCTTGGCCCATCACAAAGCATATATTTATCACCCGTTAACTCCCGGTGAAGCGTTTTAAAGGTGATGGACATGGCGAAACACTACATCCCGAACTCCGCCGGTAAGGAGGAGATGCTGAAGGAGATGGGCCTGAGATCCATTGAAGATCTCTTCTCGGACGTTCCCGGTGGAATGGTCAAGGAGTTCAACCTTCCCACAGGAAAGAGCGAATACGAGGTCTTCCTTGAGCTCGGTGAAGTCCTCTCGAAGAACAGGACGTTTCTGGAGATGCCGTCCTTTCTCGGGGCAGGGACGTACTTCCACTACATCCCGGCGCACGTCAGATACCTCATCGAGCGGAGCGAGTTTCTGACTTCCTACACCCCCTACCAGCCCGAGATAAGTCAGGGAATGCTTCAGGCCCTCTTTGAGTACCAGAGCCTGATAGGGGAGCTCGTCGGGTTGCCCGTGGTGAACTCCTCGATGTACGACTGGGGAACGGCCGTGGCTGAGGCGGCCCTGATGAGCGCCCGCGTGACGAGAAGGAAGAGGTTCGTGGTGCCGAAGCACCTCAGCCCGGAAAGGAAGAGGGTCCTCAGCACCTACACCTCCGGTCCGGGAATTGAGGTCGTTGAAGTTCCATGGGACGAAAGAGGGCAGCTCGACCTCGAAATTCTCAGGAAGGAGGCGGATGGCTCCGCGGGCGTCTACGTGGAGGTTCCCAACTTCTTCGGAATACTCGAGGAAAACCTGAGGGAAATCGGCGAAGTGGCCCACGATGCCGGGGCCCTCTTCGTGGTGGGCGTTGATCCGACGGTACTCGGAGTGGTCGAGGCTCCCGGCGAACTCGGTGCCGATGTGGTCGTTGGGGAGGCCGCGTACTTCGGCAGCCCGATGAACTTCGGCGGACCGAGGGCGGGCATCTTTGCAACAAGGAACGACAGGAAGCTCATCCGCCAGATGCCCGGGAGGATAATCGGCATGACGGAAAGCAGGGACGGGGAGAGGGCCTTCGTTATGACGCTCCAGACGAGGGAACAGCACATAAGACGGGCAAAGGCAACCTCGAACATATGCTCCAACGAGGCCCTCGTTGCCGTCGCTGCCGCGATACACCTCGCCAGCCTCGGGCCGGGGGGACTCAGGGAGCTTGGAGAGGTCATACTTAAAAACACAGCCTACCTTAAGAAACGCCTCTCGGAAGTCGCAGAAATCCCCTTCGAGGGAATCAACTTCAAGGACATCCCGGTGCGGTTCGAAAAGCCCTATGGGGAGATACACGAGGCCCTCCTCGAGAGGAACATCCACGGCGGGTATTACCTAAGGCCTCACTTCCCGGAGCTGGGCGAAAGCGCCCTCTTCGCCGCCACGGAGACCACGAGGAGGGAATGGGTCGATGCTCTGATAGAGGTACTGAGGGAGGTGGCCTGAATGTTCAGGCAGGCGAAATGGGATGAACCGCTCATCTTCGAGCTCTCACGTGAGGGTAGAATCGGCTACACCCTCCCCCGGCCGATCGAGGACGTTAACGTCGAGATCCCCGAGAAGCTGAAGAGGAAGAGCCCGCTCAACCTTCCGGAACTCAGCGAGCCCGAGGTGGTCAAACACTACACCCGCCTGAGCGAGATGAACTACGGGGTTGACAGCGGCATCTACCCCCTCGGCTCGTGCACCATGAAGTACAACCCGAAGATAAACGAGGAGATAGCCGGGCACCCGAAGGTGGCCTATGTTCACCCGTATCAGGACGAGAGAACCGTTCAGGGAGCACTCCGGATAATGTGGGAGCTCGAGCAGTGGCTCAAGGAGATAACCGGAATGGATCGCTTCACCTTACAGCCGGCGGCTGGAGCAAACGGCGAGTTCACGGGCGTTTCGATAATAAGGGCCTACCACCTCGACAGAGGGGATACAAAGAGGGACGAGATCCTCGTGCCGGATTCAGCCCACGGGACGAATCCCGCAAGTGCCGCAATGGCGGGCTTCAGGGTCGTTGAGATACCCTCAAACGAGGAGGGAACCGTTGACCTTGAGGCACTCGAAAACGCGGTGAGCGATAGGACGGCGGGGCTTATGCTCACCAACCCCAACACCCTCGGCATCTTCGAGGATGAGATACTGGAGATAGCGAGGATAGTGCACGAGGCCGGGGGGTTGCTCTACTACGACGGTGCAAACCTCAACGGGGTGCTCGGTAAGATCAGGCCCGGGGATATGGGCTTTGACGTGGTCCACCTGAACCTCCACAAGACCTTCTCCACGCCCCACGGTGGCGGCGGTCCGGGAAGCGGTCCCGTTGGTGTGAAGGACTTCCTCAGGGACTACCTGCCGGTACCCCTCGTAGGGTATGATGAAGAAAAGGATCGCTATTACCTCGACTACGACGTTCCAAAGAGCATAGGTAAGGTAAAGGAATTCTACGGGAACTTCGCCGTCATGGTGAGGGCACTCGCTTACCTGAAGATCATGGGGCGGGAGGGCCTCAAGGAGGCCAGCGAAGTGGCGGTGCTCAACACCAACTACCTCGCCCGCAAACTCGAGGGCACGAGGGGCTACGAACTGCCCCACAAGAAGCTCAGGAAGCATGAGGTGGTATTCTCTGCGGAGCCAATGAAGAGGGAGACGGGCGTCAGTACCCTCGACGTGGCCAAGAGGCTGCTCGACTTCGGTCTCCACGCACCGACCATGTACTTCCCCCTGATAGTTCACGAGGCCCTCATGATAGAGCCCACGGAAACCGTCAGCAGGGAGGAGATAGATGCCTACGTCGAGGCACTGAAGAGGATAAGCGAGGAAGCTTACGGCAATCCCGAAGTGGTCAAGAGCGCACCCCACAACACCGCAGTTAGAAGGGTGGACGACGTTCTGGCCGCAAGGAGGCCGATAATAACGTGGCGCATGTACCGGGAGCTGAAGGAGAAGGGAAAGGTTGACGTTTGATTTTTTCTTATTCTTCTTCGTCTGAACGGGCCCGCCACAGGGAAGTGGGGACATGCTCGGAGTAGTGCTGGCAGGGGGTAGAAGCAGGCGCTTTGGCGGGGATAAACTGCTCTTTAGGGTGGACGGTAAGCCCCTCATCCTGCATACCCTCGAAAGGCTCCAATCCGCTTCCCTCATAGATGAGGTCGTCGTGGTGGCCTCCCCTGATAACGCAGGAAAACTCAGAGCCCTTGGATTCGAGGTTATGGTTGATGAACTAACGATCGGTCCAATGGGTGGGCTCTACACCGCCCTCGGTTCCGGAGATGCCTTCGTTGTCGCCGGCGACATGCCCCTCATAGTCCCGGAGTTCGTTGATTACATAGTCCGGATCGCGTGTGGGAAAATTGCGTGTGTTCCACGCTGGAGCAACGGATACCTCGAGCCCCTTCACGCGGCCTACTCAAACGCCTTCCGTAGTGTTCTGGAAGAGAGGATAAAACTCGGCAACTATTCCCTGAACGAGGCAATACGCTCGGTTGATGCCTGCTACCTGAGGATCGAAGAACTCCCGGAGAGGTGGAGGGTGAGCTTCTTCAACATCAACCGCCGGAGCGACCTCCAGAAGATCAGGGGGAACTCAATCTGCAACTCCGGGCCCCTTTGAGGCTACCGCCGGATACCCTTTTATCGTTCCTTCGTCCTCTGCGCTTCAGAATTGCATACCCTTTTATATCCTATGAACTTCAAGTTGCTTGCAGGGGATGTTATGAAGGCACTCGAGGTTAGGGGACTGAGAAAAAAATACGGGGATTTTGAGGCTCTCAGGGGGATTGATCTGGAGGTCATGGAGGGGGAGATATTCGCCCTCCTCGGACCCAATGGAGCTGGAAAGACCACTCTCATTAGAATCCTCGCGGAAGGGTTAAGGTATAACTCCGGGGAGATAAGGGTTTTTGGGGAACCCCTCTCGAAGAGAACCGCGAGGCTTATAGGCTACGTCCCTCAGGAAAGCATAGCCTATGATCTGCTGACCGTCGAGGAGAACTTGAGCTTCTACGCCGACCTTTACGACGCACCGAAGGAGAGGATAAGGGAACTCATCTCTGAGTTTTCCCTTCCGGCCCGGAAGAAGGCCCGGGAGCTGAGCGGGGGCTTTAAGAAACGCCTCAATCTGGCCATAGCGCTTCTCTATGAGCCAAAACTCCTCATCCTTGACGAGCCCTCGGCCGGTCTGGACGTCCCCTCAAGGAGAGAACTTTGGGAACTGATGGAGAGGTTCCGGAGGGAAGGCAGGACGGTACTCGTAGCGACGCACTACATGGAGGAGGCCGAAGCGCTGGCCGACAGGGTTGGGATAATAAACGGGGGGAGGATAACCGCCGTTGGAACCCCGGAAGAGCTCAAATCCTTGGCCGGGGAAAAGAGCGTGATACACGTTGAGGGTTTCCTTAGCACCGGGCCCGTTAAAGAGAAGTTTCCGGAGACGGTGGAGCACGATGGCTCACTCAGGATAATGGTGAACGACCCAAAGACGGCCCTTCCGGGGATCGTTGAACTCCTAATAGGGGGAGGAAGCGAGATACGGACCATAAGGGTCGAAGAGCCCACCCTTGAGGACGTTTTTCTAAAGCTAACTGGGAGGGGGCTGGAATGAAGGTCAGGGCCGTCAAGGGGATAATCCTTAAGGACCTCAGGGAGATCCGAAGGGAGAAGATGGCACTCTTCTGGATTCTGATATTTCCCCTCATGTGGATCACCCTTCTCGGAGGAATATGGGGGCACAGCAGTCCGATAAGCGTTGACGTCGGGGTCGTTTATTCCAGTGAGAACTCCTCCTTTACGGCAGAGGACGTGGTTAAGGTCATGGGGAACGTGACCGTTGACAACGTTCACGTCTTTAAAGTTAAGAGGTATCCCAACGAAAGCTCGGGCATGGAGGCCGTTAGAAGCGGACGGGTGGATGTTCTCCTCGTGTTTCCCGGGGGCTTTGGAAGGAACGTTTCCAGCGGCCTTCAGGGGAAGGTCTATGCCTACTTTGACAGGAGCGATCCACAGAACTACCAGATAACGAGCGGTGCCATAAAAAGCTTCCTCTCCAGCTTTGAAGGGGAGATGACCGAAAAAAGACTCAACGTTACGCTGGGTTACATGGAAGCCTACTTACCCCGGAACGTTACGGTCGAAGATTTTGAAAAATACCTCGTCGGTCTTGCCGACCCCCTCGAGTTTGAGGAGAGGGAAGTGAAGGGGGAAAGCCCTTCGCCCATCGAGTTCTACATTACGAGCTTTATCGGGATTCAGTTCCTCTTCGCCACGATGCTCATGATCGGTTCGGGGACGCTTGAGGAGATAGAACACGGGACCTTAAGGCGCATAGCTTCCTCTCCGGCAACCGCATGGGATTTTCTGGCCGGAAAGATGCTCTCGACCTTCATCGTAATAACCGGGAGCATACTCATCGGAATAGCCTACGCAAAGCTGGTCTTCGGTCACACCGTCTTCCCCGGGCCTCTGGGATGGCTAATGGTATTCCTCGCATCCCTCTTCTCCATGAGCCTCGGACTGGCGATAGCCATGGGGACGAGGAGCATAAGGGCAACGAACGCGCTGGTTAACCTCCTCTCGATGCCCCTGCTTTTCCTTGCCGGCATAGTCATCCCGGAGAGCGTGCTCCCGGGGTGGGCGAGACCCATAGCGAACTACTTCCCGCTGGGAAGGGCTTTGAAGGATTTGAGGCTCCTCGAACTCTACCATCGCCCTCCCGTGGAACTCCTCCCGGATTTAGCCTTCCTCGGGCTCGCCACCCTGATGACACTCCTCCTTGCCGTGATTCTCTACGGATGGAGGGTGAAAAGGCTTGATTAATAAATAGGCCCCTTAAAACGGGCTCTTTGCCCTTTATCAGCAATAGAAATATGCCTCAATCATAATATTCGCATCCAGAAACGGGCGGTCAAGTGGGCCCGGGGGGCTTCGAACCCCCGACCACGCGGTTATGAGCCGCGCGCTCTGACCAGGCTGAGCTACGGGCCCATATGGCGCCGCCGCCCCGGCTCGAACGGGGGACCGCCGGATTAACAGTCCGGCGCTCTACCAACTAAGCTACGGCGGCACGACCCAATGTAGGGAACATCGGTCGATTTATAAAACTTACGGTTGGGTGGGGAGAAAACTTTATATTCCCCGGCGGCCTCCTAAGAGCGTGCCCCGGTAGCCTAGCCTGGTGGGGCGGCGGACTTGTAATCCGCCGGTCGCGGGTTCAAATCCCGCCCGGGGCTCCATTCAAACGTCTCCCCGATCTGAACAGAAGGTCGACCATTCTTCTAAAGAATTGATCCAATTTCGTCTAATTTTCTGAAAAAACTGCAAAATATAACATTGAAGCAACACAACGCTTGGAAGATGTTAAAAATACATGGAATCCCCAGCGAGGAACCCATTCCCCGGTGAACCGAACATCGAACCGGGGGTAGATACTTATAAGCTTTTTTCAGCTGAAATGAACGTTAAAGTTCACCGTAGTAGGTTTGTGACGTTGAAAACGTCTCTTAAACTTTTCGAAAGCGATATAAACCCCCACGGGCGATTAACCACTCGAAAAGCTTATATACCGGCAACCCTCAGGTGGGAGGTAGTGGTAACCGTTCTTAAAAATGTTAAAGGGGGCAATTCTCGGTGGCGAAGAAAAAAGGATTTGACGTATTCACCCATGAGCTGGTTCCGGAGCACAGGATACTGAGCGAGGAGGAGAAGGAAGAGCTCCTGAAGAGATACAGGATCCAGATATCCCAGCTTCCGCAGATAAGGGCTTCGGACCCTGTTGTGGTGGCCCTTGGAGCAAAACCCGGCGACGTTCTGGAGATCAGGAGAAAGAGCCCAACGGCGGGCTACTATAACTACTACCGTCTGGTGGTTGAAGACTGATTCTGTGGGGTGAGATAATGGCGTCGAGAGGACCGACCGTTGTTGAGGTTACCCCTGACGACCTCTGGCTTGTGATGGAGTCGTACTGGAAGGAGAAGGGATTCGTCAGACAGCACCTTGATTCCTACAACGCTTTCATCGATTCGGGGATTCAGAAGGTTATAGACGAGTTCGGCGGCATCAACCCGGACATTCCCGATTTCGAAGTCAAGTTCGGAAGGGTTCGTCTCGGCGAGCCCGAGTTTCAGGAGGCTCTGGGACAGAAGAGGCCCCTCTATCCGATGGACGCGAGGATCAGGAACCTGACCTACTCGGCCCCGCTCTACCTTGAGATGATCCCGGTCGTTAACGGTATCGAACAGGAGCCGGTTGAGGTTCGCATAGGTGAACTACCCATAATGCTCAAATCCAAGGCCTGCCGTCTCCACGGTCTCAGCGACGAGGAGCTCATAAAGCTTGGTGAGGATCCCAAGGACCCCGGGGGATACTTCATCATCAACGGTTCCGAGAGGGTTATAGTATCTATCGAGGACCTTGCCCCCAACAGGACCCTCGTGGAACTGGACAGGAGACAGAACAAGGTAATAGCCAAGTGCTTCTCCTACAGGCACGGCTACAGGGCTCTGATAAGCGTTGAAAGGAAGAGCAACGGTATCCTCTACGTTAACATTCCCAACGTTCCGAAACCTGTTAAGTTCGTCTACGTTATGCGTGCCCTCGGTCTTATCAGCGACAGGGAGATAGTTGAAGCCGTCAGTGACGATCCACGCATACAGCAGGTTCTCTTCGACAACCTCGAGGACGCGAGCGATGTAACCACGCAGGAGGAGGCCCTCGACTACATAGGCAAACTCGCCCTTCCGGGTCAGCCGAAGGAGTACAGGCTCAAGAGGGCCCAGCACATCATAGACAACAACCTCCTGCCCCACATGGGGGTTGAGGAGGGGGACAGGAGGGCGAAGGCCTACTACCTCGGCATGATGGCCCTCAAGGTTCTGGAGCTTTCCCTCGGCCTCAGGGGTGAGGACGATAAGGACCACTACGCCAACAAGAGGCTAAAGCTGGCCGGCGATCTGCTCAGGGACCTCTTCAGGGTGGCCTTCGGTCAGCTCGTCAAGGACATACAGTATCAGATGACGAAGACCTACCAGAGGAAGGGGGAGAGGTACACCTTCGGCAACGTCCAGCGTTTTGTCAGGAACTCGATAAGGCCCGACGTTCTGAGCGAGAGGATCGAACACGCCCTCGCCACCGGTTCATGGCCCGGGGGAAGAACGGGTGTAAGCCAGCTTCTCGACAGAACCAACTACATGTCAACTCTCTCCCACCTCAGGCGCCTCACCTCACCGCTGAGCAGGGAACAGCCCCACTTTGAGGCAAGGGATCTACACGGAACCCACTGGGGCAGGATATGTCCCACGGAGACACCCGAAGGTCCCAACTGTGGTCTCGTCAAGAACCTTGCCCTGATGGCGCAGATAACCACCGAGGTTCCCGAGGAGGAGGTCCGCGAGTACCTTGCCAGGCTCGGGGTCGTGCCCATCGAGGAGAGGAGACCGAATCCGGAACTCTGGCGCGTCTACCTCAACGGCGTTCTCATCGGAACGGTTGAAGACGGCGAGGGTCTCGTGAACAGGGTGAGAAAGGACAGAAGAAGGGGCAGGATAAGCGACGCCATAAACGTTGCCCTCCACGTGGAGGATGAGGTTAAGGAGGTATACGTCAACAGCGACGATGGCAGGGTCAGGAGGCCTTTGATAATAGTCGAGAACGGCCAGCCAAAGCTCACAAGGGAACACGTTGAGGGGATAAAGAACGGAAGCCTTAGATGGAGCGATCTCGTCAGGATGGGCGTTATCGAGTACCTCGATGCCGAGGAGGAGGAGAACGCCCTCGTTGCCACTTGGCCAAATGAAGTCACCGAGGAGCACACACACCTCGAGCTCATGCCGGCCGCCATACTCGGTATTCCCGCTTCTCTCGTCCCCTATCCGGAGCACAACGCCGCCCCGAGAAACACCTACGGTGCGGGCATGGCAAAGCAGAGCCTCGGTCTGGGCTCGGCCAACTTCAGGATACGCGTTGACACGAGGGGGCATCTGCTCCACTACCCACAGGTTCCGCTCGTCAACTCGAGGATAATGAAGGCCGTTGGCTTTGAGGAGAGGCCCGCGGGTCAGAACTTCGTGGTTGCGGTTCTCAGCTACGCGGGATACAACATGGAGGACGCCATAATAATGAACAAGGCCTCGATAGAGCGCGGTTTGGCGCGTTCGACCTTCTTCAGAACGTACGAGGCGGAGGAGAAGAGGTACCTCGGCGGGCAGACCGATCGCTTCGAGGTTCCGGATCCGACCATACAGGGCTACCTCGGCGAGCACTACTACCGCAACCTCGACGAGGACGGCATAGTGTTCCCCGAGTCCAAGGTGGAAGGAAAGGACGTTCTCGTCGGAAGAACCTCGCCGCCGAGATTCCTTGAGGAACAGAGCAGTCTCGGTGGGATAATCCTTCAGGAGAGGCGCGAGACCAGTGTAACAACGAGACCGAACGAAACGGGCATCGTGGACAAGGTCATCATCACTGAAACCGGGGACGGAACGAAGATCGTCAAGGTTACCGTGAGGGACCCCCGCATCCCTGAGCTCGGGGACAAGTTCGCATCGAGGCACGGGCAGAAGGGCGTTATCGGTCTGATAGTCCCGCAGGAGGACATGCCGTGGACGGAGAGCGGAATCGTTCCGGATCTCGTGGTCAACCCCCACGGTATCCCCAGCCGTATGACCGTCGGTCAGCTCATGGAGGCAATAGGCGGAAAGGTGGCGTCGCTTAAGGGGAGGCGCGTTGACGGTACCGCCTTCATCGGGGAACCTGAGGAGAAGCTCAGGAAGGAACTCGAGGAACTCGGTTTCAAGCACACCGGAAGGGAGGTCATGTACGACGGGATAACCGGAAAACGGCTTGAGGCGGACGTATTCGTGGGCGTCATCTACTACCAGAGACTGCACCACATGGTTGCCGACAAGATGCACGCGAGGAGCAGGGGACCGGTTCAGGTTCTCACCAAGCAGCCGACGGAAGGAAGGGCCCGCGAAGGTGGTCTCAGGTTCGGTGAGATGGAGCGTGACGTTCTGATAGGCCACGGTGCAGCGATGCTGCTCATAGAGCGCCTCCTGGAGGAGAGCGACAAGACCGAGGTATGGGTATGCGAGAACTGCGGGCATCTGGCAATAGAGGACAAGCGCAGGGGAAAGGTCTACTGCCCGGTCTGCGGAGAGGAGGAAAGGATAAGCAAGGTGGAGATGAGCTACGCCTTCAAGCTTCTGCTCGACGAGCTGAAGGCGATGGGTATAAGGCCGTCCCTCAACGTAACCGATAGGGTGTGATCGCCATGCAGTCGATGAAAAAGATCATTGGGAGTATCGAGTTTGGAATCCTTTCACCCCAGGAAATCAGAAAGATGAGTGCGGCCGAGATAACCGTTCCGGACACGTACGACGATGACGGTTATCCCATTGAGGGCGGGCTGATGGACAAGAGGCTCGGCGTCATCGATCCGGGCCTTAGATGTGAGACCTGCGGTGCCAGAGCGGGAGAATGCCCCGGTCACTTCGGCCACATTGAACTCGCAAGACCCGTGATCCACGTTGGATTCGCCAAGACCATCCACAGGGTTCTTGAGAGCACCTGCCGCGAGTGCGGAAGAATAAAACTGACGGACGAGGAGATAGAAGAGTACACCCGGAAGCTCGAGGCCGCGGGCAGTAGAAAGAAGGCCCGGGACATGATAATCAAGGAGATCCACAAGAAGGCGAAGGAGAGGATGGTCTGCCCGCACTGCGGGGCCCCTCAGTTCAAGGTAAAGCTGGAGAAACCGACGATCTACTGGGAGCTCAGGAAGGATGAGGAGGGCAACGAGTACAGGCACAGGATGATGCCGAGCGAGGTCAGGGACAGGCTCGAGAAGGTACCCGATAAGGATCTCCCCCTGCTCGGCCTCCATCCGGACAAGGCCCGGCCCGAGTGGATGGTCCTAACGGTTTTGCCGGTTCCTCCCGTCACCATGAGGCCTTCAATCACCCTGGAGAGCGGCATCCGCGCAGAGGATGACCTCACCCACAAGCTCGTCGACATAATCCGCATAAACAACCGCGTCAAATCCAACATCGAGGCCGGAGCGCCCCAGCTCATCATCGAGGATCTCTGGGACCTCCTCCAGTACCACGTCACAACCTACATCGACAACGAGACCTCAGGAATTCCCCCTGCCAAGCACAAGAGCGGAAGGCCCCTGAAAACCCTCTCCCAGAGGCTTAAGGGTAAAGAAGGTCGCTTCAGGTCCAACCTCAGCGGTAAGCGTGTCAACTTCTCAGCACGTACGGTTATCAGCCCCGATCCAATGATAAGCATCAACGAGGTCGGCGTTCCCCTCGCCATCGCCATGGAGCTCACCGTTCCCGAAAAGGTGACGGAGTTCAACTTCGAAAGGCTGAAGAGGATGGTTCTCAACGGCCCCGAGAAGTACCCCGGAGCGAACTACGTCATAGATCCGGAGGGCAGGAGAATCCGCCTCATGGAGAACAACCTCGAGACCATAGCCGAAAAACTCGACCTCGGCTGGACGGTTGAGAGGCACCTCGTTGACGGCGACGTCGTTCTCTTCAACAGACAGCCCTCCCTTCACAGGATGTCCATCATGGCCCACCGCGTTAGGGTAATGCCCTACAGGACCTTCCGCCTTAACCTCTCCGTCTGTCCGCCTTACAACGCTGACTTCGACGGTGACGAGATGAACCTCCACGTTCCCCAGACCGAGGAGGCGCAGGCGGAAGCGAGGATACTCATGGAGGTCCAGAACCACATCATCTCACCGCGTTACGGGGGACCGCTCATAGCCGGAATTCAGGATCACATCTCCGGCGGCTACCTGCTCACCCGTGAGGGGGCCTACTTCACGCGCAGTGAAGTGGAGCAGATGCTAATGTTCGCGGGCGTTGACCTCGAGGGGCTTCCAGAGCCTGACAGGGTAGAAAACGGCGTCGAGCTCTGGAGCGGTAAGAGCATCTTCTCCCTCCTTCTCCCGGAGGACCTCACCATCTGGTACCGCAACAAGCTCTGCGACGATCCCGAGAAGTGCGAGGCCCTTGAAAGGCTCATTGAGGAAAAGCTCATTCCGGACGAGGAAGAGGTAAAGTCCCTGGCCTACGACGGCTTCACGTACATCCTCAACGGAAAGCTCCTGAGCGGTGCGATTGATAAGAAGGCCTACGGAAGGGAGGATGGAAAGATTCTCGATATCATAGCGAGGGAATACGGCGTTGAAAGGGCCAGAAGGTTCCTCGATCAGGTGACCAAGCTCGCCATATGGGTTATAACCCACAAGGGCTTCACAACTGCCATAGACGACGAGGATCTCCCGGAGGAGGCCCTCGATAGGATCAGGGAGATAATCCGCGAGGCCGAGGAAAGGGTTGAAGGTCTCATAGAGGCCTACAGAAGAGGCGAACTCGAGCCCCTGCCGGGTAAGACTCTGGAGGAGACTCTGGAGAGCCACATAATGGCCGTTCTAGCTGAGGCGCGTGACAACGCCGGTAAGGTCGCCGAGCGCTACCTCGGTATGGGCAATCACGCGGTCATAATGGCCAAGACGGGTGCGAGGGGTAAGATGCTCAACATCACCCAGATGGCGGCCATACTCGGCCAGCAGTCGATCCGCGGTAAGAGGCTCTACCGCGGTTACCGCGGAAGGGTCCTGTCCCACTTCAGGCCCGGCGACCTTGGTGCGAGGGCGAGGGGCTTCATCATCAACTCCTACAAGAGCGGCTTAACACCGCAGGAGTACTTCTTCCACGCTATGGGTGGCAGGGAAGGTCTCGTTGATACCGCAGTTAGAACGGCTCAGAGCGGTTACATGCAGCGCCGTCTCATAAACGCCCTTCAGGACCTCAAGGTGGACTACGACGGAACCGTCAGGACCCCGAGGGGTATAGTCGTCCAGTTCAGGTACGGTGAGGACGGGGTGGATCCCATGAGGAGCTGGGGAGGCAAGACCGTCAACGTCGATAGGGTCATTTTAAGAACCCTGCTCAAACTCAGGGGAAAGGGGTGAGGTAAGATGGTCGCGGCAAAAACCATTAAGAGCATGATCAACAGGACCGACCTCCCGGAGAACGTCAAGGAAGAGCTCTACGCCAGACTCGTCGAGTACAACAAGAAATACAGGCTTAAAAAGGCCGAGGTTCAGGCCATAATAGAGGAGACCGTAAAGGAGCACCGTAAGGCCCTCATAGAGCCGGGCGAGGCCATAGGAACCGTGGCGGCCCAGTCGATAGGCGAGCCCTCGACGCAGATGACCCTGAACACCTTCCACTACGCGGGTGTTGCCGAGATCAACGTAACCCTCGGTCTGCCGAGGATCATAGAAATCGTCGATGCGAGGAAGAACCCCTCAACACCCATAATGACCGTTTACCTCGACGAAAAGCACCGCTACGACAGGGAAAAGGCTCTGGAAGTTGCAAGGCGTATCGAAGGAACGAGCCTCGAGAACCTCGCGAGGGAGACCACACTGGACATCCTCAACTACGAGTTCGTGGTTGAGGTGGATCCGGAGAGGCTCGAAAAGGCCGGTCTGGACATGGAGAAAATCGAGAAAAAACTCAACGGCTCTTTCAAAAGCGCCGAATTTGAAGTTGACGGCTATACAATCATAATGCGCCCCAAAAAAGTCCAGAAACTCTCAGACCTGAGGAGGCTTGCCGAAAAGGTTAAAAAGCACCGTCTTAAGGGTCTCTCCGGTGTCGGAAAGACCATAATCCGCAAGGAAGGGGACGAGTACGTCATATACACCGAGGGTTCAAACTTCAAGCAGGTCCTCAAGGTTCCGGGGGTCGATCCCACCAGAACGAGAACCAACAACATCCACGAGATCGCCCAGGTGCTCGGCATCGAAGCCGCGAGAAACGCCATCGTCGAGGAGATAGTTAACACGATGCAGGAGCAGGGTCTTGAAGTGGACGTGAGGCACATCATGCTCGTCGCCGACATGATGACGCTCGACGGTGTTATAAGGGCCATAGGCAGGCACGGTATAGTAGGGGAGAAGGCCAGCGTGCTTGCCAGGGCCGCTTTCGAGATAACGACGAAACACCTGTTCGAGGCCGCCGAGAGGGGTGAGGTGGATTACCTCAACGGCGTAATCGAGAACGTCCTTATCGGACAGCCCGTGCCAGTGGGCACCGGGATGGTCAAACTGGCAATGGATCTCCCCCTGAGACCGAAAAGGGAGTAGGGAGGTGTGAGTGATGGTGGAGTTTGCGTTCGAGCTTAGGAAGGCACAGGATACCGGAAAGATAGTGATGGGTGCTAAGAAGAGCATCCAGTACGCCAAAACGGGCGAGGCGAAGCTGATCATAGTGGCGAGGAACGCCAGACCCGACGTGAAGGAGGGCATCAGGTACTACGCCCGGCTCAGTGATGTGCCCGTTTACGAGTTCGAGGGGACCAGCGTTGAGCTTGGAACCCTCCTCGGAAGGCCGCACACGGTTTCGGCCCTTTCGGTTATAGATCCCGGTGAGAGCAGAATACTGGCCCTTGGGGGTAAGGAGTAATGCCACTCAAGCTCAACACCGACCAGATAAAGCTCATAGCGCTCTTCGAGAGCATAACCGGCGCCACCGTTGTGGACTGCCTCATCGACGGGAGCAGAAACAGGCTTATATACGTGGTCAAGAAGGGCGAGATGGGGCTTGCCCTCGGGAAGAAGGGCGCCAACGTCAAGCGCGTTCAGGAGATGCTCGGCAAGAACGTGGAGGTCATTGAGCATTCCGAGAACCCCGAGGAGTTCCTGAGGAATATTTATAAGAGCTTTCGAGTTAAGGTTAAAAGGATCCACATCACTGAAAAGCGGGATGGTAAGAAGGTCGCCCTGCTGGACATCAGCCCCCGTGAAAAGCCGCGCGCCATCGGGAAGGGCGGCCAGAACATCAACCTCGTGAAGGAGTTGATGGAGAGACACCACGGTATTCACGATGTGGTCGTAATCTGAGGTGATGATCATGCCCGGAAAGAAGTCCCC
The DNA here is from genome assembly GCF_002214525.1 of Thermococcus sp. P6. Taxonomy (NCBI): domain Archaea; kingdom Methanobacteriati; phylum Methanobacteriota; class Thermococci; order Thermococcales; family Thermococcaceae; genus Thermococcus; species Thermococcus sp. P6. The sequence continues at coordinate 324,274 of NZ_CP015104.1, forward strand.
GTATGGAGAGTTCGCAGGCAGAAAGCTCAAACTCAAAAGAAAGAAGTTCCGCTGGAGTGACATAAGGTACAAGAGAAGGGTTCTCCGCCTGAAGGAGAAGAGCGACCCGCTCGAGGGTGCTCCTCAGGCAAAGGGAATCGTGCTGGAGAAGATAGCCGTCGAGGCAAAGCAGCCCAATTCGGCCATGCGTAAAGCCGTCAGGGTTCAGCTCATCAAGAACGGTAAGGTCGTCACCGCCTTCACGCCCGGTGATGGAGCTATCAACCATATCGACGAGCACGACGAGGTTATCATCGAGGGAATAGGCGGTCCCAAGGGCGGTTCGATGGGTGACATTCCCGGAATCCGCTACAAGGTCGTCAAGGTCAACAGGGTCTCCCTCAAGGAGCTGGTAAAGGGCAGGAAGGAGAAACCGAGGAGGTGAAGCGGATGGCCAAACCACTCACCGAAAGGTTCTATCAGCCGAGGGAACTCAAGGTCATGGGAAGGTGGAGCACCGAAGACGTGACCGTCAACGATCCCTCCCTCAAGCCCTACATAAACCTCGATACCCGCATCCTTCCGCACACCCACGGAAGGCATGCCAAGAAGCCCTTTGGAAAGGCCAGCGTCCACATCGTTGAGCGCCTCATAAACAAGGTCATGAGAAGCGGTGCGAGCAGTCACAAGGTCGGTGGCCACTTCATGAGGCGTGAACACCGCTCCCTCATGAGCAAGAAGATGAAAGCTTATGAGGTCGTTAAGGAGGCCTTCATGATAATCGAGCGCAGAACCCGGCAGAACCCGATAGAGGTTCTCGTCAGGGCCATCGAGAACTCCGCCCCGAGGGAGGACACCACCACCATAGCCTTCGGTGGAATCCGCTACCACATGGCCGTCGACGTTGCGCCACTCAGGAGGCTGGACATAGCGCTGAGGAACATCGCCCTCGGTGCATCCGCAAAGTGCTACCGCAACAAGACCAGCTACGCCGAGGCACTGGCTGATGAGATTATAGCGGCAGCCAACAGGGATACGAGGAGCTTCGCCTACAGCAAGAAGGAAGAGATCGAGAGGATTGCACAGTCCTCACGCTGAGGACCTTTCCTTCCTTTTCTAAATCAGGCTCTTTCCCACCATGTTACCCGGCTTCTCCACTCCGAAGAACTTCAGTACCGTTGGAGCTATGTCATAGAGGGTTGCGTTCTCGGGTTTTACCCCCTCGAAACCCCACATGATAAGGGGGACCCTCATCACGGGCCTGTTCATAGACCCGTGCATTCCCTTAACCCAGTGGCTCGTTCCCTTTATTCCACCGCACTTCCGGTGGGAGCAGAACCAGTAGCCCGGCTTCGCCGCCACGAGAAGCTCGCCGCTGTTCGGGGTGTTGAGGTGCTCCAGATCCTCACGGAAGAAGACCGCCTTAACTCCCGGCGCCTTTCTGAGTATCCGGTAGGCATCCTCCGCCTCCCCCGGGTTTTTCAGGTAGACGTGGGCTCCTCCACCCGAGGATACCCTAAGGGTCTCTACGCCGTGTTTTCTGAGGTAAGCCCTCAGGTTCACCCACGTATGAACCCCTTCCTGCCCGTGGTCTGCGAAGATTATGAAGGAGTACTCCTCCCTCAACCGCTCCCAAAGTGTCATCAGGGCGGTGTCAACGGTCTCAACCGCCTTCAAAGAGCCATCACTTAGGGGCCCATAATCGTGGCTCATGCCGTCTATCGAGGCGAAGTGGATCAAAAGCAAATCGGGCCTGCACTCCTCGTAGAGGTACAGTGCAGAATTCAGGACCCAGAGGTCCTTTCTCCAATCTCTGCCGTGCCTTCTGTAGAGTTCATTGCCCGCGAAGAAGGGTGGAAAGATCCTGACGTCGGTTCCACTGAAGGGGGGCATCGTGTAACCGGAAACGCTGGCCGTTCTAACGCCCCTCGGGCGAAGTATATCCACCAGGGTCGGCGCCCTGATGATCCTGTGCGGATTGAAGGCCACCTCGTGGTCGTAGAAGTTGACCTTCCTGTCGTTCAGCCTGTCGTAATAGCCGTTCTCAACAACGCCGTGATCCCTGGGCATCACACCGGTCATCACACTCGTGTGAACCAGATCCGTCAGCGTGGGAAATATGGAATCAACCTCTGCAAAAATCCCGCTTTCGGCGAGCTCTTTAAGGAAGGGCATGTGTTTGAGGTTGTAAACCCCGTTCCCGTCGAGGCTTATTAGGGCGAGCTTTTTCATTTCGAAACCTCCCTATTTTTCATTAAAACGCTGAGCCACTCGTCGAGACTCCTCTGCCGCGCCAGACTGCCGAGGACGTAGCTTCTTCTGAGGTATTCATCGAGGGGGTGCTCAAGGTGTTCCCCTACGGCATCAAGGGCCTCCCTCAGGGTATCAAAGCGACCCTTCACCTTCTCCATCGCCTTCCTGACACCGGTTCTTATCTGCCACACTCCAACGGGGGCGTAGTACTCCGGGGTAACCTCCCTGAAGACCACGACCCTTGCCTGCTTCCTTCTCCTCCTCATGGCTTCGAGGACGCTCAAACGGGCCGCATAGTAAGCACCGGCGGTTTCTTTCACGTATTCCTTCCTCCCCCTGAAGTCCTCGTAGTCGTGTATAACGCCGGGCTCGGATGCCCCGAAGAGGGAACCCCTTAGCCACACCTCCAGGAGCTCGAAGGCGTAGCTCTCGGGCATAAGCAGAACGACGTAGCGGTTACCGAGGAAGCGGTGGAAGTAAACCTCGTAGTCGTTTATCAGGGGATAATGAACTACCTCCTTCCGCAGGTTCTTCCCTATGGTATCCTGAACTGCGGTGATGCTCCACCTCGTGGGGACCAGCTTCCTCCTGAGGCCGAGGAGCCCCGCAGAGAGGAGCCTTACGATGTAGTACTCGTCAAAGCCCCAGTTGTAGAGCCGCATTATGGCCTGCTCCGCTTTCAACTCATCGCTAACAACGTAATCCGTCCGTCGGGGGATCCTTGGGTTCTCCGTGAGTTCGAAGTCCATCAGTTCGGCCCGGGGCCCGAGGGGTGGGGCGAACTCACCCGGCAGAACCCTGAGGATCGGCTTCCTCTTAAGGAACACCTCGCTGTCAACGGGCCTTATCGACATCGCCAGCTCCTGAACCTCACTGAGTATCCGTCCGCTCCTTCTCAGGTCCACATCGGCTTTCATCTCGCCCATTACAAGCAGAGAGCGGTAGTAAAGGATGTCCTTTATGGTCTTGTTCTCCCACTTCAGGGGACTGTCAAGGTGGGACGTGTTCCCCTCTACGGGTGGTACTAACGGACCAATACGAACCTTAGGGTAGCCGTACTCTCCAACAAAGACGCCCGGAGGCGACGAGCCAAAAATTTCCCGGCGATTGATTTTTTCTTCAACGGTTCTGGCTACCCTAAAACGTTCAAGAATTGGACAGGTAGGCCGTCCACACAGCAGTTTTCTTCCCTTACAGATGGCACAGAGCTTTGAGTTGAAGGGCTCCATCACGGGTGAAATCGTCGGAGGGGTATTTATGTCTGTTGCCCGGAAGTTGTGGGGTGGAGCCGGGACCGGGATTTGAACCCGGGTGAAAGGGATCTGCAGTCCCTCGCCTCGCCTCTAGGCTATCCCGGCGTTTGAACCCCGAGAAGTTATGGCGCCGCGGAGGGGATTTGAACCCCTGTGGGCAACGCCCACCGGCTTAGCAGGCCGGCGCCCTACCAGGCTAGGCTACCGCGGCACTCCAGCGCTTCCGTTATATGGACAGGAGGAGGGTTTTTAAGTTTTTTGGGTGGGAAGGCGCTTGATTTATAAACCTTCCACCGAACTCCCCCCCGGTGGGGAGGATGATAAGGGTAAAGGTCCTTGGAAGGGGGATTGGAAGGGAGATCGAATGGCGTAAGGGCATTCTTATCAGGGACATCCTCCACGAGGTCGGTTTCAACACCGAAAGCGCGATAGCGAAGCTCAACGGGAGGGTGGCTCTGGAGGACGAGCGGGTTGAGGATGGCGACTACGTTGAGGTCATCCCCGTCGTCTCGGGAGGTTAAGAAAGGGGTTAGGAAAAAATCTAACCCGAGAGTTTCTTTTTCATAAAGGCTTCGAGGCTCTCCATGGCCTTCTCCAGCACTTCAACCGGGGGCAGGAACACCGCCCTGAAGTGCCACTCTCCACCCCTTCCGAAGCCCGAGCCGTGGACGAAGAGCACGTGGGCCTCGTTGAGAACGTCGAGGACGAAATCCCTGTCGTCCTTCCAGAGGGAGCGTTCCTCTATCCTCGGGAAGATGTAAAATGCTCCCCGGGGCTTCGTGGTGCTTATCCCCGGGATCTCGTTGAGGCGCCTGTAGATGTAGTCCCTCCTCTCCTTGAGCCTGGCCATGTATTCCCTCAGGTAGTCCATCGGGCCGGTGAGACCCGCTACGGCCGCGAACTGGGCGGGGGTGTTCGGGCACAGCCTTATTCTGGCCATTTTGTCTATTGCCTCCCTGACCTGCGCGAGCCTGTCCTCCCGATCAACGTAGTAGAAGTAGCCCAGACGCCAGCCCGTGGCGAAGTAAACCTTTGACATGCCGTTCATCACTATTACCGGAACGTCAGATGTGAGGGAGCCGGGAGAGACGTGCTTCCCCTCGTAGGTCATGAGGTCGTAGATCTCGTCGCTTATGACCGGGAGGTCGTGTTCGCCCGCAAGGTCGAGGATGGCCTTCAGGGTTTTCTTCTCGTAGAGGGCCCCCGTAGGGTTGTTCGGGTTTATGACCGCTATCGCTCTGGTCCTGTCGTCGATCAACTTCCTCATGTCGTCTACCTCCGGCTGCCAGCCTTCCTCTTCTACGGTGCGGTACTCGCGCGGTTCACCCGCGTAGAACTTCACGAGCCCGGTGTAGGGAGGGTAACTCGGACCCGGGACGAGTATGTTGTCTCCGGGGTTCAGGAGGGCACCGAATATCAGCTGGAGCGCCTCCGTTACAGCCGCCGTAATTCTGACGTCCTCCACCCCTATATCAACGCCGTTTTTCCTCTTCTCGCGCTCAACTACGGCTTTTCTCATCTCCGGAAGCCCCTCGCTCGGGCCGTAGTAATTGTGCCCTTCACGAATGGCCCTGCAGTAGGCCTCTTTCATATGCTCCGGGGGCTGGAAGTCGAACTTTCCGGGGTCTCCTATGTTCAGCCGGATTACGTTTATCCCCCTCTTCTCGAGTTCCCGGGCGGGGAGAACAACGTCTCTGATGGCGTACTCAATACCCATGGCCCTTTGGGATGCACGTATCACAGGGATCACCGTAGGGGGTTGGTTGGTTACCGTATAAACCTTTAGGTTTAAAAAGGAGCTCGAGGATGGATTACGGGCTATGACGATTAGCAAGCACACTGAGAGATGATGACGTGAACACCCTCCGAGCCCGCCCTTCTTCGTCCTCCGGTCTGGCCGCAAAACTTTTTAAAGCCTCGCCCCTATCGAGGGCGAAGGCAGGATCATGCCTCACGACTCGGGGGTATCTGATCCCTGTAGGAGCCCACCGGGTCCCCATGGAGGTGGGAGGATGAAGTATCCAAAGAAGATAAGGACGTACTGCCCTTACTGTAAGAAGCACACGATCCACACGGTGGAGAAGGCCAAGAAGAGGCCGAGGAGCGAGCTCAGTCAGGGCCAGAGAAGGTTCCGCAGGATCATGAAGGGTTACCGCGGTTTCCCGAGGCCTAACCCGGCCGGAAGGGAAAAGCCGGTCAAGAAGCTCGACCTCAGGTTCAGGTGCACCGTATGCGGCAAGAGCCACACGAGGGGAAGCGGTTTCCGCGTTAAAAAGTTCGAGCTGGTGGAGGTGTAAATATGGCCCTTCCAAAGAACCTCATCCCGATGCCGAGGAGCAGGTTCCTTCGCGTCAAGTGCATCGACTGCGGCAACGAGCAGATCGTCTTCAGCAACCCCTCGACCACCGTCAGGTGCCTCGTCTGCGGTGCAACCCTCGTCGAGCCGACGGGTGGGAAGGGCATTCTCAAGGCGAAGGTCCTCGAGGTTCTCGAGTGATCTGCTTTTTCTTCTCCCAAACTTTAAATACTCCCTTTCTTAACCCAACCCCGTAAGAAAGTTGAGGGGTGATTAAATGCCGAAGAAAGCCAAGGAGTATCCCGAAGAGGGGGAGTTCGTCATAGCTACCGTCAAGAGCATTCATCATTACGGTGCCTTCCTGAAGCTCGACGAGTACCCGGGAAAGGAGGGCTTCATGCACATAAGCGAGGTTGCCTCGACATGGGTCAAGAACATCAGGGATCACATCAAGGAAGGGCAGAAGATAGTGGCAAAGGTTATCCGCGTCGACCCGAGCAAGGGCCACGTTGATCTGAGCCTTAAAAGGGTGAACCAGCAGCAGAGAAAGGCCAAAATCCAGGAGTACAAGCGGGCCCAGAAAGCGGAGAACCTGCTCAGGATGGCGGCAGAAAAGGTCGGAAAGGACTTTGAGGAGGCATGGAGGGAGGTGTGGGTTCCTCTGGAAGAATCCTACGGAGAGGTTTACGCGGCCTTCGAGGACGCTGCCCAGAACGGAATGGAAGTCCTCGAGGGAATCATAAGCGAGGAATGGATCGAGGCCCTGAGGCCCATCATAGAGGCCTACGTGGAGATACCCACCGTCACCATAGACGCGGAGTTCGAGATAACCGTTCCAACCTCCAACGGCGTTGAGGTGATCAAGGAGGCCCTGATACGGGCGAGGGAGGGGGCCAACAGGGAGAAGGATGTGGAGGTCAAGTTCTCCTATCAGGGGGCACCGAGGTACAGGATCGACATCACGGCCCCGGATTACCACAGGGCCGAAGAGGTCCTTGAGAGCATAGCGGAGGAGATACTGAAATCCATAAAGGAAGCCGGCGGTGAAGCGACCCTCATAAGGAAGGAGAAACGCATCAGGAAGATTAAGAGGAGAGGGCAATGAGGTTCCGGATAAGGAAGTGTCCCGAGTGCGGCAGGTATACCCTGAAGGAAACCTGTCCGGTCTGCGGGGCCAGAACCAGAGTCGCCCACCCGCCGCGCTTCTCGCCGGAAGATCCCTACGGGGAGTACAGGAGGAGGCTGAAGCGCGAGCAGCTGGGCATACCACGGGGGGATTGATATGAAGGAGTCCTTTATACATGTTTACGAAAGGCCCGTGCTCAATGACCCGGTCTTCATAGAGGGTCTCCCCGGCATAGGGCTCGTCGGAAAGCTGGCCGCGGAGCATCTCATACAGGAGCTCGATGCGGTTAAGTTCGCCGATCTTTACTCGCCCCACTTCATGCATCAGGTCCTCATAAAGAAGAACTCCGTCGTGGAGCTCATGAAGAACGAGTTCTACTACTGGAGAAACCCGGATGAAGAGGGCAGGGACATCATAATCATCACGGGCGATCAGCAGGTTGCCCCAACCGACAGCCCCGGCCATTTCGAGGTGGTTGGCAAGATGCTCGACTTCGTCGTCGACTTCGGCGTCCGCGAGATAATCACGATGGGTGGCTATCAGGTGCCCGAACTCAAGGGGGAGCCGAGAGTTCTGGCGGCGGTAACCCACGAGGAGCTCGTTGATTATTACAGGGAAAAACTCGAGGGCTGCAACGTGGAGGTCATCTGGCGCGAGGACGAGGGCGGGGCGATAGTCGGTGCCGCGGGTCTTCTCCTCGGTATGGGCAAGCTACGTTCGATGTACGGGATAAGCCTCCTCGGGGAGAGTCTCGGGTACATCGTTGACGCAAAGGCCGCGAAGTCCGTCCTTCAGGCCGTTGCCAGAATCCTCGATCTCGAGATCGACATGACGGCCCTCGAAGAACGCGCAAAGGAGACGGAGGAGATACTCAGGAAGGTTCAGGAGATGCAGAGGGCCATGCTCGAGCGGCAACCACCTTCCGGCCCGGAGGAGGACAGGGGCTACCTCTGAACTTTTTCTTTTCTCTTCTTCCCCCGTTGCGGGGTTTTCTAATACGGGCGAAGAAACACGAGGTGTTTGGATTCTCTCCATTGCCGGCGGGAAAACAACGTGCTTTTATTTATCGCTCAGGCCATGGCTTTGAAAAGAAAAAGGGCTAAGGGCCCATCGCCTCTTCCAGAAGTTTCAATCCCAGTTCGAGGTACTCCCTTGCCTTCCCCTCCTCCTTGGCCTCGCTGAAGACCCTGATTATCGGTTCCGTCCCGCTCGCCCTGACGAGAACCCAGCCGTCGGGGAAGAGGATCTTGCTTCCGTCGGTGGTGTCAACGGTGTAGCCCCTTTCTCTGGCAAGTTCTGCCACCCTCTCGACGATCCCCTTCCGGTCGCCCTCGACTTCTCTCTTCGTCTTGAACTGGTAGTACCGCGGGAGCCCATCTATGAGCTCGCTGAACTTCTTTCCGGACTTTGCGAAGATCTCCACAACCTTGGCGGTCGTCATGGCGCCGTCCCTGCCGAGGACGAAATCCGGAAAGATGACACCGCCGTTCTCCTCCCCTCCAATGGTTCCGTTGTTCTCGAGGAGGGCCCTTGCCACGATGAGATCGCCGACCTTCGTCCTCATGATCCGTGCGTTGTTCCTCTTTGCCACGTCGTCGAGCAGGCTGGAGGTCGCCACGGTGGTCACGAGGAGCCCGCCCCTTTCCCTGAGGACCGCATCGGCAACGAGGGCGAAGGTTCTGTCTCCCTGCACGAACCGCCCGTTCTCGTCTATGAAAACCGCCCTGTCGGCATCTCCGTCCTGGGCAACGCCGAAGTCCGCCCCAAGGGCCTTCACTATCTCCATGAACTCCCTTAGGTTCTCCTCGTTGGGCTCCGGCTTTCTGGCGGGGAAGTGGCCGTCGGGATGGGCGTTGACGCTTACGACCTTACAGCCGAGCTCCCTGAGGAGGTAGGGAAGCGTCAGACTGCCGGCGCCGTTGGAAGTGTCGACCACCACGAAGGGCCTTCTCCTTTTGATGGCCTCAACGTCAACCCTCGATTTTATGGCCTCGATGTAGGCCGGGATTACGTTCTCCTTCCTGAGGTCACCTATCCCGTCCCATCCGGCCCTTTCAAAGTCCTCCCTGAAGAAGACCTCCTCAACAACGGCTTCCCTTTCCTTTTTAAGCCCCATGCCGTTGGGTTCGAGGAGTTTTATCCCGTTGTACTCGGGCGGGTTGTGGCTGGCCGTTATCACGGCACCCCCGTCGGCGTTGAAGCGATCCGTCGCAAACTGTATCGCTGGGGTTGGGGCTGTCCCTACGTCAACCACATCACAGCCCGTGCTCAAAAGCCCGCTTACGAAGGCATCCTTGAGCATCTCCCCGCTCACCCGGGTGTCCCTGCCCACGACGACGAGAGGCTTTTCTCGTCCCTCACGCCTGAGCATCGTTCCGAAGGCCATGCCCAGTTTGAGGGCGAACTCCGGGGTTATCTTCTCGTTTACTATTCCCCTGACTCCAAAGGTTCCGAAGAGTCTTCCCATTTCCATCACCTCACGTTAGAGCACCTGCAAAGTGGATTATGGCCATGACGAAGACGTAGAGGCCGTAGATAAAGGCTCCGGCCTGTAAAAGCGATAGCAGTGCCTTCAACGGCTTCCACTTTCCCGAGAGCAGGGGGACAGGCATGCCGGCGAGTAGGGCGGCAAAGAGGTAAACCACCGCGTTCTTTATGGCGCCATAGTCGAGGGGCAGGCTCACCCGCGGATAGCTCACCGCCACCTCCTGCCCCTGAACGGTGAACCTTATGTCCGCGTTCTGAAGGCCCGAGACGAGGATGTAGGCCATTATGAGAACGAAAAGCAGCGTGGGAAGGAGGTTCATCGAGAGGGAAGATATCAGGGAGCTAAAACGCTCCCATCCGTCCCTGCAGTCTTCGTCCTTTCTGGATTCCCCCTGAGCCACGTTACCGCCTCCCGAAATCGTCCTCGAAGCGGACTATGTCGTCCTCGCCGAGGTACTCTCCTATCTGGGTTTCGATGACCTCGAGCAGAACTTTGCCCGGGTTCTCCAGCCTGTGGACCGTTCCGGCCGGAATGAACGTGCTCTCCCCCGGCCGGAGGAGCAGTTCCCTCTCACCGATGGTGACCTTGGCCGTCCCCCTGACCACCACCCAGTGCTCGGAGCGGTGGTAGTGCATCTGTTTGGAGAGCTTCTTCCCGGGGAGGACCGTAAGGCGCTTTATCTTGTAGCGGTCGCCCTCCTCGAGAACCGTGTAGCTCCCCCACGGCCTGTAGGCCGTCCTGTGCACCATAACCCGTTCGTCCTTCATCTCCTTGAGGAGTTTGTAGACCTCTTTCACCCTCTGCCCCTCACCGCGCCGGGCCACGAGGAGGGCATCGTCGGTGTCTATGATTATGAGCCCCTCCACCCCCACGGTGGCCGTCAGGCGGCTGGTCATTATGAGGTTGTCTCTGGAGCTGATTCCGACGTGGTAACCCTTCCTTCCGCGGACCCTGACGGCGTTTCCGTTCCCGTCTTTTTCCATGACCTCGTATATCGCATCGAAGCTCCCGAGGTCGTTCCAGTAGACGTTGAGCGGGACGACGGCGGCTCTGTCGGTCTTCTCCATGACGCCGTAGTCGATGGAAACTTCCGGAACGACTTCGTAGGCTTCCTCTACGTTTTCGGCCTTTTCAAAGGCCTCATAAATCCCTGGAGCGTGCCTCTTTACCTCTTCGACGAAGAGGGTGGTGTCGAACATGAACATGCCGCTGTTCCACAGGTAGTTGTTCTCTACGTAGCGCTTGGCGGTCTCCAGATCGGGCTTTTCCCTGAACTCTTCCACCCTGTAGCCGCCCTCAAGTTTCTCCCCGGGCTTTATGTAGCCATAGCCGGTGTGGGGCCTCGTGGGTTTTACGCCGAAGGTCACGAGGTAATCCCTGCAGAGTCCCTCGGCCTTTTCAAAGGCCCTTGTGTAGTTCTCTCCGGTTTCCATCAGATGATCGCTTGGAAGAACGGCCACCGTTGAGTCTCCAAACTTCTCCTCAATCCTCTTCACGCCCCAGTAGATCGCCGGCAGGGTGTTCTTTCCCTCCGGCTCCAGAAGGACGTTATCGGCCGGGAGCTCTATTCCAAGCTCCCTGAGGTCGTCAGCAACCCTGAACCTGTAGTCCCTGTTCGTGACCACGAAGATCTCCTCGGGCTTTGAGAAGAGGAGGGCCCTCTGGACCGTCTTCTGGAAGAGGGACCGATCGTCGAACAGCTTTATGAACTGCTTCGGCATCAGCTCCCTGCTAAGGGGCCAGAGCCTCGTTCCCTTCCCCCCCGCAAGGATGAGCGTCTTCATAGTATCACCTCCAGAAGTTCGTCGACCGAGCTTATATTTTTAGTCCCCGGATGCCGCAGGTTTCCGATTAGGAAGGGGTGGTCCACCACATCGAGGAGTGGAAGGTCGTTCTCCCCGTCGCCCATGGCGTAGCTCTCCACCCTTCCAAGCCGGGAGTAGAGCCGGAGCAATACCGCCGCCGCACGGCCCTTGTCGGTATCCCCCGTTACCCCCACGAACCTGCTTCCCTTCGATACTCTGAAGCCCCGTCTGGAAAGCTCTTCAATGAACACCGGACTCTTCCATCTGAACACCGTTTCGCTGTAGTCCCGTTTCATTGCGAGCCTCGCAAGACTTTCCGGGAGTCCCGTGAAGTCCATCACCTCCTCCAGCGTGCAGTTGCCGTAGTATTTAAGTCCGTAAGCTCCGGCGATTTCATCGAGTGTCGCTTTTACCTTCCCGTAATCGACACCCAGTTCTATAAAGACGTATCCTCCGGCTTTTCTTCCGGGAACCTTAAAGGGGAAGTAGCTCTCCGGAATTACGATGGCGCTTCCGTTTTCGACTATAAAGGGTTCTTCAAGCCCCCAGGCTTTTCTGTAGTACTCCTGTTCCGCCAGTGTCTTCGAGGAGTTGAGGACGACCTCGAATCCAGCGTTCTTCAGGGTTTTGATTACACGCCCGGCCGGTTGGGGTGAGTAGTCATCGCCCAGCAGGGTTCCATCGAGGTCGAGGAAGATCACCCTCATGCTCACACCTCGAACCGCGTGAGCGTCTCCCCGTTCTCCTCGAGGGTCTTCATCCACTTTTTCACCTCTATCGTCTCAACGGGGGGCATTACCCGGGGTTTTGGGGGTTCTTCGTCCTCGCCTATGAGGGAATGAATGCGTAGCTCTTCCAGTATTCTCCTCCTGAGGTCCTCCGTGGCGAGTTTGGAGTGGTATATCGTTCCCAGAGAGCTCACGATCATACTCCTGACGTGCTCCCTTCCCTTGTCCTCGTGGAAGTGGGGGTTAAGGGTCTCTATCTGGAAGATCTCAATCCCGCTATCATAGACCTCCTCGTGAGAGTCTTTGCCCCAGCTTCCAAAGGTCTCAAGAAGGTACACCAGTTCAAAGGGCTCCACAGAGTAACCGGTTGAGAAGGGCATTATCTCGGCCAGTTTCAAACTCATCGCATGTTCCCCGGCGTTTCCCGTTGATATGATGTTCGTCTCGAAGTTCGTGGCCAGCCCGAACAGGGCGTTCATATACCTGTTGGTTATCTCACTCACGCGCCCCCACTTTTTGAAGTAGAGTCCTCTGGTGCTGACCTTTGGTTTGTGCCTCCAGCTCAGCCGTACCATCGAATATTCGCTCTCGCTCAGCAGGAAGCCGGCGGCGTAATCCTTCACGTACTCGTTAACCGAACCGGGGATGTAGTTGTCGGCATCGACGAAGCCCACGTACCTTGCCCCTATGGCCTTTGCAAGGAGCACACCTATGAGCATCCCCTCACCCTTGCCGTCCCTCACGAGTCCATTTTCGTCCAGAATTTCGGTGTAGCCGGCTTCCTGAAAGGCCTGAGCGAGTCCCCTGTCCTTCTGGTGGACCATTACTATCCGGGATCTGGTCAGGTTGTAGAAGTGCCTTACCAGATCCACCTCCTGCTTAAAGAGGTTTGGTCCCTCCCTTTTGCTGTTGGATACTATTATTATCGGGCACTGGTGGGGTATGGCCTTCAAAACACCGTCAACAAGTTGAAGCTTCTCGTTCCTCATCGGAACGACTATGGCGATATCCTCGAGGGTTCTGTAGATATCCTCCCTCGGAACGTTCAGGACGGTGAAACTTCCCACGTCCTTCGTCTGGGTGTCCAGCTTGATGACCTTCTGGACCTCATGGACCTCAACCGCCCCGAACAGTTCCTTATACACAGGAGCCTCCAAAAGCATAACACCACCTCCAAGGTTTTGAGACAAAAAGGAAATCCCGTAAAAATCCAAAGGCTTAGGAGAGTGCGAACTCGCCGACGAAGGCTGAACTCGAGATAGTGTCGCCTATTCCAACGGTGCTCTTCGGCCTCGTCACTATTTTTGTTGGAACGAAGGAGAGATGGTGGTTGTTAACGAGGGCGGTTCCCTCCTCCATACCGTACTCTTCCCTGAGTTTTTCCTCCACGCCCCTGGCCTTCGGGTTCACGGGCACGTCCATGGCCTTAACGACGTCCTCTATGGAACGGACGTCGCCGAGTTTCGCCTTAGCGGCTGCCGCCAGGGAAGCGAAAAGCAGGGCGTCCCTGACGAATTCACCCCCGTAATCTGTTAGGGCGAGGTAGTAGCCGTAGGTGTGGAAATGTATCCTCCTGATGCCCGTTTTCTCAGCCAGCTTTAACATCGCCTCCGTCACCGCTATGGGATCGACGGGGTCCTCCGCAAGGAGCTTCTCCGACAGGGCCCTTTCGCCCATCACGTCCATTACCGAGGCCAGTTCAACCTCGTTGAGGCCGACGCTGTGGAAAGACCCCAGCATGTCAACGAGCGCCTTTCTAACGGTCTCGTCCGGGGTGAAGGCGAACTCGAGGTGGACCGGGACGTTCCTTTCAGACAGGATCTCAAGGTGTCGCTTCACTTCCTCTATCGCCTCGCGGTAGTTCTCCCTCGTGAGGGCCTGAAGCCCGCTGATGATCCCGAGTTCGACCTTTTCCCCTATCTCCTCGAAGTGCTCCCTGAACTCAGGCCTTATGTAGAGGTGCGGGTTGTAGTCGTCGGCCGAGCCTATGAAGCGGTTTTCCCTCGGTGCTTCAAAGCCAAGAACCCTGAAACCCCTCGGGAACTCGTAGATGTAGTGGATGCAGTTCTCCTCATCACCGGCGAACTCCCGGGGATGGACGAAGGTCAGTTTTCCTCCCTCAACCTTTGGAACGTAAATCGGGCCGTCCTTGAAAAGTTCTCCCTGAAGTTTCGAAATCTGCGGGGCGTGGACCACAACCGGAACGCCGTAAACCCCGCCGAGGAGGTTGGCCATTATGCCGGCCTGACCGCCCATCCGAAGCTCGTCCCACCCCCAGCGCTTCATGTAAAAGCGAACGCTACAGCTCTCCACGAAGAGCTCGGCCGCCTTGCCACGCTTAACGCTCCAGAGGATCCCTCCAAAGAGGTGTTCGAGGGAGGTTATCCTCCCGGGGAGTTCGTCCGAATACCTGAGGACCTCCTCCACCCCGGTTTCCCTTATTCGGCCTTCCAGATCGTCGGAGTTCAGGTATTTAACCGCGTCTATGTTGGTGTTGTAGGCGAGGAGAACCCTCCCCACCCTTCCGATTCTCCCGCGAACTTCCCTGAAGGCGGATGAATAGAGGGCATCCCACGACATCCTATCACTCCCGGGGTAATAGAGGGGTGAGGTCATTCCTTCCACTTCGGGTTGTCCACGAGCTTTACCCTGCCATCTTCCTCGATGACGAGCTTTGAAAAGCCCTTCTCGGCTATGCTGCCGTAGTCGTGTCCCGCGTCGGCAGGGTACACCGCGAGGAATATGAAGGGCTCGTCGCCCGTGTTCACGGTCCTGTGGGCCCAGTAGGGCGGGACGTAAACCACCGTTCCCGGTTTCATCTCGATCCATTCCGCCTTTCCCTCGGGGGTCTGGAGGAGCATCCCTCCTCTGCCCCTGATGCCGTAATAGATCTCGGCCCTGTCGGCCTTAGAGTGGTAGTGACCCTTGGTGAAGAAGAACTCCCTTCCGACCCTGCCCGAGTAAAGGACCGTGGTCGCGAAGTTCAGGTCCCCCTCTCTCTCCTCCTGCTCGATCGCGTAAACCTCGTAGACGATAGGATTCTCCTCGAGGAGCTTCTCGTAGGCTTCCTCATCCTGAAAGTAGCCCTTAAGATCGCTGAGCCTTCTGACGAGTTTCTTGCTCCCCGGAATGATTCCCGTTTCGAGGTCTATATCCACGCCTATCGGGTTCTTGTAGGTCATCACGATCACCGTTATCCCTTAATTCTTTAAGTATTTAACCTTATCTCTTTGTATCACCGGGGGTGTTATACAACCCTCAAGAGGAGGTAGGCGAGCCCGAAGCTAACGGCCCATAGGCCTGTGTTCCACCTGAACACCTTAAAGCCGTCGAGGGGTGGAAAGGGTATCAGGTTGAAGAGGGCCAGCCAGACGTTGACTTCGGCGATGGTCCTTGCCGCTAAGCTCAGGGATGGAGACCAGAGGGATACCAGAAACGCCGTGATCCCGATGATCAGATTGACCAGAGGCCCGGCGAAGGCTATCCTTCCAAAGGTTTCTCCCGGATCGATTGCGTAGGGAGCGTGGATCCGGACGGCACCGATGGCGGCGAATACCCACGTCGTGCCCGTCAGGATGCGACTGGCCAGCCCGAGGAGGAGGGCCAGAAATATGCCGGTGTCCCAGCGTTCGTAGTAGGCCCTGTAGCCGTACCGCCGGGCAACCTGACGGTGAGCCAGCTCGTGGAAGATGAACGCCGTAAGGACCGCGAGTGATGCGTAGGGTAGCATGGAAAGTTCAAAATTGGAGAACAGAAGAACCAGGACCAGAAATGAAACCAGCAGGTCCTCGAGCTCCTTCCTTCCGACGTTACGGACCGCCATGGGAAGCCCTCAGGCGCCCTTAACTTCGATCTTCCTGCCGATCACGAGTTCCGCCGCTTTGACGGCCGCACCACCGCTCCCAACGGCTATCCGGACCTGATCCTTTGGAACGTAAACGACTATCCTGTCGTCGAGCTCCTCGATTTTAAGTATCCTGACGTTCAGCATCCTCTCGAGTTTCTCCCTCATGGTTACCCCCTTGGATACTTCCCCCATCCCAATATAAAAGTAACGAAAAAAGATCAGTCAAAATCCCAGATCGTTCTTCCCTTGTAGAACATCATCACGTAACCGCAGTTCTTGCAGATGACTATCTTCACCTTGTGGGCGGTGAAACCCCACTTGCTGTCGAGCTTGCCCTCCTCAACCCGAAAATCCGTTCCGCCGCAGAGCGGGCAGACGAGCCTCCTCTTTTCCTCCATATGATCACCGATTTATTACTCCTACCCTTTGGAATATAAACTTAACGACCCATCTTCTCATGGCCTACTCGACGGTCTGATGATCGAGGAGGTGCTCTATCCCGGGCTTGTGGCCGAGGCCTACCACTGCCACGACTCTGGGCTTTCTGATTCCCCTTTCCTTCAGGTTCTCGACGATGGCCATCAGGTTCCTCGCCATGATCTCGTTGCGCTCCTCAACGAGGACGTGGTAGAGGTAGGGGTATCGCCTCCTGAACTGCATCATCATAACCCTGTATTCCTCCATCGGATCGGAGAACTGGCCCGATTTTACAGGCAGGAAAACGCTCAACGTTTCCAGGGCCATGAGGAGCTTTTCCCTCACGGGCGCCGCGAGGATCTTCGAGAGGACAACGGTTATGTCCTCGTCTATGAGGTAGAGCGGAACGCCGAGGGTTTGAGCGGCCTGCACTGCCGCCTTCATCTCCTCGCCGGGTTTCATGCCGAACTCCTCACCGAGCCTTTCCTCCAGCTTCGCCAGAACGTAATTGACCAGCCCTCTTCTGCCGAAGCGCAGGGATTCCTCAAGGCTCAACCGCCGGCTCTCGCTCATCGCCAGAAACCGGGCCCTGTCGAGCTCCACGGCAACGGCATGGGGCCTCTCGGTCAGTATCGTTTTTACAACCTCCTCCCGGCTCTTCGGTGAGACGTGCATCGTGCCTACGATCCTGACGTACCTGAGGTAGCTCATCCTCCATCCTCCAGCAGGTTTCTCACGTCGAACTTACCGGCCCTGTGGGTCAAAACGTCGAAGTCCCTTGGAACGAGGAAGTTCACATCCCCGCAGTGGAAACGGGCCCCCTCAAGGTATTCTTCGTAGGAGTAGCGGAAGGCCCTGTGGAAAAGCGCCAGAAGTTTGGCACTGCACCTTCTGGCCACCTCGCAGGCTTCCCCGACCGTGGAGTGGTAGCTGTCCCCCCTGTGCTCGGGACTTAGGTAGGTGGCGTCGTGTATAAGGAGGTCCGCCCCCTCGGAGAAGAGCCTGACCCTCTCGGTGGGCCGCGTGTCGCCGGTGTAGGCCACCTTAACTCCCCTCCTCCTCGGCCCCGTAACGTCCTCGAGGTGGATTATCCTTCCTTTCCACTCGATCCGGCCCTCTCTCTCGAGCTTTCCGAGTACAGGCCCCCCGCTGAGCCCGTACCGGGCGAGTTTCTCCGGCAGGAACTTCCCCCGTTTGTCCCTCTCCTTGAAAACGTAGCCCAGCGCGGGAACCCCGTGCTCCACCCCGAAGCTCCACACTTCGTAGCCGTTGAACTTCAACCTGCTCTCGCCGAGCTCGTGGATGTGGATGTCAAAACCGGGCCTGAAGAAGCCGGTTTTCAGAAAGTTCTGGACGAACTCGAAGGTGTACTTTGGACCGTAGATGTGGAGGGGCCTTTCCCTGTTCCAGAGGTTCATCGTCTGTATTAGCGCCGCCAGACCGAGGTAGTGGTCGCCGTGGAAGTGGGTGATGAATATCTTATCAACCTTCATTGGACTGAGGCCGGCCGTGTTCATCTGCCTTACGGTCCCCTCGCCGGCATCGAAGAGCAGGATCTCCCCATTATAGCGCAGGGCTATGGCCGGAACGTTTCTCTCGCGGGTCGGCATTATGCCGCCCGTCCCGAGGAAGATCACCTCAAGCATGTTACACCATAGGGGGGAGACTTAAAAAGCTCTTCCGTTCCGGAGCGGTGCTGATGGGGTGATTCCTAAAGTGTTAAATACCTCGAAGGCCTAAGGAGGCATGGTGCTGCGGTATGGAGGAGATCCTGAAGGCCATTGAGGAGAGGGACTGCAGAAAGGTTGCGACCCTGCTCTACCATAAGGTGGACGAGCTGGGCGACGAAGAGCTGAAGGAAGTGCTCGAGAGGGCCGAAAAGCTCGCCCTTGAGTGTGACGATTTCGAACTCTACAAGCTCGTAGTTTACTACTTCCGCGAGCTCCTCGGTGTCGACAGGCTGGAAAAGTTCGAGGAGATCGCCAGGGAAAGGGACTCCTTCGAGGTGAAGTTCGAGCTGGCCGACCTCTACTACCTCACTGGAGAGCTGGAGAAGAGCCTTGAGATCTACCGCGAGCTTCTCGAGGAGGAAACCGAGAAGGGCAGGAAGGAGAACATAGCGAAAGTCTACTACGCCATGGCCCTCGTGCACGAGGAACTGCAGGAGTACGAGAAGGCCCTCGAATTGATGGAGAAGGCCGAGAAGATACACCGCGAGCTTGGAAACGAGGAGGAGGCACTGAAGGTGGCCGTCCACAGGGCCTACGTGCTCTTCGAATCCGGGGAAACCTACGGGGCAAAGGCCATGCTGGCCGGGCTCCTTCCAAAGGTCCTCGATAGGAAGGATCTCCTCGTGGAGGTGCACCTTAGCTTCGAGGAGATATTCGAGGAGTACGAGAACTACGATGTGGCCCTTCAGGAGTGTCTCTATGCACTCATCCACGCCAAGGGCACGGATTACGAGGACGTTGCCTTCGGTTCGTTAATGGACGTTCTCTGGCAGCTTTTCCTCGAGGACAACTTCGAGACCGTTTACCTCAACATGGGCATGTTCTCGGAAGCCCTGCCCGAAATGGCGGATTTCTTCGAGGCCGTGAAGGGACTCGCCCTCTACAAGGACGGGAAGATCGAGGCTGAAGAGATGGAGAAGCTGGTTGAGAAGGTCAAAGAAAAGCGCCTGCTGGACCTCCTCGAGATCCTCGGCGAGGCGGAGCTCTGAGGGTTTTCCACTTTTAATTCTCCCGGGGTCTCCTTGGGGGGGATTTTGTCCTGTAAACCCTCGAAAAGCCCCCCCGATTCGGGCCGTCCTGTAATTTTTCGGAACCCCTGAGCCCTTCAAAACCCCAGACCCAATGAAAGTCCCCCACAACGAGTAACGAAAAACCACGGGAAGTAGCTTGATCATCGTTTTATTTTTAAACGCGAACCCCTAACTTATCCCGGAGGGATATGCATGCACGAATGGGCACTTGCCGATGGAATAGTTAGAACAGCTCTTGACTACGCCAAAAGGGAGGGAGCATCGCGGATACTCGCCATTAAGGTCGTTCTCGGTGAGCTTCAGGATGTGGACGCCGAAATAGTCGAGTTCGCCATGAAGGAACTCCTCAGGGGGACCATCGGAGAAGGTGCAGGGATTATCTTTGAGGAGGAAGAGGCCGTCTTCAGGTGCAGGAACTGTAACCACGAGTGGAAGCTAAAGGACGTGAGGGACGGATTCGACGAGAGCATAAAAGAGGACATACACTTCATCCCCGAGGTCGTCCACGCCTTTCTCACCTGTCCGAAGTGTGGCAGCAGGGACTTCGAGGTGGTCAGCGGAAGGGGAGTTTACATAAGCGGGATAAAGATCGAAAGGGAGGGATGAAAAATGATCGATCCCCGCGTTAAGGGAATAGAGGGAAGGCTCGAGGGGGTGAAGCGCGTAATCCCCGTCGTCAGCGGAAAGGGTGGCGTCGGAAAGTCCCTCGTGTCCACAACACTGGCCCTCGTTCTGGCTGAGAAGGGCCACAGAACCGGACTCCTCGACCTCGACTTTCACGGGGCGAGCGATCACGTCATCCTCGGCTTCCAGCCGGAGGACTTTCCCGAGGAGGAGTACGGTGTGGTTCCCCCGACGGTCCACGGGGTAAAGTTCATGAGCATAGTTTACTACTCCGAGGACAGGCCCACGCCGATGAGAGGGAGGGAGATAAGCGACGCCCTCATAGAGCTCCTTGCCATAACCCGGTGGGACGAGCTGGACTACCTGATCATAGACATGCCACCCGGCCTCGGTGACCAGTTCCTCGATGTCATCCGCTTCCTCGAGGGGGGCGAGTTTCTGGTGGTGGCAACCCCCTCCAGGCTCTCGATGAACGTGGTTGAGAAACTCCTGACCCTTCTTAAGGAGGGGAACCACAGGGTAATCGGGGTGGTCGAGAACATGAAGCTCGACGATGAGAAGGACATAGAAATGCTCGCAAAGAGGTTCAACGTGCCCTACCTCACCGGGATCCCGCTCTACAGGGATCTGGAGAGGGTCATCGGGAAGCCGGAGGAGTTGCTCGGGACGGACTTCGCAGAGAGGATAAGGGAGGTTGCCGGAAGGCTTTAGCCTTCTTTTCCCTCGGGAGGGAGCGCCGTGGAACTTCGGGAGTTGCTGGGTGGGACGAAAAGGATCGTGGTCTGCGGGATAGGGAATCGGATCAGGGGGGACGACGCCTTCGGCGTTCTGGTTGCGGAGGAACTCGGAAAACTCGTAAAAAATCCGGACGTTCTCGTGTTGAACTGCGGCGAGGTTCCCGAGAGCTACACCGGGAAGATAACCGCCTTCGAACCGGACCTCGTCCTTTTCATCGATGCGGTTGATTTCTCCGGGGAGCCGGGCGAGATCGTCGTGGCCGATCCCGGAGGAACGGTTGGGGATGCCGTCTCGACCCACAGCCTGCCGTTGAGGGTTCTCGTTGACTACCTCAGGCTGAAGACCAGCGCCACCTTTGTTCTCATCGGATGCCAGCCGAAGGTTACGGGTCTCTTTCAGGAGCCGACGGATCTGGTGCTCGAGAGGGCCAAAAACCTCGCGCGAACCCTCGCTCGGCTCCTCAACGAGGGGCCCTGAGCCTTTTTTTCTCTGACGTTTCTCCGGGCTTTAGTCTCACCCCCGCTTTGTGGGTTTAAAACCTATGGTTCCGGAAATCCCTAAAAAGCACCCCTCGAATTATCCACAGGTGAAACAAAATGTGTCTGGCCGTTCCGGCGAAGGTGGTTGAAATAAACGGAAAGGTTGCCGTTGTGGACTTTGGCGGTGTGAAGAGGGAGGCCCGTTTGGATCTTCTTCCGGACGTCAGGGTGGGTGATTACGTCATAGTTCACACGGGCTTCGCGATAGAGAAGCTCGAAAGGGAGAGGGCGCTGGAGGCACTAAAGGCCTGGGAAGAGGTATTCCAAGTGATCCAGGACCGAACTCATACCTCCGGGGGGAAGTGAATGCTTGAGGAGTTCAGGGACAGGGAGCTGGCCCGGAGAATCCTCGATGAGATACGCAGGGAGGCGGAGGGATTCGATGAATTCCACTTCATGCACGTCTGCGGAACCCACGAGGACACCGTGACGAGATCGGGCATACGGTCCCTCCTTCCCGAAAACGTCAGTATAATGAGCGGCCCCGGGTGTCCGGTCTGCATAACGCCCGTGGAGGACATAGTGAGGATGCAGGAGATAGTAAGGGAAGCCTACGCGGATGGAGAGAATATTATCCTCACGACCTTTGGGGACATGTACAAGATCCCGACCCCGAGGGGGAGCTTCGCGGACCTGAAAAGCGAGGGCTACGACGTCAGGATCGTCTACTCGATCTTTGATGCTTACAACATGGCCAAAGCCAACCCCGATAGAACGGTCGTTCACTTCTCGCCGGGTTTCGAGACGACGGTGGCACCAGCGGCCGGAATGCTGAACGCGGTTGTGGAGGAGGGACTCGATAACTTCAGGATATACTCCGTCCACCGCCTCACCCCCCCGGCCGTTGAGGTTCTCATAAAGGGCAGGAAGAGGTTCCAGGGGTTGATAACCCCCGGTCACGTCTCCACGATAATCGGTGTGAAGGGGTGGGAGTACATAACGACCGAGTACGGCATGCCGCAGGTTATAACGGGCTTCGAGCCCGTTGATGTGTTGCTCGCCATACTCATGCTCATCAGGATGGTAAAAAACGATGAGCCGGAGATAATCAACGAGTACACGAGGGCCGTCAGGTACGAGGGTAACGTCACCGCTCAGAGGCTCATCGATAAGTTCTTCGAGGTCAGAGACGCCCGGTGGCGTGCGCTTGGCGTCATACCCCGGAGCGGTCTTGAACTCAGGAGGGAGTGGAGGGAGCTGGAGATACGGACGTACTACAACCCGGAGGTTCCAGAACTGCCCGATCTTGAGAAGGGATGCCTCTGCGGTGCTGTACTGCGCGGTCTGGCTCTGCCCACCGATTGCCCGCACTTCGGGAAGACCTGTACCCCAAGGCACCCAGTGGGTCCGTGCATGGTATCCTACGAGGGAACGTGCTCGATCTTCTACAAATACGGGGGCCTTATATGACACCAAAGGTTCAAAACTCCCCGTATGTTTTTAACTTTTGGTTTTAGAAAGGTATAAGGGCCCGGATTACCAGATAGAAGTGGTGGAATGAATGAAGGCTTACCGGCTTCACGTTCAGGGGGTCGTTCAGGCCGTCGGCTTCAGGCCCTTCGTCTACAGGATTGCCCACGAGAACGGTCTCAGTGGCTACGTTAAGAACCTCGGTGACGCCGGGGTCGAAATCCTCGTTGAGGGGAGGGAGGAGAACATAGATTCCTTCCTGCGAGACCTGATGGAGAAGCTCCCCCCTCTGGCGAGGATAGAGAGGATAGATAAAAGGGAGGTTCCCCCGCAGGGTTTTGACCGCTTCTACATCGAGAAAAGTTCAAAGGGCGGGAGAGGGGGGGACTCGATAATACCTCCGGACATAGCGATATGCGACGACTGCCTCAGGGAGCTCTTCGATCCGGGGAACAAGAGGTACATGTACCCCTTCATCGTGTGCACCAACTGTGGCCCGAGGTTTACGATAATTGAGGACCTGCCCTACGACAGGGTCAACACCACCATGAGGGACTTTCCGATGTGCGATTTCTGCCGGAGCGAATACGAGGACCCCCTCAACAGGCGCTACCATGCGGAACCGGTCTGCTGTCCCGTATGCGGACCCTCCTACAGGCTTTACACGAACGATGGCGATGAGCTCACAGGGGATCCGTTGAAGAAAGCCGCAGAGCTCATAGATCGCGGCTACATCGTGGCCATAAAGGGAATCGGCGGGATACACCTCGCCTGCGATGCCACAAACCGGGAGGCCGTTGAAGAGCTCAGGAGGCGGACCCGTAGACCGCAGAAGCCCTTTGCGATAATGGCCAGGGACGTGGAAACGGTAAGGGAGTTCGCCTTCCTCGGTGAAGATGAACTCGCGGAACTTACGTCCTACAGGCGGCCCATAGTGGCCCTTCGAAAGAGGGAACCCTTCCCCCTACCGGATAACCTCGCACCGGGACTGCACACCATCGGAACGATGCTCCCCTACGCCGGAACGCACTACATCCTGTTCCACTGGAGCAGGAGCAGGGTTTACGTTATGACGTCGGCCAACTACCCGGGAATGCCCATGGTGAAGGACAACGAGGAGGCCTTCAGGGAACTGAGGGAGGTTGCCGACTACCTCCTGCTGCACAACAGGAGGATACTCAACAGGACAGACGACAGCGTCGTGCGCTTCGTGGACGGAAGACGGGCGGTGATAAGGAGGAGCAGGGGGTTCGTGCCCCTACCCGTGGAGATACCCTTCGAGTACCGGGGTCTGGCCGTTGGGGCCGAGCTAATGAACGCCTTCGGAGTGGCGAAGAACGGGAAGGTCTACCCGAGCCAGTACATAGGCAACACCTCGAAGGTGGAGGTGCTCGAGTTTATGAGGGAAGCGATAGAGCACTTCAGGAGAATACTCCGCGTCGGGGACCTCGATCTCATCGTGGCGGACCTGCATCCCGCCTACAACACCACGAAGCTGGCTATGGAGATGGCCAGCGAACTCGGTGTCGGGCTCCTTCAGGTTCAGCACCACTACGCCCATACGGCGAGCGTTATGGCCGAGAACGGTCTCGAGGAGGTAATAGGCATAGCTGTCGACGGCGTGGGCTACGGAACGGACGGGCGGATATGGGGTGGCGAGGTAATCTACATGAGTTACGAGGACGTGGAGAGGGTGGCCCACGTGGATTACTACCCCCTACCGGGGGGCGATCTTGCCGCTTACTACCCCCTCCGGGCGCTTATGGGCATACTCAGAAAGCTCTACGGCCCTGATGAGCTGAGGAGCGTAATCAGGGAGTGCTGCCCGAGGGCCGTGGAAAGCCTTCCCTACGGAGAGGTGGAGTTCAACGTCATCCTGACCCAGCTGGAGAGGGGTGTTAACATCACCCACGCCTCCTCAACCGGAAGGGTTCTCGATGCCCTTTCCGTTCTCCTCAACGTTGCCCACAGGAGGCACTACGAGGGTGAGCCGGCGATGAAACTGGAGGCCCTTGCGGTTCACGGAAAGAACGACCTCAGGTTCGAGGTTCCTGTTGAGGATGGACGCATAAAGGTAGAAGAGCTCTTTAGGGAGGCTCTGGAGGCCATCAACGGGGCCAATCCTGCGGACATCGCCTACTCGGCACATCTGGCACTCGCAAGGGCCTTTGCGGGGGTTGCTGTGGAGAAAGCCCGGGAGTTCGGGGTGAAGAACGTTGGAATGAGCGGTGGCGTGGCCTTCAACGAGCTTCTGGTCAAAACCGTAAGGAAGATAGTCGAGGCCAGCGGGTTGAGGTTCTACACAACCCGGGAGGTTCCCCGGGGTGACAACGGGATAAACGTCGGGCAGGCCTTCCTCGGCGGGCTCTACCTCGAGGGCCACCTCGCCGAAGAGGACCTGATGATGTAATTTAAGGTGATGGAAAGAACTTCCGGAGGGAGAAACATGAAGATAAAACTGGAGCACGGTGCCGGTGGGGAGATAATGGAAGAGCTCCTCAGGGATGTGATACTGAAGAACCTGAGCCTGAGGTCCGCCGGTGGGATAGGGCTCGACGCCCTAGACGACGGGGCGACCATACCGCTGGGCGAGGGACACCTCGTTTTTACAATAGACGGGCACACGGTCAAACCCCTCTTCTTCCCGGGAGGTGACATCGGCCGTCTGGCCGTCAGCGGGACCGTAAACGATCTGGCCGTCATGGGGGCGAGACCCCTCGCGCTGGCCAGCGCTATGATAATCGGAGAGGGGTTCGAGGGCGAGGATCTGGAGAGGATACTCCGCTCGATGGACGAGACCGCCAGAGAGGTCCCGGTTCCGATAGTCACTGGAGACACCAAGGTGGTGGAAGAGGATATAGGGATCTTCGTAATCACTGCCGGGCTGGGAATGGCCGAAAGGCCCGTAAGCGACGCCGGAGCAAGAATCGGCGATGCCGTCATCGTCAGCGGCACGATCGGCGACCATGGGATAGCATTGATGAGCCACCGTGAGGGGATTGCCTTTGAAACCGAACTGAAAAGCGATGTGGGGCCCGTCTGGGAGCTCGTCAGGAGAGTAGCGGACGCCATAGGATGGGAGAACGTACACGCCATGAAGGATCCAACGAGGGGGGGCCTGAGCAACGCCCTCAACGAGATGGCCCGTAAGGCGAACGTTGGGATACTGATAAGAGAAGCCGACGTTCCGGTAAGGCCAGAGGTCCGGGCGGCAAGCGACATGCTGGGCATAAGCCCCTTCGACGTTGCCAACGAGGGCAAGGTTATCATGATCGTTCCGAAGGAGCAAGCTGAGGCGGCTCTGAAGGCCATGAGGGGCACCGAAAAGGGAAGGGATTCGGCGATAATAGGCGAGGTCATAGGGGACTACAGGGGGAGGGTTCTGGTTGAGACGGGAATAGGGGGGAGGCGCTTCCTTGAACCCCCCACGGGCGATCCCGTCCCGAGGGTCTGCTGATGACCTTCCTCGGCGTTATGGAAGAACTCGTCGGGAAACTCTCAAAAGGATAAATCAGAAGGGCAGCTTGCCCCACTCGACGTTTATGGTTTCGGGGGTGCGGTAAACGAACGCCCCTTCCCCTTTGTGGACGTGCTTCCTCATCGGCCCTGAGGGAACGCCGTTTGCCTCGTAGATTGCGCTCTGCGTGTCGGGGTCGTGGTAAAGGAGGAGGGCCGGTCCCGGCAGGTTCATTATCGAGTCCACCGCGTATTCCGTTGCCAGGACGGTTACCCTCGCCCGGAGGGGCTTCGTTACGAGGGGGATCGCCGCACCTCCCGCCGTTGTGTAGGCCAGAACCGCGGCATCGTTGACCCCGATCATGGTGTTCCTCCTGTGCCTGATCACGGCGCTCACGATCAGGAAGGCGATGCCCGCGAGGTTTACGCTGTGGGTCTCACCGAGGTCCACCAGGATGTTCCTTCCGAACTCCGGGGGATTACCTGAATAGAAGGCCTCATCGAGGGGGGTGTAACTCTCCTCTATAACCTCGGCGTATTTTTGATCCGACTTCAGCGCCCCGGAGACGCTTCTCACCTTTCCGGCGAGGAAATCGGCGTAGAGCCTCTCGGTTAAAGTTCTGTCGAGTCCGTAAACCGTCTGGATTATCGTGGATGCCGTGTAACCATCGATGAGACCCTTTCCGGCGAGGACCAGCGGATCGAGGCCCGCTTCTCTGGAGTCCTTCACCCGGATAACCGTGTCAAAGCCCTTCTCCGGGAAGTCCCCGGTGGTGTCGAATATAACCCTCCCGTAGTCGATCTCCCGGTACCTCTCGGAGAAATAGCTTAGGGCCCTGCCCGGCCACTGATCCATGCCGAACACCTTGAGGGTCCTTCCGTGGTAAACAGGGTCGTAAAAAACGTCCTCCCCCTCCCTCTCAAAGAGCCTGACGGCTATGCGACTGTACTTCATGGGATCCACCGGTGAGGATAGGAGATGGTTGTATAAACGCCTTCCGGTGGTGCTCAGACGACCCTGACGAGCCGCTCCATCCACGGACCGACGCGAACGCGGACGTAACCCCTGAGCTTCTCGTCCACCTCCCTATCCCCAGTGTAAACCCTGAGGGGGCCCTTTTCAAGCTTGGAGCGTGTTGCGACCACGATTATGTCCTCCTTCGGGATCCTCCTCAGGACCCTCGCCGAAAACTGCTGGTTGCCCCGCCCGAAGAGGAACCCGAGACCCCCTATGACGGTCACGATTATCCGGGGGTTTTCATCGAGGAAGCGGAGCAGGTCTCCTTCCGTGGCGTCTTTAACGAGAAGGTTGGCTTTTCTGTTTCTCACTCTGACGACGTCGACCCCGAGGAGGGTCCCGTCTATGCCGAGCCTGTCCTTTATCCTCTTTATCGTGGAGCCGGAGCCGAGGAAGTAGATTCCATTCCTCTCGAGGATCTCCTCCGTCAGGGCCTCCGCAATGGCATCGACTTCCTCCTCCTCGCTTAGGGGAACCCTCTCTTTACTCCCCTGAACGAGGGATTCAACGACCGGAACGAGGGCCTTTCCGTAGGTCCTTGCCCTCACCTCGTCGCGCCTGTACGCTTCTTCATCTATGTCCCTCACTTCCCTCTCCTCTATCCTCGCCTTTCCCCTCAAAAACTCGATTAGAACCCTCGCGGCGTCCTCCGGTGAGTATGCAAAAACCCCGGAGTACATCTTTACCCCCGTCGGAATCCCGAGTACGGGAAGCTTCATGTCAACGCTCTCTATAACGTCCCTCGACGTACCGTCGCCACCTGCAAATATGAGGAGCTCCACCTTTCCCGCCATTTCCCGGGCGAGCTTTTTGGTGTCATCCGGAGTCGTATCCGGGATCTTTACGCCCTCTATTTCTCTGTATGATATGGTTCTGTGGCGTATTACCTCAAAGGGGAAGTCGAACTCCCTCAGGATTGCCTCGCCCATCGGACCGGGGCCGGTCAGGAAGGTTATCTTCTCCGCTTCCGGATAGTGCGAGAGCTCCGAGAGAAAAAGCCTCACGAGATCCGGGGCAACGGGACGGGCACCCCTCCTGACGGCTTCCTCAACCACACCGTCCGTACCCTTGAGGGCCACCCTGCCACCCATCCCGGCTATGGGGTTGATTATGAGCCCGGCGCGCATGTAATCACCTCCTGAGAGGCTAACCGCCCGGGTAATTAAGGGTTTTTGCCGGGGGGGTAAAGGCTTAACGCCTTTTTAAAGGGATCCCCGTTCCCTATGCTTCGGTGAGAAACGGGTCAGAATGGCCATCGTGATGAAGAATCGTTTTGAAAGGGTAAAAAATCAGAATTTGAGGACCCTCGCGAGGACCACCAGAGGATCCCAGACGGGGGCAAAGGGTGGAGCGTACGCCAGATCCGTGAAGAAGACGTCTTTCGTCGTGAACCCTGCGGTCAGCATGGCGGCGGCGGTGTCTATCCTCGGGAGAACTTCCCCCCCGACCGCCTGCACTCCAAGGAGCCTGCCGGTCTCGTTGTCGACGACGCCCTTAAGCCGGATCTCCTTTCCTCCGGGGTAGTAGTGGGGCCTCGTTCCGGCCTTTATGAATGCCGTTCTGACGTCATAACCCTCTTCGATGGCCTCGGACTCGGTGAGGCCCGTCTTTCCGATCTCCAGATCGAGGAACTTCGTCACGCTCGTTCCAAGAACCCCCGGGAAGTGGATTTCTTTGCCGGCTATGTTGCTTCCCGCCACGTAGCCCATTTTATTTCCCGCCGGGGCAAGGGGTATCCACACCCTCTTCCGAGTTATCACGTGCCTCGTCTCGGCAACGTCTCCGGCCGCGTAAACGTTTTCTACACTCGTCTGCATCCTCCCGTCCGTCCATATCGCTCCGGTTTCGCCTATCCTAACGCCGAGTTCCCTTGCGAGCTCCACGTTCGGCCTTATCCCGGTTGCCAGTACGACGAGGTCCGCCTCGTACTCACCGGCGTCGGTGATCACCTTCTCAACCCGTCCGTTGCCCTCGAGGCGCAGCGTGAGCTCCTCCAGTCTCAGATTAAGGTGCTCTCTCAATTTCTCTTCCACTACCTCCGTTATCTCCCTGTCGAAGGTCTTCCTTAAAATCCGTTCGCTTCTTCCTATAAGCGTGACGTTTTTGCCCCTCGTCACGAAGGCCTCCGCCATCTCAAGCGCTATGTAACCCGTTCCAATGACGACGACATTCTTAACATCGTGCTTTTCCATGTACTCCGTTATTGCAACCGCGTCCGGTGGAAGGTCGGCCGTGAAAACTCCTTCAAGATCGACTCCCTCGATGGGCGGGAGCTTTGGAGAGGCGCCGTTTGCAAAGACCAGATAATCCCACTCGTAGCCCTTCTCCCTATCCCCTTCCCTGACGCGTACGCTCCCCTGATCGACCTCCAGAACCTCGGCATTTAGGTGGAGGTCTATTCCCCTCTTTTTGATGAAGACCTCGGGTGGATAGTGCATGAGCTTTTCCTTCGGTGAAATGCCTTCAACAACGTAGGGAATGCCACAGGGAGCGTGGCTGACCCATTCGGTCCTTTCAAAGACCTTTACGTCCCAGTCCGGCCTCAATCGCTTCACCCTTGAAGCGGCACTCATTCCCGCCGCACCGCCGCCTATGATAACCACGCGCTTCATTTTCATCACCGGAGGAAGGTTGCAAACCTGAGGTTAAAAAGTTAGTGAGGGATCTGGAAAGGTGCGAGTAAAGAGCATGACTTATAAGACCTGAGTAACTTATAGTTTAATAAAATGCCTAATCAACACTCAGGCAAGGAAGTGATGGATAATGGTAGACCACATTTTAAAAGAATTAACAACTACTCTGAATGACTTAGAAAGGACTGAGTACTTAAAACCTACAATTGCCAAATTTAATGAAAAATTAGATGAACTTATTTCTGAAGGCCTTTCAAGATCAGAGGCGTACATTATGGTTCTGGATTATTTAACGGAAATAATGAAAGAGTCTCAAGAAAATGTTGAAAAAATAATTCAAAGAAAAATACGAGAAGGGAAAATCAGTAGCGCTTCCCAGACTCGTGTTGCGGTTGCGGGGCTTAATTTTCAACGTATAATTACTTACGCACTAATCCAAAATGTCTTGGTGGGCAATCTTCCTAAAGTTATAGTTGCACTTAGACCGAAGCAGTCCAAGTACAAGAAAATTGTAGAAAAATACATGAAAATAACTGTAGGCAATGAGATTCAAAAACCGGATGTAGATATACTGGTGTTTGATCCCAACAGTGAGAGTACTCCTTTCGTTATATACTCTTGTAAGACCTCCCTTCGAGAAAGGGCAGGTCAGACTTATAAGTGGAAACTTCTTTATGAGATGGCGACCTCGAAGTGTAAGTATATTGAGTATAGTGACAAGTTGTCCTATTAAAAAGTATAAGATACATTTCAGTGGTGAAAGAGAAGTGTTGATGGGGTTTATTACTGCTGATTTCTATGATGAAATTTATTCTCCCCAAATCCAGGGTATGCTTTCATTCTTTGATTTCAGTTATGTTTCTAAACCAAATATTGAACTTGAAAAGGTTAAGAACCTAAGTAACATAATTGAAGATCTAAACAAAATTTTTAGGTAGGTAAATATGAAGTGTGGTGATTGAATGGATTTAGCAGAGTTTGTAAGAAAGATAAGGGAGTTAAAGGCGCGAGGATATATCAAAGCCAGAAGGAGAGGAGACACAGGGATAGGTTATACTTTAGAGCAGGAAATAGGCCTCACTGAAAATAATGTATCTAAACCAGATCTGGGAGATATTGAGCTAAAAGCTCATAGAAGAAATTCATCGAGCAGAATAACGTTATTTACACTCGATAGGAATGCATGGAAGATAAATCAAAGAAATTTGATTTTAAAATATGGATCTATTGATAGCAAGGGCAGGAGAAGTCTTTATTGTACGGTCTCTAATAAACCCAACCCGCAAGGCTTTTACACTGTTTGTATAGCGGATAAATTTTGTTTATTCCACACTGATGGAGAGTTAATAGCGGAATGGAGAGTTGAAGATTTGATAAATGCCTTTAGCAAAAAGATGCCTAATCTAATTTTAGTCGTTGCGGATCGCAAGCTAGATTCTAATGGAAGGGAAGAATTTTGGTATAACGAAGCCTACTATCTGGAAGGTGTTGACAGAGATAAATTCATTGAATTTCTCCAGAGCGGTGTGATAACGGTAGACCTGAGAATGCATCTTAGGGAAAATAACACCGTTAGGAATCATGGTACTGCCTTTAGAATTGAAGAAAAGTACTTACATGAACTATTCTCTTCGAGGATTAATCTTTTGGAATCTAATCTTGAAAAAACCGAAAAGACTGTAGAAAGTAACAATAGAGCGAAGATAAGACAAAAAAGATTAACTGATTTTTAAATGAAACTAATTTTGCCTGACTGACTATTTCTTTAAAACAACAATATACTCAAAATTCATCGTACTAACTGCATCTCCCTTTATGTTGGATGGACTACTCTTTTTGGGCAATCTTTTAGAGGGGATTTGCCTAACTATTGTTTTAAGGTGTTTGTATCCCCTATACTCAAAAAGCTCAGAGATTATGATATCTGTAGGAATATTTACCTTTTTCACAGTCCTATTGCCTACTACCATACACACAACCGCGTTCTCTTTGGTAACTCTATCAATTTCGTCCACTGCCTTATTAAAATCTGAGAAAAATGAGTAAACGTCTAAAGCTCTTTTAACATCTTTTTTGGATATTCTTTCAAGTATATCATAGAGGGTGTCAGAAGGAATATCATTCTTTATTTTCTTCTGTCTAATACCACCCAAAGATATTTTATCTATTCTTTTAATTATATCGTAGTCGTAACCTAGCCATTGTAGAGCAAGTCTCGAAAACTGCCCATATGCAACTGTAGTCCGTGAATCACCATATGGTGGAGAAGTTGCAACAAAATCTATTGAGTTTTCGGGAATAGGTGTTTTTTCTCTTATATCTTCCATTAATACTTTAGACCACAATTCCCCGCTTTTGATTTTTTGTATGTTTACTGAATAATAAAACTCATGCATCTTTTTTATATTTCTTTTAGAGATCTCTAAAAAGGTGGCTAAAGCATCAGGATTCCATTTTTTCAACTTGTCCTCTGGGATTCTAAATAGCTTATACTCACCATTCCTAGTGTTGCTAACTTTCCTAACAGTTTCTGAGAATGCAACATAAAAGAAATTCCTAACATCCTCTTCTTTAATATCATCTATCACCTGTTTTATAAAGGAGAGTTCTTGTATGACCTTTGGTTTAAACCAATAGTCTATGTTAAAGAACTTAGAAGTTTCTATGTTTGTTATTATCTCAGGCTTCCATCTAGCCTCACGTATTTTGTTGTCTATTCTTATAAATTCCTTTTTTAATATATTGGGGTCAATTGGAGTTGTTTTTACCTTGCTCAATAGTATAGCAAGTGGGTTTATGTCAATACCATATGAATTAATATTGTGGAGCATAGACTCAACAAGTACTGTTCCAGAGCCGCAAAATGGATCTAAATTGGTTTTTGACTCTTTTCCGAATTTTTCTATCAATCTTTTTGCAATTTGTGGTATCATCATTGCTGGATAAGTGTGAATGCCGTGGACTAAAATTTTAGTATCCTCCCCAGAAAAATCCCACTTTGGGTCTCTAACTCTCTTGTTTTGTTGCAACTCACTCATTTTTCTTCCCCTCAATTTTGCTTTTCACCCTAGTTGAAATGAACGATTTCTCCATCAACCAGCTCAGTACTATATTCCGGATAACCTCCGAATCACTTAGACCCATTTCTCCTTTTAGTGCTTGGAGTAGCTCATACTGTTCTTGGGTAAATATAACCTGAATTCTCTTTGTCTCTTTCTTGGTACTCATTTAGCACACCCCCAATACACATACAATAGTTAAATAGATGTATTAATAAATGTTTTGGTTCAGCATTCTGGAAACTTAAAAGTTTTCTGAATTTTTAAAAGGGTGTTATATTCCTAGTTTGATTACTGAAGCGAAAAGCTGGGACCATCTTCTTTTACCTGCATATCGAATTCTAAAGCCACTCCTCAATCTGACGTCTCTTTAATCTTCTTAAGCTTCTCCTTCATCCTTTTCTGATCCTTGATAAATACTCTCTCTGGATAATTAATCGCCCATTTCTTACGTTTCGTAAGCATGCCCCTAAAACGTTCAAACCTTTCCCACCGCTTGATATCATCCTCCCTTACAAATATCCTGCCCTCTTCATCGTGATACAACGGCATATCCACCGGCATCACTGATACAAGACTTTGCGACCTTACATACAGCCTTTCCTCCTCCGGAACGTCCTTGCCATTATCTGACCATCTAATTCTCCTTGCCGTCCTCAACCAGTCCAACGCCCCATCAACCGCATACTCCTGAAGCAGAATACCCGTATTCTCATCCCCAGCTGAGTTTTTGTCTTCATCCATCTCCACCACCTCCATGGGGTTTCTCTTCTATTCGTTTTCGGATATTAAATAGTTTTTGCGTCCGGGCTTATGGCTGGAGGTCATGATCTCCTGAGGTAAAGACAACCCTTAGGGGTAAAAAAGACCCGGGGAAAGCTCAAGGAAGATTCAAAGGCTCAGGGGAAACCTGACGTACTCGAGAACGCTTCCACGGCTCTTCCTTATCTCGACGTGCTCCATGAGTTCCTTAAATTCTCCGCCGGCGAGGCCGTCGGCTATTATGGCGCTCCCCTGAGCTGCTTCCTTCGCCTTCCCTCCAAGGCCCCTCTGTCTGACGACCGGAAGGTCGAAGTGTTCCTCGAAAAGGTCTTTAACGTCCTTTCTAAGCTCATCGATGCGCATCAGCCTGCCGGAAAGGATTATCTCCTTCGGTTTCTCGATCACGGCAAGTTCACCCGCCATCGCCTTCAGGAAACCGTCCTTCATGGCCTCCCAGGCTTTCCTAAACGGCTCCTCGTCGAGCCTTTTCGCAAACTCCTCGGGAGGGAGTATCTCGCCGGCCGCTATTACGGTTGCTCCGCCCCAGAAGAGGTGCCATTTTTTAATCTCCCCGAGGAGGTAGGCGAGCTCCCCGTCGAGGGCCCCGCTGTTCACGTAGGCCGGCCCGGGGAAGATCGTCCCCCCTATGCCGTCGACTATCTTTCCCTCGCTTACGGCTCCGGCGTAGTTGTAGCCGAAGCCCACCTCGAGGAGCGCGAAGGACACGTCACCGTACTCCATCCCGAGCCTTTTTGCCTGATCGTAAATCGCCAGAACGGTTATGGCCATCTTGTCGGCGGTCCCCATGTCAACTTTGTTGTACTTCCTGAATTCAGGAACCGTCGGGAGGTGTATCACGCCGGGAATGAACCAGACGTTCATCCCCTTCTCGGCCATTTCGCTTACCATCCTCTGGAGGCCGATGAGGACGGGAATCTCCCTCATCTCATCTTCCCTTACCAGCGTCATCTCAAAGCGATCCCTGTCCGTAAGTTCGGTTATGTGTTTGAGCGGAAGGCCGTACCCCGAGGGGCCTATGATAAGATCCGCGTTGAATTCCTCTATGGCCTTAACGATTCTCTCCGGCTCCTCCGCCACAACCTCACTTGAAAAGCTCAGATCAAGCTTTATCTTTCCGTCTTCGAGCCCTATAACATCGAAGCTCCTCGTTCCGGGATCCACGCCCACGACCCTCATCCCATCACCGGATGGAGAAGGAATGAGGGGCTTATAAATCTCTCCTCTTCCCCGGGTAGTACCTTTTCCCGACCTTTATCAGGCGGTAGATTACTCCTTCCTCCAGTTCCATTTCCGGCCTCTCGATCTCAAAGGTCTCGTAGGTTTCCATGTCCATGAACTGGACTTTCCCGAGGAGCTCCTCGTCGCATACAGCCAAAAGAACCTCTCCCCGAGCTTGATAAACCCTAACGTAAATTTTCATTTAAGCCGCCTCAACGGTAAAGGGAAAAGAAATCCAAAAACTTAATCGGGAATCTTCCAATAAGACTCCAGGAGAAGGGGAGGACTTTAAGGGGGAAGTGGGCCGGCATCCCCTCCAGCAGGCCATTCTCCCGGAGGCTTTAACGCACGTCCACACGACCGGATACGGGGTTCTGAACCGTCATACATGCCGAACTATAAGGTACGTTTTTGATCATGGGTAATTTTTTATACTCCAACGCTATAACACCCGCGGTGATACCCGTGAGGGTGCTTCAATCAATCGACTCCACGGATTTTGACGGCCTCGTTAGGCTCCTTGAAGGCATGGGCAACAGACTCGTACTCGTAAAGGCATCCGGCAAAAAGGTCCTCCTTTACGGAAGCGGCAGGGTGGTGAGGAAGTATCGGGAACCCGAGGGCGAGCTCAGGGATGTCGAGATAGTCGAGCTGGAGAAGTTCGAGTTCCTCGACCTACTGACGGAAGGGGAAGAGGAAAAGGCTGAGGAACCTTCAGAAGATACAAAAACCGGGCCGGTAACCTTCTCCTACTCGCTCGAAGCCCCAAAGGGGCTCTACCTCAGCATCGAAGCGGGGCTTTTGAAGGGCGTCTCAAAGGCCTACAGGGACCTTGACGTGGCCATCGGGGATGCCCGGATAAAGGCCTCGGTGATCTACGGGGCAACGGGAAGGGACATCCTGTTTATCCGCGCCCGCCTGAAGGCGTTCTCCGCGGGAGAGGTGGGAAAAAGGGAACTGGAAAGGGTCCTGTCGGAGGAAATATCGAGGGAAACTGGCTTCTACACGAGGGCAATCGTAGAGGAACTCGAGCTCGAGAAGGTCCCCAGAAAGCCCCTTCTAAAGCTCCCGAGCCGTCAGATCAACTTCCGCGGCGGAAGGATAATCGAGGTGCCCCTTGGAAGGGGGAAGTCCCCCGGCATAGACAGGAAAAGGGTGGAGGCTGAGGTCGAAAGGCTCCTCAGGGAGGCTGGCGTGGAGGAGCTTTCGGAGAAACTCGGTGGGGGAAAGAAGGGAAGGGTTTCCATCCGGGAAATCGAGAGACTCCTTCTGGAGAGACTCTCGGGAGTAAGGGGCATGAAGGTCAACTGGGTGAGGGTCTCCCCGCTTGGAGATGACGGGTTTCAGGTGGCCGTTGGAGCTTCAAGAACGTCGAGGTCAACGAGCGACACCGAGCTTTCCAGACTGGTCGGGGAGGCCATAAAAATGGCCGAGAAGGACGGGCGAGTCAGGGGAGTTGCCTTCAGGGTTGAAGAGGCGTTTCTGGTCATAGAAAAGGACGTCTACTGAGCACGGGCCAGAGGGCCAGCTCCCATTTTTTACCTGAGGGACATCCCGAAGGTGCGTTCGAAGATCTCCCCGTGTCCACCGAAGGCCTCGAACATCCTTTTCGAATAGGCCGAGGAGGCCACGTGGAGGAAGTCCCTCAGGTTGGCCCTTATCTCATCCGTCATCGGAACGTGAAGGGGCATCGGCTCGTAGTAGTCAAGGCCCTTCATGAGGGCCGTGGAGAAGTACCAGAGCGTTTTCCTGACTTTCCTGCCCTTTATCGCCGAGAAACTTGCACCCGTGCAGTGGAAGGCGGCGTGCAACACCACTATTTTATCGACCTCAACTCCCTCCCTGAGAAGGTTCCTGCGCTCCGAGTCCCCCGAAAGGTCCTTTATCCTGTAGCCGCTTCTCGTCTGGGTGTCGTGGGGGATACGGAGGTGATGGAACCTCTCGACACTTGGATCGTAAACGAGAACGTCGGTTCCCCCGACGACGTTCAGTTTGCCATCACGGGCCTCTATTACCGTGTTTTCCGTGCTGAGAACCGTGAGACCTTTTGCAAGGGCGAGGGCGGAGATCGTGCTCTTCCCCGTGTGGGGGTAACCAACGAAGAGAACCGCCTTTCCGTCGGGCCTTACTATAGAAACCGAATCCGTCAGGAATACAAGGCTCTTTTTCATTCCGGCCCTTGCAACGGCCTGAAGGAGGAAGAAAACCGGCGCCTCGTTGCCGTAGGCCGATGGAACCCCCGCTTCCAGCTTGTACCTGTCAACGCCGAGAACATCGTAGATGGCCCCAAAGACCCTGAAGTCGTCCCCCCTGAACCGTTCTATCAGGACATCGGGATCACCGGAAGCCACGGTAACGTCGGGAAGATACCTCCTCGCAAAAAGCCCCTTGAAGGCCTCCCTGAAGCCATCGTCCAGCTCACCGGTAAAACGAACGTTAACACCACCAACGCTGAGCATCCACCCACCCATCATGGCCTGAGCCGGGAGATTTATAATCTTTCCGCGGGACGGAAGGAAGAACCCCAACGCTTCCGGGCATGAACTAAAAAGAGAGGGTTATAACCCTCATCCCAGTGCCGCGAGAAGCTTCTCCATGAACATCTTCTCGGGGTAGGCACCCTCGAACTGGACCCTGTCCTCGCCGTTCACCTGAATGACGATCTTGGGCACGGCCATGACACTGTACCTGTCGGCCCATTCGGGGTACTCTATGGCCTCGACCATGTCGCCGAGTATCTTGCCCTTTCCTGCGTTTGTGTTCTCGATGGCGAACTTGTGGGCCATCCTGACCGCGAGCGGGCAGTACGGACAGGTGGGCGTCACAAAGACGAGTATCCTGACGTCCCTGTCGATTCCGGCGAGCTCCCGCTTGCTCTCCTCCATGAGATCCGTCCGGGCGTTGCTGACGTCAACTATGTCCTCGAGGAATGCCCCGAACTCATGGCCCGCGGGAAGGCCGAAGTACCTCACTCCCATGTCCTTTCCATCCCGGGTTATGGTAACGGCCGGGGCGTTGTCTATCCGGTATTTCCCGGCAAGCTCCTTACCTTCGGGGCTCTCGAAGTCGTGCAGCTCGTAGGTAAGCTTCTCCGTAAGCTCGCTGAGCTCCTGAAGCAACTGCTTGAGCTGGTCGCAGTACTGGCAGTGTTCCCTTCCGATGAAGCCGATTATCTTAACCGGCTCGGTCATCTTGGAGAAGAACTCCTCCTTGATAACCTTCTTGTCCGCATCACTTATCAGTCCCATCCCAAACACCTCCACAAGGTTTATAACGATTGGATTATAATCCTTTTGCAGGATCCGGCCTCGGATCACATGAGGGTTAAATGTTCACTATATAAGCTTTACGTCACAGATTTGGGTGGTGTAGGCCATGGATGAACCCGACATATTCTACATACTCGGAAACCGGGTGAGGCGTGACCTCTTGGGTCACCTCACCTGCACCGAGTGTTACTTCAGTTTCCTTAGCAGTAAGGTTAGCGTCTCCTCGACGGCTGTGGCAAAGCACCTGAAAATCATGGAACGTGAGGGAATACTGAAGTCCTACGAAAGGGAGGGGCCCTTCATAGGGCCTGCAAGAAAGTATTATGACATAGCCATCTCCAGAAGCTACGTCGCGACCGTGACACCGAACATCTTCTGGTACAGGGGGCTCGACATCGGGAAAGACCCCGGCATTGATAGGGTCGAGATCGACCTGACGCACGTTCCGGAGGAGCACGGGGACATTCTCCGGGCGGTGAGTTCTTTCCTTGAGTTAACGGGGGAGCTTGAGAAGTTACTTAAAGCGCTTCAGGCGGTGGAACGCAGGCGCGACGGGACGATGAAGGAGATCAAGGAGCTCTACCTCCGGGAGATAGGCGACATGACCCAGCTGGCGATACTCCACTACGTCCTCCTTGAGGGAGAGGCCACGGTTGATGAGCTGAGCGACAGGCTCAACCTCAAGGAGAGGGAGGTTCTCGTTAAAGCCGGGGAACTGGACAAGTTCGTACCGTTAAGGATAAAAGACGGGAGGATTCAAATCGACCGGGAAAGGCTGAAGAGGAAGATCCACGGTGATGATAATGCCGGAAAGGATAAGGGTAGTGGTTAACGAGGACAGGTGCTACCTCTGCGGTGGCTGTGCCGGGGTCTGCCCAACGCTCGCGATAAGGGTGAGCGCCTCGGGATGGGAGTTCTTTGAGGAGAAGTGCATCTCCTGCAGGATATGCATCAACGCCTGCCCGGTGGGCGCCCTCAGTGCCGAACCTCTGGAGGTGGAAGAATGAAGTACGATGTCGTCGTGGTGGGAGCCGGGATCGCCGGGCCGATCGTCGCGAGGAACGTCGCCAGAGAGGGGTTCTCGGTTCTGCTCATCGATAAGAAACCCGCCATAGGCACTCCAAAACAGTGTGCCGAAGGCATAAGCATGAGCGTCTTCAAAAAGCATGACATACCATACGACAGGCGCTACATCAACCGCGAGATATACGGTGCGAAGCTCTATTCCCCGAGCGGATACGAGCTCGAGCTCCGCTATAAGGAAGCCAGCGGGGTTATCCTCGAAAGGAAGGTCTTCGACAAGATGCTCGCCTACTACGCCGCGAAGGCCGGTGCGGACGTTCTGGCGCGGACCGAGGCTCTGGACGTTATACGGCGGAACGGCAGGATAGCTGGAATAAAAGCCAAGCATGAAGATGAACCCCTCGAGATAGAAGCGGAGGTTGTGGTTGCGGCCGACGGCGTTGAGAGCGTGATAGCCAGAAAGGCCGGCATAAACACCTACGCCCCGCCCCACGAGTTCGATTCTTCCTATGAGTACGAGATGCTCATCGAAGGTTACGACCCGGATCTGATTCACCTGTGGTTCGGGAACGAAGTGGCGCCAAGGGGCTACGTCTGGGTCTTCCCGAAGGACGAGGACAGGGCCAACGTTGGAATAGGGATAAACTCCGACAACCCCCAAACGGCCAAGTACTACCTCGACAGGTGGCTGAAGGAGAACAACGTACCCGCCCGGAAGATCCTCGAGATAAACGTCGGCGTCGTTCCCGTTGGGGGCTTCGTCAGGGAGCTTGCAAAGGACAACGTGGTGGTTGTGGGGGACGCTGCGAGGCAGGTCAACCCGATGCACGGTGGTGGCATGGCCGAGGCCATGAACGCCGGGAGCATGGCAGCTAAGTGGATAGTCAAAGCCCTCGAAGAGGAGGATCTATCCCTGCTCCAGAACTACACGAAGGAATGGTGGGAAACGGACGGCAGGAGGCTCGAGAAGGTTCTCAGGGTCAGGAGGGTGACCGAGAAGCTCACGGATGAGGACCTCGACCTGTTCATCCGGGTGCTGAGTGGTGCCGATGCCGAGAAGATAGCCGGCGGAGACTACGGGGAGGTCATAAAGGCCCTCCTGAAGCACCCGAAGGTTCTGCTGAGCCGGAGGAGGGTGAGCCTCCTCAGGCAGCTCCTCTGATCATTTTTTATCCTTCTTCCAGTCCCTGCAGTTCATATCGAGGCATACCTCGTACTCCCTGCCCTTCTCCCGTATCCTTACCACCGGTGCACCGCCACAGCAGGTTTTGTCCGTTGGGATTATCTCACCGCGCTGGAGGAGGGGATAGGTGACGTTGCACTTTGGCCAGTTGGAACAGCCCACGAAACGCTTTCCCGTCTTTCTGTTGTAGCGAACGACCAGATCGCCACCGCATCTGGGACATCTGCCGACCACGAGGGGTTTTTTCTTGCCGGAAGTCTTCCCTTTGCCATCGTTTTCGGAGTCTCCAACGGCACCGTCCTTTCTGGTGGGCGCCGCCTCCATCAGCATCCTTCCTATCTCAAGCTCCCTCTCCCTGAAGACGCTCAGGATTTTTATCAGCCGGTTCCTGCTCTCCTCGATGACCTTTTCCTTCCTCTCCTTTCCGACCGTTACATCTTCCATCTTCTCCTCGAAGGCCCTCGTGAGTTCCACGCTCACTATATCGGGCACGTTCTTTTCGAGCGCCTCAACGACCCGCATTCCGAGGGGGGTAACCTTTATCTTCCTTTTCCCCTCGATGTAGCCCCTGCTGTAGAGCGTTTCGAGTATCTGAGCGCGGGTGGCTTTGGTGCCTATCCCGAGGTCCTCCATCCTCTTGATGACTGCCGCGGGGGAGTACCTCGAGGGGGGTTTGGTCTTCTTCTTCTCGCGCCTTATCCCGAGGACCTTCACGGGCTCGCCTTCCTTAAAAGCCGGCAGGATCACCTCGTCGAACCTGACGTACTTCCCGTAAACCTTCAGCCAGCCCTCGCTCACCGTCCTCGCCCCACTGAGGATGAAGCGGTGGGAGTTGGAATTTATGACAACCCTGACGTTCTCCCTGATGGCAGGCTCCATGAAAAGCGCCAGAAAGCGCCTGACTATGAGGTCGTAGAGGTTTCTCTCGTCCTTTGTGAGCTCGCCCTCCTTCGGGAGCTCGCCGGTCGGGTAAATGGCAGGGTGGGCCGGATCGTCCTTCTTACCCTGCACCGGTTTGAGAACCTCCCTGCCGAGGAGCTCGTGGGCGAAGGGCCTGTATTCAGTCAGCCCGGCGAGCCCCTTGAGAATCGACCGGAAGTTCAGGCTTGAGGGGAGTTTCTGGGACGAGGTTCTCGGGTAGGAGGATAAACCCTTCTCGTACAGCTTCTGGGCGAGATCGAGCGTCTTCTTGGGGCTGTACTTGAAGGCAGAGTAGGCTTCCCTCTGAAGGGTTCCAAGGTCAAAGGGCACGGGCGGATGCCTCTTTCCCCGCCTGACCTCGACCCTCTCCACGAAGGCAGGTCCCTTCTTTGATTCCTCGACTATGCGCTTTGCCTCGGCCTCGTCGAGTATACGCTCCCTCTCGTAGGTGGCGGTGTAGTTCTCCCCGTTCTTTTCGAGGAGCATCTTTACTACCCAGTAGGGGGTGGGCCTGAAGTTCGCGATCTCCCTCTCCCTGTCGACCAGAAACTTCAGGGTCGGCCCCTGAACCCTCCCGGTTGAGAGGACCATCCACTTTCCGCTGGCCCGCTTTATGGACGACGTCAGGGCCCTCGAGAGGTTAACGCCCCAGTACCAGTCAAGCACGTGGCGCGCTATGCCTGCGTCCGCCATTCCAAAGTTTATCGTCGGCTCCAGGTTATACCACGCTCTGAGGAGATCCTTCTTTGTCAGGGCCGAGAACCTCATGCGTTTTGCCCTCGCGGGATCGACGCCGCAGGCGTATTTCAGGGCCGTGTAGCCTATGACCTCTCCTTCAGTATCGTAGTCGCACGCCACCACGAACTCATCGGCCCCCTTTGCAAGGTGTGCCAGAGCCTTTATGTAATCCCTCGCGTAGCCCTTTCCCCTCTCGGCCACGTAAACCGGCACCCATTCGACGTCAAAGACGGGATAACCGTAGGTCCTTGATTTGGGTGCGAGGGAGAAGAGGTGGCCAACCGCAGGAGCGACTACCAACCTTTTCCCGTCCCGGGTGAACTCGTAGTAGGACACCTTGCCGATCGTTTTTCTAACGGGCTTACCCTCGGCAAGGGCGTAGGCGATTTTTCTCGCAACGTTTGGCTTCTCCGCTATGATGAGAGTGACCATGGGGACACCTTCAGAAGGGTCGGAACTCCCG
The DNA here is from genome assembly GCF_002214525.1 of Thermococcus sp. P6. NCBI lineage: Archaea > Methanobacteriati > Methanobacteriota > Thermococci > Thermococcales > Thermococcaceae > Thermococcus > Thermococcus sp. P6. The sequence continues at coordinate 366,302 of NZ_CP015104.1, forward strand.
TATAAAAATCCTTTCCCGGGTTGAAGTGGTGGGGCCGCCGAGATTCGAACTCGGGTCACGGGCTCCCAAAGCCCGCAGGATGGACCAAGCTACCCCACGGCCCCTCCAGCGGTGTGGATTGAAGGATCCCTTATTAAGCTTTTCGCCCGGAAGTGGACAGAAACGGAGAAGGCATCTCTGAATGGAGCCCCGGGCGGGGTTTGAACCCGCGACCTGCCGCTTACCAAGCGGCCGCTCCACCAGGCTGAGCCACCGGGGCGTCGATGATACCCTAAAGGCCGGCGTTTATAAATTTTTCTCTTCCAGCCCAAAGCCTATTTAAGGGCCGGATCCAAGATCCCTCCGGTGAAAGCATGAAGGTCGGAGTCGTTTTCGGGGTCAGCGAGCTCGCAAACCCAAAGGCCTTTGAAAGGAAGGCCTCGGAGTTTCTGACGAACCTCGCGGGGGAGTTCGACGTCTCGGGTGGCTTCTTCATCTCAACCCGGGAGGATTTCAGGGAGGCAAAGGGGGAGGTCAACTTCAACGAGGTGGACGCCCTGATACTGTACCCCCTCACGGGTGGAACGGAGGGGGCACTGAGGGAGTTCTCGATCTACAGAAGGCCGGTGGTGATCTACGGTGATCCCTTCAACAACTCTCTGGCCGCGGGGATAGAGCTCAGGGAGTACTTCAGGGACAGGCTGATACCTGCGAGGCTCGTGAAGAACCCCGACGAACTGAAGGCAGTCCTCCTCGGCTATGCCGAAGAGATGGAACTGCTGAACGATTTCCTTAGTATGCGCCTCGGACTCATCGGCCGGGTCTCGCCGTGGCTCATAAACGAGAGGTTCGAGCTCCCCTACACGAGGATAAGCCTCAGGAAGTTCTACGATTACTACGAAAAAGTCGGCGAGGATGAAGGATGGAACGCCGTTGAGGAAATCGTCGGAAGGGCCGTTAAAATAGGGGAACCCGGAAGGGAGGACCTCGTGAAGGCGGGGAGGATTTACCTTGCGATAAAGAGAATACTCCGCCACTACCGCCTCGACGGGTTTACAATAGGCTGCTTCGACCTGATAGGCAAGCTCAGGGCAACGCCCTGTCTGGCTCTGGCCATGTTCAACGCCGAAGGGGTTCCGGCCGCATGCGAGGGGGAGCTGAACGCCCTCCTCGGGATGATGATCGTGAGACGTTTCTTCGATGAATCGGCCTTCATGGGCAACGTGGCGGATTACGGTGAAAACCACCTGATCCTCGCCCACTGTACCGCACCTCTTGTCGGGGACTACGCCCTCAGATCGCACTTCGAGAGCGGAATAGGAGTGGGCGTTGAGGTGTCCCTCCCGAAGGGCAGGGCCAGCCTCCTGAAGATACGCGGAAGAAAGGCCGTCGTGGCCCACGTTGAGGTTTCGGGTCTGGAGCACAACGATTTCCGTTGCAGGACGCAGGTGAGGCTCCGCATGGAGGACGCCGGGGAGTTCGTGGAGGGGACCCTCGGAAACCATCACCTGCTCGCCTACGTGGAGGCTGAGGAGCTGGCGGAGCTTTTGAGCGATCTGGGCTTCGAGGTGATGCTCTACTGAAACCACGGCAAAACCTTTTAACCGGCGATCGAACACGGTAGGGGTTCAAAGATGAAGGTGATAATGACAACCCGCGTCGACAGGGCCTCGATGAACATAATGGAGAAGCTAACGGAGAACTTCGGCTTCAAGGAGACGGAGAAATCCTTCGACGGCAATCCTGTTTACTCGAAGGGCGATACGCTCATACTGACGACCAACGGGGAGATGATATACTACGACCACTTGGATGTGGCAATTGAGAAACAGCTCGGTTTAACGCCCGAGATCATAGCCTTCGCCTCAAGACACTCGAGCAGGAAAAAGCTACCCGCCCTGACCGTTCACGTGACGGGGAACTGGGGTGAGGCCCTCTACGGCGGAAAGGACGGGAGCCTCGCCATCGCCCAGCCCGTTGCGATGAAGCTCGCGCTGTTGAAGATGAACGAGCTCAACGACCTCGGCTGGACGGTTTGCTACGAGGCAACCCACCACGGCCCGAGCGAGCTCGAGGTTCCGAGCTTCTTCATTGAGATAGGCTCCACCGAAGAGGAATGGGCGAACGACAGAGCCGGGGAGATAATAGCGGAGACGATAATCTACGTGCTGGAGAACTACGACGATGCCCGGTTCCCGGTGGCCGTTGGGGTTGGTGGTGGCCACTACGCACCGAAGCAGACCAGAAGGGCACTTGAAAGCGATATAGCCTTCGGCCATATAGCCCCGAAGTACGTCCATCCCATCGGGAGGGAGCTCCTCCTCAAGGCCATCGAGAGAACGGCCGGGGATGTGGATGCGATATACGTTGACTGGAAGGGAAGCAAGGCCGAGACCAGAAGGATGGCCAGAACGCTGGCCGAAGAACTCGGTCTGGAGTTCATGCGTGACTGAGGAATCGAAATCTTTAAAGATGTTGAGCGAAATTCTAAAATCAGCATTTGCCTCAGGTTTATATACCCCAACCCGCAAGGTTGAGGGGATGTTAAATTGCCGGAGGGTGGAAGATGCTGAAACTGATTGAAGACGCTATCGAAAGGACCTCCGCCGCCCCTGAGAGGGTTCCCGAGGTCGAGGCGCCCCAGACGGACATCGATGAAGAGCTCAAGAAGATCCTTGAGCAGATACAGGCAAAGATATACGTCGTTGGTGTCGGCGGTGCCGGTTGTAACACCGTTAACAGGATGATGCAGGTTGGCATACAGGGTGCGAAGATAATAGCCGTCAACACCGATGCCCAGGACCTCCTGAAGATCCGTGCAAACAAGAAGATACTCATAGGCAAGGAACTGACGAGGGGCCTTGGAGCAGGAAACAACCCCAAGATGGGGGAGGAAGCTGCAAAGGAAAGCGAGAGGGAGATAAGGGACGCCCTGGAAGGCGCCGACATGGTCTTCATAACCTGCGGTCTCGGTGGTGGTACCGGAACTGGTGCTGCCCCAATAGTTGCCGAGACGGCCAAAAAGATGGGGGTCCTAACTGTTTCCGTCGTGACACTTCCCTTCACCGTCGAAGGCATAAGACGCATAAAGAACGCAGAATACGGCCTTGAGAGGCTCAGGAAGAACAGCGACACCGTCATAGTCATCCCCAACGACAAGCTCATGGAAGTGGCCCCAAACCTGCCCATACACATGGCCTTCAAGGTTGCCGATGAGATACTCGTGCAGGCAGTTAAGGGCATCACCGAGCTCATCACGAAGCCCGGACTGGTGAACCTCGACTTCAACGACGTAAGGGCCGTCATGAAGGACGGCGGCGTGGCAATGATAGGCATCGGTGAGAGCGACAGCGAGAAGAGGGCAACGGAGGCCGCCCAGCAGGCCCTGAACAGTCCGTTGCTGGACGTTGACATAAGCGGTGCCAGGGGTGCCCTCATAAGCATCAGCGGAAGTGACGTGAAGCTTGAAGAGGCCCAGCAGGTCATAGAGCTCGTCACGAGCAAGCTGGACCCGGAGGCTCAGGTGATATGGGGCATCCAGCTCGACGAGGACCTCGGTAAGACGATAAGGGTCCTTATAGTTGTGACCGGCGTCAGCTCGCCCTACGCGGTTGCCGAGGAGGAAGCCCCTTATCCCGAGGAGGGTGAGAGGAAGATCATCAAGCTCGACCTTGAGGAAATTTAAGCCCATTTCAGGAATCCATCGAGGTGAAGCGGATGGCAACGACCGTTGAAAAGCTTAAAGGGTTCCTCACCGAATCCAAGAGGGTTTTGATGGTAACCAAAAAGCCGGGCATGAAGGAGTTTAAACTGGCGGCGAAGATTACAGGTATCGGAATGACACTCATCGGAACCATCGGCCTCGTGATACGGCTTATAGGCCACTTCCTCACCGGCTCATAAAGGAGAGAGGGATAAAAGATGAGCGAGGGCAAGGTGTTCACAGTACGCGTCACCGTTGGTCAGGAAGAAACGACCGCCCGGTTGATATACGGCAAGGCCGAGACCCACAACCTGCCCATATACGCCATACTCGCCCCCTCAAAGGTGAAGGGTTACATCTTCGTTGAGGCCCCAAGCAAGGGCGCAGTTAACGAGGCCATCAAGGGCATAAGGCACGCAAAAGGCATCCTTCCGGGCGTTATCAGGTTCGAGGAGATAGAGCACTTTCTCGAGGAGAAACCCGCCGTCACCGGCTTTGAGCCCGGGGACATAGTGGAGCTAATCGCGGGGCCCTTCAAGGGCGAGAAGGCAAAGGTGGTCAGGGTTGACGAGGGCAAGGACGAGATAGTGGTCGAACTCGTCAGTTCCATCGTCCCCATCCCGGTCACGGTGAGGGGGGAATACGTTAGACTTATAAGCAAACGCCGGAAGGAGTGAACGCTCAAAAGAGAGAGGTGAGAAACATGCCGCAGATCGTTGAGGTGCTCGTTGAGGGAGGAAAGGCTTCGCCCGGACCCCCACTCGGTCCGGCCATCGGTCCGCTTGGACTCAACGTTAAACAGGTCGTAGACGAGATAAACAAGGCCACCAAGAACTTCGCAGGAATGCAGGTCCCGGTCAAGATCATCGTCACGGATCCCAAGAAGAAGACCTTTGAGATAGAGGTGGGTGTTCCACCGGTCAGCCAGCTCATCAAGAAAGAACTGGGCGTTCCAAAGGGTTCCAACGAGCCGGTTCACACCATCGTGGGGAACCTGACAATGGAAGGGGTTGTCAGGATAGCGAAGGCCAAGGCGGAGCAGATGCTCGCATCGGATCTCAAGGCCGCGGCCAAGGAAGTCATAGGCACAGCCCTGAGCATGGGCGTTACCGTCGAAGGCAAAGACCCCAGAGAAGTCCAGAGGGAGATCGACGAAGGCCTTTACGACGAGATTTTTGCAAAAGAAGAGTGAGGGAAAAGTTTAAAAATACCCTCCTTTACGCATTTTGACTTTTAACGCTTAAATCAAAAGGGAAAGGAGGGCTATAAATGGCCTTTGACAGGCAAAAAATCGTGGAAGCGGTGAAGGAGGCGAAGACCCGGGCCAAGCCGCGCAACTTCACACAGACCGTCGAGATGGCAGTCAACCTCAGGGATATCGATTTGAAGAGACCTGAGAACAGGTTTAAGCTTGAGGTTGTTCTGCCGAACGGTCGTGGGAAGGAGCCGAAGATCGCGGTCATCGCTGATGGGGCCGTTGCCGAGGCGGCTAAACGGCTCGGGCTTGATGTGATTAGTGGAGAGGAACTTGAGGAGCTGGCCAAGAACCCAAGGCAGGCAAGGAAGCTGGCGAAAAACTACGACTTCTTCATAGCTGCCGCACCGCTGATGCCAAAGATCGGTAAATACCTCGGTCGCTATCTGGGTCCGAGGAACAAGATGCCCCAGGTGGTTCCACCGACTATGACCAACATCGAGCCCATAGTCGAGAGGCTTAAAAGGACGGTCAGGATACAGCTCAAGAACAACCCCGTGGTGCATGCTCCCATAGGGACCGAGAACATGGAGGATGAGAAGCTCGCAGAGAACGCGGAGGCGGTTTTAAACGCCGTCCTCAGCAAGCTGGAGCGCGGCGAGAACCAGGTGAAGTCAGTGTACGTCAAGACCACGATGGGGCCGGCGGTTAAGATCGAGAGGTGAGGGAGATGGCCCACGTAGCCGAGTGGAAGAAGAAGGAAGTTGAGGAGCTTGCAGACATCATCAAGAGATACCCAGTGATAGCTCTGGTTGATGTTGCCGGCGTTCCGGCCTATCCCCTGAGCAAGATGCGTGAGAACCTCCGCGGAAAGGCGCTCCTCAGGGTCAGCAGGAACACTCTGATAGAGCTCGCCATAAAGAGGGCAGCTCAGGAGCTCAACGATCCCGATCTTGAAAAACTCATCGACCACATTGAGGGTGGGGCCGGAATCCTCGCCACCGAGATGAACCCCTTCAAGCTCTACAAGCTCCTCGAGGAGAGCAAAACCCCCGCAGCTGCGAAACCGGGGGTGCCGGTTCCCAGGGATGTCGTTATTCCCGCGGGTCCGACCCCGATCTCACCCGGTCCCCTCGTCGGTGAGATGCAGGCCCTCGGCATACCCGCGAGGATTGAGAAGGGTAAGGTCAGCATCCAGAAGGACTACACCGTCCTCAAGGCGGGAGAGGTCATAACCGAACAGCTCGCCAGAATACTCAACGCCCTCGGGATAGAGCCGCTCGAGGTAGGTCTCAACCTGCTCGCGGCTTACGAGGACGGGGTCGTTTACACCCCGGACGTGCTGGCGATAGATGAGGAAGAGTACATTAACATGCTCCAGCAGGCCTACATGCATGCCTTCAACCTGTCGGTTAACACCGCCTACCCGACGAAGCAGACCATTGAAGCCATAATTCAGAAGGCGTTCCTCGGGGCCAAGAACGTCGCCGTGGAAGCAGGTTACATCACGCCCGAAACGGTCGAGGACATCTTCGGCAGGGCACTCAGGGTTGTCCTGCTCATAGCCCAGCAACTGCCAGAGGAACTGCTTGACGAGAAGACCAAAGAGCTTTTAAAGAGGGGGGCACAAATAGCCGTTGCCACCCAGCCTCAGGAGGAGAAGGTTGAGGAGGCTGAGGAGGAAGAAGAAGAGGAAGAGGAAGCTTCCGAAGAGGAGGCGCTCGCCGGACTGGGCGCTCTCTTCGGCTGAACTTTCCGTTTCCCTCGTATCCCTGACGGATCCATGTGAAATTGAAGAATAAGGCTGATCGGAGGTGTGAAAAATGGAGTACGTGTATGCCGCTCTGCTGCTCCACGCCGCTGGTAAGGAAATAACGGAGGAGAACCTTAAGGCGGTCCTTGAGGCCGCTGGTGTCAACGCCGATGAGGCCAGGCTTAAGGCCCTCGTTGCCGCTCTGGAGGGCGTCAACATCGACGAGGTCATCGAGAAGGCAGCCATGCCGGTCGCCGCTCCCGTAGCGGTCGCCGCTGCCCCGGCTCAGGAAGCAGCACCCGCGGAAGAGGGAGAAGAGGAGGAAGAAGAGGAAGAAGAGGAAGCTTCCGAAGAGGAGGCCCTCGCAGGTCTCGGCGCCCTCTTCGGTTGAGTTCTTTACCTTTTGTCCGCCTTCGGGCGGACGTCAACAACTTTTCTTGAGGCCTCACCCGGAAGGTTTCACCGGAGAAGTCTCTTCTGGCGGGCCCGGCGGGATTCGAACCCGCGACTACCGGCTCCGAAGGCCGGCGCCATGTCCCCTAGGCCACGGGCCCCCCGGAGAAGTTTTAAAGGGGCGTAAAATAAACTTTGCGGTGGTTGTCATGATGCTTCCCGACTGGAAAATAAAGGAGGAGATCCTGATAGAGCCCTTCAGTGAGGAGTCCCTTCAGCCGGCCGGTTACGACCTTCGCGTCGGCGCGGAAGCTTACTTAGATGGAAAACTTCTGGAGGTGAAAAGCCGGGGAGAGTTTCAGATACCCCCCGGGTCCTACGCACTGGTTCTGACCCTTGAAAGGATAGGGCTTCCCGGGGACATCGCGGGCGATATGAAACTCAGGAGCAGCCTCGCCAGAGAGGGTCTCATCGGATCATTCGCGTGGGTTGATCCCGGATGGGACGGTAACCTCACCCTCGGCATCTACAACGCCTCGACCACTCCCGTAAAGCTAACTTACGGGGAGCGTTTCGTTCAGATAGCCTTCATCAGGCTGGAGGCACCGGCAAAGAGCCCTTACAGGGGCAGCTATCAGGGGAGCCAGCATCTGGCACTGTCGAAAAGGGGAGGAAAATGGAGCCCTATCCGTGGATGACGGCCTTTCAGGTATCCTTCCTCTGGTAGTGCCCCTTACCACCGGATCCGGGCTTATGGGAGGCGCCACCCGGATGAGGTCTTCTCCGGAGCAGTGGCCCCCCAAGGGGTTACCTTTTCCGGTTAATGCCCGTGGAAGCGGAACTGCCAGCGGGTGGGTCACTTCCACGGGCGAAGGGGACGTTTGATCTCCCCAGAAGGCTTTTTTACCAAAAGGTTTATATATCCCTAATCCCAAAAATAACACTGAAAAAAACCTTCATGGAGGTGTTGTGGATGGCTGAGTTGCCGATTGCTCCGGTAGACAGGTTGATTAGGAAGGCTGGTGCTGCTCGGGTTAGTGAGGATGCTGCCAGGGTTCTTGCCGAGCACCTTGAGGAGCATGCTATTGAGATAGCCAGGAAGGCTGTGGACTTTGCCCACCACGCTGGCAGGAAGACCGTCAAGGCCGAGGACATAAAACTCGCCCTCAAAGCCTGAAAGCCCTTCTTCTCCTTTTTGATTTCACCAGAAGCGCACCCTCTTTATCCTGACGCTTTCACCCCTGACCTCGAGGAACGCGAGGCCCGGCGAATCCATTCTCGGAAAGGTGGGCGAGCCCGGGTTCAGGAGGACGACCCTTCTCCCGTGCACGGAAACGACATCGTGGTAAAAGCGATGGGTGTGGCCAAACACCAGAACGTCCACGCCCATGTCGAGCGCCTTTAGGGCCAGAAAGTCTGAATTCAGCGAGAAGAATTCATGGCCGTGGAGGAGGCCGATTCTAATATCCTCAGCGTCGATGACCCGTTCCCCGGGTAGATCCAGATGATCGGCGTTCCCGCGAACCGCCACCACGGGGGCGAACCCTTCGAGTCTTTCAAGCAACTCCCCGGAGGTAACGTCTCCGGTATGGAGTATCATATCCGGCCCCTTCCTCTCAAGGCTCTCAAAAAGAGGTAAAGGAAGGTTTTTCGTTTTGTCGCCGTAATGCGTGTCCCCGGTTACGGCTATCAGCAAAGTTCTCACACCGGGACGTTTATGTTGAGCCTCTCCACGAGTTCCTTGTACCTGTTCCTGACGGTCACTTCCGTAACGTGCGCCACTTCCGCAACTTCACGCTGGGTTTTCTTCTCCCCCTCAAGGATCGAGGCCACGTAGAGGGCAGCCGCCGCAAGACCCGTGGGGCCTTTGCCGCTCGTTATACCCCTTTTGATGGCCTTCTGGAGTATCTCCTTGGCGCGCTTCTTCGTCCTGTAACTAACGGAGAGCGCATCTCCAAAGCGGTCAACGTAATCCACAGGACTGGTGGGCCTGAGGTTCAGGTTAAGACCCTTTACAAGGAAGCGGTAACTCCGCCCTATCTCCTTCTTTTTGACCTTGGAAACTTCGGCTATCTCATCGAGGGTTCTGGGCATTCTCTCCATCCTGCATGCTGCGTAAAGGGCTGCGGATACCATCCCCTCTATTGATCTTCCGCGTATGAGCTTCTTCGCGACGGCCTTTCTGTAGATGGAGGCGGCGGCCTCCTTAAGGTGTCTCGGCAGCATCATCTGGGCGGCCATCCTGTCAAGTTCGCTAAGGGCAAAGGCGAGGTTCCTCTCGGCGGCATCGTTTATCCTCATCCTGCGCTGCCACATTCTCAGCCGTCTCATCTTCATCCTGTACATCCCCTTTATCTGGTTGCCGTTTACGTCCCTATCGCGCCAGTCTATGTCCGTGGAGAGACCCTTATCGTGGATCATCAGCGTCATGGGTGCACCGGTTCTGGCACGCCTTGCCCTCTGGTTTGGGTCGAACGCGCGCCACTCCGGACCGTTATCAACAATGTTCTGCCGAACGACGTAACCACAGCTACTGCAATAATACTCCCCATGCTGTCGGTCATAAATCAGCTTGGAGCCACACCTCGGACATACCATCCTATCAGCCAAAGGCTCTCACCCCCTCTTTCTGGGGGTAGGGCGTCGGGTTTTTTTATTCCCGCGCTTTTTACGGCTCCCATCTGGTTTTGCCTTCTTGCGTCTCGAATCAACGTAGAGAACTGCCCCGACGTAATCCTCGGGGTTCTTCACCCTCGGCTTCACCGCCACGTAGGGCATCTTAACCGGCCCGAAAACATCCTTTACAACCCCAACTACCGTCAGTCCTTTGTCAACCACGCGGTCGTTGAGCGAAGGAACCCATCCGGTTCTCAGAATGAGGAACCCCTGTTTTGCGTAGTGAGAAACCTTTCCAAGACGCCTCATAGCCCCACCCCAAAAGGGTACATACCCTTAAACTTTATGCTTTTTACCTTATAAAGTTTTCGGTAAGTTTCCAAAAGGTTTTTATTTAGAAGGCATCTAAAGACAAAAATTGGTCGGGTAAAATGAAGTGCCTTCTGGTCGGTCACCTCGTCATAGACAGGATCATCGGGAATCCGAGAAGGGAAACCAGAATGGGCGGCGGTGCCTACTACTCGGCTATGGCACTCTCTAACCTCTGTGACGTTGAGGTTTTAACGAGCGTGGGCGATGACTTCCCGGAGGTGTGGCTCGAGGAACTGAGGGACCGCGGGATAAGGCTTAGGGTGATACCCTCCAAGGAGAGCACCTCCTACGAGCTCCGTTACATTGACTCCAGCAGAAGGGAGCTCAGGCTTCTCTCCAGGGCGGGGAAGATTAACGAAGCCCCGGCCGGGAGGTACGATATGATAACCCTCAATCCAGTTGCGGGTGAGGTGCCTCCCGGTAGTGTTGAGACTTTCCGGAAAAGAACGGAGTTCCTGGCGGCGGACGTTCAGGGCTTTATAAGATCCCTGAATCCCGGAAAGGTTGAGCTGAGGGAAAGGGACGCATCTTTTCTGCACGGTTTAAAGGTTCTCCATTCGGATCTTGAGGAAATGGTTCACCTGAAGAACCTTCAAACCGACCGGGTGGAGGTTCTGCTCGCGACGAACGGCGCCGGGCCCGGTTTCGCCTACCTCCAGGGCAGGGCTTACACCTACAGGCCCATCAGGATGGCCGTAGAAGAGTCCACGGGAGCCGGGGACGTCTTCCTCGCGGCCTTCAGCTACTTTTACAGGGAATGCCCCTTCGTTCAGGCTCTTAAAAAGGCGAGCGCCTTCACGGCCCTCTTCTTAAAGAGGAGGAACTTCTCCTTCTCCATGGAGGAGGTCAGCGAACTGGCGATGAATGTGGAGGTGGAGAGGTTTAAAGGAGGGAGGAAGTTATGAAAACCGGAGGGGATCCTATGGACAGGTACGTTCTGCTCGTGAAGGCCCCTGAGGGCTACGATGTGGACCGCTTAAGGACCGAACTGAAAGACTTCATACGGGAGAGGCACCCGGAGCTCAGGGTCGAGGCCCACAGGTGCATAGGTCTCACCGTCGATCTGGTGATCCTCTACAGGGGCAACGTCGTCCTCATAAAGCGTAGAAACGAGCCTTTTAAGGACAGGTTCGCGCTACCCGGTGGCTTCGTGGAGTACGGCGAAAGTGTCGAGGAAGCTGCTCTGAGGGAGGCGAAGGAGGAGACGGGCTTAGATGTAAGGCTCGTAAGACTGATAGGGGTATACTCCGACCCGAAGCGGGATCCGAGGGGGCACACGGTGACGGTCGCCTTTCTGGCCACCGGGGAAGGTGAACCGAAGGCCGGCGACGATGCCCGGGAAGTTCACGTGGTTCCCCCCGATAGGGCCCTTCAGCTGCCCCTCGCCTTCGACCACGGGAAGATCCTGAGGGACGCACTCGGGTAAGAGGATGAACCGGGAATCCAGAACTCTTTCCCCTTCAGGGGTTAACATCACGGAGGATGGAGGGGCTACCCGTCAACCGCCCTTCGAAAGCTGGGCCTCCTTCGGCTCAAGGTGCGCCCGCGTCACCTCAAGCACTCCCGAATAGCTTGGCCCATCCCATTTTTTCACGACCTCATCGAAGACCACCCTCGCCCTGAAGAAGGGTGCGTCCCTGACGAAGGTCTCAAACTCACCGCCCTCACCCGCGGGATGGACGCCGTACCTCTCGTGGAGCCTCACGAGCTCCTCGATGGCCCTCTCGTCCACCCTCCTGCCCAGCCATCTCTCATCGAGCCCGTAGGCGGAGACGCCGACTACGACGATATCGAAGATGCCCGTCAGCTCGCGCATGTAATCGATGGGGTCACGGTGCCACGCGGGGGCGAAGCTTTTCAGTCCGAGTTCCCCGGCGATCCCCTCGACCCTCTCCTTCTGGTACTCGCTGGCGAGGGCTCCCGCAACGATCCCATCCACCCTGAGCCCTTCAATGACGGCCTTCATATCCTCAACTTCTTTTTCCTTCTCGCCCGAGGTGAAACCCTTTACGAGCGGAATCCCTGCCGCCCGGGCCTGAAGCTCCGTGAGATGGATGTTGGGAACGTGGTACATGTAGCTGTCGTCCCTCTCGCTCACCATTGAGAGCAGGTACTTAACCTCAAAGCCCTTCCGCAGGGCCCAGTAAAGGGCATAATTGGAGTCCTTTCCACCGGAATAGAGCACGACAACGCGCATTAGCCTCACCCGAAACCTTAAAATTACCCGGGATAATTCACGATGGAGTGTTCAGGGGGTTTTAAAAAGGTGATGCCGATGACACCGGGGACGGCTGTGATTCTGGCGGCCGGTCTCGGAAGGAGGATGGGGGAAAGGCCAAAGGGACTCCTGAAGGTGGCCGGCAGGGAGATCCTTTACAGGACGCTCGTCCTCCTGAAGGAGAAGGGCGTCGAAAGGTTCCTGCTGGTAACCAACGATAGATACGCACCAGCTTATAAAAGGTTCATCGAGGAGAATGACTTCAACGTCGAGCTGATTCTCAATCCCGAGCCGGAAAGGGGCAACGGCCACTCGCTTCACCTCGTCAAAGGCCGCGTTTCCGGGAGGTTCATCCTCGTCATGAGCGACCACGTTTACGGCAGAAGCTTCGTTGGGCGGGCCGTTCACGGAGAGGGTCTCATAGTTGACAGAAGGCCGAAATGGGTGGATACGGAAGAGGGAACCCGCGTCAGGATCCGCGAAGGGAGGGTCACGAAAGCGGGCAAGAATCTCGTGGAATGGGACGGAATTGACACGGGCTTCTTCGTTCTCAGCGACGGGATTTTCGAAGTGACCGAAAGGATGGAGAGGGAGGAAGTTTATTCCCTGAGTGAGGTCGTGGAAGCGGCCCAGCTCCCGGTCACCTTCGTCGACGGCCTCCCGTGGACGGACGTCGATACCCCGGAAGATCTGAAGAGGGCCAGAAGGATGCTCGTCCTCACGGCCGTGAAGGGGAGCGGAGACGGCTTTATCAGCAGGCACCTCAACAGAAAGATCTCCACCCGGATAAGCTATCTCCTCGTGGAAAGGACCACTCCGGACGTGATGACGGGCGTAACCTTTGGCGTTGGAATTCTGTCCGCGCTGTTGACGGGCATCAGTCTTCCTCTGGCGGGTCTCACCTACCAGCTGAGTTCAATTCTTGATGGCGTCGATGGGGAGCTGGCGAGGGCCCAGCTCAGGGAGAGCAGGTTCGGGGGATACGTTGATTCGATCCTCGACCGTTACGTTGACGGGACCTTCCTTACCCTGCTCGCCTTCTGGACACTTAAAGAGCCGATCTGGTATCTAATAGCCCTCCTGGCCCTTCTGGGCTCGGTTATGGTGAGTTACTCCACGGAACGCTTCAAGGCCGCCTACTGCGAGAGCGCCTACGAGAGGATCCCGGGGTTAAGAGTGCTCCCGGGAAAAAGGGACGAGCGAGTGTTTCTCACGATGCTTTTCCTCCTTTATCCGGTGGGGACTTCCGTCAGGGCCCTGTTCCTCCTTCTGGCCATAATAACGAACCTCAGGGTCCTCCTGACGGTCTGGCTCGCCGGAAAAGGGAGCCGACCATAGGTTTTCCAACCAAAAACTATTTAACTACTGTAAAATATCACAAAACAGAAAGGAGGTGAGGAAATGGTCAGGGTAGTCATACTGGGACAGGGCTACGTTGCCAGCGTATTTGCGAGCGGTCTGGAGAAGATAAAGGCAGGGAAGCTGGAGCCTTACGGGGTTCCGCTGGGAGATGAGCTTCCGATTAAGATCCGGGACATCGAGATAGTGGGTTCGTACGATGTTGACGCCTCCAAGGTAGGAAAGGATCTCCACGAAATCGTTAAAACCTACGATCCGGAGGCTCCCGAGAGCCTTCGGGGGATTACGGTAAGGAAGGGTATCCATCTGGGAAGCCTCAGGAACCTGCCGATAAAGGCCACGGGCCTCGAGGACGAGATGACCCTTGAGGAAGCCGTGGATCATCTGGTGGAGGAGTGGAAGGACCTCAAAGCGGAGGTCTTCGTCAACGTCTGCACCACGGAAGCTTTTAGGCCCTTTGAAAGCAGGGAGGAGCTTGAAAAGGCCATCGCCGGGGACGACAGGGAAAGGTTAACCGCCACCCAGGTTTACGCCTACGCGATAGCCAGATACGCGAGAGAAACCGGGGGAGCGGCTCTCGTCAACGCGATTCCAACGCTCATAGCCAACGATCCGGCGTTCGTTGAACTTGCCCGGGAGAGCAACATGGTGATCTTCGGCGACGACGGAGCCACCGGAGCAACTCCCCTCACGGCGGACGTGCTCAGCCACCTCGCCCAGAGAAATCGCTACGTCCTCGACATAGCCCAGTTCAACATCGGTGGAAACAACGACTTTCTGGCCCTGACCGACAGGGAAAGGAACAGGAGCAAGGAGTTCACCAAGAGCTCGGTCGTAAAAGACCTCCTCGGCTACGACGCTCCGCACTACATCAAGCCAACCGGATTCCTCGAACCCCTCGGAGACAGGAAGTTCATAGCGATGCACATAGAATACGTAAGCTTCAACGGTGCCCGCGATGAGGTCGTCATAACGGGCAGGATAAACGACAGCCCCGCACTGGCCGGTCTGCTCGTGGATTTAACCAGACTCGGGAAGATGGCCCTCGAGAGAAAGGCCTTCGGAACGGTTTACGAGGTCAACGCCTTCTACATGAAGAACCCCGGACCGAAAGATGCCCGGAACATACCGCGCATAATTGCCCACGAGAAGGTAAGATCCTGGGCGGGCCTGAAGCCAAGATGGCTCTGATTCTCTAAAACTTTTTAATCCCCTCACCTATTTTTTCAGGGGGAAACTCGATGGACTGGAAAAGGGGAGCGTATCCCGAGTTCACGCTCGAGGATGCCGTTGCGGTTCTTTTCATGCTCAGGAATCCAACGGGGAGAAAGGCCGTGTCAGAGGCGTTGAACATCGGGGAGGGCAGCGTTAGGACGCTTCTGAAGAAGCTTTCCCGGCTCGGCGTCATAACCTCAACCCGGCGGGGGCACTCTCTTAACGATAGGGGCATGGCGCTCCTCGGGAGGATCTCCCGGAACTTCTCGGGGGTGGAGAAGGTCGGGACCGTTGAAGGCTATCCAGCCTACGGCCTGATCGTCCGAAATCCGGGGGAGTTCAATAGCATCAATCTCAGGGACGAGGCCGTAAGGTTCTTCGCCAGAGGGGCCATGATACTGGAGGTCCGGAACGGGGAACCCGTTTTCCCCGAGGACGGAAGGAGCTTGAGCGAAACCCTGCCCGAACTGGCCGGGAGCATAAAAAGGCTTTTGAAGCCCGGGGAAGGTGACCTGGTCGTGGTAACTTGGGCCGGGGAGGAAGCCCACGCTGTGAAGAGCGCCTACCACGTGGCCCTAACGCTCAAAGGAGAGGAAATTCCGGAGGAAATAAAGACCCTGGCGAGGTGAAGGTATGAAAAGGCTCATTCTGGCCATAGACGTTTACGATAGAGAAAGGGCCCTCGAGATAGCCCGCCGCACCGCCGACTACCTGTGGGGCGTGAAGGTGAACTGGCCCCTGATAATCTGTTCAGGTCTGGATATTCTGGGGGAGCTCAAGCGGGTTACGGGGCTTCCGGTTATAGCCGACCTCAAGCTCGCCGACATCCCCAACACCAACAGGCTGATAGCGAGGAAGGTTTTCGAGGCCGGGGCGGATTACGTTATCGTCCACGGCTTCACCGGGAGGGACAGCGTCAGTGCCGTTATGGAGCTCGGGGAGACCATAATCGTCGTGGAGATGAGCCATCCGGGGGCGAGAGAGTTCATCCAGCCCGTGAGCGACGGACTGATAGAACTGGCCAACGAGCTCAGGCCCTTCGGAGTTATAGCGCCGGCAACGAGACCCGGGAGGGTGGCCTACATCAGATCGAAACTTGATGGGGGGATAAATATCCTAACTCCCGGTGTGGGTGCCCAGGGTGGGAACGTGAGGAGCGTCCTGAAGGCCGGGGCCGATTACATCATAGTCGGCCGTTCGATATACGGGAGTGAGAACCCGCGTGAGAGTGCCAGAAAGCTCCACGAAGAGATAGGGAGGTGTGAGACATGAATCTGAAGGTGAAACATCCCCTCAGCAAGAAGGAGATTAGGCAGATAATCCGGGAGATGGAGTCCCTCTTCGGCAGGGAGATAGCGGAGGGGATGCTCGGCAGGAAGGACAGGGTTGAGGTGGCCGATTTCGACAGGAGCACGGAGATAATCCTCGTTAACGGCAAACCCTTCTTCATCAGAAGGAAAGGCCTCATATTCCCGCTTGTTGCGGCACTTTACGAGATTTCAAACGAGGAAGACCTGAGGAAGTGGCCCAGACGGGTCGTCGTCGACTCCGGGGCAGTGCCCTTCATCCTGAAGGGTGCGGACGTCATGGCGGCGGGAATAGTCGACGCTGATGAGAACGTAAGGGAGGGGGATTTTGTCTTCGTGGTGGAGGAGGAGTACGGAAGGCCCCTCGCCATAGGGACGGCCCTCATGAGCGGAAGGGACATGAAGGAAAAACCGAAGGGAAAGGCCGTGAAGAACATCCATCACGCAGGGGACAGGATCTGGGAGCTGACGGTGGGCTGAGATGGGAGAAAAAATCCGGGTTCTCGTCGGTGGCGTCTTTGACATTCTTCACGTCGGCCACGTCCACTTCCTGACTCAGGCAAGGTCCCTCGGGGACGAGCTGGTGGTGATAGTGGCTCACGACGAGACGGTCAGAAGACGGAAGGGGAGGGAACCGGTCAACAGTGCCGAGGACCGTGCGGAGCTTCTCAGAGCGCTTAAAGTCGTGGACGAGGTTTACATCGGCTCCCCGGGGGGGATAGACTACGAACTGGTGAAGCGCATAGATCCCGACGTTGTGGCCGTGGGTCCGGATCAGGAATTCAACTGCGAGCGCCTCAAAAAGGAGTTGAGGGAGCACGGGGTAGAGGCGGAGGTGATAAGGGTGCCCTACCTCTACAAAAAGGACAGGGCAAAGACGAGCAAGATAATCAAAAGAATTGTGGAAGCTTTCTGCGATTGATCAGGATAGGTCCAGAAAGCCCTTGAGGACGTCTCTGGCGGGTCTGGGCTTCCCCTTTTCAGGGTTGAACAGCCTGCTCAGGAGATCTTCCCTAACCCCGAAGGTACCGGTCGGTTTTGGTGTCGGGTCTATGATGTTACCCTTCGGTGAACCGACCTGCAGGGCGTTGCTGCCCCCCATGATGTGGGGTGATTCCACGCCCGTCATTATGACCATCGCCCTGACGACTTTGCCCATGTCCTCGTCTATCCTTGCACCCCACTTGATCTCGCTTTTCTCACCGAGTTTTTCGTAGACCAGGTTCATTGCCTCGTTTATCTCGATGAGGCTGACGTCAGGTCCAACTGTAAAGTGAACCAGAGCCTTATCACCGCTTCCGTACTTAACCTCGAGCATCTTGTTCTCGAGGGCGTTCTTGACCGCATCGACGGCCCTGTTACTCGAATCGCTCTCGCCTATCCCTATCAGGGCTGCCCCACCGTTGTGCATGACGCTGTAAACGTCCGCAAAGTCGATGTTCACCATGGACGGGAGCTTTATGGTTTCGGTTATGCCCTTGACCATCCGGGCTATTATCTCGTCCGCAAAGCGGAATGCCGCGTTTATCGGGAGCTTCGGCACGAGTTTGAGCAGTTTATCGTTTTCGATTATGATGACCGTATCTGAGTAGTGCATGAGCCCCTTTATGCCCTCCTTAGCCTTCTTTATCCTCAGGGTACCCTCGTTCCTGAAGGGATAGGTCACAACGCTGACGACGAGCGGCTCCCTGAAGCGACCGCTGTGTCTGGCGCTCTCCTTAACGACCTTGGCAACAACCGGGGCTGCTCCGGTACCCGTTCCGTTACCCATGCCCGCGGTTATGAACACGAGGTCGGCGTCACCGATTACCTCGGCGATCTCGTGGGCGCTGGCCTCGGCCGCCTGATAACCCACCCTTGGCTCCCCACCAGAGCCCTTCCCGTGGGTTATCTCCCTGCCGAGAAGAAGCTTCTTGTGGGCCTTCGTTCTGGCAAGGTGCTGGGCATCGGTGTTCATGGCTATGAGCTCGGCACCCTGAACGCCGAGTTCGTAGAGCCTGGTTATGGTGTTGTTTCCAGAACCGCCAACACCAACTATAACGATCCTTATGAGATCCTCGAGATCCCCATCGATGGAACCATCAAGCTTCGCGTTTTTGGACTCATCGTCCAGATCGAGGTTTATTCCGGCCTGTTCCAGCAGTTTAAACACCATCGTCCCAACCCCCCTCAACACGTCTTATTCAACCGGTGATTTAAAATATGATTTTAACGGCTTATTTAAGGATGTAATCAGGTGTTGAGCGTTCTTCGGTCTCAAGCTGGTAGAGCTCCTTCTTCAAAAGCTCACGGATAGCTTCCCTTATGATCTCGCTTCTATTGGGGTAAACCCCCCTTTTGACGAGCTGGTCCATGGCGTTTATCAGGCCCCGTGGGAGCTGTACACTGATGATACGCATCTTGCTCATCCCTGCACCACCCGGTTCAGCAAGCCGCTAAAATAAGGATGCATTAAGTAGTTAAATACTTTGCGGATGAATCATAATATTATGATATTATCCTTCTCAAAAAATATTTGGAAAATTCAAAAAATATTAAAAATAATTTAGAAGGGGCAAAAATCCAAGAGGAAAAGGGTTTTAACGCTCAAAACCAAACCAACCCCCGGGGAGACGATGAAGGAAATAAGGGAAAACCTTCACATCGCTAAGGTCTACGTTGAGAGGAGGGAGGAGGTTATCCCAAAGATCGGAGGAGACTTTCAGATTGTCAGTGCCGAATGCTGGGAAGCAGTTGGATTTGCAGCCCTGTTGGCGCTCCGTTCATTTGAAATGGGCACCAATCACGCGAGGACTCTTAGAGGAGAGCTTCTCATCCGTCTGAGCGGGACGCTTCAGATAAAGGACGCAATCGCCCGAAACGGGATAAAAAACGGTGAAAACTATCTCGTGGTCTTCGGAACCCGTGACAGAGCCCTTGAGATCCTGAGAACGCTCGACCTTATGGAGCGCCCCATGGACGATTGCGACCCAGAAAAAGTGAAAACTTTTTTTGAAAAAGCAGCACTCGTTGAAGTTCTGTAGATGGCAGGTGTCCTTTTCTATACATTATCGAGGATAGGTTTATAAAACCCTCCCTCCCACTCCCAGAGCGCCGGGTGATGCTCGTGAGATATAAGAAACGTAAATATTTCCTTGCGGGGAGAATAAATCTCATACAGCGCTCAAAAATCAGGGAGCTCTTCGAGAAGGCAAGGAAGATGAAGAACGTGATATCTCTCGGCATCGGGGAACCGGATTTCGACACTCCAGAGGTCATCAAAGAGGCCGCGAAGAGGGCCATTGATGAAGGATACACCCACTACACCCCCAACGCCGGTATTCCCGAGTTCCGCGAGGCCATAGCCGAATACTACAGGAGCCATTACAGGATTGACGTTTCATCCGATGACATAATCGTCACGGCTGGAGCCTACGAGGCCACCTATCTCGCTTTCCAGACCCTTCTTGAGGCGGGTGATGACGTCATAATCCCGGATCCGGCTTTCGTGTGCTACGCTGAAGACGCGAAGATCGCGGAGGCCGGCATAATCAGGCTACCCCTCAGGGAGGAGAACGATTTTCAGATCAACCCGGATGAGCTTCTGGAGGCCATAACAAAACGCACGCGGGTGCTGGTCGTCAACTATCCCAACAACCCCACCGGTGCCGTTCTCACCAAGGAGACCGTCAGGGCAATCGCCGACATAGCCGAGGACTACAACCTCTACATACTCAGCGATGAGCCCTACGAACACTTCCTCTACGAGGGAGCTAAGCATTATCCCATGATAAAGTACGCCCCCGATAACACCATTCTGGCCAACAGCTTCTCCAAGACCTTTGCCATGACCGGATGGCGGCTGGGCTTCACGATAGCCCCGAAGCAGGTTATCCGGGACATGATAAAGCTCCACGCTTACGTTATTGGAAACGTCACTTCCTTCGTGCAGATAGCCGGGATTACGGCCCTGAGGGACAGAAGAAGCTGGGAAGCGGTAAAGAGGATGAGGCATACCTACGCCGAGAGGAGGAAGGTCGTCCTCAAATATCTGGAGGAGATGCCGCATCTGACTCCCTTCAGGCCGAAGGGGGCATTCTACGTATGGGCAAAGATAGATCCGGAGCTTGACATGAGCAGTGAGGATTTCGCCAACTGGCTGCTGGAGAATGCCCGCGTCGTCGTTATCCCGGGAACCGCCTTTGGAAAGGCCGGAGAAGGGTGGGTAAGGATAAGCTACGCCACCAAGAGGGGCCAGCTCATCGAGGCGATGGAGAGGATGAAGGAGGCCCTATCGGGGCTCTGAAAGACGAGACCGGTGATTTATGAAGAGCTTTGGGGGGAACCATGAATGGATAGAAGGTGGACTTCGGTTTTGTTGGACACACTCGTCATGACCGCAGGTCTTGGGACCCTGACCATGATGGCGGTCGCAAAGCCCGACGTTATGGCGCACTTTGGGATAAGCAGTGACGAATACGAGTGGCAGCATGTGGCTTACGTCTTTGGACTGTTCGTGGCGTTCCTTCTTGGCCACACCAGACTCTACGAGGGGAGCTTCAAGAAAAGCGTTGCCATAGCGCTCAGCTGGGCGGCGATAACGCAGGCCCTCATACCCCTCGCACCCGGCTGGTACGTTGTGGTGTTCCTGAGGCTTATACAGGGCTTCGTCATCACGCTCGTGCCCCTCTTCAGCACCCAGATAGCGAGCTTCTTCGTTGCCGAGAGGCCCCTGGCCAAGGGTATAATCCTCTCCGGCATCTTCTGGGGTGGCATTTTTGGGAGCATGAGCGCCGGCTACGCCGTCGAAGCACTGGGCTGGAAAGGTGCCTTCTGGCTTACGGCGGTCATAATGTACCTCGTCCTCGCCCTCTGGTGGCTCTACGTGGAGGATTTCGAAATAATCCACGAGACGGGAGACGGTAGGGGAACAAGCGTCTGGAAAATGCCCTTCACGTGGGTTCTCGGTCTGACCTTCTTCCCGGCCCTGTGGGTTATATTCACCATAGTCGGCTTTTCGGCGTCGCTTGGCTACGAGGTCGGCTGGGGAAAGGAACAGGTGACGACTCTAAGCACCGCCCTCAACCTCTCGAAGGCGCTCTGGAGCATCGGCATGGGCTACGTGGGCTACCTCCTCTCCCGAAAGAATCCGAGCGCGAGGGGACTCTTCAGGGCCATAGTGCAGGTAATGCTGTTCTCCTACGCGGTGGCCTTCGTCGGTCTTTTGATCTACGGGAAGGCCATGCTCGCCGGTGACTACACCCTCGCACTCCTCTCGGTTGCCCTCGTCGGAGCCCTTCAGGGAACCGGGCCGGCGTTCTGGACCAGCGCCCCGGCCACGTATCCAAGGAACATCTTTCCAAAGGCCAGCTTTGCCCTCGGGCTCATCTCAAACTCGGCCAACGTGGTGGCCCCGGGGCTTACGGATCTGCTTGCTGGGCGCAGCGTGGAGCTTGCCCTCGGCGAGCTGGCGGTAATGCCGCTCCTCGGGATTCTGATTCTCCTAACCGTCTCGAGGATGAGGCTTCCAGTGGAGGAACTGAACGATGCGCCCTAAAACCCTGATCGTTTCCTTCTTTCTCCTTCTTGCGCTCTTCTTCTACGGGATAGCCCTGATGAGCCTTGCCGAGGAGTACACCTTCACGGGCTATCTAATCGTCGGGAGCCTGCACCTGCTCTTCGCCACCGGTATCTGGAAGGGCTGGGATGCCCCGGTGGATCTCTCCGCCTACATAGCCCTGCTCGATCTGCTCTTCGGGCTCCTCTGGATCATGATAGGGCTGTCCATACCCGCAATAACCCTAACGCTCCTTTCTGCTCTAATCCTGTTCGTTCTAATGGACGAAGAAGTCAGAACGGAGCTGAAGATGGAATGAAAGTTTCCTTTTGGAAGAAGCTGGTGGGCCCGCGGGGATTCGAACCCCGGACCTTCGCCGTGTGAGGGCGACGTCATAACCAGTCTAGACCACGGGCCCGCCCGGGTTATTGAACCGGGGAGGGAATATAAATCTTTCGCTAAACATCCTCAAGTATCTCCCGCGGGGCACCGGCGAAGGCCACCAGATACTCAGCCTCAACCACGTGAAGCCTGCCGGGAACGACCATAACGTGAGGCTGTCCCCCGAAGTCCTCCCCGAGCATATCCCGGACGTAACCGGCTTTAAGCGTCGGATCGAGCGATCCGGCCCGGGCAAGAACAACCACCAGCGTGTCGGGTGTGAAAACCTTCTCCTTTCTCATGTCCTCAACCCTGAGAAGTATCTCCATGGCCTCGTTGGCGGTCATGTAGCGGTTCTCCTCTGCCTTCACATCGAGGAAGAGCATCGTGTGCAGGCCCCTTTCCCCGTTCTCCCTTATGACATCGTAGTGACTCGTTGGGAACCAGTTCTTCTCGGGGTAGGAAACCGTAGCGCTCTTACCGAACTTGTAAACCTGCAGCCCGGTTATGGCTATGGCCGAGTAGATGCTCGGAGCGTGGATAACGTAGCTCTCGATTCCAAGCTCCCTGGCCCGCAACCTGAGGTCCGAATGTGTCGTTGCGACCATCGGATCGCCGGCCGTCAGGAAGGCCACGTCCCTTTCCCTCGCCTCGCTCAACACGATGCTCTCGAAGTGGAGCTCGACTTCCTCCCTGCTGAGCCTTCGGATGGGCTTTCCTATCAGCCCCTCGATTCTGTCAAGGGTCGTTCCCGCCATGAGTGAGGTGTAGAACTCCGCAAAGAGCAGGTCGCACTTTCTCGCCGTTTCGAGACCCTTCAGGGTAATGTCCTTCTCGTCGTATAGACCCAGCCCTATGAAGTATATTGCCATGAAACCACCGAAGACCGTAGGGGGGAAGGCTTTTAAGGTTGACCCGATTAGGCAATTGCCGAAAAGCTTATAATTATTGACGAACACCTTACCAACATGCTTGAAAAGAAGAAGGAAGCCCTGGCCAAGAGGATAGCCGGGGAGATAACCCTCTCCTCTGACCCCGGGAAGACGATGCGCAAATGGCGTGAGATATTTGGCATCAGCCAGACGGAGCTCGCGGATTATCTCGGGGTGTCCTCATCGGTCATAAGCGATTACGAGGGTGGAAGGAGGAAGAGCCCGGGGGCATCAACGATAAGGAAGTTCGTGGAGGCCCTGTTGAAAATCGACGAAAGCCGTGGTGGAAACGTTATCCGGGCGTTCAGCAAGACCCTTGAAAGCGAGCTTCCCACGAGCGCCATACTCGACATCAGAGAGTTCGCCCTACCGGTTACGATCGCTCAGCTTGTGGAAGCGGTGAAGGGAGAGGTCGCGGCGAACGCCCACCTTCTGGACAGGAGGATCTACGGCTACACCGTCGTTGACAGCATAAAGGCCATCCTCGAGATGAGCAGTGAAGAGTTCCTCAAGCTCTACGGCTGGACCACGGAGCGGGCGCTCATATTCACCCAGGTAACCACCGGGAGGAGCCCCATGATAGCCGTCAGGGTTCAGGGGTTAAAACCAGCTGTTGTGGTGCTCCACGGTGTTAAGAAGCTCGACGAGCTCGCCGTGAAGCTTGCGGAACGCGAGATGGTGCCCCTCGTTGTGTCCCATGCTCCCAACAGGGCGGAACTCATAACGGGCCTAAGGAAACTTGTAGAAAGGAAAGAAAACGCGCTCTGATGCTATTCAAGATCTTTCTTTCTCCACACCCCCTCCCCCGCGAGCCGGGTTAGTCTGTCCCTTATGTGGAGGAGCACCTCGTTGAGCACCTTTCCGTTGTCGTAGTCCCCCACCACCTCAAGGAGCTCCCGCCGGCTGTAGCCGGCCATCTCCCGGGCCAACTCGACCATCCTTGGATAGGCACGAACCACGTTGTCGACCACCGTTACGTCCGCCATCCTCGCGCTCCTCGAAAGCGGGTTGAGGTCAACCGTTACAACGAACTTCCCCATCCTCACGAGCGCCTCCGTCCTGTCGCCGTCCTCCAGCGGGACGAGAACCACGTCCGCCTTCCATATGCCCTCCTCGTCAACCCTGCCCCTCTCGTGCTCAAGGCCGGGAATGCGCTTCGTTGGGTTCAGCCCGAGGATTTCCTCCGCCCCGTGCTTCTTCAGTTCCTCGGCTATTGCCCTTACGCGCTCCTCCGTCCGGTAGAAGAGGTTTACCTCAAGCTTGGCATTAAGAGCCCTCGCCAGCTCGACCGTCTCCTTCGGCACGAGGGCGGCCACGTTCCCGTTTACGGACACGACCGGGTGCTCTGCCAGAAGAAACTTCGCCACCGCAACCCTCATGGCCCGCTCGGCCGGTTCTATCGTCCTCTCTCCGAGGAGGTAGTCGAAGGCCTCGCCGCGACCGTGGGCTATTAGACCTGCCCTTGCCGTCATGCCCTTCTCCATGCCCTCGATGATCCTCTCGCGATAGTAGAGACTCCAGTACCTCGGATGGCTTCTGGGTATTTCCACCATTTCAACCACCGAAGGGAGTGGGCGATAACGGATAAAAACCTTCGTGCCTCCTGAGAGGTTCTTAACTCTTGGTTTAAAAAATCCTTATAAGTCCGGAGTTTAGAGCCTCAGATGGAGATATGAACGGGAGGGCCCATTATGGGGTATGCCATAACGAAAAAAGTGAACCTGAGTGCAATTGATTTTTTCATGGAAGTGGAGGCACCCCACGTGGC
Source organism: Thermococcus sp. P6 (assembly GCF_002214525.1). Lineage (NCBI taxonomy): Archaea > Methanobacteriati > Methanobacteriota > Thermococci > Thermococcales > Thermococcaceae > Thermococcus > Thermococcus sp. P6. The sequence goes on from NZ_CP015104.1 coordinate 391,029, forward strand.
AAGGGCATGGAAGCCGGGCCAGTTCGTTGTTTTGATACCCGATGAAAAGGGCGAAAGGGTTCCGATGTCGGTTTACTACGTCCGGAACGGAAGGGTTGGAATGTTCATAAGGAGACTTGGAAAGACAAGCCTCAAGCTCTGGTACGAGTTTGACGTCGGTGACGAGCTCCGCGACGTAGCTGGCCCACTTGGAAGGCCCATTGAGGTTAAACACTACGGCAACGTCGTCTTTGTAGCGGACGCCGTCTGCGCCCATGCCGAGGCCTGCGCCACACTGAAGGCCATGAAGGAAGCGGGCAACTACACGATAGCCATCCAGAGCTTTGAGAATGCCGCCAACGTTTATCCGGAGAAATACCTCGCAAAGTCGATCGTGGATGAACACTACCTGACGACCGAAGACGGGAGCGTCGGGATCCGTGGGCACTACCTGGACATCCTGAAGGAACTCATAGAGGAGGACAGGGTCGATATTGTGTTTGGTGGCGGAAAGCTCGGTTCCTTGAAGAAGCTCGCCGAGTTAACGAGGCCCTACGGCATTCCGACCATTGCAACGGTCAGGCAGATAATGGTTTGCGGAATGGGGATGTGCGGCTCGTGCAGGGTTCTCTACGATGGAGAGGTGAAGTTCGCCTGCATGGACGGGCCCATGATGGACGCACACAAGGTGAACTGGGACTACGTTATAAAGAGGGACGCACGCTTCAAGGAGGAAGAAAAACTCGCCAAGGAAAGGTATCTGGCCGAGCTTAAGGCCCGGGGAGTGATCTAAAGGACAATCAAAGGAAACCCCTTAAGGTTCGTGTTCATACATGGAAGGCTCCGGTGTTTCAGGGATCGCCCTTTACGGGATTCTTAGGCCGTCAGCCTTTTAACGCCCTTTCGCTTATACCCCTCGAGCGATGACGAGCTCTAGGGTATCTGACGGCCGGATGATGAGAAAATACGACCGAGCTCATCCCGATCAACTTTTCATAAATGAATAGAAGAGATCACAGGTTCTTCAGGTACTCCGCGTAAGCCCCGGCATCCATGAGGTCCTTAAGATCCTCTTCGAGGTTGTTCGGCTTAAGCTTCGCGATCCAGCTCCCGTAGGGATCCTCGTTGAGCTTTTCGGGAGAATCCTCAAGCTCTTCGTTGACCTCAACGATCTCACCGCCGACGGGGGCGTAAACCTCGCTGACCGCCTTGACGCTCTCAAGCTCGCAGAGAACGTCGCCTTTGGCCACTTCCTTCCCGACCTCCGGGAGCTCGACGTAGGCGAGGTCACCCAGCTCCTTCTGGGCGTAGTCGCTTATCCCGACGAGAACGGTGCCGTCTTCAAGGACCTGAGCCCACTCGTGATCTTTGGTGTAATAAAGCCCCTCCTTGATCAGGTATTCCCCTACCTCGATCATGAACATCACCGCTCCTCCTTCGCGGGCGGGAATTTAAACCTTTCCCCCCAAGTACGGCCCTTTTCAGTGCTGGGAAATTCAGCGTAAGGATTATTAACTTTCAGGCGAAAGGATCCTTTATGGAGATTATAGGGTACGTTTTCATCATCATAGCCTTCGCGAGGCTTCTTGCGGAGGGCTTTGAGAGGGCCGGTTATCCGGGTTTTCTGGGGGAGATAACGGCCGGGATGCTGCTCAGTCACATCCTCGTGGGGATGCCACGGGATCAGATGCTTCTCGTAGCCGAGTTCGGTCTCTTCTTCCTCATGATATCCGCCGGCCTCGAAACGACCCCCGAGGAACTCCACTACGCCGGGAGAAAGGCCCTGATCCTGTACGCGGTCACGTACTCCTCCATGCTGCTTGCTGTACTCCCCTTCAACGGATGGAAGCTCAACTCCGATGCGGTTATCGTTGCCGCGATAACTTCAACGGCCTCGGCACCGATAGTTCTAAGGCTCAGGCGCTTCTTTGGAGGGGATTTCCTCCACGTGGCCCTATCCTATTCTGTCATAAGTGAAGTGGCGGCCCTTGCGATCGTCTACGCCGCTGTCAGGGTGCACAGCAGCCCCGGGAACTACGTTCCGTTGCTGGGGATCCTTCTGGGGGATGTCCTCTTCGTGGGCATCCTGTTCTACGCAAACTACGCCATAGGGATAAAGCACAGGGTCAGGATAGTGAGGTTCCTTCGCAGGCTCAAAAGCGACGAGGCGGTCTTCGGTCTCTTCATGGTATTCTCGACCTCTCTGGCATTCATCAGCGATGAGATAGGCCTGCATTTCAGCATAGGCGGTTTCATGGCCGGTCTGATCATGCACAGCGACCTCGTAGGAACCAAGCAGTACGACAGGCTAACCACCATCATAAGTGGCGTCACCTACGGGGTATTCGCACCGGTGTTCTTCGCATGGAGGGGCCTGAACTTCGAGACGGAGATTTCTTTCGTGGTTGTGGAGTTCTTCGTGGTGTCCTATTTCCTGAGACTGCTCGTCTCCACGATTCTGGTGAGGGATGAGAGTCCGGTAACGTCGCTCCTTCGGGGAACGGGGGTGGCGAGTTTCGGTGTCCTCGGCCTGCTCGTCGGGGAGGTGGGTTTCGTTTCAGGTGTTTTGAGCCGGCACATGTACGCTATGGCGTCCCTTGTGTGCGTCCTTGGGATGTTCACCTCGGCGACGCTGGGCAGAGCTTTGAATTCCACCGAATAAGCCTTTTTTAACAACAAACCGGTTTCCGGACGTTCTTACAGAAAATCGGCCACGGGTTCTCTTTTCAGTGATGACGAAACGTTTTTAAGCCCCGCCCTGATTAGCGACTGAATAAAATTCCAATCATCGAGAAAGAAAGGAGAGATAAAGGGGGAAGCCGGAATGAGCTGGACAACACCCAGAAGGGCCTTTATTGGGGCCGCCGCTGCAGAGGGCGGGACAAAGCTCAACGCCTTTGATAATGCCCTCCTCAAGCTGGGTATAGGGAACGTTAACCTCGTCAGGCTAAGTAGCGTGATTCCATCACACATCGAGTGGATAGACCGGATTCACGACGTTCCGATAGGGATGCTACTGCCGACCGTTTATGCGCACATAGAGAGTGACGAGCCGGGAATGACCATCAGCGCGGCCCTCGGGGTGGGCATCAGCGAGAACAACGAGGGCGGCCTCATCTACGAGTACTCCGGTTACTGCAGCCGGGAAGAGGCCGAGGAAATGGTGAGAAAGATGGTGAAGGAAGGTTTCGCCGTACGTGGATGGAAGCTGGCCGAGTTCAAAGTGGCGAGCGCGAGCATAACGGTCGAAAAAAAACCGGCGGCCGCGGTGGCAGTGGTGGTGATGTTCCCCTACTGAGACGGCCCTTTTTTACTTCTTCAAACTTAATCCCTTTTCTGGCCTCTCCCGGCCGTCTGTTTACCGCCGGTACGGCGTCCTTCAAAACCCGGTAGGTAAGGTTTAAAACGGCTCACCGTAAGGGAGGGTGGTGGGGTTCATGGGTTTCGACGAAAGGGAGGGGGCTTTCGTAGAATGGTATCCCCGCGGTTACGGCGTTGGCTTTAGAATCAGGAAAAAGATCCTTGAGAGGCGGACGAAATACCAGAAACTCGAGCTTTACGAGACGGAAGGATTTGGCAAGCTGCTCGTTCTTGACGGGACCGTTCAACTCGTCGAAGCCGGGGAGGAGAGCTACCACGAACCGCTGGTTCACCCGGTAATGCTGGCACATCCCGACCCGCGGAGGGTTCTCATCGTGGGTGGGGGCGACGGCGGAACCCTCAGGGAGGTTCTCAGGCACAAAACCGTTGAGAGGGTCAGGATGGTGGAGATAGACGAGGAGGTCATCGAGGTCTCGAAGCGTTACCTCAACGTCGCGAGGGGGGCCTTCGAAGATCCGCGGGCGGATGTAATGGTTGGTGACGGCGTGGAGTACCTCCTGAAGACGGAGGAGCGCTTTGACGTCATCATCGTCGATTCAACGGATCCCGTCGGTCCCGCGAGGCTCCTTTTCAGCGAAGACTTCTACCGCTCGGCCTACGGGAAGCTCGGGGAGAGGGGACTGTACGTTACACAGGCGGGGAGCGTTTACCTCTTCACTGAGGAGCTTCTCAATGCCTACCGCTCCATGAAAAAAGTGTTCGACCGCGTTTACTACTTCAGCTTCCCCGTAATCGGCTACGCCTCTCCATGGAGTTTCCTCGTCGGGGTCAAGGGGGACGTGGACTTCACCCGGGTGGATGCGGAGAGAGCCGGAGAACTCGAGCTCAAATACTACGATCCGGAAAGGCACGAGACACTCTTCCAGATGCCGAGGTACGTAAGAGAACTCCTCGAAAAAGCCCGTTAATCCCTTCCCATCCCCCGAAGGGTTTATCGACCGTTAAACCGTCCTCCGGGATGCCCATGGGACGCGAAGAAGCCCTGAAGGAAATCGAGGTCCGTATGAGGCGCCTGCAGGCGGAGGTGGAACTCGCCGAGGAGAGACTCCGCTACCTTGAGGAACTGGGCGTGCCGTCAAAGTACAGGGCCCTCAGGAGAAAGGATTCCGCCCATACCTACCTCCTCCTGATGGCGGTCTGGGTTCTCCTCGGGTTCCTCCTCTTCATCGTTACCTCCCGGCGCCTTCCCTACTGGTTCGGCTTTCCCCTGAGTCCGTACCTCCTTGTGATGCTCGTCGTGATGCTCCTTCCACTCGTCTATTACTACCTCTCCAGAAGGAACGAACCAAAAACGCCCATGGAGGAGCTTGAGGAACGGGAGAGGATGGCGAGGCTTGTTTTATCGCGCTTCTACCGGCCCCTGCGGAAAGCGCTGGAGAAGGACGACAGAAGTGCCATGGAGAAGCTGGCGGAGGAACTCCTCAACGATCCCCTGCTCGGAAGGGCGATAGAGGAGACCCGGGAAGGGGACCCGAAGATGATGGCCTACGCCCTCTACCTCTACACGGAATACCGGCAGGGAATGGAAGAGGAGGTCCGGGAAACCATCTCCAGACTCTCCAACAGGCCCCTGAGGGCCCTCCTGCTCGGTCTCATAGAGGGGTAAGGTTATAATCCCCGGCGTGTTTCTTAAGTGGGTGGGGAATTTGAAACTGGAAGTTCTCAGCAGGAAGGATATGAACGCCCTATCGAGGGAGCTCAGCAGGGCGGGTATAATGAACAGGACCCGAGAGGAGGTAACGTCCGAGGTTCTCCACTACGTTGTCGTGAGGGGAACCTACGACGAGCTCGTTGAAAAAGCTGGCAACGTAGAACCCCTGCAGTGGAGCCTCGAGGGGGTGAGGGTGTCCTTTGAGAGGATGATGGAAAACTGGAAGCCTGGGGAGGCGAAGGAACCGGAGGAACTCCTCGAAGAGGGAGACCCGGAAAGGATCTCCGTTCTAACGGCCCTGATGGAGAGCGGGTTTGTGGTTGAGGAGGAAGGGGGGTTATTGCTCACCGGAAACCCCCTTCTGGACGACCTCAGGCTGGAACTCCACTTTCCCCTGAGCGAGATCGAGGATTACCTCGAAGAGCTTGAGGAACGCTTTGAGACCGAGATGATAACCGAGTACAACATGGAGAAGAGGTACTTCGTCGAGGTAATCGAGGTGGAGGGGGAACTCATAGAGAGGGCCCTCGATGTGGCCGGTGACTACGCCACGGAGGAGAGCATCGTTGAGGCGATGTTCGAGGGCATAGCACGCTCTGTTCTGGCCGACACGATCCTCAAACTGGCGGAGAAGTACAGGAGGAAAAACGAGCTCATCAAGGCCCTGATGGAGATGGAGCCTCTGGTGGCCGAGGGGAAGAGCGGAAGGGTGAACGTGTACTTTGATGAAGACGCTCTGTTCGACTTCCTCAGGGACCTCCAGACGCTCGGCTACCTGAAGGTGAAGGGCAACAGGATATGGGTCTGACCTCTCGAGTCTTCAATCCTTCAGGATTATCTCCTTGGTTAGCCTCACGGTAAAGGTCTTTCCAACCTTTTCCCTCTCCACGAGCTGCTTTTTCTCAAGCTCCTTAATGACCCTGCTTATCGTTGGTCTGGAGTAGCCGGTAAGCTCCGGTAGATCCTCCTGCTTGACCGTTCCGCCTTTTTCGAGGATCGCCCTGACGACTATGCGCTCCTTCTCGGTGAGCACCTCTATAGGAACCCTGTTGGAGGACCACTTCTTCTTGGCGTAGTAGAGCGAAAGGGGGACGGATATGGCGAGGGCAAGGACAACTATAGCAGCGGTGATCACCCAGTTGGTCCGCCCGGGTTCCTTGGGCACGGTTACCTTGAGGGTCTCCTTGACCCAGTAGGTCTTGTAACCGAGGGCTTCGATTTTAGCCTGCACATCCTTGGACATACCTGCCCCCATCAGGAGAACGAGATCGGGATTGAGTTTCTCCAGTGCGCTGGCGGTTGAGTCGGAGAGCGCGTCCTCCTGCGTGAGTAACAGCGGATAGCCGTATATCATCGCCCACCTCGCCGCGGCGAGTGCAGAACCGTAATCGCTGGAGCTGGCGACGACAACCGTATCGTGACCGCTGGGGTAGAAATGAAGCGCCAGCTTCGCCGCCGTCTCGGTTCTGACGGCACCGCCTATCCTTTCCACGATGAAGCCCATGGCGAGAAGCTCGTCCTGAACCCTACCGCTAACCGCCTCGGAATCGCCTATTATGAGAACGTGGTTCCATCCAAACTGGGCGTAGCTTTGAAGCTGGGCCATGGTGCCCGGGTCAAGTTCCCGGGGATTGACGGGGAGGATCGGAACGCCGAGCATCTTGGCGTAGGGAAGCGCCACGATGTAATCGATCAGGTCATCGTTCCTAACGATTATTAGATCGTAATTCGGCTCGTCCTGCTGGGCCGATGAGAGGGGAGCAAGGAAGGATGAAATGCTGATCACGATGAGCGCCAGTGTCAGAATCCTTTTAACCATTCCATCACCTGAAAAGGGGATAAGAAGAGCTCTTTAAAAGGTTTTTCAAAGCTCTAGTGCCTCACCGGGTTTGAGGATAACCACCTCGGCCTTGTCCCTGACCAGCCTCCTGAACTCCTCCGGGTCGGCCGAGATCGGCGGCCACGTGTTGTAGTGCATCGGGACCACCTTCCTCGGCCTGAGGAACTCAACGGCCTTGGCGGCCTCGAGGGGTCCCATCGTGAAGTGCCCCCCTATCGGAAGCAGGGCGAGGTCTATCGGTCCGTAGAGCTCGGGGAAGAGCTTCATGTCGCTGAAGACGTAGGTATCGCCCGCGTGGTAGATCCTGACGCCATCGAGCTCAACTATGTAACCGCAGGGGTTTCCTATGCTGTGCTTGCCGTCGCTGCTCGAGTGCCACGCGGGAACCTGGACGATCTTAACGCCCTCCACTTCCGTCGGACCGTAGTTCATCCCTACCGTCGTGATTCCCCTCTCCTTCTCGACGAGGTAGTTGGCCACGTCGTACATTGCCACTATCTTCGCCCCGGTTCTTCTGGCTATTCCTGGCGCATCGCCTATGTGGTCGCCGTGGGCGTGGGTTACGAGTATAAGGTCCGCATCCAGCTCCTCCGGCTTCGCTGCGGCGCTTGGATTTCCGGTCAGGAACGGGTCTATCAGGATCTTTTTGCTCCCCTCTATAAGAAAGGCCGCGTGTCCAAGAAACCTCACCCTCACCATGCCATCACCCCGGAGTATAATAACCGGAGCTTACTTAAGCGTTTCGGAGTGGACTATAAACTTATTCCCGGGCGTTTGAGGCACTGCTTCAATTTGCACGGGAAAGTTTCGTCCTATGATGCCCTTTTTAACCCATTAAAGCTTTAATTTTTCCTTCAATGTCCCTATCTGTCTCACTGTCCCTTTTGGGAAAGCTTATATAGAATCCCCGGGAGTTTAAAGCGGTGATGCGATGACCTTCGATTACTTCTTCAGACCGGAGGGCATAGCGGTTATCGGAGCGTCCAACGATCCGCTTAAGCTCGGCTATGAGGTGTTCAAGAACCTTAAGGGTTACAGAGACGGAACCGTTTATCCTGTCAACGTCAGGGAAGAGCTCGTTCAGGGGGTCAAAGCCTACAGGAACGTGAAGGACATCCCGGGCAGGGTTGACCTGGCGGTCGTAGTGGTTCCGAAGCGCTTCGTCAGGCAGACGCTGATCGACTGCGGCGAGAAGGGCGTTAAGGGGGTAATCCTGATTACAGCGGGCTTCGGGGAGGTCGACGAGGAAGGAAAGCGAGAAGAGAGAGAGCTCGTTGAGATAGCCCGAAAATACGGCATGCGCATAGTGGGACCGAACTGCGTCGGCATAATGAACACCCACAACGACATGAACGCCACCTTCATTATGAACGCTAAGAAGGGGGACATAGCCTTCATAAGCCAGAGCGGTGCCCTCGGGGCGGGCATAATCTACAAGACCCTCAAGGAGGGAATAGGCTTCTCGAAGTTCGTCAGCATAGGCAACATGGCCGACGTGGATTTCGCCGAGCTCATGGATTACCTAGCGAACACGGAGGAAGACAGGGCGATAGTGCTGTACATCGAAGGCCTCAGGGACGGGAGGCGTTTCATGGAGGCAGCTAAAAGGGTCACGAAGAAGAAACCCGTCATAGTTCTCAAGGCCGGAAAGAGCGAGAGCGGGGCGAGGGCCGCTTCGTCCCACACGGGCTCTCTGGCGGGATCTTACAGAATCTACGAGGCGGCCTTCAGGCAGAGCGGCGTGATGGTTGCGGATACGATAGATGAAATGCTCAGCATGGCAAGGGCCTTCACCCAGCCGCTGCCTGAAGGGAAGAGGGTTGCGATAATGACCAACGCCGGTGGCCCCGGGGTTTTAACGGCAGACGCGATAGACAAATATGGTTTAAAGCTTGCAAACCTCGAGGAGGGAACCGTGGAGGAACTGCGCTCCTTCCTGCCCCCGATGGCGGCCCTTAAGAACCCCGTGGACATGATAGCGAGCGCCCGCGGGGAGGATTACTACAAAACGGCAAAGGCCCTCCTTAAGGACCCGAACGTTGACATGCTCATAAGCATCTGCGTTGTTCCAACCTTCGCGGGGATGAAGCCAAGGGAGCACGCGGAGGGAGTTGTCAGGGCAGTTGAGGAGGTCAACAACGGCAAACCGGTCCTCGGCCTGTTCATGGCGGGTCACGTGAGCGAGGAGGCCAAGGAGATCCTCGAAGCGAACGGAATCCCAAGCTACGAGAGGCCCGAGGATGTCGCGGCCGGGGCCTACGCCCTCGTGGAGTTTGCACGAGCTAAAGGAATCCTGAAGGAGTAAAATCAGGCATTCACTGGAATACAACGTCTGGAGGTGTGGGGATGGCGAAGGTTACGGACATGGTGTTGTGGGACAAGCCGGGGGAGAAGGTTCTCCTGCTCGGGAATCAGGCCATAGCAAGGGGTGCCTTGGAGGCGAACATAGCCGTTTACGCCGCCTACCCCGGAACGCCGAGTTCCGAGCTAACTGATACGATGGCCATCGTAGCCAAGAAAGCCGGGGTCTACATGGAGTACTCCGCCAACGAGAAGGTGGCCTTTGAGACGGCTCTGGCGGCGGCCTGGAGCGGTCTGAGGGCGATGACCGCAATGAAGCACGTTGGACTCAACGTTGCTGCAGACACCTTCCTGAGCTCCGTTGGGATGGGGGTCGAGGGTGGCTTCGTCATAATGGTCGCCGACGATCCGAGCATGTGGAGCAGCCAGAACGAGCAGGATACGAGGGTTTACGGGAAGTTCGCCAACGTCCCCGTTCTCGAACCGAGCTCCCCTCAGGAAGCCAAGGAGATGACGAAGTACGCCTTTGAGCTGAGCGAGAAGTTCAAGCACTTCGTGATTCTGAGGACGACCACGAGGAGCTCCCACGCAAGGGGTGGCGTTGAACTTGGAGAACTCCCGGAGGAGATAAAGGCCGGAAAGAGGAAGTTCGGGAAGTTCAAAAAGGACCCAAACAGGTTCGTTGACGTTCCCTCAAACGCCAGAAAGTTCCACCCGATAGTCCTTGAAAAGATCGAGAAGATCCGCGAGGAGTTCAACGAGATGCCCTTTAACTGGATCGAGGGGGACGAGAAAGCGAAGGTTGGAATAATAGCCCCCGGTCTTTCCTACGCCTACGTGAAGGAAGCCCTCGCATGGCTCGGCGTTGAGAACGTTAAGGTCCTGAAGCTTGGAACACCCTTCCCGGTTCCCTACGGCCTGCTCGAAAGGTTCTTTGACGGCCTCGAGAAGGTCCTCATCGTTGAGGAGCTCGAACCGGTCGTTGAGGAGCAGGTCAAGACGTGGGCCTACGACAGGCAGATAAGAATCCCGATCCATGGAAAGGACCTCGTGCCGAGGGTCTACGAGATGACGACGAGGAGGGCCGTCACTGCCATAGCGAAGTTCCTTGGCCTTGAGACGCCGGTTGATTACGAGGAGCTCGACTCCAGATACGAGAAGGCCCTGAAGCTGGTTCCCCCGAGGCCGCCCTCACTCTGTCCCGCGTGCCCCCACAGGAACAGCTTCTACGCCATAAAGAAGGCCACCCACAGCAGGGGCATCTACCCGAGCGACATAGGATGCTACACCCTCGGATTGTTGCCACCGTTGAACGCAGTTGACACGACGGTGGCCATGGGGGCCTCGATAGGCATAGCCCACGGTCTCGAGATAGCCCAGAACGGAAGCCTGAGCGAGGAGGCGAGGAAGGGAGGTAAGAAGATAGTCGTGGCGACCATAGGTGACTCCACCTTCTTCCACACGGGCCTTCCGGCACTGGCGAACGCGATATACAACCGCTCCAACGTGCTCGTGGTGGTTCTCGATAACCTCGTTACGGCCATGACGGGCGACCAGCCCAACCCGAGCACCGGCCAGACACCGCACGGTGTGGGTAAGAGGATCCCCATAGAGGACGTCGCAAAGGCCATGGGGGCCGATTTCGTGGCGGTGGTTGACCCCTACGACATCAAGAAAACCTACGAAACCATCAAGAAGGCCCTCGAGGTTGAAGGTGTCAGCGTCGTCGTTTCGAGGCAGGTCTGCGCCCTCTACAGGGTCGGCCAGATGAGGAGAAGGGGCGAGAAGTGGCCTGTTTATTACGTGGACGAAGAGGCCTGTACGGGCTGTAAGATCTGTATAAACGCCTACGGCTGTCCGGCAATCTACTGGGATGCGGAAAAGAAGCAGGCGAGGATAGAGCCCAGCATGTGCTGGGGTTGCGGAGGCTGCGCCCAGATCTGTCCATTCGGAGCCTTTAAGCCCGTGGAGGGGGGAGATGAATGAAGGAGTATAGCATCGTGATTACGGGTGTGGGCGGTCAGGGCGTTCTCACCGCGGCGAACATCCTCGGCTGGGCGGCTTTAAACGCCGGCTACAACGTGAGGATGGGAGAGGTCCACGGAATGAGCCAGCGCTTTGGGAGCGTCGTTTCCTACGTGCGCTTCGGTGAGGACGTCTACGGCTCGATGGTCCCGGAAGGAAAGGGAGATGTCATACTCTCCTTTGAGCCCGTTGAAGCCCTGCGCTACGTAAACCACCTTAAGTACGGCGGCATGGCCGTCGTGAACACCAAACCCATCGTGCCCGTTCAGGTGTCCATGGGAAAGGCCAGCTACCCGGAAATCGAGGAGATCAGGGCGATCTTTGAAAAGGACTGGGGGGCGAAGTGGATAGGCTTTAACGCGGAGGAACTGGCGGTAAAAGCGGGGCACGTCATCACCACGAACACCGTTCTCATTGGAGCGTTAACCCAGATACCGGGGTTCCCGCTGGGCGAGGAACACGTCAGGGAAGTGATAGCGCTCAGCGTCCCGCCGAAGGCCGTGGATATGAACATGAAGGCCTTTGAGCTCGGCGTTAAGGCGGCCCGGGAGATACTGAAGCTCTAAGGTCGCCCTTTTCTTTTTCCCGATAAGGTGAAGGGAATGAAAAATCTTTAAGGTTCGAGGGACTTCACCACTCCTCTTCCTCTTCTTCCCTGAGGAGGTCGTATTTCTCCAGCTCGTGGATGATCTTCCTGACGGCTTCCCATGCGTGGCGCTCGCTCTTGGCCCCGGAGCAGACTATCTTTCCCGACGAGAAGAGCAGTATCACCGTCCTTGGGTCCTTAACGCGGTAGATTACACCCGGGAACTGCTCGGGTTCGTACTCGCAGTTGGGGAGGCTCAGGGCGACGACATCGAGGTTGAACTCCCTCCCCAGATCACCGCTGAAGACCATGTTCTGGATGTCTATCTGGGGTGCGCGGCTGAACTTTGCCCCGACCTTTTTGAGCATCTGAATGAGCATGTTGACGGCCTTCTCTATGTCCTCAACGCTCTTGGCACCCGTCACGACCAGCTTTCCGGAGCCGAATACGAGAAGGGCCACCTTGGGCTCCTCAAGGCGGCATATGACCCCGGGGAACTCCTCAGGGTTGTACTTGGAGTTGGGGCATATCTCTATAACCTTCTCAAGGTTCAGCTGCGTAAAAAGATCAACAGAAGCCACGATGTTCTCGATTCTGAGCTTTACACCGCTCATGTCAACCAAGGCTTACACCTCCCGATGGTGGGTTTAAAAACCCTTTATAAATAACCCCATCGGTTTTTAAAGGTTTTGGATGGAGGAACCCTTAAAAGGCATCCGCGTTAGAAACGCCCGGTGACGTCCATGAGAAACACGATGGTTCTGGTGAGAACCGATGACTTTCAGAAGGCGAGCATAGCGCTCTCCGACCTCGTCCGCTACGGCGGGATGGAGATACGCGGTGATCCAAGGATCATCTCCCCGGCACTCTCCGACTGGGCCTTCGAAAAAATAAGCGGCGAGAAACCGAGGAAACGCTTCAGGGCTCACGTGATAGCCCAGATAAACCTGCCACCGGCGAAGGCCATAGGCAGGCTTACGGACATACATCCGCCCGCCCACGTCCTCGTCATTCCACCCGATTCAGAGGTCTGGGAGGAATTGATGCGCCTCTGGGGCACCTTTAAAAAACTCCGCGGTTTCCACCCACCGAAGAGGAGGAAGGCTGGAGGATCCGGGGAAGCATCGGAGAAGTTTTAGCTTCCCCAAAAAAGGGAAACTGCAGTCACTTCTTCCTCTTCTTGATCCTGATGTTGGCCATGTCGCCAAGTGTCGGCTCGTAGTCCCGGGGAATCGAGGGCCTCTCCTCCACGGTGCCTTCGGCCTGTTCGATCAGCGTTATCCCGAAGTATCTCTCCAGTTTTCGGGCCTCCTTTATCGTCGGCTCGCGATGGCCGTGGGCTATCGCCCTTAGGTCGTTCACGGACAGGCCTATCTCATGGGAAAGCTCCTTGTAGGTCTTGCCCGACCGCTGTATGGCCCTGTAAACGCGCTCGGCGTAATCCTCAACTATCTCCTCGGTGTAGAGAGGCCTTTCCCTCCTCCCTCTGCCAGCCCCTGCCCTCGAGGGCCTCGATTGCACCCTCCTGAGGGGCCTTCTCCCCGTGGGCATGGTGCTGAAGGTTCCGGGCTTCTTTCGGGCGTACCTCTCGTAACATCTGTCGCAGACAAGGACCTCGGCCCCCTCGATCCTTATCTTGTGACCCTCTCCCCTTATCGGAGCCCCGCATATCTCGCAGTACCTTGGTTTGGCCTTTCCCATTTCGATCACCTTCGCTTCTCAGGTTATGATCTGAGTTAGGTTTTTTAAACCTCCCGATGAAGAGGGACCGATGGAAGACGTGAAGATAGAGCGGCTCAAAAAGCTCGATCGGGAAACCCTCGAGTTACTCGTTGGTATCTACATGCGCGGTTACGAGGGAATGCGCCAGTACGGGGGAGAGGGCGAGGACTACGCCAGGCGCTACCTGAGGTGGTGCTGGGGCAAAGCGAAGGATGGCTTCTTCGTGGCGAAGGTCGGCGATCGGATAGCGGGGTTTATAGTCTGCGACGCCGACTGGTACAGCAAGTACGAGAAAGGAACCGTCGGGGCCATCCACGAGTTCGTGGTCGATAGCGGGTTTCAGGGGCACGGAATAGGCCGTAAGCTGATGGAGAAGTGCATGGAGTACCTTGGAAAGCACAACGACAGGGTGGAGCTGTGGGTCGGAGAGAAAAACAGAAAAGCCATGGAGTTCTACAGGGAATACGGCTTCAGACGGGGGGGACAGAGCGGGATATGGGTGCGAATGGTTAAGGACCTGAAATGAGGTGATAACATGCCGTGCATAAGACCGGCCGAACCGGAGGGTGTAGAGGGACTGAAGGAGGAGAGTTTCATACGAAAGGGAAAGGGCAAAGTGAAGGTCGTTGTGGAGAGCGAGGGCGAAAGGATGGAGACCACGATAAACGGCTCCCTGAAAAGCGTCGACGAGATGGCCGAGATGCTCGGGGTAGAGCCCGGGGATGGAAGGATAGATGCAGTGGTGGACGGGGTCAGGGTGAAGGCGGAAGGCGGAAAACTCGAGATGGAGTTCGAGAACGGGGATAGGCTGAGGATAGAGAAGGCATAGAACCTTCGATCGTTTTTCTTTAAACAAAAATGAATTAGAGGGAAGAGGGGTCACTTCACGGGCGGCCTGAACTTGTAGCCGTAGAGGATTATGCCGTCCTCCTCGAACTCCCTCAGCTTTCTCGTAACGACCTCAACCTCCATGCCGAAGTCTATCTCCTCCGGATCGACGTCGGTGAGCTGGGCCAGCACCACGGGGCCTTCCTCGAGTTCCACGAGCGCCAGCGGGAAGGGTTTGTAGTACTCGAAACCGCTCGGCGGGTTCCTGACGATCGTCCAGCTGATAACCTTACCCCTTCCGCTCAGTTCGACCTCTTCGATGTTCTTCGAGCCACAGACCGGGCACACCGGCCTCTTTGGGAAGTGGACGTGTCCGTTCTCGCACCTTCCCCCTATGAGCCTGTACTTCTCGCGGAAGTGCCTCCAGTATCTGGAAACCTGCATTGGACGGGCCATCTTCACACCCTCCTGAGAACGTTAACGGTTATGTTCGAACCGGTTCCACCTATGTTCTGGGTCAGTCCAACCTCAGCGTCCGGCACCTGGTTCGGGGCCTCACCGCGAAGCTGGAGAACGGCCTCGACGGTCTGGTAGACGCCCGTGGCACCCACCGGGTGACCGCGGGACTTCAACCCGCCCATCGTTTGTATTGGATAGTCTGCGTCGATGGCTATCTGCCCCTCTCTGGCGAGCTTTGCGCCCTCCCCCTTCTTTGCCACGCCAAGGGCCTCCAGGCTGAGGGCTGCCATAATCGTGAAGGCATCGTGGACCTCGAAGAAGTCGATGTCGTTTGCCTCAACGCCGGCCATCTTATACGCCCTCTCGGCAGCCACCTTCGCGGCCTTCAGGCTCAGCAGGTCCTCCCTGTTGGCCAGGTTTATCGTGTCTATGGCCCTTCCCATCCCGGCCACTTCGACCCACTTTTCCTTCGGGACGCCGAGTTCCTTTGCCTTCTCAGGGGTTGTGATTATGACGGAGGCGGCTCCGTCGCAGATGGGTGAAGCATCGAAGAGCTTGATCGGATCCGCCACGTAGGGGCTCTTGAGAACCGTCTCAACTTTGATCGGCCTCTTGAACATTGCGTAGGGGTTCTTTGCACCGTTGGCGTGGGCGTTGACGGCGAAGTAGGCCAGATCCTCTTCGGTGTAACCGTAGGTCTTCATGTAGTAGCGCATTACGAGCGCGTTCAAAGCCACGAAACTCGCACCGTGGAAGAGCTCCCAATCGGCATCCGCAGCGTAACCGAGGTAGCGGGTAGCATCGCTCGGCCACGCATCCATCATCTTCTCGACGCCGACGACCGCGACGGTATCCTCAAGCCCGCTGAGAACGGCTTTAACGCCCTCCTGAACCGCTGCCCCACCGCTGGCGCAGGCCGCTTCGACCTTTACGGCCGGGATGTTGCCCAGACCGGCCCAGTCCGCTATGAGGGCACCGAGGTTCTCCTGCTCTACGAAGGAACCGGAGAGCATGTTCCCGACGTAGAGGGAGTCAACCTTATCCACTCCTGCGTCTTCCATGGCGTTGAGCAAAGCTTCAACCGCCATATCCCTCAATCCGAGTTTCCAGTGCTCGCCAACCGGCGTCATGCCGGCACCTATTATAACGGCCTTCCTCATATCAACCACCTCACACGATGTACTTTCTCCTCGCCTTGGCGTAGAGGGCGTAGTCGATGTACTTCTTCCTGTTCACGTAGTCCATGGTCTTAGGTGCCAGATCGCGCTTCTCCTCGATCGCGTCCTGAACGACCAGTGAAAAGGCATCGCTTCCGGCTCCGCTTCCAAAGCTGACCCACAGGATCCTGTCGCCGGGCTTTGCAACGTCCAGAACGGCGCTGACCCCAACGAGGGTGGATCCACTGTAGGTGTTCCCTATTACTCCCGAGAGCAGTCCGGGAAGGACCTTCTCCTTCGGAATCCCGAGGATCTTGGCGGCCGTAAGCGGGAACTTGACGTTGGGCTGGTGGAAGACGGCGTAATCGAAGTCCTCTGGTTTAAGGCCAAGCTCCTCCATGAGGGTCTTTGCCGCGTTGATCAGATGGTGGAAGTAAGCGGGTTCGCCCGTGAAGCGGTTCCCATGCCTCGGGTAGTGCTCGTGCTGCCTCCTCCAGAAGTCGGGCGTGTCCGTAACGTAGGAGTAGCTTCCCTCGAAATAAGCCACCGTGTCGGGGCCCTTCGGACCGAGCACAAAAGCGGCTCCTCCCGCGGAAGCCGTGAACTCGAGGTGATCGCCGGGCCTTCCCTGCGAGGTGTCGGCCCCTATGGCCATGGCGTAATCCATCATCTCCGAACCCACCGCACCTATGGCAGTCTGGAGCGCCTCGGTTCCGGCCTTGCAGGCGAACTCGAAGTCCGCGGTGCTAACGTCCGGGGTTGCCCCTATCGCCTCGGCTATCACCGTCCCCGTTGGCTTGACCGCGTAGGGCTTGCTCTCGCTACCGAACCACACGGCCCTTATGAGCCCCGGATCTATACGGGCCCTTTTGAGGGCGTTTCTTGCGGCTTCGATTCCTATCGTGAGCGCATCCTCGTCAAGACCCGGAACGGACTTTTCCTCTATTGGAAAGCTGTTGATCCCCCAGACCCTTCCTATCTCCTCGCTCTTTATTCTATACCTCGGAACGTAGGCACCGTAGCCCACGATGCCGATTTCACGTTTTGGCCTCAGGAGCTTTTTCATCGGGCACCACCTTCAGGATTCCGAACAATTCACCCAACGTAAAAGGGGGTGTTATAAAAGTCTTTCGGTAAAAGTAAAAGTATAATTCGACGATTAGCGATAAGGAACGTTAATAACCTCCCGCGCGAACACCCATCGGTGAACGTTATGAAGTACGAGATTCTGCACAGACCGAGCTTCAGCCTCCTCGAGGTTGAGCTTGAGAACGGAGAGGCCGTACAGGCTGAAGCCGGGGCGATGGTGCACATGAGCCCGAACGTTAGGATAGAGACAAAGGCCAGGGGAGGAGTTTTCGGCGCCCTCAAGAGGAGCATACTCACGAAAGAAAGCTTCTTCATAAACCTCTTCAGGGCCGAGGGAGGGAAGGGCCTTATAGGCCTCGCACCGCCTTACATGGGTGACATAAAGGCCTTTGAGCTGGACGGCACACTTTACGCCCAGAGCGGGGCCTTTCTGGCGAGCTCGGAAGGGGTAAACATAGACACGAAATGGGGCGGGGCCAGAAGCTTCTTCGGAAGGGAAGGGCTCTTCCTGCTCAAGATGACCGGGAGGGGAACCGTCTTCCTCTCGAGCTTCGGGGCCATCTACAGGAAGGAGCTCCACAACGAAAGGTTCGTTATAGACACCGGGCACATGGTGGCCTTCAGCGAGGGTCTGAACTTCAGGATCAAACGCGTTGGCGGGCTGAAGAGCACACTGTTCAGCGGAGAGGGGCTTGTGGCCGAGTTCGAGGGCACCGGGACTCTTTACATCCAGACGAGAAGCATGGACAGCTTTTTGAGCTGGCTTATCCCCTATCTCCCCAAGAAGGATTAATTCCTTCTTTTTCAAAATTGAAAAAGATATCAGGGTTTTCTGACGACGAAGAGCGCGTGGTCCTTCTCGTAGGGCTCAAGGGATATACGCTCCACTATCTCAAAGTACTCTGCCAGCTCCTTCTCCACCTCGTTGAAGACCTGCTCCGGTGACTTCGTGACGTCGATGCTCCTGCTCTTGACGGATATCATACCGTATCCGCCCCTCTTCAGGTAGGCCTTTGCGTTGTCCACGAGTATCTTCGCCTGCGACGGCTGGGCCACGTCCTCGAATATGACGTCAACCTTCGGGACGAGGGCACGGTAACCTTCGGGCTTTGTTGCATCGCCGAGTATCGGGACCAGGTTCCTTCTCTCGTCAACCAGAGGGACGAGCTCCCTCAGAACCCTCGGCGAGAACTCGACTCCAAAAACCATTCCCTCAGGACCCACGATGTCGCTGACGTGCGAAGCCGTTGTTCCGCTCGCGACCCCGAGGTAGAGGACCCTTGAACCGGGTTTTATCGGAAAGTTCCTGAGCCCGTTGAGCAGGGCCGCAGCCAGCTTTGAGCGTCTCGGGTTCCAGATACGGTACTCCTCCCTGTTCCAGTTTACTACCCTCTCCCCGTAAACCCTCTGGCCGGGAACGAGGTTCTTCGTCGCTATCTTCTCGCTACCGTCCTCATCAACGAAGACGTAAACTCCGGGAAATTCATGCTCCCTGATCTTCATTCACCTCACCTCCTTGACTTTTCCCTTCCACGTTTCTTGCCCTTCTTTTTGCCGGCGGGCATCTTTCCTTTCTTTTTCCTGGTTTTCCCGGCTTTAGCCTTCTTTCTTTTCTTTCCGGGCTTCTCCTTCCTCTTAGGCGGGTTGGGATACTTCCGCTTTATCTCCTCTATACGCTGCTCCAGTTCCTGCTTCAGTTCCTCCGCTATGTACTCGCCTGAGAAGTAGTCGACCCTCGCAGCTATGGCCAGTTTTCCGGCCAGAGCCCTCGCTATCTTTCCGCGCTGCCACCACGGTGAGCGGTTTATGGCCGGGTACTGGAAGATCACGCCGTGCTTGGGCGGTTTTGCCCCGCTCCTCAGGTGCCTGAAAAGGGCCTTCTCCGCTCCAAGAACCTGTATCGTCGATGCGGGCATCATCGCAAGCTCCCTTAGTCCCCCGGCTAGGCTTATCAAACGCGCCCCCAGCTTTGCACCAACGAGGGCCTTCAGGTTCGGGGCCACCTCGTCCATGGCCCTCTCGAGGTATTCCTCGGTCTCTTCCCTCAACCTGTAGAGGTCCGCTATCTCACCGGCGAGCTTCGTTATTATATCCGCATCGAACTTCCCAAGCGGAGCCCCCATAGAGCTCTCAGCGGCCTTTAGGATCTTCCGGGCCTTCTCCTCGGGGAATCCAAGGGCTTTGAGCTTCTCCTCGCTAACGTTCTCCCGTGGGCCGATCTCTCTGACGAAGGTTACGTACTGCCCGTGCTTTGGGAGGAGTTCGTCCAGTTCCGGAAAGTGCAGGCCGTACCACTCCCTGAGACGGGAAACGAGCAGGTTCGTAACCTTGTCAATATCGTCCAGAGCCTCGATGGCCTGTATAATCATCTTGTCCCTTGCACCGCTCTGCTCCTGTATGCGGAGTCTCGTGAGTGCAACGCCGACGGAGTAATAGCGTTCGAACCATCCCTCCCCAAGGAACTCCTCCGGATTAGAGCGGAGTCTCTTCCCGGCAGGGCTCGGGAACTCCGCGGTGGCGGAGTATCCGAGTTCCCTCAGGTTTCTGGCGAGTTCCGTGTCCTCGACGACGAATTCGTCGTAACCCTTCTCCTTAAGCGCGTCGAGGAACTTCAGGAGTTCTTCGTCCGGTTCTCCCTTCAGAAGCCTGTCGAGGACCTCCTCGGGTCTTCCGGAGAAGGTCCTCCGATCAATAAGATTACCGCTTTCGTCAAAGGCGTAAACGCCCCCGACGTTTTCAGATACGTAAGCTTTCATACAATCACCCTCCCACTTTCGTCTCTTAAGTATAAAAGGGTTAGGCGTTTTAAACCCTTGCCACCGTTCCGGAGTCGCATCCCACTACGGAGTAACAGCGGGGACACAAAAAGGTGGGTGAATCAGTCCAGGTGAAGATCATCGTCGAACCCTTCTTCCCTCAGGTAACCCATTCTCCTGAGGTTACCGGAGTACTCGTAGACCAGCGGAACCCCAGTTGGTATGTTGAGCCTCAGAACCTGCTCCCTGGTAAGTCCCTCGATGTGCATAACTATGGAGCGCAGGCTGTTCCCGTGGGCGCTCACGAGGACGTTCCTGCCCCTTTCCAGCTCTGGGATGATTCGTTCCTCGAAGTACGGGACGGTCCTCTCCGCGGTGTCCTTCAGGCTCTCCCCGCCGGGTGGCGCTATGTCGTAGCTCCTCCTCCACAGGTGGACCTGCTCCTTTCCGTAAACCCGCCGGGCGTGGTCCTTGTTCCACCCCTGAAGCTTTCCGTAGTAGCGCTCGTTCAGGTGCCAGCTCTTATACACGGGAACGTAGTTCTTCCCGTGCTCCCCGTAGACCCTGCCCCACTCCTTCATTCTCCCGCCCTCGTGGATTATTTTGGGAACCCCGGAGTTGTTCCGGCTCATGATGAGCATCGCCGTCTGGATCGCCCTGATCAGTTCCGACGTGAACACGACGTCGAACCTGTAGTCCTTCAGCAGCTCTCCCGCCCTCAGCGCCTCCTCTATTCCGCGGTCGCTCAGGGGCACATCGACCCATCCCGTGAACAGGTTCAGCCTGTTCCAGAGACTTTCACCGTGCCTGACGAGAACCAGCTTACTCATTAGGTTCACCTAACAGCCCTCCGGAGAGGAGCTTAAAAGGTTACCCCACCGGAAGCGGTTAAAAGAAAAACCTTCCTAATCCTCCCAGGGCTCGGTGTACTTGAGGGCCCAGCCGAACTCCTCCCTGAGGATGTCGATGGCCGCTGCCGGGGGTATTATGCCGCGCTCCGTTATGATAACGTCTATGTACTCCGGGGGCGTAACGTCAAAGGCCGGGTTCCACACCTCTATGTTCTTTGGCCACGTTTCGAGCTCCTCCTTCGGGATGACCTCGTGGGGATCGCGCATCTCTATCTCCACCAGCTGGCCGAGCATGGTTTCGGGATGGAACTTGTAGGTCTCGGCCGCGATCATCGTCCATACCCTGTGCTCCTTGGCGGCCAGCGCTATCAGCGCGGTTCCTATCTTGTTTATGACGGCTCCGTTGACGGTTATCGAATCGGCCCCCATTACGACCTTGTCCGTCATCTTCATGTAGTGCCTCGCGGCGGAATCGACGACGTAGATGACGGGTATGCCGTAGCCTGCGAGCTCTTTTGCGGTGATCTTCCCCTGCCACTTCGGTCTCGTCTCCGTGACGATGACCTTTATGTCCTTGCCCTCCTCGAAGGCCCTCTTCATGACGCTTATGGCCACCTTGCTGTGGCAGTGGGTCATTATGACGTCGCCATCCTCTATGCGCTTGGCCCCTATTTCGCCTATTTTCTCGATGGCTTTCTCGGAGTTGTGGATGAACTCCTTCGAGGCGGTTATTATTATGAACCTCAGCCTTTCCAGATCCGCACCGCCCTCGTAGGCCAGTTTACCCCGGTGCATGACGTAGCGGAGCGCGTTTGGAAGGGAAACTGCGGTTGGTCTTGTGTTGAACAGTATCCTCGCGGCCTGCTTCATCTCCCCCCAGAAGGCATCGACGTCCTTTGCCTCGCTCTTCTCGGCCTGAAGCTGAAGCGCATAGGCCGCCGAGCGGGCTATCTTGCCCGCACCCCTTATCCTCATGTCCCTGATGTCCTCGGCTATCTTCAGTACCTCCTTAACCACGGGCATCTTGACCACCTCCCTATGGAGGGGGATTGGAGGGCGGGTTTTAGAAGTTTTTGTTCATTACTGTCCCGCTGGCTTCGTTGATGTTTCTAAAAATACACACCAATCCACCTTTACAAATGGAAACCCTGCTAACGGCCATTGTGGAAAGATTTATAAGCAATCGCCGCTACTCCAACATGTATAGATGCGGTGACGTGTTCGAACATGTCCATCGGAGGGAAGGAAATGGAAGAGAAGCTCATGCGTAAACTGGGTTCGGGTTCACTGGATTTTGATGCCTACTTTTCGGAGAAGGCCAAGGCCATGAAAGCCTCGGAGATAAGGGAACTTCTCAAGCTTGTTGAGAGTGGAGACGTCATATCCCTCGCCGGAGGCCTTCCAGCTCCCGAAACCTTTCCCGTTGAGACCATCAGGAAGATAACCGCCGAGGTTTTGACCAGCCACGCGGATAAGGCACTCCAGTACGGAACCACCAAAGGCTTTACACCGCTCCGCCTTGCCCTTGCCGAGTGGATGAAGAACCGCTACGCCATTCCAACCAGTAAAGTCGACATAATGATCGTCGCAGGTTCCCAGCAGGCCCTCGATCTCATAGGCAGGGTCTTCATAAACCCGGGGGATGTGGTTGTGGTCGAAGGCCCAACGTACCTCGCGGCCCTAAACGCGTTCAAGTACTACGATCCCCGGTTCATAAGCATACCGATGGACGATGAGGGAATGAAGGTTGAACTGCTCGAGGAGAAGCTGGAGCAACTCCGCAGGGAGGGGAAGAAGGTCAAGTTCGTCTACACCGTCTCCACCTTCCAGAACCCTGCAGGAGTGACTATGAGCCTTGAGAGGAGGAAAAGGCTCGTTGAGCTGGCGGACGAGTACGATTTCCTCATAGTTGAGGACAACCCCTACAGCGAGCTCCGTTACTCCGGGGAGCCGATACCTCCCATAAAGCACTTCGACGATCAGGGGAGGGTTCTTTACCTTGGGACCTTCTCGAAGATACTGGCCCCCGGGTTCAGGCTGGGCTGGATCACGGGAAGCCCCCACTTCATAAGGAAGATAGAGATAGCCAAGCAGGCCGTTGACCTCTGCGCCAACACCTTCGGGCAGGTCATCGCGTGGAAGTACGTGGAGGAGGGTTATCTGGACGAGCACATTGAGGAGATCGTAGAGTTCTACAGGCCGAGGAGGGATGCGATGCTGGAGGC
Source organism: Thermococcus sp. P6 (assembly GCF_002214525.1). Lineage (NCBI taxonomy): Archaea > Methanobacteriati > Methanobacteriota > Thermococci > Thermococcales > Thermococcaceae > Thermococcus > Thermococcus sp. P6. The sequence goes on from NZ_CP015104.1 coordinate 413,879, forward strand.
TCTGGAGGAGTACATGCCCGAGGGGGTCAGGTGGACGAGGCCCGATGGGGGGATGTTCATCTGGGTCACCCTGCCCGAGGGCATAGACACCAAGCTCATGGCCGAGAAGGCAATAAGAAAGGGCGTCGCCTACGTTCCGGGGGAGGCCTTCTTCGCCCACCGCGAGGTGAAGAACACGATGCGTCTCAACTTCACCTACGTGCCAGAGGAGACGATACGCGAGGGCGTAAAAAGGCTCGCTCAGGTCATAGAAGATGAGATGAAGGCCCTCAGGGGGTAGTCTTTTTTCCATAAACTTTTTACCCGCCGGTGCGAACCACAACCGGTGGTTCTATGAAGCCTTTGATAGGCATGGTCGGGCAAAGGGATCCATCGGGTAGGGGGTTCTCCATCGGCCAAAGGCATCTCGATATCATCGCCGCTGCCGGGGGCGTTCCGGCGGTTTTCGGGGTTAACGTATCCCCTGAGGAGGTAATCGAGCACGTGGACGGCTTACTCCTCGTTGAGGGGCCCGACGTCCACCCCCACTTCTACGGGGAGGATCCTTCGGATGCCATAAGGAGCGTTGACGTGGAGAGGGACGAGTTCGAGATAAGGCTCGTGAAGATGGCCGTTGACAGAGGACTCCCGGTACTCGGCATTTCCCGGGGAATGCACGTAATAAACACGGCCCTGGGTGGGACGCTTTATCAGGACCTGAAGGATATTCCAAAGACCATAAAGCACGACTGGAGTACCAACCTGACGGACCCCGGCCAGAGGGTCCACGGGCTCAGGATAAAATCAAACTCGAGACTCTACCGGATACTCAGGGAGGCATTGAACATCGAGGGAACCAGCGAGGTTTACCTGAGGGTCAACAGCTTTCACCATCAGGCCGTGAAGAAGGTCGGTGATGGGATAAAACCCGTTGCCTACGCCGTTGATGGACTGGTGGAGGCCATAGAGGGCGATGAAGGGTTCCTAATAGGCGTCCAGTGGCAACCGGAGTACCTTCCGGAGATGATGAATCTCTTCGAGGCCTTCGTGGAGGCCGCCCTCGAGTACCGCACGAAAAAGCTCGAGCTGGAGAGGGTTGAGATAGAGGCGGAGGTAAGGGAGGCCCTCAAAGGGGAACGAGATGGGAACCATCACAGCTCGGAAACGACCGATAACCCTCCCGGCACGAGCCAAACGTGATGCCCCGTTCCAGAATCTTTTTCTCAGCCAGCCGGAGTATCTCGAACCTCAGTTCCCGTGGCAGGTAGCGGTAACCTCCTATCCTCTCACCCCTCTCGTACAGCGGCCAGAGCCTCTCCATCAGTTCAGGAAGCCGGGCGAAGAGGCGCTTTTTTGAGTCGGGCCTGAGCTTGAGCGTTGAAACGGTCACGTGCTCAACGAAGTCGAGCGCATCGAGGGTTTCCTCGAAGTCCTCCCACGTGTAGAAAGGGATTATCGGGTCGATCCGGGCGTAAACGGGTATGCCCATCTCCCGGGCCTTCCGGAGGGCCCTTATTCTTTTCTCCGGAGCCGGAGCATTGGGTTCCAGTATCTTTGCCTTCCTCCCGTCCACGGTGGTGACGGTTATCCCGACGGCGCACCTGAGCTCGCTAAGCACATCCAGATCCCGCTCGAAGATGTCCGACTTGGTGAGTATCATGCACCTCACGTCGTACCTCCTGAAGAGTTCCAGAACCCTGCGGGTTATCCCCAGCTCCCTCTCCACGGTCGGATAGGGGTCGGAGGAGTAGGAGAGGGCCACCACGTACCTCCTGTCCAACCGCCGCAGTTCCCTCTCCAGCCCCGGCAGGAGGCCTTCCTTGGTCCTGACCCTGAAAGCCCGGGGAATGTAGGAGGTTATGTAACAGTAGAGGCAGGCGTGGTCGCAACCCGTGTAAACGTTCAGCGTGTATTTAAAGGGACAGGTGCAGAGTTTTGACCTCCACGGATCGAAGGGTCGTATGTACATGACTAAAGTTCCCAAAAGGCATTTAAAAAAGATAATGCAAGTTCATGTGGGTGGTAGAATGAGCGATGAGGTAAGGGGAACGGTTGAGTGGTTCAAAGACATGCAGTTTATAGGGAGGATCGAAGGCGATAAGTGCTCCGTAATTCTGGGTGAGGGTGGAATAAGTCCCATGAAGCTCCTGCTTCTAAGCGTGGCCGGATGCACGGCTTACGACGTTGTTATGATACTCCAGAAGATGCGCGAGCCCATAAAAGGGCTTGAAGTTGAAATAAGCGGGGAGCGCCGTGATGAGCATCCCAGAATTTACAAGAGGGTTAATCTGCACTACAGGATTTACGGGGATGTGGATGAGGAGAAGGCGGAGCGTGCCATAAAACTGAGCCAGGATAAATACTGCTCGGCCTCCGCCCATGTAAAGCTCAGCGGTGCCGAGGTTACCTACTCCTTTGAAATAACCGGTGATTCGTAACCCCGCCGGGAAGTGATAACTTGATCGAGTACCTGAAGTATTTCATCATGGTGTACGGCGGTCTGTTTGCGATAACCAACCCCGTGGGGGCCGTTCCGGTCTTTCTCAGCGTTACCCACAACCTGAGCTGGAAGGAGAGGCACGAGATAGCGAGGAAGACCGCTCTGGTTGTGGTGATCACGCTGACCCTCTTCGCACTCCTCGGGGAGTGGATATTCCGGTTCTTCGGTTCGAGCGTTAACGCCTTCGCAATAGCCGGAGGGATACTGCTCTTCAAGATGGCCATGGAGATGCTCTCGGGGAAGGTATCCACCGTAAAGATAAGCAGCGAGGAGACCGAGGAGCTTGGAGAGGAGGTCGTTACACTGGAAGAAGTTGCGATAACACCCCTCGCGATACCCCTCATCTCCGGTCCGGGCGCTATAACCACCGTAATGCTCTACATGGGGAACAGTCACGGGGTCCCGGAAAAGGCCGTCGTTATGGCGGGCGTTCTCGCGATAGGCCTTACGGTCTGGCTTGTCCTCTGGTCCTCCAGAGGAATACAGATGAGACTCGGAAGGACAGGCATAAAGGTCCTGACGAGGATGATGGGTCTGATACTCACCTCGATGGCCGTCCAGATGGTCATCAACGGGATAAAGGGGGCCTTCGGGCTTTAGGGAAAGCTTAATAGCATGGAGGCCAAGGGGTTACGGTGGTGGAAGTGAGGGGTGATCTGATCCGCGTTCTGAGCACGGTGGAGGAGAAGGCCAACGAGCTGAAGCTTGAAGGTTACGAGCCCGATGTTCTTTTAATCGGGAAGAAGGCCTACGAGTTCGTGAAGGAGCAGCTCAACGAAGAGTTTGGAGAGGGAGACGAGGTTCTCGAGCTGTCCGGGTTCAGGGTGCGCGTGGTTGAAGAACTGGAAGGTGACGCTGTTGTAATCGACAGCAGGGTCATCGGCCTCGGGTCGGGTGGGGCGAAGAGGTTCAGGGTGATTCAATAACTCCCCACGCCCTTCCCTCCCTCATCTCAATCCTCAGCCCCCTGAGAACGAGAAGGCTAAGCGAGACGGCCATCACGTCCGCAAGACTGCCCGGGTTTCTCAGATCGCCCTTTTCCCTCATGAACGAATCGAACTCCTCAACGCCCATCTCTCCTTTGAGGACCTTCCGGGCCTTATCCCGAACGAGTTTGGCCTCACCGGGACCGGCCTTCCTGATTATCAGGGTGTCGAGGTTCTCGCTCAGAAGCTCGATGAATGCTCTCACAACGGCATCCTCCAGCGGAAGTACCTTTATCAGGCCGTAGAGCCTTTCAAAGGTGGCGTAGCTCAGGTTGTAGCCGTTGAGCCACTCGCAGAAAATCAGCTCCCTCTCACAGCTTATCTCCGCGAGCCTCGCGAGGTTTATTCCGTCCTGAAAGAGCTCCCTGAAGGATTCGTCGCTGTAAACGTCGTACCTAACCCCGGCCTGAACGCCCTTCGGGTTTGCAATCCTTATCGCGCGGTAAAGCTCTATCGTGTCGCGAACCGTCGATTCTTTAATCAGGAGCCCCGCCTTTTCCCGGGCTTCGAGCATGTTCCTTCCGATGGCCATCCCCATGATCAGCGGGATCGAGAGGGTCACGACACCGAAGTTCGGGTTCGCATCCTGAGCCTCACGTGAGGACTGGACTGCCCTTCGTATGAGCTCCCCCATCCCGGCCTCCCTGAAGGAGAGGAGTCCCCTCCGTATCAGTTCCGCGGTCTTCACCGCCTCGTAGTAGATGCCCACAACGGCGGTATCCCCGAACAGAAAGTTGTACACGCTCAGGTCGTCGAAGTCCGCATAGCGGTTCACGTTACCCGGCTTTGGAACGACCACCTCGAGCAGGGGTCCAAGGATGAACGCTCTCACGATCCTCCAGCGGTCCATTCACACCACCAGATAGAGGATGAGATAAATCAGGTAAAGGACCTTCACAACCCTTCTGAAGGTCCCTCTCGCGAGGAGGTAGGCCCCGAAGGCCACCAGAGTAACCCCCCAGAAAGCGTTTTTTATGTAGCTCCTATAGGGGGAAAGCCACCCAAGGAACGAAGGGTGGAACTCCCTCAGTAACAGGAGGAAGCCTAAGAGCACAAGAACCCAGCCGATGGTTCTCACCATGATCCCTCCTCAGGACAACTCCGAAACTCCGGATACGTGCTATTCCGGGACTTTCGTCTGGATGGGTTTTATCGCCTCACCGGAAGGTAGTTAAAATCCCGCAGGCTGGAATAAAAGAAGTCAGCGAAGGAGCTTCACGAACTCCCGCATCCATGCGTATAGATCTCCCGGATGTCTCGAGCTAACCCAGTTGCCGTCCACCACAACCTCCTCGTTGACCCACTGAACGCCGGCGTTTACGAGGTCATCCCTTATGGTTATCGTGCTCGTTCCCCTCCTGCCCTTGAGCACTCCAGCGGAGATGAGTATCTGCGGACCGTGGCAGATGCTTGCAACAGGTTTTCCGGCCTCGAACATCCTTCTGGTTATCTCCACAGCCTTCTCGTTGAGCCTCACCCTCTCGGGGGCCCTCCCACCGGGCAGGACGAGGGCATCGAACTCTTCCGGATCAACCTCCTCGAAGGAAAGCTGGACTTCCACGGAATAGCCGTGCTTTCCGGTTATCCTTCCCCGTTCGAAGCTGGCCACGTAGACCTCATGGCCCTCCTCCCTGAGGCGGTGGAGGGGATAGATAAGCTCCAGATCCTCAAACTCGTCTGCACTGAGAAACACCACCTTCATCCATAACACCTCCCTTAGTTCAGGGGGTAATGGAAAAAGGAGATTATAACCCTTTTGGAATTAGAGCGGGAGCTCGGTGGTCTCCCTGTGAACCTTGAGGACCACCATCGTGTGGGTGGCCTCGACTCCCTCGATCTCGCCTATCCTGTCGAGGAACTCGTTCAGCTCGTCGCTTCCACGGCTCCTTATCTTCACGAGCATGTCGTAGTCGCCCGTGGTCTCGTAGATCTCAACTATCTCCGGGTATTTTTTGAGTTCACCCGCCACGCTTGAGTATTTTCCGGCCTTGGCCTTTATCAGAACAAAGGCGAGGATATTGAAACCGATGGAATCGGGGTCGAGTATTACGGTGAACTTCCTTATTACCCCCCTCGTCTTCAGCCTTTTAATCCTCTCGTAGATCGTTGATTCGGCGAGGTTAACCTCCTTGGAGATTTCCCTCAGGGGGGTTCGACTGTTCTTCTGGAGAATCGCCAGTATTTTCCTATCAACCTCATCAAGGCCTGCCCTCATGATATCACCTTCTAAAATTTTTCGAGAAAGTATATAAAGTTGACGATGCATTTAACACCGTTATCCCTGAAAAACTCCCTCTCGGCATCCGGCCGGTCAGCCCTCCAAATGGGGTCGATGTTCTGTGAGCAATACATTTTTATAAAACCCTCCGTCCCTTAAAACGGCGGAGCGAAGGGGTGAGAAGATGCCCACCAACGTTACAGTAGAGTACCTGAAGGCTGAGGAGGAGTATCAAAAGGCCAGAACCATTCAGGAAAAGATCCGGGCACTTGAGAAGATGTACGCGACGGTTCCGAAGCACAAGGGGACCGAAAAGCTCAGGCTCCATATTAAACGGAAACTCTCGGAGCTCAGGAAGGAGCTCGAAAAACAGCAGGCCCAGAAAAAGGGGGGAGGGTATTCTTTCAGCGTCAGGAAGGAGGGAGCTGCCCAGATAGTCCTTGCAGGATTGCCAAACGCGGGTAAATCCTCACTCCTGAGGGCCCTCACCAACGCTGACACGGACGTTGCGGATTACCCCTTCACCACCGTGGAGCCGATTCCGGGCATGATGCACCACAAGGACGTTCAAATTCAGCTCGTGGAAGTTCCGGGCCTCGTTCAGGGTGCCGCCCTTGGAAAGGGTATGGGACCGCAGCTTTTAAGCGTCATAAGGAACGCCGATGCCATAGCCATAGTCGTTGACCTCTCCCGGGATCCCGTGGAGCAGATGGAAATCCTCCTGAGGGAGTTCGAGCGGGCCGGTATAAAGCTCAACAGACGTCGCCCAGCTGTAGAGATCAGAAAAACCGTCACGGGGGGAATAGTCATCAACGGTCAGGAGAACATCAAGGGGGACGTAAGGGAAGTCATGAGGATGCTCAGGGAGGAGAGAATACACAGCGCCGAGATAACCGTTAAAGAGCCCGTAACCCTTGAGGATTTCTCCGATGCCCTCGATGAGAGCCTCGTGTGGAGGAAGGCCATAGTAATAGCGAATAAGGGCGACGCTCCCGGCAGCAGGGAGAACTACGAGAGGCTGGTTAAAGCTTACGGCGAGAGGTTCCGAATAATCCCCGTTTCAGCTAGAAAGAAGATCCAGCTGGATAAACTCAAGGACGAGCTCTACGAACTGGCGGGTATCATCAGGGTCTTCACCAAAAGCCCCGGCGAGGAGCCCGCTTACCCACCAGTGCCCCTGAAGAAGGGCTCGACGGTCATGGATCTGGCCGAAAGGATACACAAGGACTTCGCCAGAAACTTCAAGTACGCGAGGGTCTGGGGTAAGAGCGTCAAGTTCCCGGGCCAGAGGGTCGGTGCCGATCACGTTCTTGAGGACGGGGACGTGGTGGAGATCCACGCCCGGTAGGGTTATCCTCTTATGAGGTCCTCAAGGGCGAATTCCTTCCCGTCGAGGCTGTCCATTATGAACTTCTTTCCATTCTTCTCAAAGATCCAGAAGACCCTGTAGGCCCTTTCGTGGCGGACGACCTCTACCCTCGGCAACCACCACGAGACGACCCTCGAATTTCCCCAGGTTATTGCGCTCTCAAAGGCCTTTTTTCTGGCCTCCTCGTAATCGACCAGAGGCTCCATGACGTTCTTCTCATCGACCTCCCACTCCTCCAGTTCCATAAATCCATCCCCGCGCTCTGCCCCCAGCCGGTAGAGATCAACGTAGGCGAAGTAGTCGAACACCCTGTCCTTCATTCCAAGTCGCCTGTAGAAGAGCCTCAGATGGAATATGTGGTAGGGATAAAGGACGAATCCGGTTCCTTCGGCATCGGGCTTGAATATCGGTCTCATCACCTTTACCCTCATGTTAATGCCCCCGGTCCTTAGGTTACGGGGCTTATTAACCCTTTTCATTGGTTTGTCAGGTTGTGAGAACATAGAATTCCAAAACCGACATTATTGGACCGATAGGTTTATAGCTCCATAAAACCACACTATGGTGATCTTATCGTGACATGGATGCACGGGGGTCGATGGAAATGGGTCTTAGTGGCGCAGCCTGGGCAACGCTGATAATACCCACCATTTTGGGAATTCTAACGATGCTGTTGTACGGCTACTGGGACAGGATAACCGGAAAGGAGTACTACGTGGATGACGAGATTCTGGCCTACGACGAGGACCTTGTTAAAGAGCTTAAGGAGGGGGGTAAGGCATGAACACCGGAATACTCCTGGGCTTTCTGGTGTACCTCGGCCTGCTCGCCTACATAGGCTGGTGGGCCAACCGCTACACGAAGAACGAAGACCAGTACTTCGTTGGAGGCAGAAAGGTGCACGTTCTGGCGGCGACCCTCTCCGACAAGGCGAGCGACTTCTCAGGCTGGCTGATGCTGGCCTACCCGGGAAAAGCCTTCAGCGCAGGGCTCGGTGCATTCTGGGCCGGTATAGGCTGTCTCTTCGGTACCCTCGCCGATTACGTCCTGATAGGTCCAAGGCTAAGGATCTACGCCGGTAAGTTCAGGGCCATAACCGTTCCCGATTATCTGGAAGCCCGTCTGAAGGATAACACGAAGCTGATAAGGATCCTGAGCGCATTGATAATCATAACCTTCATGACGGCCTACGTTGCGGCTCAGTTTGCGGCGGGGGGTAAAACCTTCGCCGAGGGATTCGGAGTAAGCGATAACGCGGGCATACTGATAACCGTCATAATCCTGACGGCCTACGTTATCACAGGGGGATTCTTCGCCGTCGTCTGGACGGACGTGGTTCAGGCAACCTTTATGCTGCTCACGCTCCTTATAGTTCCCTTCCTTGCGCTCTCCAGGATCGGCGGGCTTGAGAGGGCAACGGATATAATAGCCTCGGCCGATCCAGCAAAACTCCACCCCTTCGGTGGGGCCACGGGACTGGCCGCGATAATCTTCGCCATAGGCTACGCCTCATGGATAGTCGGCTACCTCGGACAGCCTCACATAGTTACCCGCTATATGAGCGTTGAAGACCCGAGAAAGCTCAGGAGGCCGGGCATATTCATCAGTGGCACGTGGACTATCCTCGTCCTCTGGGGGGCATTTTTCGCGGGGTTCCTTGGCTTCGCAATGTATCAGAGCGGGATTCTGCAGGTCAGCGATCCTGAGAAGGTGATCCCGGCGATGGCCGTTAAGCTGATGCCGGGCTGGCTGGCGGGCTTCATCATTGCCGGAATAATCTCGGCCGTCATGAGCACGGCTGATTCCCAGCTGCTCGTTGCTTCCTCGGCAATAGCGAGGGACTTCTATCACAAGGCCCTTGGAAAGGAGGTGGGCAAGCGAGAGATGGTCAACATATCGAGGCTGGTAGTCCTCGGTGTCGCCCTCGTGGCCCTCTGGTTCGCCATCAACGGATCCAAGGTAATCTACCAGATGGTTGCAACCGCATGGGGAGGGCTTGCGGTTGGCTTCGGTCCGATACTCACGCTGAGCCTCTGGTGGAAACGCGTGACAAAGGAAGGCGGTATAGTGGGAATGGCCTACGGCCTGATCAGCGAGGTAATCCTCGAGGCCAAGATCTACGGATGGGCGTTCACAAAGGATGCCCCGGGAATCTTTGGAACCATAGGGGGATGGTTCCAAGACGTTCCAGTGTTCTTCATCAACTTCTTCGTTACCCTTCTGGTCATCGTAATCGTCAGCCTGCTCACGAAACCGCCTGAGGAGATCGTTAAAACACACGAGGAGATATTCAGGAAGGTTCCGGTGGAGGCCGGCAGGAAAACCATAGCCGAGACCCGTGCTAGGAGTCAGGTTGAGAACGTTGCCGAGTTCGTTCTTGCCACGGGGCTCGTATGAGTCCCTTCATAATTTTTAGGGGACATTTCCGATCATCTCAACGTTTATAAACATCGTGGTACACCTCCGGGTGTGGATTAGAATTCTCGAGGTGGGAACATGAGACCGCTCGACCTTACGGAGAAGGGCATGAAGAAGGTCACGATATATTTCGAGGGTCAACCTCTGGAGGCCTACGAGGGGGAGAAGCTCCCGGTTGCCCTCCTCGCCAACGGCGTTTACTGGCTGACCAGCAGCACGGAGGGAAGAAAGCGCGGAGCCTTTACCTTCGGCCCCCTTCCGGTTGTCCTTAACGGGGTAAAGAACGTGAACGGAAGGACGGTCAGGGTCAGGGACGGCATGAGGATAGAGCGCCAGAGCTACGGGGACTTTCAGGAGACAGTTGAGATAGACACGGGAAAGCCGGTTGAAAGGATGGTAGCCGACGTGGTGGTTATCGGCGGAGGCCCGGCCGGCATAGGGGCTGTGCTTGAGGTTCAGGAACACCTGACGGTGGCCCTGATCGAAGAGAAGGGCTGGCTCGGGGGGGACCTCTGGCTTAAGGGCCTCCCCCAGGAGGGGTTTGAAAAGGCCCCCAGAGAGGCAGTGCGGGAGATGGTCTCGAAGTTCAACGAGAACGTGACGGTCTTTAAGGAGACCGTAGCCCTCGGAGTGTTCGACAAGGGCGAGTACTTCCTCGTTCCGGTGGCTAAGGGAGACGAGCTCATCGAGCTGATGGCCAAGAGGGTCGTTCTGGCAACCGGTGCCGTTGATGGGATATCCCTGTTTGAGAACAACGATATTCCGGGCGTGTTCAGAAGGGACTACGCCCTCGAGGTCATGAACGTGTGGGGCGTTGCCCCGGGCAGAAGGGTGGCCGTCGTCGGGAGCAGGCCCGAAGAGGTAACCCCTGAACTGGAGCGCTGGGGTATAGAGTACGTTATCGTGCCCGATCCAAAACGTGCCGAGGGCAGGGAGAAGGTTGAAAGGCTCGTGGACATGAAGGGAAACACCTACGAGGTTGATGCGGTTATAACCTCCGAGGGCAGGATACCGGACATCAACCCGATAACCCAGGCGGGAGGAAAGCTCACCTTTAGGCGGGGCTACTACACGCCGGTTCTCGATTCCGAGCACAGAATACGGGACGGGATATACGTTGCTGGAAGCGCCGTCTCGGTGAAGCCCCATTACGCGAACTACCTCGAGGGTCGTCTCGTGGGGGCCTACATCCTGCGGGAATTCGGCTTCGACTCAACGCCCTGCATCTACGAGGACAAACTAAAGGATTACGAGCCGATCCCCTTCGTCCATCGCAGGATACCCTTCGAGAGCTTTAACCTCGAAGACGTCCAGATATGCGGTTGCGACGTTTCCCTGAAGAAGGTGGACGACGTTGTAAGGAAGGGCATAACCGACCTGCAGGTGATCAAGAGGCTGACCCACCTGGCCATGGGCTTCTGTCAGGGCAGGTTCTGCCTCTTCAACGGCGCGGTGGTTGTTTCCCAGATAACTGGCTCTGATATGGCCCGCATAGACCTTCCGGGAGCCAGACCACCGTTGAAGAACGTAAAGATGAAGGTCCCGGCGAGGAGGGATGTCCATGCCGAGTAAAGAGCTTCCGGAGAGGAGCGATATAGTCATCATCGGCGGGGGAATAATCGGAACGACCCTCGCCCACGAACTGGCAAGGCGCGGTGAAGAGGTCACCGTGATAGAGAAGCGCTTTATCGGTTCGGGTTCTACCTTCCGCTGCGGGACGGGGATAAGGCAGCAGTTCAACGACGAGGCCAACGTTAGGGTTATGAAACGCTCGGTGGAGCTCTGGAAGGAGTACAGCGAGAGGTACGGTTTCTCCTTTGAGCAGACCGGCTACCTTTTCCTGCTCTACGACGAGGGTGAAGTCGAGGAATTCAAGAGGAACATAGAGATTCAGAACCGCTTTGGCGTCCCCACGAGGCTGATAACCCCCGAAGAGGCAAAAGAAATCGTTCCTCTTCTGGATACAAGCGAGGTAATAGCCGCTTCATGGAACCCGACTGACGGGAAGGCCGATCCCTTCCATGCGACGGTGTCCTTCGCCATCAACGCCGAGAAGTACGGTGCAAAGTTCGTGGAGTACACCGAGGTCAAGGGCTTCCTCAGGGAGAAGGGAGAGATAAAGGGCCTCAAAACCAGCAGGGGAATCATAAAAACGGGCATCGTTGTTAACGCCACCAACGCATGGGCCAAGCTCATCAACGCGATGGCCGGGATAAAGACCCGCATACCCATAGAGCCCTACAAACATCAGGCGGTTATAACACAGCCCATACGGAAGGGAGCCGTTAAGCCCATGGTGATCTCCATGCGTTACGGCCATGCTTACCTGACCCAGACGGCCCACGGTGGCATCGTTGGTGGCGTTGGATACGAGCTCGGGCCGACCTATGACCTCAACCCAACCTACGAGTTCATGCGTGAGGTGAGCTACTACTTCACGAAGATAATCCCGGCCCTGAGGGAACTCCTCATACTGAGGACGTGGGCCGGTTACTACGCAAAAACGCCCGACAGCAACGCCGCCATAGGAAAGATCGAGGAGCTGAGCGATTACTACATTGCGGCAGGTTTTTCAGGACACGGTTTCATGATGGCCCCTGCGGTCGCCGAGATGGTGGCTGATCTGATAACCAAGGGCAGGACAGACCTCCCGGCGGAGTGGTACGATCCCTACCGCTTCGAGCGTGGGGAACTTCGCGGAAGGGCCCTCCAGATGGGCTGATTCCCCTCTTATTTTTAAAAGCCTAACACCTTTCCGACCTTCATAGGATCAACCCGGTTAAATTTCTATGGATAGCGGAATATAAAGGGGAATTTAAAATCGAAAAGAACCTCAGCCCAGTCTTCTGAGTGCCATCTCACCGGCCACGCTGATCGGGTCTATCGTCGGGCTTATCGGGGGAGCGTAGGCCGTCTCGAGGTAGGCAACGTCCTCCGCGGTTGCTCCTTTCTGCGCCAGAGCCGAGAGGGTCATTATCCTGCCCCAGACCCTTTCTCCCCCGACTATCTGGGCTCCCACGAGTTTCCCGTCGGCCTTCCGGAAGATGAGCTTGACGGTTATCGGCTTCCCGCCCGGGTAGTACTCCGGCCTCGTGCTTCCCCTGAACCTGCCCACGACAACTTCGATCCCTTCCTTCCCGGCCCTTTCCTCGGTCAGTCCAAAGGTTCCCACCTCCAGACCAAAGAGCTCGGTAATGGCTGTGTTAAAAACGGGCCTGAAGGAGACTTCCCTACCGGCTATGTGCTCCGCGGCCACCTTGGCCATTCTAACGGCGCTCGTTCCGAGCTGGCTGAGGGTTCTCCTTCCCGTTACGGCATCCACGACCTCCGCACAGTCGCCTATGGCGTAAACGTCGGGATCGCTCGTCTGGAGGTGTTCGTTGACAACGATCCCACGGCTGACCTCAAGGCCGGCCTCTCTGGCGAGGTCAACGTTTGCCCTGACGCCCGTGGCCACGAGAACGAGATCCGCCTCAATCTTTTCCCCACCGATCTCAACGGCCTCAACCGGGTCCCCGATTAAGGCGCTCACCCCGACGCCAAAGCGGAAGGAGATACCATGGTCCTCCATTTCCCTCTGGACGAGCTTTGCCGTGTCCTTATCCAGACTCAGGGGCATCAGGTGCTCCATGAGCTCAACCACAAGGACCTCCATGCCGAGCCTTGCCAGAGCCTCTGCTCCCTCGAGACCGATTAGACCGGCCCCTATGACGACGGCCTTCTTCGGCTTCCTCCGGGCCATGTAAGACTTTATCCTCCTAACGTCGTCGAGGCTCTTGAGGGTGAAGACTCCCCCGTTACCGATGCCCCTTATAGGCGGAATGAAGGGCTTTGAGCCCGTGGCAAGAACGAGCTTATCGTAAGGAACCTCGCCCTTATCGGTCACCACGACCTTCCTTTCCCTGTCTATCGCCTTTGCCTCGGTGTTCAGCATCAGCCTTATCCTCTGCCTCTCGTAGAAGCCGTTGGGGAAGACGATAACGTCCTCCGGCCTTTCTATCTTACCGCTCAGCACATGGGGAAGGGCGCAGGGCGAGTACTGCATCGTTGGTTCCTTTCCTATGACGGTGATCTCAGCCTTCCGGTCGAGCTTGCGCATGAACAGTGCGAAGTTGCTTCCGGCAGTTCCGGAACCCACCACCAGAATCCTCACGGCCGTCACCGGAGACTCAAAGGAGAAGAAGTATAAAAAGTTGCCCATGATTCAACGGCCTAAGGCTCGACGACGGTGCCACTGTGCTTCCCTTTTATCACGTCGAAGAGATGACGGGCGTCCTCCTTTCCCACTATGATGGTCTTTATCCTGCCGCGCTGGATGAACTTCGCCGCCAGAGCGTCCACAACGCTGCTCCCCCCGGCCCTGCTCTCCCCTTCCATAGCTATCCCCACGAGCTGGTCAACAGTGATCCTGCTGAGCTTTCTGGCGTTGGGGTTCTTCCTCGGGTCGGAGTCGTAAACCCCATCAACGTTCGTCACCACCACGAGCAGATCGGCCTGAAGGTACTCAGCGAGGAGGGCAGAGACGGCATCGGTGGTATGGCCCGGGTGCGTTCCGCCCATTATGGGTATCTTCTTGAGCTGTATTACCTCCCAGGCTTTGCGGAAGTCCTGAATGACGAATGGATAGGCCTTCTCGCCAAGGGCTGCTATGAGGAGCATGGCGTTTGCTCTCGTTATGTGGATCCCTATGTAGTCCTTGAAGGTTTCGTTGGGGCTGAAGCTCTTCGCGGCCCTGATGTACTCCCGGGCCACCTTCCCGCCGCCAACGACCACCGCAACCTCGTGGTCCTCGCTTATTTTGATGAGTTCGTAGGCTATTTTTCCGATGAAGTCGACGTCCGGTTCGTCCGGCACGAGAACAGAGCCGCCCACGTCAAACACTATCCTCATGATAACCCTCCCGATGCTAATCGAGGCCCCTTTATAACCTTTTCTTGCCGGGATTCTGGTAAACGTAAAAGGGCAGTCAGCCATTCCTGACCCTGTAGGAGAGTATTTTTATTTTCTCAATGAGTTCGTCGTCGAACTCCACGCCCTCCTCCAGCCGGTATTCAAGCTCCCTGATCAACCTGTCAATCTCCTTCCTCTCTTCTTCCTTAGCGTAATCCCTTAGGACTGATTAAGTTTTTCTTTACGGTAGAAGCCATTAAAACGCACCGGATTTCGAAGACCATGGAGGGATTTATTCATAAGGGAAAAGGCTATTAACCGGACGATTATGGCGGGCGTCCATTCAGGAGTACATATCAAACATTTCATTTAAAGTTCTCAAGTGAAATCCAAAAAGATTTATATTTTATGGCAGTAACTAATAACGGTGATCACGGGTGAACCATGAATATGTTAAGAGGGAAATAAGGGACATCCTCAGATTCTATGGATTTAAGGCTGAGGAGGAAGCCCCCGCAAGAATCCCCGAGGGTGGGATGGGCAGGGTCGATGTGGTTGGATACAAAGACGGTATTTCTATTGGTGTTGAGATTGTAGAGAGCGGTGATGTTGCAAGGGATGCAAAAAAGCTTGCGATGAACAAGTACACTTACAAGTACATCGTAGTCCTTGAGCCTTCAAAGAGGGTGGAGGAGGTAATGGTTGGATATGAGAGGATTAAGGTTTTAACCAGCCCTCTATCCTTTGAGCATGAGCTAAGGATGACATTGGCGATCCCACCCACACACCCATATTATTCCTCCACGAAAATTCCAGATGTCAGCGTTCTTTCAAGAACCAGCAAAACCCAAGAATTACTGGAGGAACTCGAAGAAAGTGGTCTCGAGAATTTCGCTGATGACATCATGAATTCCCTTGTAATGATATACATCCCAGAACTCCTACCCGTTGAGATCCGGGTAAATTATAACCCTGTTACAGGGCCGATAAGAGGGAGGCCAGAGTATGAACCTGTGAACATTCAGCCACAGATCCTTGCGATCTTAACCAGACTTAACCTCGTCAGTACTCATAGGAATGGATCAGGGTATCATAGAAAAACAATTGCAAAGCTGACTTCAAGAGGAAAAGAAATTGCACGCGAGATCATCATGCGCCGTATCAAAGAGAACAAGTCTCAACTTGAAGACATGATACGCAAGTATGGAAATGAGATCTGGATAGTTTTGCAGGGCTCTGTAGTGGATAGGGTTGACTGGACCGGGGCAATATATCCAGCGGAAAGCGATGAGAAAAGAAAGGATATACTTGAGGTCGCTAAGTACTGTGGAGACCCTTTTATAGGCGAATCAG
The DNA here is from genome assembly GCF_002214525.1 of Thermococcus sp. P6. Lineage (NCBI taxonomy): Archaea > Methanobacteriati > Methanobacteriota > Thermococci > Thermococcales > Thermococcaceae > Thermococcus > Thermococcus sp. P6. The sequence goes on from NZ_CP015104.1 coordinate 429,592, forward strand.
AACTAAGCAAGTATGCTCCAAATTCTGTTGTTGTATTCTGTGAATTTCTTGCAAAGACTTCATTAAGGGACTTTGCACTGAGGTTTTTTGAAAAACTCGAGGGTTTGGGTTTGGCAGTCAGGGAATACAGTTACGACTCACGTATGAGACCTATAAACCTTAATTACTACGCCCCCAAGGAGGTCTTAGAGTTCTTCCTTGCTCGAACAAGTCCGCCAGCGAACTTCGATTATTATGTCCAGCGCTTCAGTGCTTATTATGTGCTGATCAATAGTGCTTTACCAACTCCCTCAGTTGCCAGGAAAAGATATGAAGAGCTCATGAAAGCCCTTGAGGTACCTGAGAGGATAGTTGCTGAAGTTCTGAATGACATGAACAGGAGAGGAATAACTTCGAGGCTTATAACAAAGAAAGACAGGGCTCCTTTTGTAATCCTTGACGAAGAAGGCTTCAGGGAGTACCTGAGGTCCGCTCTGCGTTTAATAGCCTCGATAGGTGATAGACCTCCAGAGCCTCGGTTTTAAGATGTAAAAAGGTGAGACTCTCTTTATCTTTAGAGCCCCGTGGGATCGTCGATGAACATCGTCTCGACTCCAAACCTCTCCGCCACGACGTCCATCAGGGCCCTCACTCCAAGGGTCTCGGTAGCGTAATGACCCGCTACGAGAACGCTCTGGGGCAGGTCCACTGCCGTCAGGTAATCCGCGTGGCCGAACTCTCCCGTGATGAGCAGGTCAATGCCCTTCCTGTGGGCCTCCTCGAGGGCGAAGGCCCCGGCCCCGCTCACGGCACCAACGGTCCTTACATCCCTTTTCCCGAAGGGGTAGGTTCTAACCCCCGCGTTGAGCTTTTTCGATACTATTCCGGCCACCTCCTCCACAGGCAAAGGCTCCTCAAACTCGCCCCAGAACCCGATGCTCAGACCCTTATAATCCCCGAACGCTCCCCGGGGTTCGAGGCCGAGTAGTTTCAAAAGGCCGACGTTGTTCCCGACCTCCGGATGGGCGTCCAGTGGAAGATGGGCCGCGTAGAGGTTCAGGCCGTTCTCTATGAGGGCCTTAAGGCGTTTGTAGTGTATCCCGGTAACGTAATCCAGACCGCCCCATATCATGCCGTGGTGGACCACGAGCATGTCGGCTTTATCCCTTACGGCCTTCTCTATCGTCCTGAGGGTTGTGTCAACGGCGAAGGCGACCTTCTGGATTTCCACCTTACCCTCAACCTGCAGGCCGTTGCTCGACTTGTCCGGGAATTCGTTTGTCCTGAGATACCCATCGAGAAACTCCACCAGCTCATCCCTTCCGACCATCCAGACCACCGAATCCAATCTCCGGGGGAACTTTTAACCCTATCCCACACCAGCTAACCTTTTAAAAGGCCCCTCCAACCTGCTTCAAGAGGTGCCGGTATGGGTGAGAACTTTCAGAAGGCCGTCGAGGAGCTGGCGAGACTCGTGATGAGCGGCGAGATAAGGGATAAAGAGGAGCTCAACCGCTGGAAGGTCAGGGTCTCACGGAAGTACCACCTCTCCAGGATTCCCGGTAACTCCGACGTGTTGAAGGCCATCCCCGAGGAGAGGCGGGAGGAGTTCAGGGACCTGCTGAAGAAGAAACCTACGAGGACGATAAGCGGTGTGGCCGTTGTTGCGATGATGACGAAACCATTCCCCTGCCCGCACGGTAGGTGTATCTACTGCCCCGGCGGGCCGGGCGAGGGCTCTCCCCAGAGCTACACAGGGAAGGAACCCTCGGCTCTAAGGGCCATCCAGAGCGCCTACCATCCCTACATCATAATGATGCGCAGGTTGAAGCAGCTCACGGACATAGGCCACGACGTTGACAAGGTAGAGGTGATAATTCAGGGCGGAACCTTCCCGGCCGTGGATCTGGACTATCAGGAATGGTTCGTCAAGGAGGCCTTCAAGGCCATGAACGACTTTCCCTACTTCAAGGACGTGGAGAACCTCGAGGAGAAACTCATCAGGCTTATAGTGAAGAAGGACACCTCCGTTTTTGAGGACAGGAACTTCAAGCGGGCGTGGGAGAGGACCCACAGGAAGAGCTATTATTACCTTGAGGAGGAGCAGAGGAAGAACGAAAAGGCCAAGGTAAGGATGGTCGGCTTAACCATCGAAACGCGTCCGGACTGGGCCTTCGAGAGGCAGATAGACAGGATGCTCAAACTCGGCACCACGAGGGTCGAACTAGGGGTGCAGACGGTGTTCAACTTCATCCACGAGAGGACCCGGAGGGGCCACGGGATCGAAGAGGTGATCAAAGCCACCCGGCTACTCCGCGATGCGGGGCTCAAGATCAACTACCACATAATGCCCGGCCTTCCCGGGAGCAACTTCGAGAGGGACCTCTACACCTTCAGGAAGATCTTCGAGGACCCACGCTTCAGGCCCGATATGCTCAAGATATACCCGACGCTGGTCACCACCGACGCACCCCTCTACCGGCTCTGGAAGGAGGGTAAATACCGGCCCTACAGAACGGAGGAAGCCGTTGAACTCATCGTGGAAGCCTACAGGCTCTTCCCGAAGTGGGTTCGCGTCATGAGGATTCAGAGGGACATCCCCGTTCAGCTGATAGTCGACGGTGTAAAGCACTCAAACCTCGGCCAGCTGGTCTTTAACGAGCTGGTAAGGAGGGGCATCAGGCCGAGGGAGATTCGCTTCAGGGAAGTTGGCCACATGATGGAGAAGTTTGGGGTGGAGCCCGAGGTGGAGCACGTTAAACTTCTGAGGGAAGATTACGATGCGTCCGGCGGGAAGGAGATCTTCCTGAGCTTTGAGGATGTTAAGAACGACATTTTGATAGGCTTTTTGAGATTGAGGATACCGAGTGAGAGGGCCCACAGGAAAGAAATTAACTGCTGCTCATCCGCAATAGTCAGGGAGCTTCACGTCTACGGACCCCTTGTGCCCATAGGCGGGAAGCCCAGATACGAGTGGCAGCACCGCGGCTATGGAAGGGAACTTCTGGCCGAGGCGGAGAGGATAGCGAGGGAAGAATTTGACGTCAAAAAGATGCTCGTGATCAGCGGCGTTGGCGTTAGGGAGTACTACCGGAAGTTCGGCTACAGGAAGGACGGTCCTTACGTGAGCAAGAGGCTGGATAAAAAGGGATACGCCAGCTTCTCAAAGGATGAAAGCTTTGATGGCCACCTGAACACCTAAGCCTTGAGCTCCTCTTCCATGCTCCTGATCTGAGCCATCTTTACGGCCTCCTCGTGCTCGAGGTCTCCCTTCGGACCCTTTATCCTCTTTGAGAGCCTGAGCAGGCCTTCCTCCGGGCCGTAGCACACCAGCACATCCCCCGGCTTTATGAGGGTGTCCCCCCGGGGTGCCCCTATGTAGATCTCTCCCCCATCGCTTTTTCTGTAGATGCCGAGGACGATGACGCCTTCTTTGTTAAGCTCGAGTTCTCTTAGTGTTTTGTTGGCCATCCAGCTCCCGGGCCCGACCTTTACCTCCGAGATGGAATAACCCTTTGTTAAGCCGAGCAGCTGGTGGTAGTCGTAAACCCTGAGTTCCGGGAAGGCCCTGTTGAGGAAACGCTTTATCCACCTCCTCATGAGTCTCTCCACTCTCTTAGAGGTGAAGGTGATGTAGAGGACGATCAGGCTCAGGGCAAGGATTATCAAAGAGTTTATGGTTTCTTCACCGGTTTTTCCAACGAAGGTGAGGAGCAGGGTGGCGATGGCGGAGGTTATCCCGGCGCTTCCAAGGAATATCAGGGTTCTTATTATCCTCCTCCTCACGGGGTTCGAAACGACGTATTCGCTCTCGTTCGTCGTGAAGCCAGCCCCCGAGAAGGCCGACTGAGCCTGAAACGAGGCCACATCCTTTGAAAGTCCCGTCATCTCAAGGGCTATCGCACCGATTCTGACTATCAACATTGAGAGCGTGATGACCAGAATCAGGGAAATGAGAGCCAGCGTGCCTTTCACCCCCTATGTAAGATGACCCTTTCCCCTCAGGTCTTTACGGTCGGGTATCTAAAACCTTTCGCCCTCCAAACTTTTTCAGCGTGGTAAAACTTTTAAGCATCGCTGAACAACCCGGGTCGGGTGAGAGGGTGGTAAAAAAGTTCCGGTTGTCCTACGAGACGTCCTTCCGGTTAAAGGTCCTCCTGACGGTGCTGGCCTTTGGAACGGCCATATTCATGATCGTTTACTACCCCCTGCTAACCCATCAGACGAATCCGTGGGGGGTCGCCGCACCGAAGGGCCGGATAGTTCTGGCCCGGAACCTCACGTTTGGCTCCGTTAACTACACCAACGCCGTTATGGTAACGTCCCAGAACAACCTCCTCGTGTTGAAGGGCAACGACGATAGGGGCGATACCCTCATCCTCAGGGTGAACACACCCGGCTGGTGCATTGACGTGTGGGAGTGGGGCGGTTCGTCAAGAGGGTGGCAGAGGGAGTATGACTGCGCCAGGGAGATCCCCTTGAGCCAGCATCTGTTCAAAAAGCTTCCAGTCCACGAGGCCGGGGAGATATTCTACTGGTACCTCGAAAGCGGCTACGTGATGATATTCCACAAAAACTCCCCCGTAAAGAACTACGAAACGGTCAACTTCACGGTTACCTATGGAGAAAGAACGGACTGGGGAGCCTTTAGGGTCGCCCTCGGGAGGGGATGATAACGTGAGGTTCGAACCGAAGCCCTTCACCGAACCACTCCCTTTCAGATGCATGTTCTGCCTCGACTGCTGCAGGGGAAGACATGTGTATCTGACGCTGGGAGACGTGGAGAGAATAGCAAAGGCCGGTTACGACCCGGAGGAATTCGTGACGTTCTCGGTGGAGGGAAATAAAGTCCGCTTCGTGCTGAGCATCAGGGAGTGGGATCTGGGCTGTGTCTTCCACGACCCTGAAACCGGAAAGTGCAGGATACACCGGGTAAGGCCCCTGATATGCAGGATCTACCCCTTCATGGTCTCGGAGAAGCCCCTGGGAGTGGAGGGTGAGAGGGCTTTTGAGTACAGGGGTAGAAAACTCTGGCTCTACTACGACGCGAACTGCCCCGGAATAAAAGCCGAAAACCCGGAAAAAATCGTGAGTCCGGAGGAGATAGCCGAACTCGATCTCAGGTTCAGGGAGGAGTTCGAGAAAACCGACGTTGAGGGCCTTGCAGAGCTTCTTGATGAACTACCATTTCAACCGACGACGGGTTAAGGTTTTAAGGCCTTCACCGGGGCTTGGACCATGGAAGAAAAGCTCGTCTACCGAAGGGCCTCGGCGTGGGAGTACGACCTGATCCTGCGGGAAGCTGAGAAGTACGGGGAGCTAAAACATGATTTTTTCGCGATCGTGGAAGGAACGTTCAGAGACGTTTACGCGGTTAACGAGAGGCTGTGGCGGGAAATAGAGAGGATGAGGGTCAAACCCTACTCCTACGGAACCTTCGTGGGCACGATAAAGGTGGATGAAAACCTCGTCGAGAAGTTCTACCCGAACGTGGAGTTCTTCTACTTCGTTGAGGTTGAGAGGAACTACGCGGTTCTAACTCCGAAGGCGGGCTTTCTCTTCACGACCGGAAAGGACGTGCCAAGGAACGGGGTGAGGAGATACCACTGGGAGGGAACGAAGAAGCTCGTTGTTTACGATGAGAACGGGGTCCTTCTCGGCATCGGGAGAATAAACCCGCGTAGCAGAAGGAAGTTCATCCTGAACGTTACGGACGTTGGAGAGTTCATAAGAAGGCACCGGTGAGGGTCCTTAGGCGTAAAGCTTAAATATCCCCAGCATAATAAAAACAAATGTAACTAAAAGATTATTCTACTCAACCGGGCTTAAATCATCACGAAAAGTTCGTTATGGAGGTGAAGCGGATGAAGAGGATTAAAACCGGGATTCCGGGTATGGACGAGATTCTTCACGGGGGGATTCCAGAGAGGAACGTGGTACTTCTCAGCGGTGGACCCGGGACGGGGAAGAGCATCTTCAGCCAGCAGTTTCTATGGAACGGCTTAAAAATGGGCGAACCCGGGGTTTACGTGGCCTTCGAGGAACATCCGGTTCAGGTGAGGCAGAACATGGCAGGATTCGGATGGGACGTCAGAGAGTACGAGGAGAAAGGGCTATTTGCCATGGTGGACGCGTTTACCTCCGGAATAGGGAAGTCAAAGGAGTATGAAAAGTACATTGTCCACGATTTAACGGACGTGAGGGAGTTTATAGACGTTTTGAGACAGGCAGTAACGGACATCGGAGCAAAGAGGGTCGTGGTCGATTCGGTTACAACCCTCTACATAAACAAACCGGCGATGGCAAGGAGCATAGTTCTCCAGCTCAAGAGGGTTTTAGCCGGACTGGGGTGCACCAGCATCTTCGTAAGCCAGATCAGCGTCGGCGAGAGAGGTTTCGGCGGACCCGGTGTTGAACACGGCGTCGATGGAATAATAAGGCTCGATCTCGACGAGATAGACGGCGAGCTTAAACGCTCCCTCATAGTGTGGAAGATGAGGGGAACATCACACTCAATGAGAAGGCATCCCTTCGATATAACGGATAAAGGAATCAGGGTCCATTCCGACAGGGTTCTGAAGAAAAAGGAGGAGGTGGTGTTATGAAGGTGGAGGTACCCCTTAACCCGATTGGAAGGCAGGAGATACACCGGCTGGAGAGCATACTTCTGTTCGCTACGCTCTTCAGGCCGGAGGTTATTGAACTGATAAAAGATCCGGCCGAGAGGCTGACGTGGGTGGACAGTCTGGCGGTTGCTGCGGGGGCAATAGCGAGGGAAAAGGCGAACATGAGCGTGTCAGAGATAGCAAACGAGCTCGGCAGGACCGAGCAGACCATCAGGAAGCACCTCAAAGGGGAGACCAAGGCGGGACAGCTGGTCAGGGAAACCTATGAGCTCATCAAGGGCGGAAGACTTGAGGAGCTCGTCAGGACTCTGGAGATAATAGAAAAAGGCAGTTCTGGGGAGTTCGTGGCAAAGGAGGAGTACGAGAAGCTCAAGCTTGAGCTCGAGACGGTCAGGAAGGAGAAAGAGGAACTCGAGGCGAAGATGAGGGAGCTCAGGGACGGGCTGAAGAAAGTAAAGGAGGAACTCGAAAGGCTCCTCGAGTGAAGAAAACCTCCCAAAGCCCTTTTGGATTAGCCTTTTTGGATTCTTATTTTCTCAGGCTTTCTTCCCACGTGAGTATCATGTGGGTGAAGGTATCATCGTCCTCTTCTATTCCACGCTTTACCTCGGAAACGTGGGCGTATCTGGCCTTTATCCTTTCAAGGATGTAATCAACGGCCGCTTCAGGATCAGCACTGGTCCCGCAGGTGTAAACGTCCAGAGCTGCGTAACCCCTCTCGGGCCACGTGTGGATGGAGATGTGGCTCTCGGCAACGATGACCATCCCGCTCACTCCCGTAGGGGAGAACTTGAAGAAGTAACTCGCCTTAATTTCCATCTTACCAACCTTGGCCGCTTCAAGGAATATCTCCCTGAGCCTGTTAGCGTCACCGAGAATTTCGGGATCGCAACCGGCAGCCTCAACAATGTAGTGGAACCCTATCGTCTCTATCTCGCTCATGGCTCCCACCTCCCTTGCACCTTTAAACCTACCCTTTTTAAAGTTAAGCCCCGAAGGGAAGGCCTCAACGGGGTTGTTTTGACTTTGAATTACCCATATCGGTCAGAGATTCATTAAACGCTCTTCAAGGTCTTTCAAATTGATTTAAAAGGATTTCGGGCCCTGATTCAATCCCCAGATGGCCCCGCGGGATCAACCACTAATCTTTAAAACCCATGTTCCCAACTAACGGCGGTCTTATCAAAACCTCTCGAGAGGTGGAAGTATGTCAAAGTCCAAATCGAAAGCAAAACCCACCGACACCGTGGGAGCAAAGGAAAGAAGATTGAGCGTTCTTGCCCGGATGGAGTACAGAAAGATGATAACCTACCCGCTCGCGGTCTTCCTGATCGCCCTTGTGCTTCTTGCGGTCAACTCTCCAACGCTGGGAATAGACCTGAAGGGCGGTGTCGTGGTTACAGCCTACGGGGTCAACGGTAACCCCGACGAACTGGCGGGTTACCTGAGCGATAAACTCGGCGTGGACGTGAGGGTTGAGAAGTTCACGGGGATTCAGAGCAGTGGCGTCAGGGTTTACGCCCCAACAGGAACGGATCCGGTTAAAATAATCGACGTCATGAAGGAGAGGTATCCGGATGCGGAGTACACCCAGAGTGAGGTCCAGCCGACCTTTGGGAAGATAGCGCAGCAGCAGGGAATCAAGGCGCTGGTGTTTGCCTTCCTTGCCATGGCGGTCGTGGTCTTCCTGTTCTTCAGGAACCTCGTGCCCTCGCTCACGATAATATTCTCCGCCCTCTCGGACATGACGATAGCAGTGGCGCTCATGGGGGTCTCCGGAATCGAGCTGACCACGGCCACCATAGCGGCCCTGCTCATGCTCATAGGTTACACCGTGGACAGCAACATACTCCTCACAACGAAACTCCTCAAAAGGAAGGAGGGTTCCATAGAAAAGGCCTATCTGTCGGCGGTTTCCACGGGCTTCACGATGAGCACGACAACCCTTGGGGCTCTGTTTGTCCTCTGGATAATCTCCACCAGCCAGACGATAGACAACATAGCCGTTGTTCTGATGTTCGGTCTTCTTGCGGATTTTATGAACACGTGGATCCTCAACGCCGGTGTTCTGAAGTGGTACCTCACAAGGGGTGGTAAAGCATGAAGAGGAGAACCAAAAAGCTTCTCCTGAACCCGAGGATACTCCTACTCATTCTGGTCCTCGTAGGATCTACAGCTGGCCTTATCCTCAGGCCGCTCACCTTTGGTATAGATATAAGCGGTGGTGTTGCGCTCGTTGCCCAGACCGAGCACCCGGTCGATACGAAGACGATGGAGCTCGTCGTCGATTCCCTTCAGAAGAGGTTGAACACCCTCGGTCTGAGGGACATAAGGGTTGAAGCTCAGGGGGATCAGATAGTCCTCGTTAAGGTTGCCAACGTCAGCAGTTCCCGGGAGGCGAACCGTATAAAGGAGGTCATCGAGAGTCAGGGTGTCTTCTACATGGAGTTCAACGGAACCATCTTCGGGACCGGAAAGGACATTGAGTACGTTGGCACCTACAAGATAAACACGGACAACAGCTGGAGCGTTCCTTTCAGGATCTCCAAGAGTGCCGCCGAGAAGTTCGCCAAACTCGCCTACGGTAAGACCGGATGGCCGGTTGACATGTTTCTTGACCCGCCCGTCAACTCCCTGCTGGTCGTTCCCGAGAGCGTTTACAGGACGATGAACAGTTCGGAGTTCAACGCGCAGGCACCCGAGGCTCCAACCCTGCTCGAGAGGATCGGAAGGGCCTTCAACATAAGCGTCGTCGCCTATTCCAACCAGAGTGCGGAGGAGATAGCAAAGCTCGCCGATGGGAAGAACAGGGTGGTCCTCGTTGACGTTCCCGGGGAACTTCAGGCGCAACTCGAGGGGATGAACCTGACCGTGGGGTACGTTCAGAGGAAGGAGGGAGAAAGTGACCACGCGCTCGTAGTAAGAATCCTTGGACTTTACGGCCCCTATTCCCTCGGTGAGGGTCTGACGGTTGGAAAGGCCCAGCAGGACGTTCAGATAACGGGAAGCTCACCCGACAGGCTCACGGCCGAGGCGGAGGCGAACACAATCTACACGATTCTAAAGAGCGGTTCCCTTCCGGTGAAGCTAACCGTAATAGGCACGGAGTTCATATCCCCGAGGCTCGGTGAGAGCTTCAGAACTCAGGCCCTCTACGCCGGGATAGGAGCGCTCGTGGCGGTTCTCCTGATCGTTTACCTCCACTACCGCAGGTGGGAGATAGCCATACCCGTTGCGAGCACGAGCTTCTTCGAGGCCCTGATCATCCTTGGAGTTGCGGCCCTGATCAGGTGGAACCTCGACCTCCCAAGCATAGCGGGCATCATAGCGGCCATAGGTACTGGCGTTGACCAGCAGGTGGTCATAACCGACGAGCTCCTCGGTGAGGAAACGACGACCAGAATAAAAAGGCGCTCCAGTATGCTCAAGAGAATGGGAAGGGCCTTCTTTGTCATCTTCGCCTCCGCGGCAACCACCATAGCGGCAATGAGCTTCCTGCTGGTTTACTTCGTCGGAACGCTAAAGGGCTTCGCCTTCACGACGATACTCGGAGTGCTCATTGGAATCCTGATAACGAGGCCCGCGTACGCAGAAATAGCCAAATACCTGCTCGGTGAGGACTGATGTTCGTCGTGATAATGGGCGCCGGGAGGGTTGGTTACCTCGTTGCAAAGATGCTCGAAAGCGAGGGACACGACGTGACGATAATAGAGAAGGACAAGGGGCGCGCCAAGGAGCTCTCGCTCCTCATAAACGGCCTCGTTATAGAGGGTGATGCCACGGATCCAAAAACCCTCGAAGAGGCCAACATAAAGCAGGCCGATGCCTTTGCGGCTTTAACCGGAAAGGACGACGCCAACCTGCTGGCCTGCATACTGGCGAAGCACCTGAACGGAAATATAAAGACGTCCCTCAGGATAAGCAACCCCCAGAACAGGCGCATCTTTGAAGAGGTAACCGACCTCAAGCGCTACTTCGACTTCGTCATAAGTCCCGAGGAGATAGCCGCGGAGTACATCAGCAGGAACATAGTCACACCGGGCTTCGACAGGGTTCTCTATCCGAAGGAAGGCGCCGAAATAGTCCGCTTTACCATCGATGAAAAGAGCGAGATAGCCGGCAAACTGGTCAGGGATCTGAAACTGCCGAAGGACGCGCTCATGGTTGCAATCTACGACGAGAAAGGAAACCTGACGATTCCCTCCGGTGATACAAAGCTCCCGAACAGGGGACAGATCATCATATTCGCAAAAAACAGCGCCCTCGACACGGTGAAGAATCTTCTGGAAAAGAAGAAGCCCGAAAATGAAAGTTAACCTGTTCTACCTCCCTCTTTTCCTTTTCCATAGGCCTATGAATGGTTTCGAAAACTATTTAAAGCGGTCCAAAAAAGTACAGGTGAAATAAAGATCACGGGTTTTCATTGACAGGGGGGCCGATAATGGAGGAGGTCATTAAGCAGATCGTTGAGGCAGAAAAACTGGCGGAAGAGCGGATAGAAGGGGCCAGAGAGGAGGCAAAGAGGATAATCCTCAAAGCCCGCGAAGAGGCCAAACTCCTCGAAAGGGAAGTTATTGAAAAGGCTGAGAGGGAAGGAGGATCACTTATAGAGCAGGCCCGCCGCGAGGGTGAGGAGGAAGCCAGAAAGATACTGGAAGCCGGGGAGTCCGAGATCGAAGAGCTCAAGATCAGGGCAACCAACAACCTCGAGAAGGCAATCTCCGCCGGGATATCGCTCGTGAGAGGGAGCTGAGATGTTCAGGCCCGAAGAGATGGTGAGAATAGAAACCATCACGCTCAGCAGGTACAGGGACGACCTGTTAACCTACCTTCACGAGAGCGGTGCGGTTGAGGTAAGGGAGCTCGACGTCAGCATGGCGCAGAAGGATTCACCCAACGAGTACCACCGGAAGGCCGCTTCCTACTCGATAACCATCTCAAGGCTTGCCGAATTCCTCAAAGCCTACAGGAAATCCTCCGGGGGAGGGATCAGGGAGTTCATATTTCCCCGGGAGAGGGAGAGGAGAAGGTACAGGTACCGGGGAGTGGAGGCCCTTATAAAAGACGTCGAGGAGTTTCTGGCGGTAGTTGAGCCGGAGATAAAGGCCGCCGAGGGCAGGATAACCTCCATCCAGACGGAGATCGAGAGGATAAAGGAAGATATAGCCACTCTGGAGCTCCTATCGGTCTTTAACATCGACGTCTCCTACCTGAGACCAACGGACATGCTTGAGATAGCGGTTGGAACGGTTGAGAGAAACAGGTTTAAGGGCCTCCTTGAGGACGTCAGAGGGGCCACTGAAGGAAGGGTCGTTGCCGTCTCCAGGGAGCTAAAGGATAAAACCGTCGCTATTTTTGTCTTCCTCCGAAAGGACTACGAAAGGGCCAATCCCGTTCTGGCGAAGTACTCCTTCGAGAGGATCGAGGTTCCGGAAGGGGAGGGAACCCCTAAGGAGCTCATGGACGTTTACATGGATAAACTCAGGGAGAAGGAAAGGGAGCTTGAGGAAGCGAGAAAAGAGGCGGAAGCGCTGGCGGAGAAATACTACGATGATGTCGTCTTTTATCAGGAGCTGGTGGAGAACGAGCGTGACAAGGCAACCGCCCTCCCGATGCTGGCCAGAACGAACATGACCTTCGCCCTGACCGGCTGGCTTCCAAGGAGCGATGTTCCAGAGGTCATCGAGGGCATTAAACGAATAACCGGAGGAAAGGCTTACATCAACGTCCGCGAACCGACCGAGGAAGAGCTCGAAGAGATTCCGATAAAGCTGAAGAACCCCTCATGGGCCAGACCCTTTGAGATGCTCACCCAGATGTACGGCGTTCCAAAGTACAACGAGATAGACCCGACGCCGATAATAACCTTCACCTACTCCTTCTTCTTCGGGTTCATGCTCACGGACTTCATGTACGGCCTCATAATAGCGATAGTGGCGGCACTCCTCGTCGCCGGGCACAGAAAGTTCAATGACGGCACCTACAAGTTCGCATACACCCTGCTGGTAAGTTCGTTCTTCACCATGGCCATGGGTGTAGTCTTCGGCAGCTACTTTGGAAACGCCCTCGATTTAGCGGGGTTCAGGGTCCCGCGCGTTTGGGACACCTTCAGGGACGCGCTCGTGGTGCTTGAGCTGGCCCTTGCGATAGGCATAACCCACCTCTTCATAGGCTACACCACCGGATTCATAGTCAAGCTCAAAAACGGCGAGATTAAGGATGCAGTACTCGACCAGCTCTCCTGGATGCTCATAATACCCGGAATAAGCGCCCTGTTCCTGGCGAGCAGAAACCCCGCACTTGAAATGCCCGGAAAGGTCCTCTTTGGAGCGGGTCTGGTGCTGTTTGTCCTCAGCGAGCTCAAGAACGGGGCACTGGCCTTACTGCTGGTCATATCGGACTTCTTCGGTTTCGTGGGCAGCTGGCTCAGCTACGCAAGGCTCATGGCCCTCGCCCTTGCCACGGCCGGAATCGCCATGGTCGTCAACGTGCTCACCCAGATGGTCTGGGGAATAAACATCGGCCCCGTGCCGATAGGGGTAGTCGTAGGAATCCTGCTGTTTGCCGGTGGCCAGATATTTTCGGTCGCCATAAACGCCCTCGGGGCGTTCGTTCACTCTCTCCGTCTTCAATACGTTGAGTTTTTTGGAACGTTCTATTCGGGTGATGGTAAACCCTTCGAGCCCTTCAGGGCAAAAAGAGAGGTTTCGGAACTGGAACTTGAAAGTTAAGGAGGTGCATGAAAGATGGATCCGATAGTTTACGTGTCCCTTGGTGCGGCCCTCGCCGCAGGAATAGCCGGAGCGGCGTCGGCCTTTGGAGTGGGTATAGCGGGTGCTGCCGCAGCCGGAGTCGTCGCCGAGGACGAGAGGAACTTTAAGAACGCCCTCATCCTCGAGGGTCTGCCAATGACCCAGAGCATATACGGGCTGATCACGCTGTTCCTCATCCTGATGGTTTCCGGAATCCTCGGTGGCGGCTTCAAGTTCACCGACCCGAACAGCATGGACAACATTGTCAAGAGCGCCATCCTCCTGGGCGCCGGATTGACGGTGGGCCTTACCGGTCTCTCGGCAATACCGCAGGGAATCATAGCCGGTGCGGGCATCGGTGCCGTCGCCAAGAACCCGAAGACCTTCACTCAGGGCATCATATTCGCCGCTATGGCGGAGACCATGGCCATCTTCGGTCTCGTGGGTGCGTTGATCATGATAGTGACCGGAGTCGGCTTCTGACTCCGTAAACTTTCTTTATAACCCGGGAGGAAGGAAGATGGAAGGAGCAGAAACCATCATTCAGGAGATCAACAGGGAAGCGGAAGAGAAGATACGTTACATACTCGAGGAAGCCCGGAAGGAGGCCGAGAGGATCAGAGAAGAGGCCAGGAAGAGGGCCGAAGCGAGGGCCGAGTGGGTACTGAGAAAGGCCAGAACGCAGGCCGAGACGGAAAAGCAGCGCATAATAGCCGGCGCCCGCCTCGAGGTCAGGAAAAAGCGCCTTGAGGTTCAGGAATCCCTCATCAGGGAGGTAATAAGCGCCCTCAGGGACAGACTCGCGGAACTTGGGGATGAAGAGTACTTTCCGATGCTCGTGGATCTTACCGCAGAGGCCCTGAAGGAACTCGGTGTGGAAAAGGCCGTCCTCAGGTCCAACGAGAGAACCCTCAGGCTGCTCGAGGCAAGGCTTCAGGAATTCAGGGGAGAGGTTTCCTCAAAGCTGGGAAGGGAAGTTGAGATACATCTCGGCGAGCCCATCTCCACCACGGGCGGAATCCTCGTTGAGACTCCAGATGGATCTGTTAGGGTTGACAACACCTTCGAGGCGAGGATCGAGAGGTTTGAGAGCGAGCTGAGGGCGGAGATAGCCGGGGCTCTCTTCGGGTGAGGCCAATGGAAACCGGACCCATAAGCGCAATCCTCGACACGACGCTGGCCATTATTTTCACGTGGGTGGGCTACAAGACCGCCGCAATAGTGTGGAAGTACACTCCCTACTCCTATCCGAACGCCAGAATAAACGCCATGGAGGCAAAGCTCCTCAGCGAACAGCGCTTCAACGAACTGGCGGAGAGCAGAACCCTGCAGAACTTCGTGGTTAACCTCGAGGACACCGACTACAGGGACTATCTCACCGGGATATCGACCTACAACGTTGAGGAGATAGAGCGTTCCCTCGAGAGGGCCCTCGCCGGAACCTACGAGCTCATGATCAAGATCCTTCCCGGTAGGGTGAGTCCCTTCTTCAGGCTCATGCTTGAGGAGTGGGACGTCAGGAACGTGACCAGCGTGGTGAAAGCTAAGTTCAGGGGAGAACCAGCGAGCGATTACGTCATGGAGATCGGCCCGATGCTCCCCAAGGTTAAAGCCATGGCCGAAGCAAAGAGCCCGGAGGAGATGCTCGTGATCCTCGAGGGGACACCCTACGAGGGACCGTACCAGAGGCTGCTTCTGGGTGAGATATCAATTCAGGAGTTCGAGACCGAGCTCTACAGGATGCACTACGGGAAGCTTCTCAGCTATGCACTCTCGAAGAAGAACGACGAGAGGGTTATCCTTGAGGAGTTCGTCAGACTCAGGATCGACAGAACCAACATCCTCACCGTCCTCCGGGCGAAGGCGGCGGGAATGGACTCCGAGAAGATAAAGTCGCTCGTAATCCCGGGGGGAAGCGTGAAACTCGACCCGCTCATCCACGTCGAGGACCTGAGCATGGCCCTCGCCGAGCTCGATTCCACGAGGTACGGGAAGGTCATCAGGGACGTCAGAGAGGAAGTGGAGAAGGACCTGAGCGTCCTTGAGAGGGCGTTGGATAAGTACATCCTTGAAAGGATGGGTGAGCTCACGAGGTTCTACCCCCTCAGCGTCGCCACACCGCTCGGTTACATCCTCAAAAGGGAGAGGGAGATAAGGAAGCTCAGGGCCATAGCCAAGCTGATAGAGGACGGGGTCGAACCGGAGAGGATAAAGGAACTCGTGGGTGATGTTGCATGAAGATTGCGGTGCTCGGCGACAGGGACACGGCACTTGGCTTCAAGCTGGCCGGTGCCCACGAGGTCTACTCCTTCAACGACACCCCTACGGAGATGGAGCGCCTCAAAAACAAGCTGAAGGAGCTCGTCAATAGGGATGACGTTGGGATAATACTGATAACCGAGAGATTCGCCGGAAGGATTGAGCTTCCGGATGTGAAAGTTCCGATCATCATTCAGGTGCCGGACAAGTCCGGTTCACGGCTCGGTGAGGAAGCCATCAGAAGAATCGTTAGGAAGGCAATCGGTGTTGAGGTAAAGAGGTGAAAGAAATGGGAAGGATAATTCGAGTTACCGGTCCTTTGGTGGTTGCCGACGGGATGAAGGGAAGCAAGATGTACGAGGTCGTCCGCGTCGGCGAAATGGGCCTTATAGGAGAAATCATCCGCCTTGAAGGTGACAGAGCCGTCATACAGGTCTACGAAGAAACCACGGGGATCAGACCCGGTGAACCCGTCGAGGGAACAGGCTCTTCCCTGAGCGTTGAGCTCGGCCCGGGACTTTTAACGGCCATGTACGACGGTATCCAGAGGCCCCTTGAGGTCCTCAGAAACCTCAGCGGGGACTTCATAGCGAGAGGCCTTACGGCCCCGGCCCTGCCGAGGGATAAGAAGTGGCACTTCACCCCGAAGGTGAAGGCCGGGGACAGGGTGACCTCCGGTGACGTTCTCGGCGTGGTTCCGGAGACGAGCATCATCGAGCACAGAATCCTTGTTCCACCCGGGATCGAGGGAGAGGTAATCGAGATAGCCGAGGAGGGCGATTACACCATCGAGGAGGTCATAGCGAAGGTGAAAAAGCCTGACGGGAACGTTGAGAAGCTCAAGATGTACCACCGCTGGCCCGTCCGTGTGAAGAGACCCTACGCGAAAAAACTCCCACCGGAGGTTCCTCTCATCACCGGCCAGAGAACCATAGACACGTTCTTCAGTCAGGCAAAGGGCGGAACCGCGGCCATTCCCGGACCCTTCGGTTCGGGGAAGACGGTAACCCAGCACCAGCTGGCCAAGTGGAGCGACGCTCAGGTTGTTGTCTACATAGGCTGCGGTGAGCGCGGAAACGAGATGACGGACGTTCTCGAGGAGTTCCCCAAGCTCAAGGACCCGAAGACCGGAAAGCCGCTCATGGAGAGAACCGTTCTCATAGCGAACACCTCGAACATGCCCGTTGCCGCCCGTGAGGCCTCCATCTACACGGGGATCACGATAGCCGAGTACTTCCGTGATCAGGGTTACGACGTTGCTTTGATGGCCGACTCAACCTCAAGATGGGCCGAGGCTTTGAGGGAGATCTCGGGTAGGCTTGAGGAGATGCCGGGTGAAGAAGGTTATCCGGCCTACCTCGCGAGCAGGATAGCCGAATTCTACGAGCGTGCCGGCAGGGTGGTAGCACTCGGGAGCGACGGAAGGATCGGAAGCGTCTCGGTCACAGGGGCAGTCTCACCGCCCGGCGGTGACTTCAGCGAGCCCGTGGTTCAGAACACCCTGAGGGTAGTCAAGGTGTTCTGGGCTCTCGATGCCGATCTGGCAAGGAGGAGGCACTTCCCGGCCATCAACTGGCTGAGGAGTTACTCGCTCTACCTCGACGCGGTCCAGGACTGGTGGCATGAAAACGTCGATCCAGAGTGGAGGAAGATGCGCGATCAGGCCATGGCGCTCCTCCAGAAGGAGGCCGAACTTCAGGAGATAGTCAGGATAGTCGGTCCCGACGCTCTGCCCGACAGGGAAAAGGCAACGCTCCTCGTCACGAGGATGATCCGTGAGGACTACCTCCAGCAGGACGCCTTCGACGAGGTCGACACCTACTGCCCGCCGAAGAAGCAGGTTACCATGATGAGGGTCATCCTCAACTTCCACGAGAGAACTATGGAGGCCATCGACAAAGGCGTTCCCGTTGAGGAGATCGCCAAGCTCCCGGTCAGGGAGAAGATAGGCCGCATGAAGTTCGAGCCCGACGTTGAGAAGATCAGGGCCCTTATCGACGAAACGAACGAGCAGTTTGAGAAGCTCTTCAAGGAGTATGGGGCGTGATGTCGATGCCGGGAATGGAGTATTCAACCGTTAGCAAGATCTACGGCCCGCTAATGATCGTTCAGGGCGTCAAGGGCGTCGCCTACGGTGAGGTTGTTGAGGTAGAAACCCAGAGCGGTGAGAAGAGGAAGGGACAGGTTCTCGAGGCCAGAGAGGACATGGCCGTAATTCAGGTTTTCGAGGGTACGAGGGATCTTGACGTAAGAACGACGAGCGTTCGCTTTACGGGTGAGACCCTCAAGGTTCCCGTTTCGATGGACATGCTCGGCAGGGTCTTCAACGGTATCGGAAGGCCCATAGACGGCGGTCCCGAGATAATTCCCGAGGACAGAAGGGACGTTCACGGTGCCCCCCTCAATCCGGTCGCGAGGGCCTACCCGAGGGACTTCATCCAGACGGGTATCAGCGCGATAGACGGGATGAACACCCTCATCCGCGGTCAGAAACTGCCGATCTTCAGCGGTTCCGGTCTTCCCCACAACATGCTCGCGGCACAGATAGCCAGACAGGCGAAGGTTCTCGGCGAGGAGGAGAAGTTTGCCGTGGTCTTTGCCGCCATGGGCATCACCTACGAGGAGGCCAGCTTCTTCAGGAAGAGCCTGGAGGAGACGGGTGCTATAGAGAGAGCCGTTCTCTTCCTCAATCTGGCAGACGACCCGGCCATCGAGAGGATCATCACCCCCCGTATGGCGCTCACGGTTGCCGAATACCTTGCCTACGACTACGACATGCAGGTGCTGGTCATACTGACGGACATGACCAACTACGCGGAGGCACTGCGTGAGATCTCAGCGGCGAGGGAAGAGGTTCCAGGAAGGCGCGGTTATCCGGGTTACATGTACACCGATCTGGCTACGATCTACGAGCGCGCCGGTCGTGTTAGGGGAAGGAAGGGTAGCATAACTCAGGTGCCCATCCTGACGATGCCGGACGATGACATAACCCACCCGATACCGGACCTCACCGGCTACATCACCGAGGGCCAGATAGTTCTGAGCAGGGAACTCCACCGGAAGGGTGTCTATCCACCCATCGACGTCCTTCCGAGCCTTAGCAGGCTGATGAAGGACGGTATCGGTAAGGGAATGACGAGGGAAGACCATCCGCAGCTCAGCCAGCAGCTCTACGCTGCTTACGCAGAAGGACGCTCTCTGAGGGACCTCGTAGCGGTCGTCGGTGAAGAGGCCCTAAGCGAGACGGACAGGAAGTACCTCAAATTCGCGGACAGGTTCGAGAGGGAATTTGTAGCGCAGCGCTATGACGAGGACAGGGGCATCTTCGAGACCCTCGACCTCGGCTGGGAACTCCTCGCGGAGCTGCCCGAGGGCGAGCTCAAGCGCATCAGGAAGGAGTACATCCTCAAGTACCACCCGAAGTACAGAAAAAGGGAGGGCTGACCTCCCGGATTTCAGGTGGTTGAGATGGCAGAGCTGCTCAACGTAAAGCCAACCCGCATGGAACTCCTCAACCTCAAGAGGCGCATTACCCTCGCCAGAAAGGGCCACAAGCTCCTGAAGGACAAACAGGATGCCCTCGTTATGGAGTTCCTCACGATATACGACGAAGCTTTACGGCTCAGGGGGGAGCTCGGAGAGAAAATGGCCGAGGCTTTCAGGGCCCTTCAGGCCGCGGAAATGGACGCCGGGACCCTCCGCCTGAAGGAGATAGCCCTCTCCGTGAAGCCCAACCGGGAGGTTGAGATAAAGGAAAGGAACGTCATGGGGGTGCCCGTTCCCCTCATCGAGGCCGAATCCTTCAGAAGGGGCGCGGATGAAAGGGGCTACGCCTTCGTCTCGAGCTCGGTAAAGGTTGACGTCGCCTCGGAGAAGTTCGAGGAAGTCCTCGAAACTGCGGTCCGTCTGGCCGAGGTGGAGGAGACCCTGAAGAGGCTCGCGAGGGAGATAGAGGTTACAAAGAGGCGCGTCAATGCCCTCGAATACATCATAATACCGCGCATGGAGGCTACAATGAGGTTCATCGAACAGCGACTGGACGAGATGGAGCGCGAGAACTTCTTCAGGCTGAAGAGGGTTAAGGCCCTGATTGAGGCCCGGGCAGGTGGATGAGGAAAATCCTTTTATCCCGTGCCCTATTTTTTTCACGGTGGTCTCATGACGGAGAAGCTGTTTTACAGGGACGCTTACCTGTGGGAAGCTGAAACGGGCGTCGTTGCCGTTGAGAAGAAAGGTTCCAGAGTGAGGATTCTGCTCGAGGACACGATCTTCTATCCGGAAGGAGGCGGCCAGCCTTCGGATAGGGGGACCATATCCGGTGAGGGGTTCAGAATAACCGTTGAAAGGGTGGAGGGGAAAGAGGACGTATGGCACGAGGGGAAGCTTGAGGGACGTCTCCCGGAGCCCGGGGAGCCGGTAAGGATGATCCTCGATGCCGAATGGCGCTACGAGAACATGCGCCAGCACACGGGCCAGCATATCCTGTCGGCGGTTTTTGAAGAGCTTTACGGGGCCAAAACGACGGGCTTCCAGATATTCGAGGACCACAACAAAATAGAGATAGACTATCCGGGGGAGCTCACGTGGGAGGCGATCCTCGAGGTCGAGAGGAGGGCCAACGAGATCCTGTGGTCGGATCTGCCGGTCGAAGTCAGGGTTTACGATGAGCTCCCCGGGGAGCTTAAGGGGAAGCTCAGAAAGGATCTCTCCGAGAAGGTAAAGCCCCCCATAAGGATAGTATCCATCCCGGGCGTTGATAGGGTGCCCTGTGGTGGGACGCACGTGAGGAGCACGCGGGAGGTCGGCATGGTAAAGGTGCTCAACTTCTACAGGAAGAGCAGAAAACTCTGGCGCATCGAGTTCGCCTGCGGAAACAGGGCTCTGAAGTATCTCAACGGGCTCATATCGGACTACTGGGCGGGCCTCGGGGAAATGCCCAACAAGAATCCCCCGCTGGTTGAACGCGTTGATGAGCTCAAGAGGGAGATGAAAAAACTGCAGGAAGAAAAGGACGCCCTCAGAAAGGAACTCTGGAAGTGGAAGGCGAGGGCTCTGCTTGAGGAAGCCGAGGAGATCGGTGGCTTAAAGGTCATCAGGTATATTGAGGATGCCCCTATGAAGGATGTTCAGGCCTTCGCGGTTTACCTCGTGGAAAGGAACCCCGGGACCGTTGTCTTAGTTGCAGGCAGAAACTACGCAGTATTCGCAAAGAACAGGAACGTCGAGGGTCTCTCGATGAGGGACCTTTTGAGGGAGGTCCTTTCGGAGCTTGGAGGAGGGGGAGGGGGGAGCGAAACCCTCGCAAAGGGCGGCGGCTTCAGGGCCAGTGGGGAAGAGGTAATAGAAACCGCCCTGAAAAAATTGAGGAGTCACATCGGTGACGCCATCCCCTGAGTTCCCGGTCATCACCTTTTTAAGAGACCGCGATTTAACCCTCTGGGAATTTTCCCGGCCTTTTTCTGTACCTTCCTCGTTGTGAATAAACCCACGACGGCTATCTCGTTCCCGAGCAGGATCCCACGGTTGTTCCTCGCCACTAACCATCCAAAGGCGGCGCCAAAGACAAGCCCCCCAATCCAGAGGTACAGGATAAACCTGTTCGCACCCATACCGCTCGATCCGAGGGTTACCGAGAGGGTCCTGTAGGCAAGGGCAAAGGCGACGACGAAGATGGTCTCCACGAGTAGGGCCATTTCTGTAGCTCTTCCGATCACCCCAAGGGCCCTGCCCTCTCTGGTGTATTCCCGGATTACCCTGTGGTCATGGAGGCCGTAGACGAGGAGCTTTGTTATGCCCGCCCCTCCCCTGAAGGCCAGAAAACCGAAGAGTGACGCGGTGACTCCGGAGAGGCTCCAGTTCCAGAGCCTGAGAAAGGCCCACGTCCCGATGATGAGCCATGTTAACTTGTATATCCTTTCGAGACCCTTCTTTTCATTTTCGGGAACGTCAACCCGCAGAACCTTCCTCCACGTCCTTCCAGTCAAGTTGCTGAAGACCCTCCACAGCGTCAGGTAAACCCTGACGAGCAGAAAGAGGGTGAGCAACGTGAGGACCAGCAGCTCACGTGTCATACCCCCTCCCCTTCATAAGGGATGGAAACTGCAATTAAACCTTCCCGTCCAGGCTTTTCCGTTCCCTCTTTACGGCGGGTGCAACGTCCCTGACAACGCGCCTCGCACTGAAGAGCGTCAGGGGATCCATGGTCCTATAGATGACTAACTGGCAACCGCTGATTCTCGTGTCTATGTACCCCTTCGCCTCCATGGCCGCGTTAAGGTACTCCCTCACGCTTTCGGCCCTCTCAAAATCAAGCCCCCCTTTCCTGAGCCTCTCAACGTTAAGCTCGTGAAGGGTAAGGGGCTGGAGCATCATCTCATCCACGCCAAGCGATGCTGCAAGCTCAGCTATTCTGGGTATATCATCGTCGTTTATGCCCGGCATGAATATGGTCCTAACGACGGAGCGGACGCTTTTGTCTCTTCCAACTATCCCGAGGGCCCTCACGACGGCATCAAAAGTGTCCGCGCCCGTGATTTTCAGGTGCTTCTCCCTGTTCGAAGCGTCGAGGCTTATCATCACGAGGTCGAAATCGAGCCTGTTCCACAGTTCCTCGGTCAGGAGAGAGCCGTTGGTCTGTAGATCGAGCCTCGCCTCCGGAAACCTCTCGCGAAGCATTCTGTTAACCTCAACTATCCTCGGGCTCATCAGAGGCTCCCCGTACTGGGAGACGGTTATGGCGTGCGGATTGTCTCCACCGTAGTAACCGGGCTTTGGAGCCCTCCCGAGCTTTACGGCAACGTTGGAATAGCAGAATATGCAATCGTGGTTGCAGGCGGGGGTAAGCTCGTAGCTCGCATGATGAACCGGGTTCGGGTTGCTCAGATCGAGCCCCTCGCAGCCCTCACAGTGGGTCGGAACCTTCAGCTCCATGACGAACCTTTTAAGGATCTTCGCCTCCCTGTTCTCAAGGATCTGAGGTTCCACCCCCATTCTCCTCGCAAACTCCTCCCAGCTGTACCTCATCCACTCACCGATCCAAAAGGGAGAATGAAGTTTAAAAAGGTGACCCGTCAGAGGAGTCCCCGGAGCTGAGGGCCATCGAAGACCGGCCCGTCCCTGCAGACGAGGTACTTTCCGAGACTGCAGGAACCGCACACCCCGATCCCGCACTTCATGTACCTCTCGGCGGAGATCTGGACGTTCCTGTAGTCCATTATCCTCAGCACAGCCCTGAGCATTGGCTCCGGACCGCAGGCGTACACCTCGTCCAGCCGGTCCTTCATCTCACTCAGGACTTCCGTTGGAAAGCCCCTCCTGCCGGCCGAGCCGTCATCCGTCGTTATAACAACGTCATCAACGTAATTTTCGGCGTCCATAAGCGCCAGTTCGTCCCTCGAGCGTGCCCCGTAGATGAGCGTGACCTCCTCAAAATCCTTCCTCCTTTGCCTCGCAAGGGCGTAGAGGGGCGGGATCCCGATACCACCGGCAACGAGTGCCACTCTGCTCCCCTTCGGCTCAAAGCCCCTCCCGTAGGGTCCCCTTATCCAGAGGTCGTCCCCCTCCCCGAGTTCAAAGAGTCTGGAGGTGAAGGGTCCAACGCGTTTGACGAGTATCAGATCCTCCCATGCCAGACTGAAGGGCTTCTCCCCGACCCCGGGAAGCCAGACCATCACGAACTGGCCGGCCTCGAATTCGAACCTCCTTTCGAACCTGAAGGCCTTAACGTCCTTTGCAACCTCCCACGTTTCCTCAAGGGTTGTTCTTTCCAGCATGGATCCTGACCCCCTCGGGCTTTCCCACGATTTCATCTCCTTCCATAACCACCTTTCCGTGTAGAATCGTCATCACAACCTTTCCCTTTAGTTTTTTACCCTCCCACGGGCTCCATTTTGCCTTCGTGTAAAACTCCTCCGGTTTAACCTTCCACTCCCTTCGAAGATCCACGACCGTAAAATCGGCATCCCTTCCAGCTTCAAGCCCCTTGTTTCTTATCCCGAAAACCCTGATGGGATTCTCGTGCATCTTTTCCACTACATCAAAAAGGGTTATCAAACCCCTGTTCACAGCATCGAGGAGCAAGGAAACCTCTGTTTCAAGGCCGGGAATTCCAGCAGCCCCGCTTTCTTTGTCCTCTGGGGTGTGAGGTGCGTGATCGCTGGCTATTATGGGAATTCTCCCGAAGTTTTTCCAGAGGGCTTTCCTGTGCCTCTCGTCCCTCAGCGGGGGGTACACCTTTAGAAAGGGGTTCTTCTCGTAGTCCTTCTTCGTCAGGAAGAGGTGGTGTGGCGTTACCTCGAAGCTGACCCATGGGAGGTTTGCCCCGAGTATTGAACCAATTCCCCCTTCGGTGGTGACGTGGCAGATATTCAGGGGCTTTTTTAAGCGTTCTGCCGCTCTTAGCGCCCTTTTGATCGCCCTTACCTCCGCTTCGGGAGGTCTATCCGGGTTTTTTGTTATCACCTCCGGGTCCTCCGCGTGAACGCTCACCACCCCGGGTGCGCACCCGTAATCTTTCTCGAAGTCCATCGAAAAAAACCCGCCCGTTGAGGCTCCCATGAATATCTTGTAAAAATCTGCCTTTACCCTTCCCGCCTCCCCGCAGTTCCCGTTCACAAGAAAACTCAGGGCATAATCGGCGTAGCTCCTTCCCCTGAAAGCCTTCATCCTTTTTTCAAAAGTTTCCGCACTGGTTACGGCCGGATCCGTGTTGGGCATGTCGAAAACCGTTGTTATCCCGCCGTGTACGGCCGCCATCGTTCCGCTCCGGATCGTCTCCTTGGAGCTCTGCCTGAAATCCCTGAGGTGGACGTGAACGTCTATAAGGCCGGGGAGCAGGACCTGTCCATTCCCGATCTCAATCAGCCTTTCTCCCTTCAATCCGCCCCGGGATATTCTGGAGATTCTACCGTCGAGAACTCCCACGCTTCCCTCCGTTAACCCCCCATCCTTCAGGAACCTTCCCTTAAGAACGAGATCGTACATAACGCCCGCCACCGGGTTAATGGTGGCCGGTTTTAAGTTTTTGCCTTCTTCCCAGCATCAAAAAAGACCCCCAATAATTTTCTGAACTTTCTACTACATCTTGGTGCCTTCTTAATCCTTTGCGGGTTCTTTTAGGACAATAAACTGAAATAGAAGCCACCTGAAAAACGCAACACGCCGTAGGGGTTAGATGTCTTCCCATGGGGATGTTTAAGGCATCCAACGGGCCTTTTTAGCATCGCTACTTTTACACGAACGTAACCCTTAAATAGGCTTTCGATGTATATGTCGATGCCATCATACACCGTATGGGGCAACGTTGCCAGAAAGTGAAGGAGGCAGTGAAATGAAGAAGGCTCTGGGATTGTTTGTTATGGGCCTGATGTTGTTTAGTATTTTTGCAGTTCGTGGGGTTAGCGCAACCGACTACACCCCCAAGGACATACCCCTGAACAGCGACGAGGCCAAGGCCCGCTTCAAGGCCGACCTCCAGTGGTACCTCCAGTACGGCCACTTCGTCATCAGCAACGGTCCGTACATGCTCGTCATGTACTCCCCCGAGAACCTCTACCTCAAGCTCGAGAAGTTTAACGGTCAGAGGACGATCTACACCGACACCCTTCCGAAGGATGGCTACGCCGATGTTATCGAGTACCAGGGTGTCCAGAACCCCGAGACCGTTATCCTCCAGATAGCCAAAGGGGAGTACGACCTCGGTATGTTCTCCTTCCCCGCCGGCAAGTATCAGGGCCTCGGTGCCGACGTTCTCGCCAAGCTCAACCTCTACAAGAGCGCCAGCTCCTACAACGAGCTTACCTTCAACACCTATCACGACCCGGACAAGGACGCTCCAATCGTCACCGTGGGTGACAACGTTTACTTCAACCCCTTTGCCATCAGGGAAGTCAGGTTTGCCATGAACTACCTCATAAGCAGGGATTACATCGTCCAGAACATATACCAGGGAAGCGGTGCCCCGATGCTTGGCTGCATCAGGCCGAGCCACCCGGCTGACAAGTACTTCGAGCCGGTTTATCAGGCCCTCGGCATCAGCGGAGCCGGTAACGAGGACTTTGCGCTCCAGATCATAGAGAACGCCATGAACAAGGCCGCCCAGCAGGTTGCCAACTACGGACACACCCTTGAGAAGAAGAGCGATGGTATGTGGTACTTCGACGGCAACCCCGTGACGGTTAAGTTCATCATCCGTATCGAGGACGAGAGGAAGGACATCGGTCTCTACGTTGCGGACCTTCTCGAGAAGAAGGTCGGGTTCAAGGTTGAGAGGCTTCTCTGGGACAGGCAGAAAGCCGGTCAGGTCGTCTTCGCCAAGCCCCCGAGCAACTATGAGTGGAACATCTACACCGGCGGATGGGGTACCAGCGGTATCCCAAGCGTCTGGATTGACGATTACACCGCCTGGTTCTACGCGGCCTGGTACGGATACGTTCCCGGTGCCGTTGAGCCGAAGCACGTTAACACCGTCACCATCGAGGATGCCCTCAAGTACATCGGCAACGGCGATGTTAACGCCGGTCTCCAGAAGATAGGTACCGAATACTACACCAGCGCCGACAAGCTCGGTCCGATGCTCAAGTGGACCGAGGAGGAGCTCACGTACCTCCTGACGTACTTCGAGATAAGCAAGTCGGCCGTTGAAGGTACCTCCCACATTAACGCCGACCTCGTTCCGGAGGAGCCGATAAAGATAACCACCAAGGAACAGTACTGGGACCTCCAGAAGATAAGCATGCTCGTGGGTGTCCTCGAGAGCGAGAGGGTCTTCCTGATCGAGACTTGGGAGTTCTACCCGGCCAACAAGGAGAGGGTCACCAAGATCACACCTGAAGCCAGCACCGGTATCGGCCAGCGCTGGAGCGTTATGACCGCCGAGACCCCGGACAAGCACCTCAAGATAGCCCAGTTCGCCTCGACCGGTGCAATGTTCATGAGCGCCTTTAACCCGATTGGCGGTCTCAGTGACGTTTACAGTGTCCGCGTTTGGAACCTCATCAGGGACTACGGAAGCACCACGAACTTCGACGGTATAGTTAGCCCGTACAGGTGCAAGTGGACCCTCGAGCGCGGTAGCTTCACAGTCCCGGACGATGCCGTCATCTACAACCAGACGCAGGGATGGATCGCCGAGAACGCCGGCAAGGAGGCCAAGGTTAAGGTTAAGGTCAGCTGTGACTTCGGTGAGTGGCACAACGGCGTTAAGGGCAACCTCGATGACCTCAAGTACTACATCGCGTTCCTCTACACCTGGGCCTACAAGGACGGACCCGACGATCCGTACTACGACGAGAGCCTCGGTGGAACCGCCGGAAGCCTTTCCAGCATCCTCGGTCTGCAGTGGACAGACGACGGTTACGTAGCCTACGGTACCTACGAGCACCCGCTTGCCGACGACATGACCGCAGGGTTCTACGTGTTCTACCCGCAGCTCCCGTGGGAGCTCTACTGGGCCATGGGCGAACTCGTTGCCAATAGCAAGGAGTACGGCATTGACAAGACCTACTCCTTCAGCAGCGGTGCCGAGGGAGTTCTCTGGCTCGACCTCCTCACCAAGGAGCACGTTGACGACCTCGCCAAGGTCATGATGAAGATCTCGGGCCTCACCATGGAGGACCTGACGAAGACAACAACTACAACCACAACCACCACAACTACGAGCACAACTTCAAGCTCAACCACCACAACTACAAGCACAACTTCAAGCCCAACCGCGACAGCGACCACCACACCTACAACCTCAAGCCCAAGCCCAACGGAGACAACAACCGCGGCCGGTGGAACCAGCACCACCACATGGGTTGTCATCGGCCTGGTGGTGATCGTAATCATCGCGGCCGCCTGGTACTACGCCAAGAAGTGAAGTGCTTTCGTTCTTTTCTTCTTTCCTTCCCGAATTTTTCTCCGGTGTACTTCTATGAAAATGTGCACATTCATGCAGTAAGATATATAAAGTAGTTTTACAACGCTGAAAAAGATACGTTGAACACGGCTACGCGGAGGTGGAAAGATGGGGTACGGCAGGTATCTTGTATTCAGGATTCTAAACGCTCTTCTGGTACTGTTGATAGTGACGTTTATTATCTCGGCGCTGTTCGTTAAGGTTGCCGAGAAGAGCAACAGATCCAGAATGGAAGAGGAACTGATGCAATGGGAAAGAACCACCGGTGCTCAAATCAAGAAGAGTCAGGGTCTTGAAGCCTTTGAACAGGCCAAAAAAGCACAGAAGGAGCTCCTTGAAAGAAAATACGAGCTGAACCTCCCATTGTGGCAGAAAGTCTTCCGTAAAACCGTGCGTACGTTGAAGCTTGACTTCGGTAAGACGAGCATGCCGATTTTCGGTACCAACAACGTCTCGGACATCATCAAGGTTGCCGTTCCGAGGAGCGTTCTTCTCTTCACAACGGCCACAATAATAACCATCATACTGGGTATATTCCTTGGAGTCAGGGCCGCGAGGCACGCGGGCAGTGCCTTTGACAGGGGACTTTCAGTGTTCGCACTCCTCACCTACAGCCTGCCGATGTGGTGGACGGGAATGATGTTCCTCCTGATATTTTCGTACAAACTCGGATGGTTCCCAATCAGTTCACTCTTTGACCCCCAACTCACCGGCTGGGCCCACGTTAAGGACGTCCTCTGGAAGTTAACCCTCCCGGTGCTCACGTACGTCTTCGTCGCATTTGGGGGCTGGGCATGGACGACGAGGAACATCATGATAGGTACCCTGCAGGAGGACTTCATCATGGCAGCCAAGGCAAAGGGTCTACCGGAGCGCAAGATCATCTACGGTCACGCCCTCAGGGCCGCTTCCCCGCCGATAGTCACCATGATAATCTTTTCACTGCTCGGTTCACTCGGTGGTGCCATCATCAGCGAGCTCGTCTTCAACTACCCTGGAATGGGCAGGCTCTACTGGGTTGCCCTTCAGCAGAACGAAACCAACCTCCTCATAGGGCTGACTTACTTCTTCACCGTGCTCTACCTGGCTGGAGTGGTCCTTGCGGACATGGTCTACGGATTCCTCGACCCGCGTGTCAAGGTTGGTGCTTCCGCCAACATGTGAGGTGATTCACAATGAGATGGGTAGACGTCAAGGAAGGATTTAAGGAATTCCTTCAGGAGTTCAAGAGGGAGAAGACGGGAATACTCGGTGTCATTCTCCTCGTCATACTCGTGTTAGTCGCACTTTCAGCACCCTACCTGACGATACAGGATCTCCCGACCAAATGGAGGAGCTCCCAGTACTGGGAGGACAACCCCAAGAGCGTTCCACCAACGTGGTACAACATGTTCACCTCCCAGAAGCTCGTTACCCAAGAAATATACCACCTCAACGATCTGAGCATAAGTCACCCGAGCGATACGGTAACGGTGATCGAGGCGGACTATAACTTCCCGGAAGGCTACGTCGGTGGGCCCCAGGGAATCAACATCAGGGGCTTTAACGTAACAGTCAACTCCCCCTACAACACCCCCACCATTGACGTTTACCTCCTCAGGCCAGATGGAAAGGAGATCCCCCTGCTCATAGGCAGTCAGCTCAGCTCCGGGGAGGTAATCTCCATCGGAAGGGACAGCAAGATCTCAACCAACTTTTACATATGGCTCGTCAACGTTACTGAGGGCAGGAAGATAACCATGTTTGACGTGCCCCTCCAAACGATACTTATAGAAGATATGGTCGCCCCGATGTTCGCCAGAGTTGAGCCGGGAATGAACGCGAGTAAGATCATCAAGAACCCAGAACCTTTACACGGGACCTACAAACTCATCCTGAGGATAAACAACCCCGCCCCCAAGGACAACCAGATCTCCTACGATAACCTCAAAGTGACGTTCCTCGGAAGGAGTTACGGGACAATGGGCACGGACTACCTCGGCAGGGACCTCTGGGCAGGTCTTATATGGGGTAGCAGGGTTTCGCTGACCGTGGGCATCCTCGTCTCCCTCATAAGCACCATCATAGGGCTTGTTTACGGGGTCACGAGCGCCTACCTCGGGGGACTAACAGACGAGGCCATGATGCGTGTCAACGAGATATTCGCCACCATTCCGAGCCTTCCCATACTGATCCTCATAGGTGCCACGGCGGGACACATAACCCTTACGTTCATAGTCCTGTTGCTGGTCATCTTCGGCTGGATGGGAATAGCAAGGATTTCGAGGAGTATGGCCCTCCAGATCAAGGAGCAGACCTACATTGAGGCGGCCAGGGCCCTCGGTGCCGGCAACGGCAGGATAATCCTCAAGCACATACTTCCCCAGCTTCTCCCCTACGCCTTTGCGGTCATAGCCCTCAGTGTCCCCGGTGCGGTCATAGCTGAGGCCTCGCTGAGTTTCCTCGGCATAGGCGATCCAACCGCCGTCACGTGGGGGCAGATACTCAACGCCGCCCAGACGCAATCGGCAACCAACAAGGGTTACTGGTGGTGGGTGCTCCCGCCCGGATTCGGGATAGCGATCGTCGGCCTTACCTTCGTTCTGATAGGTACGGCCCTTGATAAGATCCTCAACCCGAAGCTCAGGAAAGCGTGAGGTGGTGATACGAATGGTCAGAAACGTGCTGGAAGTTAAGGATCTTAAGATGTATTACTTCACGAACAAGGGTGTGGTCAAGGCCGTCGACAACATAACCTTCAACCTCCGAAAGGGAGAGGTCCTTGGACTTGCCGGCGAAAGCGGATGCGGCAAGTCCTCTTTGGGTTTTACCCTTATGGGAATGCCGTCCCCACCCGGTAAGATCGTCAGCGGTAGCATAAAGATCGACGGAAGAGAGATAGTCGGCCTTCCCGAGAACGTCCTTAGAAAGGAGATCCGGTGGCAGAAGATATCCATGATATTTCAGGGTGCAATGAACGCTCTGAACCCGGTTTATACCGTTGGATACCAGATGATCGAACCCCTGACCCTCCACAGAGGTATGGACAAGGAAGAGGCCATCGAAAAGGCCCAGAAGTACCTCGAGCTCGTTGGTCTCGATCCGGAGATAGTACACCGTTATCCGCACGAACTTTCGGGAGGTATGAAGCAGCGCGTTATAATAGCCTCCGCCCTGTTACTCGAACCGGACGTGGTCATAGCGGACGAACCCACGACCGCGCTGGATGTTGTTGTTCAGGCCCAGATCATCAACCTCCTGAAAAAGCTCAAGAAGGAACTTGGACTTTCAATGATATTCATCACCCACGACCTCAGCATCCTCGCCGAGATCAGCGACAGGATCGCCGTAATGTACGCCGGTAAGATAGTCGAGATCGGAGACAGCGAGAAGATCTACTACGAGCCGGCCCATCCGTACACTCAGAAGCTCCTCGCCTCCATACCGAGGCTCCATGAAGACGTTGAAAAGCTGGAGTTCATTCCAGGACAGCCGCCCAACCTCATCAACCCGCCCAAGGGATGCCGCTTCCATCCGAGGTGCCCCTACGCGATGGGAGTTTGTAAGGAACATGAGCCGGAGCTTAAGGAAGTTGATAAGGACCACTACGCTGCATGCTGGCTGCTGTGAGGTGTGAGAGATGGCGGAGCCAATAGTCAGGGTTGAGAACCTTAAGAAGTACTTCCCGATAAAGAGGGGCTTCATAGACACCCTCAGGGGCGCACCTGAGAGGAAAGTTCACGCCGTTGACGGCATCAGCTTTGAGATACACAAGCAGCAGGTCTTTGCCCTCGTCGGCGAGAGCGGTTGTGGTAAGTCCACCACAGGAAGGTTACTCGCCAAACTCATCGAACCCACCGACGGCAGGATATTCCTCGAGGGAAAGGACGTCACGAAGATTAGAACAAGAGAAGAGATCCTCGAGTACAGAAGGCACGTCCAGATGATCTTTCAGGACCCCTTCAGTTCAATGAACCCGAGGTTCAGGATATTCGACGTTCTTGAGGAGCCTCTCCTCATACACGGCATCGGCGAAACCAAGGCGGAGCGTGAAGAGCTAATCTACAAGGCCCTCGAGATGGTCAAGATCACCCCGCCCGAAGATTACGTCGGCAGGTTCCCGCACATGCTGTCCGGCGGTCAGAGACAGCGCGTTGCAATAGCCCGTGCACTCATACTGAACCCGACGTTCATCGTCGCCGACGAGCCGGTATCGATGCTCGACGTGTCCATCCGTGCGGAGATACTTGAGCTGATGAAGGAGCTCAAAGAGAAGATCGGGGTCACCTACCTTTACATCACCCACGACATGTCCACGGCAAGGTACTTCGCCGACTGGATGGCCGTCATGTACCTCGGGAGGATCGTTGAGATGGGTCCGGTTGAGAGGGTTATAGACAACCCGCTCCATCCCTACACCCGGGCCCTGCTCGCCGCCGTTCCAGAGCCGAAGCCGGAGAGGAGGAACATCATCAAAGAGCTGCCGATAAAGGGTGAGGTTCCCAACGCGGTTGATATACCGCCCGGGTGCCGCTTCCATCCGAGGTGCATCTACGCCCAAAAGGGACTCTGCGACACCAAAACCCCCCAGCTTATCGAGTACGAGCACAACCACTGGGCCGAGTGCCATCTCGTTGGCAGGTACTGACCCCCTTCTTTTCTTTCTTCGGGTGAGGCCGATGGGAGACTTAAGGGATGCACTGAACTACCCGCTTCTTAAAGCCGGTCTGATAGCCCTTTTTGTGGCTTTAATAATCTCGGCCGCAGGGCTTTACAGGGTGGATAAGTCCTATTCCTCCAGCGGAACGCTGGGAGAGGGCATGCACTATCTTGGGGAGGAGGGATTTGAGGAAGGATACGTCTACTACAACAGGACTCTGGTTCTCTACTCATCCGACGCGAACCTCTCGATAATTCAGGGTGAGGAGGTGACCAACTACACCCTTATCAACCGCCGGATAACGATTCACCCGGTGGAGAGACCCAGAGTTTACGTTTTCAACGGGAGCGTGAACTACGTTTATAATGCAACTGCCGTTGACTATCCCTACGCCATCTACTCCATTCTGGCTTTCGTGCTGATGCTCGTTGGTATAGCACTATCGTTCATTGGCTACAGTCACTTCCTGAGGGATCTGAGGGAGGATGGAAAATGAGACGGCTTGATTACCCACTGGTCATAGAGAGACTGGTCTCCTTTATTCGAAGAAGCGTAAAGGAAGCGAATAGCGATGGGGTGGTGGTTGGAATAAGCGGTGGAGTGGACAGTGCCACGGTGGCTTACCTCGCCACGAGGGCCCTTGGGAAGGACAGGGTCCTCGGTCTGATAATGCCCTACTACCGCAACAAGGACGTTGAGGATGCCCTGCTCGTTTGCAGATCCCTTGGAATAGACCACAGGGTGATAGATATAAAACCCCTCGTTGACGGATTCGAGAGGGCCGTCGGTGAACTTGACGTCAGGAGCAGGGGAAATCTGATGGCCAGAACGAGGATGGTGCTTCTCTACGCCCATGCCAACGCCATGAATCGCCTCGTTCTCGGGACCAGCAACAGAAGTGAATTTCTGACCGGCTACTTCACCAAATGGGGCGATGGGGCGAGCGACTTTGCCCCCCTGATAAACCTCTACAAAACCGAAGTGTGGGAGATAGCGAAGCTCCTTGGAGTCCCGGAGAGGATCGTTGAGAAGAAGCCTTCGGCCGGTCTGTGGGAGGGGCAGACGGACGAGGATGAACTAGGGATTGGCTACCGCCTCCTCGACGAGGTCCTCTGGCGCATGGTTGACCTCGGGAAAGAAAAAACTGAGATCGCCGAAGAGCTGGGGATACCACTGGAAAGGGTCGAAAGGATCGAGAGACTGGTAAAGGGGAGCGAACACAAGCGCCGCCTGCCCGTGGGTCCCGCCTTCTGAGGTGAGCCAATGAGAAGGGGATACCTTTTCGTTTTTTTAGCAGCGTCCATGTGGGGAACGCTGGGAATATTCGCCAGGTACCTCGATGGTTTTGGGTTGACACCCTTCACGATGGTCTTCTACAGGGTCCTTTTCACCCTGTTGCTTTTGATGTTCTATCTCCCCCTGAGGGGAACGGGCTTTTCCATTGAACGCTCTCGCCTTAAGTTCTACGCACTCTACGGTTTCTTCAGCATCTTCCTTTTTTACACCCTCTACTTCTATACCGTAACCATATCCTCGGTCTCCTTTGCAGTTCTGCTCCTTTACACCGCTCCGGTATACTCGATAATCCTCGGAAGGCTGCTCTTCAACGAACCGCTGAGGGGGGAGAAGTTGACGGCGCTGGCCATGGTTACTGCGGGCGTTTTTCTGGTCAACCAGGGAGGGGTGAGTTTTTCAACGAAAGCCCTGTTTTTCGGCTTTCTGACGGGTCTAACCTACGCCCTCTACGGCATCCTCGCAAAGTTCGCCGTCAGGAAAGAAGAGCCGGAAAAGGTTCTTTTCTACACCCTCCTCTTTGGGATGGTCTACCTCCTTCCCTTCGCGGACTTCCATGTACCCCCGGGAGCTGTTCCCTACCTCTTCGCCCTTGCCCTGTTTCCAACGTTCCTTGGATACATCCTCTACAACCACGCCCTGAAAGAGATCGAGGTCAGCAGGGCCAGCATAGTCGCCACCGTTGAACCGGTTGTAGCTATAACGCTCGCCTTCCTTCTCTTCGGGGAGAGCCTTACCCCCCAACAGCTTACCGGGGCGGCGCTCATAATCGGAGGCTCAACGCTGGTGCACCTCAAAGAGTATAAACCGCCCGAAGGGGCCAGTTAGACATTGAAGTACCTCCTCAGCTCCCATTCCGTTACGTCAAGGGTATCCTCCGGAAGGCGTTGATCCTTCAGGTACTCAAGGTACCCTTCCCACTCCCGCTCCTTGTATTCGACGAAGTTCCTGTAAGCACCTCTCAGACTTTCCCTCACGGTTTTGTCTTTTTTAAGCTCTTCCAGAGCTTCACCAAGGCTCCCGGGGAGGGTTTCGATTCCAAGTTCCTTCCGTCTGGAGCCCTCCATTTCATAGACGTTTTCCTCCACGTAAGATTCCGGCTCGAGCTTTCTTCTTATCCCGTCCAATCCGGCCATCAGGACGGCTGCAAAAGTTAGGTAGGGATTGGCACTCGGATCCGGGCAGCGGTACTCCATCCTCGCCCCGTTCCCCCAGAAGGCGGGGATCCTTACCAGTGCGCTCCTGTTCCTGTAGCCCCAGCTCACGTACACAGGGGCCTCGTAACCGGGAACGAGACGTTTGTAACTGTTCACGGTGGGGTTGGTAATGGCCGTCAGTGCCCTTGCGTGGGCGAGTAGGCCCCCCAGAAAGTGGAGGGCAACCTCACTGAGTCCGTCTTCCGATGCGAAGGCGTTCTCTCCCCCCTTCCAGAGGCTTAGGTGGAGGTGCATCCCGTTACCCGGGAAATCCCGAAGGGGCTTTGGCATGAACGTAGCGTGAAGTCCGTGCATTCTCGCCACGGCCTTTACGATGTACTTGAAGCTGATGATGTTGTCGGCCGTCCTGAGGGCTTCATCGTAGCGGAAGTCTATCTCGTGCTGTCCCATTCCAACCTCGTGGTGGAGAACTTCCGGTGTTAACCCAAAGGCGGGCATGTAAAGGGCTATCTCCCTCCATACATCTCTACCGGGGCTTAGCAGGTCGAAATAACCGCCACCGTCAGGTATCTCGAGTTTCCACGATCCGTTCTTCCTGAAGAGGTAGAACTCTGGCTCGGGTCCCACGTAGGCTCGAAATCCCGCTTTCTCAAGCTCTTTCAGAACCTCCCTGAGCACGCTCCTCGGATCCGCTGGATAGGGTTTTCTACCCTTGTAGATGTACCCGTAAACCCTCGAAACACCTTCCCATGGCACTTCTACATAGGTCGATGGGTCCGCCCTGAAGATTAAATCGCTGTCCTCTATACCCTCGAACCCCGGAATCGATGAGCCGTCAAAGGGAATGCCCTCCTCCGTTGCCTCTTCGTATCTGTCCATGGGCACTTCCATGCCCCTTGGAAAGCCGTTCATGTCCACGAAAACGAGTTCCAGGAATTTTATTGTTCTGGCATCTTTCCCGTACACACTCAAACCGGTGTTCATATTGATCACCGTTTATTGCATTTATGTTCATTAATAAACGGTGATAATGGACAGCCAAATCAATAAAAACTTTTTTAATGAACTTTTGTCACTATGACGGGAGGAGGAGAGGGTGTCCCCACATTTAAACAAAAATGTTAATTTTTATGGTATCCTCTCCAAATTATGACATAAAAGTGTCAAGAAAAGGTTTATTGAGGTAAGGGGGGAAGCCAAAAACATGCCGATGGATGAAGAGGTGATCGTTAGGGAGATGGCCCGGGTGAACCTTCACCTTCCGGCCGTTAGGCCCACGCTGGAGCTTCTCCTGAAGGCCGAGGACCCCATGGTTCGATTGCGCGATGGAAGTTATCACCACTTCAGGCGCTCCGAGCTGGAGTACCTCCTTTCCCTCCTCGATTCGGGTGAGGAGAAAAAACTCAGATTGCCAATAGTGCTTGAAATAAGCTCCCTTCACAGGGGATACTTCAGGGTAAGGGGCCGAACGGAGGTTAAGGTTATCGATAGGATCCTCGACACCTACGACCTTCTGGAGGAGAAGGCGGAGGAGCTCTACCCGAGGTACCTGCTTCCGAAGGTCAGAAGGACCCTTCCAACGACGACAACCTACGCGTTCATAACGGAATAGGAGTAAAGGGGTGATAGGCGTGGGGGATCTAAGGGTTCTCAGGGATTACCTGATGCTGACGGTTCCGCATATCACGGCCCTCGCCGGGGCCATCCTCGGGATTCTCCTCGTACTGGGGGTGGAGGTTAACACGGCCCTTGGAATATTCGCACTTTCCTACGGGTTCATGCTCCTCATCCTCGGACTGGTCGTTGCCCCTCACTTCTCCAGAATGCTCTGGTACAGGGTTATGATGGTCTTCTTCGCCCTTTTGATGCTCCTCGGGGTGGTACTCCTGCTGGATCGGGGGTAGCCTTTATATGGAGAAAGGAAAATCATAATCGGTGGGGAACATGCGGAAGTTTGCCGTAACGTTGATGCTCCTGTTACTGGTCGCAATTCTCCCCGGGTCATCTGCCGAGTTCTTAACCTTCACAACGAAGGAGAAAATATCCGTGCTCAGCGGGGATTACTCGGATGGAAGGGTACCGCTGACGAACGCCGGCGGCTTCAGCTTTAAGGTCGTGAGCTACCAGACGTTCTGGGTGGAAGATGAAACCGGGACCGCTGTTCCGGGCTTTAACCTCACGGTAAGACCAACCGTTTTTACGGACTGGTCCTCCGGTAAGACCTATCTCCTCTCCTACAACCTGTCGTGTGAATCAAACGTTTCCGAAGGGAACTACACGCTCTACCTACGCTTCCTTGCCTATACGACCACGGGTTCACTCTATCTCGTTTACGCGGCCGTACCGCTTCACGTGATTGGAAAGGCACTTGACTTCGGGGTGGCGGACGCCTACGTCATGGAGCGTCCGGGTTCTTCCTACGCTCTCAACGGGGAAACCGTGGTGGTCTTCTCGCACGTGACCAACGTGGGCCATTCGACGGTATCCCTCGAGGCCACGGTGTCCCTATCCGCTGATGGAAAGGTTTACTTCCTCGAAAGGAAGACCCTGAATATGTCCCCGGGCGACAACCTGATCCGTTTCAAGGTGCCCGTGAGCTACGATCTACCCGAGGGCACCTACAGACTGGATTACGTGCTCAAATACGGGGATGAAACCTACAGGTACTCGAAGGAGCTCCCCGTTAAGTTCGGGGTGAAGCTCGTCGGAGTCTCCCTTCAGGCCGACAGGGTAAAACTGGGGGAGGAGAACAAGGTCTATTTAACCCTCCTCTCGGAAAGGGACATTGGCCTGAACCTGACGGTGGAAACCTACAGCTACAACGGGAGCCCGGTCCTCGTCGGGAAAACCACGAAAACCATAGCCCTCAGGAGCGGCACGAACGTACTCGAGGTCAGCCTCCCGACCAACACCTCCGGAAGTCTGAAGTCCCTCATGGAACTGACCTTCGATGGAAGGACCGTTGGAAAAGCTAACGTCTCCTACACCGTCTTCGCACCCCCTGTTATAAAAAACGTTACCAGCGAGAGGGTCTCAGGCAACGGTACCCTCTTCAGGGTGGTCATAAATAACCCGGATCAAAAGACCGAGGGACGGCTTTCTTACAGGATCTCCGTTGATGGAAACATTCTTTACAAAGGCTACCTCAAAGTCACCCTGAAACCCGGGAGGAACGAGGTCTCCGTGATGTTCGAGCTCCCGGTGAATCGGACCGTTGAGTACGAGTTCGAGCTAAGCGCCCTTGGTGAAGTCAGCGTTTTCAGGGGCGAGCTGTACCTGAAGCCACCCATCCCCACGACCTCATCGACGACCGCTTCTCCCCCGGAGACAACCCCCTCCAGCACAACGCCCAGTTCCACAATCGTTACCCCCTCAGAGAGCTCATCGGGATACTGGCCGGCGCTCATTGTGATCCTTGTCCTTCTCGTTGCCGTGGCCCTCTACTACGCAAAAGGTAACGAAGAACCAAAGAAGCGCACCCGGCCGAAGCCCAAAAGAAGGTCACCCCTTGGGAGGTTTAAGAGACCGAAGAAGCCGAAGTTCCTGGAGAAGAAGGAACTTCCAAAGGGATGAAGGCCAAGCTTTATATTCCCCCTTTCGTTATTTCCTCCGGGCGAGGGGGTCGGGGACCTCCGTGAGGAGGAAGTTCCGCCCACCGCACCGGGGCCGCGGTGCCGCAAGGCACCTCCCGAGAGGGAGGGCAACGGCACAGAAACGACACGTCCCGGCAGGGATGGGGATGAAAGCGGCGAAGGGGCCCGCGAGGGTTCCCGAGATAACCCGCAGACGACCTGCCGGGGAGCGGTGAAACGGCCGTCCCGCGGGGTGCAAGGCCGAGGAAGGGGCGATGAGTTCCCGGTGGGAGCCCCGTGGTAGGCCGCTCAGTCGAATGTCCCCTTGATACAGAAGGCGGGCTATGACCCCCTCGCCGGCACATCTCCACCGTGTTGCTCGATCCACTCATCGTAGGCTTCTCTGACTTCCTTCCGCCTGAACTCCGGAACAGCGTGCCTGAAGGGATCGAACCTTTCAAGTTTGCCCTCGTCGGATCCTATGTAAGTAGCTACGAAGCCTGCCTTTGAGTGCAGGGTCGAGGGGACCCTGAGGATCCTCTTAACGTCGACGGTAACCCTGCCGTCGAAGTAGGCCTTTGAAAAGGTGCTTGACAGTGAGAACAGTCCCACCAGTTTTTCTGGCTTTATCCCCTTTGGAAAGGCCGTGAGGAGTCCCTTCCTCACGAAACCCTCGTAAATACTTTCCCTGTTCTCGATTATCCTCCTGATCTGCGTCCCGCTCAGGCCGACGTTAAGGAGGTGGTTTTCGTTTATCCGCCTTATGAAGTATCCGAACCTGAGACGAAACGTTCTGTAGTAACCCGAACTCAGCATTATCCTCCTGCTCTCCACGTCCTCACGGGTTATCCTCTCAGCGGCGCTTACGTACGAAAGCACCTTCTCCCTCGCCTTTCCGTCGAGGGCGAGGGCCCAGTCGTCGAGAACCCTTACGTGGTAACCCCTTCCGGAGTAAACCACATGGACGTTCTCAAAGCCGAAATCTTCCTTCAGGACTATCAGGGTATCCTTCGCCAGCTCCTTAGCGTCCTCGAGGCACAGGGGGCATACCCGACCGTGCTCGTGTATATGGGAGCATCTCCTCAGGGGCAGGTCCTTCGCGTCTATGTCGAAGACGAGCTCCGCTCCCCTC
Source organism: Thermococcus sp. P6 (assembly GCF_002214525.1). Taxonomy (NCBI): domain Archaea; kingdom Methanobacteriati; phylum Methanobacteriota; class Thermococci; order Thermococcales; family Thermococcaceae; genus Thermococcus; species Thermococcus sp. P6. The sequence continues at coordinate 468,900 of NZ_CP015104.1, forward strand.
CAGCCGCTCATCTCCGCGGGCTCCTTGTATAGGGCAACTGAGGAGTAAACGGCGTATGGTGCCGTCATCTTCACGTAGTCCTCGAGATCGCGCACGTCCATGAAAACGTTCTTCCTGTCACTCGGCCCCCCGCCGGTGTGGTCAAAACCGAACTCCCTCTCCCTGAGGGTCTCGATTATAAATTCAGGAAGCTTCTTGGCGTCCCATTCCTTTGAATAGTAAAGCTTCCGCTCCCTCTTCGTTACCTCCCTGAAGAGTTCAGCCATCCTCTTCGCCTCCCTTTTCCTTACCTTTCTTCTCGAGGTAAAGGCGCCTTATGTAGTAACTCAGGGGATTTTTGATGTTCCTGCAGTGGGCGTCAGGTTTACAGAGCTGGGGGGCGTTTGCCCGTATTTTGGAGCAGTTGGGTGGAAAGTACCAGGGGGAATTCCCACTGTCCTCGAGTGATGGTTTATCGGTTAGTCCGAACCCAAGGTGGTACCAGATGTTCTTGATCTCCTGGGGTTGGTCCTCGAAGAGTGGGGGCGAGCAGCGGTTTCCGGCCTCTATGATGATGGGGAGTATCTCCTTCTCGATAACGCTCAAGTCCCTGACACAGTCCCTTACCCTGACGTCCCTTCCGGGAGGGTTTGGACAGAGACGTGCGTAGCTGAGGAAGCTCGTCAGGAGAACGGTTATGGCGTAGTTCCTCAGCCCGGAGGGAACGCCTCCGAGGGCGATCTTTACACAGGGAGGAAAGAGTTCAAAGCGCAGTGGCTGGGCCTCCACAGAGCCCATTTTCTCGAGCCTATCCTTGAAGTACTCCCTCGCTATCTCTCCGAGCGCTTCGTAGAGCCTGCGGTAGTAGTCGGGAACCTCTTCCCTCACCTCGTAGAGCAGGTTAACCGCCCTTTCAAGGTTCCTCTCAAAAGATCGCTTCCAGAGTTTCAGGGCCTGATCCCACGTGAGATAGGCGTATCCTCGCCGGATGTACACCTCCTTAAGGCCACCTTCCCACAGTTCCAGGAACCTTCCAAGGTGCATCCTGTACTTCAGCCTCATAGCCTCTCTCTCGGCAGGGGGTATCTCCCGGTGATGGGTTCTCTCGATTATGGCCCTGTCCCGGGGTGGTATCTCTTCCTTCACGGTTTTTTCCAGCCCCATGGATGTTCCACCTATCTCCCCGGCCCTCCTCAGCCTCTCGGAGTAAAGCCTCAGACTGGCCTCCTTCACGAGCTCCATTTCGATGCCGTAAGGGGCGAACGCGAGTGCGCCGAGGAGAGCATAGAACGTCAGCAGATCCTGAACGTCGTCCATTTCAACCAGATCTTCCGGGATTTTGCCGGAACCCACCCACGAAACCCTCTTCAGGGCATCTTTCATTTCAACGTAGGAAGGAATCACCGACAGCAGCCTGCTTATTCCCCCAAATTCCTCTTCCACGAGCCTTCTGGCTTTATCACCAAAGGGGTCGAGCATGGACTCACCACCCCCAACTTCACCCGGGGGCATAAAACGGTTTCCATGGAGGTATTTTTAAATACTCCCGACGTAACGAAAGTGGCTTCCCTGAATCCTTCATCTCCCACACCCCCTTGGACGTTAGATCCCCAAAGGAACTCCAAAAACTTTATATCTTCAACCACATATGTTACACAGGCGTGAAAGAATCTGCAAAGAACGCTCGGGTGGTGTAACGATGGTCACGGTTAAAAGGGTTAAGAGTGGCATTCCGGGTTTTGACGATCTCATCGAGGGAGGTTTCCCTGAGGGAACGACGGTTCTGGTTACGGGTCCAACGGGCAGCGGTAAAACCACGTTTGGGGTTCAGTTTGTATACAGGGGGGTCTCCGAGTACAACGAACCGGGGGTTATAGTCTCCCTCGAAGAACGAGCCCGGGACCTCAGAAGGGAGATGCAGACCTTCGGATGGGACATCGAGAAGTACGAGAAGGAACGGAAACTGGCCATAATCGATGGAGTCAGTACAGTCGTTGGCTTACCATCAGAGGAGCAGTACGTTCTGGAGGGCAACCTCAACGCTGAGGACTTCCTCCGCTATATCTACCGCGTTGTCAAGGCTGTAGACGCTAAAAGGCTTTTCATAGACTCCATACCCTCCATAGCCTTCAGACTTCAGAATGAGGGCGATATAAGGAAGGTTCTTCTTCAGCTGAACACGATACTCCTCGAGATGGGGGTTACGTCGATACTCACAACCGAAGCTCCCGATCCCGAGAGGGGCAGGATAAGCCGCTATGGGGTGGAGGAGTACATCTCGAGGGGTGTTGTCATTCTTGGATTCATGGAGAAAGAGGTCGAACTGAAGCGTTATCTTATGATCAGAAAGATGCGTGAAACCAAACATTCAATGAAGAAGTATCCCTTCGAGATAACCGAGGAGGGCATCGTTGTATACCCGAGCGGCGAAGTCTACTGATCCCATACCATCTACTGATCCCATACCATAAAATACTAACGAAACGGGAAGAAAAGGTTTAGACGAGTTTTTCGTTCATTATCCTCTGGAGTTCCCTGTAGTCGGTTACCACCTTCCTGTTGTCGAGGGTGGTGAAGTAGGCCTTTTTAATCCTGACCTTTTTAACATCGACGTACTTCCTCTCGGGCGGATCGTAAGAACCGGGTTCCACTACCTCCTCTTCAAGGGTGTACGTTTTGAGATCCGGCTCCCCGAGGTACTTCCACACCTCGTAGAAGACCTCGGGCTCGAGGTGGATTTCCCCATCGATCTCCACCCAGTCCGCCCCTATATCCTCCAGAAATTCCTTCACTACCTCGAAGTTCATAGAACCACCATTCCTATATAGGTCACGGGAGGTTATATACCTATCGGAAACCCTCCCGGAATCTTTTAAAGTTACCCACCGAATCCTCCCGGGTGATGAAAAATGGCGAGGGTTACGGTCGATGCTCAGGCGGCGAGGGCCATAGAAAAGGGCGCGATGATCGTCTTTAAGAAGGGTGTGGTGAAGACCGAGGGCGATTTTAAGCCGGGGGATGTGGTGGAGGTATACACCCGCGGGGGCAGGTTTCTCGGAAAGGGCTTCGTCAATCCCGACTCCAACATCATGATCAGGCTCGTGACAAAGGACAGGGACACCAGAATCAACAAGGAACTGTTCCGAGAGAGGATCAGGAAGGCCAACGAGTACAGGAAAAAGGTTCTCGGCTACGATAGGGCCTACCGGATGGTTTACGGGGAAGCGGATTATCTGCCCGGCCTAATAGTTGACCGCTTCAACGAGATAGCCTCGATTCAAATCTCGAGCGTTGGGATGGAAAGGTTCAAGCTCGACGTTGCGGAGGCCATAATGGAAGCCGAGCCCGAGATAGAGACCGTCTTCGAAAAGAACACAGGCAGATCGAGGAGAAGGGAAGGGCTCCCGGAGGTAGAGCGAGTTCTCCTCGGTAAGGAGAAGTACAGGACAATAATACGGGAGGGTAAAGCCCGGTTCATCGTGGATATGAGGGGCCAGAAAACGGGTTTCTTCCTCGATCAAAGGGAGAACAGGATAGCCCTCGAGAAATACATCCGGCCTGGGATGAGGGTCCTCGACGTTTTCTCTTACACGGGCGGCTTCGCAATCCACGCCGCGGTGGCGGGTGCGGAGGAGGTAGTGGCCGTCGACAAATCCCCGTGGGCGATCGATATGGTAAAGGAGAACGCAAAGCTCAACGGGGTAAGCGACAGGATGAGGTACATCGTCGGCTCGGCCTTCGGGGTAATGGAGGAGATGATAAGGAAAGGGGAGAAGTTCGACGTGGTTATCCTCGATCCACCCGCCTTCGTTCAGCATGAGAAGGATCTAAAGAGGGGTTTGAGGGCCTACTTCAACATCAATTACTCCGGTCTTCAGCTCGTAAAGGATGGGGGTATCCTCGTAACCGCCTCCTGCTCCCAGCACGTCGATATGCAGGCCTTCAAGGACATGATCATAGCGGCATCGGCAAAGGCCGGAAAGTTCCTGAAACTGCTTGAGCCATACAGAACTCAGGCGCCCGATCATCCGATACTCATGGCGTCAAAGGACACCGAGTACCTTAAGGCCCTCTTCCTCTACGTGGAGGACATGAAGTAAATCAGAGCGTGCCTCCACCTCGTCCCGGCTTTAAATTTTACGTCCCTGACAGAATACCCAAGACCCTTCGCATGCTCAATCAGGGCATTGAGGAGCGCTTCTTTATCGGGTAGAAAGAGCGCTACCTTTCCGCCCGGCTTTAAGTAATCCACGGCTTCACCGAGGAGACGGTTTGAAAACTCTTCCCCGTAAGCTCCCCCTCCAACGCCCTCCCTCTCCGTTAGCACGCCTTTGGTTGGTCTCTCGTAGTACGGCGGGGCCGAGAAGATAACGTCGAACCTTTCCCCTTCGGGAACCACACCCCTGATTATCCCGCCGTCGCTTTTGATGAGCCTTATTCGGGCGTTGTTTTTTCTTATGTTCCTCCCCGCGTACTCGAAGAACTCCCCACCAAGCTCCGTCGCGGTGCCCCTGCAGTTGAAGAGCTTCTCCGCCATAAGCGCCATCATGGCCGTGTGCCCCGTTCCTATCTCCAGAACCTTTTCCCCACCGCGGAGAAAGGTTTTCAGAAAGATGTAGCGCGAGATCGGCGTCGTCACGAGCCCGCGAGGGTGGTAGTCTATATCCAGCCCGAAGAGTGCCCTCGCTATGGCCCTGTTGTAGAGTATCCGCGCCTCCCTCTTCGAGAGGTCGAGCCTTCCGCGGTCGTCGAGGTAAGCTTTGAGCTCTGGGAAAATTTTGACGGCCTCTCTAACCGGCAGTCCGAGCCTCCCATCCTTCCACAGTGACATGGGGAAAGGTAAGAGGAAGGGACTTAAAAGTTCATCCCCTCAGCTCTGTTAAAATCAAAGTCAAAGGAGGGCGAGGGCCGCCATAACCTTCGCGTCCTCCACCATGTTGTCTACCCGGGCGTACTCATCGGGCTGGTGGGCCATCTCGTCCAGGGTGGCCCATACCACGGCCGGAATGCCGAGCTTCCTGAAGTAGGCCGCGAACGTTCCGCCCCCTATTCCACCCACTATGGCCTCCCTTCCGCGGAGCTTCCTGAGGGCTTCCCTGAGGAGCTTCACGATCTCGCTGTCCTTTGGAGTGGGTTCCGGAGCGTCCAGACGCTGGAGGACCTCGAACTCAACCTCCGGGAGTACCTCCCCGTCGAACTCCTTCAGGTATCTGGCCTTTACTTCATCCACGAGCGCCTTCGCATCCCCCAGCACATCGTCTATTCTGTACCCGGGTAGAATCCTGCAGTCAAAAACCACCTCGTGCTCGCCAGGTGCTATATTCGGCGAACCCGCCGGATTCTTCACCATCGTCGGCTCAAAGGTGCTCTCCGGGGGATCAAAGAGGTCATCCCTCGCATTGTACCTTTCGTGGAAGAGCCTGTCGAGGTGATAAGCCAGATCGAGGGCGACGCGGTGGGCGTTGAGCCCTTTATCGGGCATGCTCGCGTGAACCTGCCTGCCCTTTACCCTTACCTTCAGCCACAGGATGCTCTTCTCCGCGACCTCTATGAAGGTTCCGTCCGGGTTCCCACCGTCTGGAACCAGAACGAGATCATCCTTTCTGAAGAGTTCGGGATGCTCCTTTAGGAGCCATTCGACGCCGTACTTACTGCCCGTTTCCTCGTCGCTGACGAAGGCGAGGATCACGCTTCTCTTCGGCCTTATCCCGAGGTTCATCAGAGCTCTGACCGCGTACAGGGAAGCCACCAGACTCTGCCCGTTGTCCTCGCTTCCCCGCCCGTAAACCTTACCGTCCCTGACGAGAGGTTTGAATGGTTCTGTGACAGTCCAGCCATCGCCGGGGGGAACGACATCAAGGTGCGTCAGAATCCAGATGCGCGGGCTTTTATCTCCATCCTGCCCGTAGTAGTAGGCCAGGATGCTCGGCCTTACCCCGTTCTTTGCCCTCTCATCGGGCGCGTTGTAGACCTCGACCCTATCGAAGGGCCAGTCCCTGATTATCTCAAGCAACTTCTGGGCCTTGTCGTACTCTCCTTCGTAGCCGTAGTCCGGGCTTATCGCCGGTATCTTTATGAGCTCCACGAGGGTTCTGACCATCTCATCCTGAAGTCTTTCCACCTCTTCGGATACCTTCCTGAGGGTCTCCTCCATGTCCATCACGACCCAAACTACCCTTCGTACCTTTTAAACTCAACCGTTCCCGCCATGGTCCCATGCAATGTCTTATATACCGGACCACCTATACCCCAATATCCGTAAAGGAAAAGGGGGTGTAGGGGTGATTGAGATAACCTTCCTCGGAAGCGGCGGCGGCAGGTTCATAACCATAACCCAGTTCCGTTCCACGGGTGGCTTCCACATCAGGGCCAGCAGGAACCTGTACGTTGACCCGGGACCTGGGGCGTTGATAAGGTCCTGGCGTTACAAGCTCGATCCCCGGAAGCTCGATGCCATATTCGTCTCCCACAGGCACGTTGATCACTGCAACGACCTTGAGGTGATGATAGAGGCCATGACGGGCGGTGCCCTCAAAAAGAGGGGGATGCTGATAGCTTCCAGAAGCGTCGTTCACGGCGACGAAAGCCACACTCCCGCTGTCAGCGGGTACTACCTCGACGTTCTTGAGAGCGTTCACATACCCGAACCCGGAAGCAGGATAAAACTCGGCGAAGAGGAGATGGTGATAACCCCCTCCCGCCACTCCGATCCAACGACCATAGGTTTCCGCATGAAAACCCGCTACGGTGACGTCTCTTACATCCCGGACACTGCCTACTTCGACGAGCTCCTGAAATGGCACGAGGGTTCAAGGGTTCTCATAGCCGCGGTAACGAGGCCGAGGGACATGGGGATTCCCTATCACCTGAGCACTGACGATGCGGTTGTGATGCTCAGGAAAATGACCCGCAGACCCGAGGTCCTCGTAATCAACCACATCGGGATGAAGATGCACTTCGCCAATCCCTACAAAGAGGCCCTCTACATAAAGAACCTCACGGGGGTTAAGACCTACGTTGCAAAGGAGGGCTTCAGGGTCATGATGGGGAAGGATGGAATATCCGTGAGAACCCTCAGACCCGCACGCTTCGTTTAACCTTTTTTCACCTCTTCAAGGGCCTTCCTAACCGTTCCGTAGGACATGCTGAACAGCTCGTCCCTCCTCCTCTCGTCCGGTGCCTCCACCACCACTCTCACCTTCGGTTCGGTGCCGCTTGGCCTCACCAGAACCCACGAGCGATCCGTCAGGTTGAAGCGATAGCCTGAAATCGTCAGCACCTCCCTTATCTCCCCTTCAAGTTTCTCCGCAAGCTCCTTCCCTGCTCTCTCCACGACCTTTTCCTTCAGCTCATCCGGGCACTCAACGTTCTTCTTTGTGAGATAGTAGCGGGGTATCTCCTCCTCGATTATCCTTGAGAGCGGACCCCTCTCGTCTATCATCTTTATGAGGAGACCCATCGTAACGAAGCTGTCTATCCACGGACCGAAGGCGGGGTGGACGAGCTTCCACGGTTCCGCCGCGAATATGGCCCCATGGTTCCTTATCCCGTCGTGTGGCTGGCCTAGGGGAATCCTCACGACCCTTCCGCCGGCTTTCTCAACGACCTCGTCGATCCTCGAACCCGTGTCTATGGACACGACCACGGTTCCCCCTCCGGCTTCCTCAACGTAGCGCTTCGCAAAGAGGGCTATCAGCGAGTCCTCGAGCACGTAGTTCCCCCTCTCGTCAAAAACCGCTATCCTATCGGCGTCCCCGTCCTGTGCTATGACCAGATCCACTCCGAGCTCCCTCGCCAGCCTTCCGAGGTAGGCTATGTTCTCGTACCTCGGCTCGGGCTTCCTGCCGGGGAAGTGGCCGTCGGGATGGGCGTTGACGCTTATCACCCTCGCCCCCATCTCCCTGAGCAGGTAGGGTGCCAGAACGCTACCGGCCCCGTTCGCACCGTCGTAGAGGACCTTCAGCTTCGTCTCGTGGTCAACGAACTCCAGAACCGTCCCTATGTAGTCCTCCACAACGTCCAGAGGCTTTAGGCTTTTTATCTCGTTCCATTCGGCTTTTCTGAAATTCCCTGAGAAGTAGAGCTCCTCGAGTTCCCCCTCCTGCTCGACGTAGAACTCGGTCCCGTCACCGTTGAACACCTTTATCCCGTTGTCGGTGGGCGGGTTGTGGGAGGCCGTTACCATAACACCGGCATCGCCGTGCTCCCGCGTCGCCCATGCGAGGGCGGGCGTTGGGATCAGGCCGGCATCAAGAACCTCCATACCGCTCGCCAGAAGCCCGGCTATCAGGGCGTTCCTTAGCATGATACTCGAGGTCCTCCCGTCCCTGCCGACCACGGCCCTTCCGGATCTGTAGGTGCCGATGGCCATCCCCAGCCTGAGGGCCATCTCCGGGGTTACCTTCTCCCACAGCCTTCCCCTTATGCCAGCCGTTCCGAAGAGCCTCATACCACCACCGTAACGGATTGGAAGACGTTTTAAATAGGTTTGGTGGTGTACACGGCCAGTCCACGGTAGTTCACGAGCCTCATTCCCCGGGGCATCGTGTCCCCGCTCAACGGGAGGATGTACACCGGGACTCCCAGCATCACCCCAAGCCTCAGGATCGCGGGAACCGTCTCGGGCGTGGGTCTTATGGAATAGATCCCCCGGGGATTCCCGTACAGCTCCACCCTCGGGTTGAAGACGTCATCCCTGACGGCCCTTATCCCGAGTTCTTCGGCCTTCCGGACTGACTCCGGGTTCCAGTCGACGGCCAGAACGTCGTAGCCAAGGTCCCTGAGGCGAAGGGCCACGTCGAACTGGAAGCCTATACCGATCTCGACGACCCTTCCCCTTGGAATCTCCTCCTTAAGAAAATCCGCGAAGTCCCTTAGTGGCATGGAAAAACATGGAAAAAAGGGTTTAAAAAGGTTCAGAAGATGGCTTTTCCGTTTTCTTTTCTGAAGACGTGGGCCTTGTTCAAATCAAAAACCACGTCAATCTCCTGCCCTTCCCTGATCTTCGACTCCGACGGTAGAGACGCGAGGAAAACCACCCCACCAACGCGCAGATGCGCTATCTTCTCACTCCCCAAGTTCTCCACGATATCCACTTCAGCGGTCACCATGTTCTCCCCCGGAATCTTCACTTCGGCGAACATGGCATCGTAAATATCCTCCGGGCGAACCCCGAAGATCACCTCCCTCCCCACGAGGTTCTCCTCCTCAAGCACTTCAAACTGCCCCGGAAGCAGTTTAAGCCTGAAGTCGCCGAAGTCGACAAAGCCTTCCGGAGTTAGGGTGGCATCGATGAAGTTCATTGGCGGCGAACCAATGAACCCGGCCACGAAGGTGTTGGCGGGTTTATTGTAAACCTCATCGGGCGTTCCAACCTGCTGGAGCACTCCAGCGTTAATCACCGCAACCCTGTCGCCCATCGTCATGGCCTCAACCTGATCGTGAGTCACGTAAATCGTCGTGACGTCAAGCTGTTTCTGGAGCCTTTTGAGTTCGGCGCGCATTTTGACCCTAAGCTTAGCGTCAAGGTTGCTCAACGGCTCGTCCATGAGAAAGGCTTGAGGCTTCCTAACAATAGCCCTGCCCAGAGCCACACGCTGCCTCTGACCGCCCGAGAGTTCGCGAGGTTTCCTCTTGAGGAGTTCGGTTAAGCCGAGCATTTCCGCGACTTCCCTAACGCGTTGATCGATCTCCTGCTTCGGTACCTTCCTCAATTTTAACGGGAAGGCTATGTTGTCGTAAACCGTCATGTGCGGGTACAGAGCGTAGCTCTGGAAGACCATGGCAATGTCCCTGTCCTTCGGCGGGACGAAACCCCCCTCTTCCGGATCAGCCACGAGGTTGTCCCCGATGTATATCTGACCCTTCGTCGGCTCTTCTAAACCCGCGATCATCCTCAAAGTAGTTGTCTTACCGCAACCGCTCGGCCCGAGGAGTATCATGAACTCCCCGTCTTTAACCTGAAGGTTCATGTCCTTTACAGCCGTAAAGTCCCCAAACTGCTTCCACACGTTAACGAGCCTCACACCGGCCATTTTATCACCCCATAAAGGGAAATGTAAAGGTCAGCGCCTCCTCCTGAGGAGGGGCAGCAGGGCAAGGGCGACCATCATCGCCGGCCCGCAGATGCCACCGCCTTCCTCCGGGGAGGTGCTTTCCGCTGGTGTCGATGTTTCGCTCGATGAGCTCATCGTGGGCGATGGAGAGGACGAGGTCGGAGATGGGGAAGATGAACCCGTGGAGGTGGTAGCTGTGGTCTCTTCAGTGGTGCTCGACGTTGTGGTCGTGATTGTTGTGGTTGTTGTCGGAGCCGGCTGCTCGCCGCCGGTTCCCCCGATGAGGGTTACGGCCTTGACAGTGGCGAGTTTCATTCCGCTGGCATCGTAGCTCTTCAACTGCTCCTCCTGAGATGGCTTAAAGCCCTCCGGAGCGAGAAGATCAACGACCCTCGGGGCAACACCGTTTATAACGGCATCCGGTTCTGCCCCTCCAAGCTTCCACTGCTCGGCCTCGGTAGCAACGCTCCTCCACTTGTCAGGCCCGTAACCATCCTGAGAACCCACGAGCACAGCTGCGTAGAGCCCGTAGTCGGAGACGCTCAGGTACTTCTTCGGAACCTTAACTATTATGGCGTTCTTGGTTGGGTCTGCCGAAATCTGCATTTCACCCTGTATTGAAGTTCCGTTCGGAAGGACTATTATGTTTCCGTAATCCCAGCCCGCTATTCTCAAAGCAACGTCCCACGGGTGCTCCGGATCGAGGTTAACGTTTGCACCCGGTCCATCCGGGAACATCTTAATCGCCGAAGTGTTCCCACCCTCCTTGAAGTCGAGGTAGGCTTCTATTATCTGCAGGCTGAAGCCGTTCGGCCCGTTCCACGGATTGCCTCCAAGGTCCTTGAAGTAGAACTCCAGCGTCCAGTCGTCGCTTCCCTCAAGCATTTTGAACTTCAACAGGTCGAACACACCGGGCTTGAAGACTTTGTTAGTCGGATAGGTGTACGTTCCCGGACCGTAGTCGTCACCCTCGGGATCCTTCACCACTATGCCCTGCTTTAGGAGTGGTATTGCCTTAACCGTGGCGAGCTTCATTCCGCTGGCATCATAGCTCTTCAACTGCTCCTCCTGAGATGGCTTAAAGCCCTCCGGAGCAAGGAGATCAACGACCCTCGGGGCAACACCGTTTATAACGGCATCCGGCTCAGCTCCCCCAAGCTTCCACTGCTCGGCCTCGGTAGCAACACTCCTCCACTTATCAGGCCCATAACCATCCTGAGAACCCACAAGCACGGCTCCCCAGAGGCCGCCCTCTTCGTCTATCTGGATGTACTTCTTCGGAACCTTAACTATTATGGCGTTCTTGGTTGGGTCTGCCGAAATCTGCATTTCACCCTGTATTGAAGTTCCGTTCGGAAGGACTATTATGTTTCCGTAATCCCAGCCCGCTATTCTCAAAGCAACGTCCCACGGATGCTCCGGATCGAGGTTAACGTTCGCTCCTGGCCCATCCGGGAACATCTTTATTGCTGAAGTGTTCCCACCCTCCTTGAAGTCGAGGTAGGCTTCTATTATCTGCAGGCTGAAGCCGTTCGGCCCGTTCCACGGATTGCCTCCAAGGTCCTTGAAGTAGAACTCCAGGACGTAGCCATCGGTCTGTTCGAGCATTCTGAAGCGGGTGAGGTCGAACACACCGGGCTTGAAGACTCCGTCTGTCGGATAGGTGTACGTCCCCGGACCGTAGTCGTCACCCTCTGGGTCCGTTACGTCAACGATGGTTGCACCCTTCACCTCGGTCGGGAGCTTGAGCTCCACCGGCTCGCTTATCACCTCAAGGTTTCCATCCTTAACGGTTGAGACCGCAAAGTAGAAATCGCTGGGGGTCTCGATGTAGTCGAAGGGAACCACTACCTCCACTCCGTTGTCCGTCTCTTTGACGGTTGCTTCTCCGATCTTCTCGCTCTCCTCGTAGTCTTCAGCCTCGTAAATCTCCGCCTTGCCGTCCCTGTAAACGATGTGCTTGGTTATGAGCAGGCCAACGCTGTCCTTTGAGAAGGGGAACATGGAATAGCGCAACTCGTCTGGTTCCTTCTGGAGCAGGGTGAAGGTGTTCCCGACGTGCTCCTCCGTCTCCCAGATGCTCACCTCGAACTCTGAAAGGTTGCCACTAACGACGAAGTGGAGCCCGTCTCCATCGAAGTAGACGCTCACCTTCTCCGCGACTGGAGACTGGCTTGAGAAGTTCTTTACCTCGTTCTCCTTGAGCCCGAAGAGGCCCCTCGAGGTGTAGGGCTCGCCGTCCGGGAAGTAGTTTCCGAAGAGGTAGCTTGGTGGCTTCTCGCCGGCCAGTTTGTAGAGCTCGTAGAGGTACGTCTTGAGGTAGCGGTCGAAGGTGTAATCCTGTCCGCTGTCCTGATCGTTTCCGTACCACCAGAACCAGTCGCTTGCCTCGGCCCTCAGGAGGTATTCAAAGGCCTTATCCCAGTTCTCCTCGCTCATCTTCCCTCTGTTTTCCATGAGCGTCTTTCTCGCGAGGTAGAGCCAGTACCAGCCGTAGTTCTCCTGAGGCTCGCCTATCCATGTTGAGAGCGTCCCGTCGATCCAGCTCGACTCGGGCCACTGCATCTCCTCTTTAACGCCGGCCATATCGTAGAGCTCTCCAAGGCTCTCCGCCTTGAGAAGGGCGTTGACGTTGTCGCCCGTCAGGTCGAGGCGCTCCATCATCTTGGGTGTAAGTTTGTTGGCCTTATCGCCGTAGAGCTGGATGTATTCGCTCGGCGTTACCGTCCTTATCAGTCCATCCTTCTGGAGCTCGGTCAGCTTCTTGTAGAGCTCCGTGAGAAAGACCTTTCCATCGTAGGGGTAGTTCTCCCACGGGTTCTCGCCGTCGAGCGTAACCACGTAAACGAGGCTGCCGTCGTAGTTCTGCTTCTGGAGCTTAAGGAGTTCGTTGACGAAATCTTCAACCGCCTGATACTGGTTCATCCCACCGTAGTTGAAACCAACGCGGTCGCTGAGGGCGTGGTCGCGCGGGAAGAGGTATATCTTCTTTCCGTTGAACTCGGCAACCCAGGGCTTGTAATAGTTCTCTGTCGTTCCCTCAATCCCAAGCCTGCTGAGGACCATCTGGTCGGTCATAACCCACTGCCAGCCATTGTCAGCCAGTATTTCGAGGGTCTTGTCGTTTAAGGCACTCTCAGCCGCCCAGCCTCCCCGGGGAGTGGCGGTTCCTCCTCCAAGGTACTTCTTGTAGAGCTCGTCCGCTTTTTTGACGTGGGCGTCAAAATCGCTCTCCCAGCCGAAGTCGTTGAGTATCGGCCCTATCGGGTGCGCGTAGGGCACGACGGTTACCTCAACGTTGCCATTTCCAAGGAGGAGGTTTATCTTCTCGTGCTCCTCGAAGGTGTGGTTAAGGAGCCACATCTGGGCATCAAGGACGGTTTTAACGTCATCCCTCGTGTAGCCGCCTTCGTCCACCTTGTCGTAGAGGGCCTTGAGCTCCGGATGGGTCATTATGTAATTGTAGTCTATCCAGGCGAGGTTGAAGAGGACTGCGAGGTCTATGTAGTCCTGCTCGGTGAACTCGTTCGTTACGGCAACCTTCTGCTCCTCGAGCGGCAGGCTGGCGTACTTGGCCTTGGCCTGAAGCATCTTGTCCTTTAACTGGGTGTACCTGTTCCAGGGGTCCCTTATCGGGTTGCCGCTGGGATCGGTCACCGGTTCGCCGTTCCACGGAATGGTGTGGTCGAAGAACCCTCCCGGTGCCTGAAGCATGAACCACTTCTCGTCAACGGTTAAAGGTTCCCCTTCGGCTATCTTCTCCGTAACGATCTGGTAGGTGTCCTTCTTTCCGTTCATGTAGTCGGCTATCTGGGCTATGAGCGAACCCGACAGGTCTATCGTAACGTGAACATCCGGGTACTGGCTCAGGTAGTTGGCCATCTTCCAGTAGTTGTTGGCCGCGTGAAGCCTGACCCACGGCCTCGTGTACACCCCCTGAACGGGGTCGTAGTAGTAGGGCTGGTGCTGGTGCCAGACTATTATAACGTTCAGTGGCTTCGGTTCCGCCGCTCCGACCGTTTTGACGTTGGCTCCAACGATACTTCCAGCAACCAATACCGCGAGCAGTATAGCCACAAACCTTCTCATATCAACCACCTCATTCCTTCAGGCCTCCCATGGTGAGGCCACTCCTTATGTAGTTCTGGGCGAGCATAAACATCACGAACACCGGCAGGGCGAAGAGCAGTGCAGCCGCCCCGAAGTAGCTCCAGTCTATGCCCCTGCCTATACCGCCCGTTAGCAGGTATATCCACACCGCCATGGGCTGGTTCTTCTCCGTCAGGAGAAGGCTCGCCAGGATGAACTCCGTCCAGCCGCCTATGAAGGACAGTATCGTCACCGTGGCTATTCCCGGCAGGGCCATTGGAAGGAGCACGTGCCTGATTATCTGAAGGTAACTGGCGCCGTCGATTACAGCCGCCTCGTCGAAATCGGGGCTTATCGAGTCTATGTAACCCTTGAGGAGCCACGTGTTGAAGGGAACGCTACCGGCGGCGTATATGAGGGACAGAACGGGCAGTTTGTCGTAGAGGCCGAGCTTCACTATCATGCCGTAGAGGGCTATCAAGCCCGCTATTCCAAGACCCCCTGCAACCTGCGTGAACATCAGGTAGAAGTACAGTATGTGCTCCCTTCCGAAGAACTTCATGCGCGAGAACGCGTAGGCGGCCGGAACCACGAAGAGCAGTGTCAGGAGCACTGCCAGGGTTGCTATTATGAGGCTGTTCTTCAAATAGCGGAAGAACAGCGAGTTGACGAACTTTCCAATGGTGGTGAAGTCCACCTTCCCTGAGTTTCTGACGATGATGTAGTCCCTTCCGGTTGGCCCCTGGGCGAGGGTTCCCTTAACACCATCCTCGAGCTGAAGGTTCCTGACTATTCCAAAGCCTATGCTGCCGTCGTCGTTGATCCTCGTGAGGATGAAAAGGCCCCTGACGTCTCCACTGAAGGTTCCCCCCTCAACCCCTCCGGAAGTAACCTTGAAGACCGCTTTTTCAACGGGTATCTCGAACTTCAATCCCGTGAACGGCCCGTACTCTACGGTTCCCCTGAGAACCCCGTCTGTTACGTAGAGCATGCCGTTTTCCACCCTGACGTTTCCCTCGATGGTTCCGGTGAAGTTCTCGTTTATCTTGCCGCCCCTAAATCCGAAGAGAACCTCCCTGTAGGAGTCGAGGCTGGCGTTACGCGGCAACAATTCAAGCTTCGTCGTCGCGAGCGTGGAGCTGGGGGTTACTGAAACCACGAATATGTAGTAGACCGGGAAGAGTATCAGGAACATTACGAAAACCGCCAGTGCGGTTAGAGAGGCGCTCTTCAGGAGTTCTCCCTTCCTCCTCTTCATCCTCTGGCACCCTCCTGAAGTCTGGTTATCCTAACGTTGACGTACATGTAAACGGCCAGAACGGTGGTGGCTATTACCATGACCGCCGCGGCCCTTCCGTAGTGCGGTGTGGCCCCGAAGGCCTTTCTGAAACCGTAGAGGAGCAGGAACCTGTCTTCGAAGAGGCTGGAGTTGTAGATGTAGGGCACCATGAAGTACTGGAAACTGGAGGCGCTGGTAAGGATGGTGGCGAACGCTACCGGTTTTCCGATTATCGGAAGGACAACGTGCCTTATCCTCTGCCAGTAGTTGGCGCCGTCTATTATGGCCGCTTCCACCAGAGTGTCCGGAACCGACTGGAGGGCGGCGGTGATTACCGTCATCATGAAGGGATACGCGAGCCACACCTCGATTACGTTGAGGGCAACGAAACCCCACACCGGGTCGTTGATCCAGTTCGGGAGCGTGTGAATCCCCAGGGACTTGAGAACCTGATTCACGGGGCCAAAAATCGGGTCGAACATGAACTTCCATACGGTAACAGAAAAGAGCAGGGGCAACGCCCAGGGAATTATCAGAAGCGACCTGTAGATGTTCTTACCTTTGACGTATCTGCTGTTGTAGAGAAGGCTGAGGAATATGCCGGCGAGGGCCTTGAGGGTAACGCTCGTTAGGACGAACAGCCACGTCCAGACGAAGGCACTCCTGAACTTTTCGTCGCTTAGTATCCACCTGAAGTTCTCCAGCCCCACGAAGGTCAGCTTGGGTGCCTGCGGGGCCTGAACGGGGAAGTTCCCGAGCTGGGCGTTCGTGAAGGCGAGGTAGATGGAGTACACTATCGGCCACAGGTTGAAGAAGAGGAACGCCGCTATGCCCGGGAGGATTAGGAACAGGGCGATCGTTGTGGTTTTTTTCATCCCGATCCCTCCAAAAATGTAGAAAAGAAAGGGTTCATCCGTTAATGTTCTTAAGGATCTCCTGCTGGTGGTTCTGGAGTATGGCTTCTATGTCCGCGTTGGCCGGATCCTTAAGTATGTCGTTGATGGCCCCGTCAACACCGCCCCAGACCGCGCTCATCTTCGGGCTCTTGGGCATCAGGTACATGTGCTGAACGGCCTGTCCGAAACCGTATATAACCGGATCCTTCTGTATCTCCGGATCGTCGAGGACCGGCTTGAGAACCGGAATGTAGCCGAGCTTGAGGGAGAGCTCCTTTATGGCCTCCGGGCTGGTGGTGAGCCACTTCACGAAGCCCCATGCCGCTTCCTTGTTCTGGATCCCCTTCACGAAGTAAATGTCCTTAACACCGCCGTAGGGCCTCGGCCAGTACTCCTTTCCGTCCTTGGTCACGGGCGGGAGCGGGGTGACGCCGAAGTTGATGCCCGCCTTCTTAACGTCCGCTATGCTCCACGGGCCGTTGACCATCATGGGGGCTCTCTTCTCGAGGAAGACGCTCTGCTGGGTGTTGTAGTCGCCGGTCGGGGCCATGTAGGGCCATATGCTGCTGAAGAAGAACTTGAAGCCCTCTACCGTCTTTGGATCGTCGAGTCCCGGCTGTTCGGTCTTATCGTCGAAGTAGTAGCCACCGAAGACCTGCGCCCATGCCGAGATGAAGTAGGCGTTAATCGGATACGCTATTCCGTACTTCTCGTTGTCAGGATCGGTGTACTTCTCCATGATGGCCTTCATCTCGTCGAAGGTCTTGGGCGGTTCGTTCACCATGTCCTTGTTGTATATGAGGGCAACCGTCTCGGCGGCGAAGGGCATGGCGTAGAAGTGGCCCTTGTACTGGATTGCTTCCTGAGCGGCGGGAGCGAACTGATTGAGAACATCATCGGTCACGTAGTCATCTATGGGCTCGAGGAGGCCAGCCTCCGCAAACTTTCCTATCCAGTCGTGGGCCCAGATGAAGAGGTCGGGTCCCTTGCCCGCGGGGATGGCGGCCTTTAGGGCGTCCTCAAGGTTGGGCTTCTGCTCGAAGACTATCTCAACGTCAGGGCACTCGGCCATGTACTCCTCGGCGAGGCCCTGGAAGACCTCGAGCTCGTTGGGCTGCATGGCGTGCCAGATCACGACCTTACCGCTGCCGCAAGTCGTGGCTGACGTCTCAGTGGAGGTGCTGGTGGTTTGGGTTGTGGTGGTTTCAGTAGTGGTCTCGATGGTGGAGGTGGTCGACGAAGTGGTCCCAGCCGGGGTGCTGGTTGTGGTAGTTTCCCCACCGCTTATGCATCCGCTGGCCACCACTCCCAAAACCAAAACACCAACCAGAAGTAATGCAAACAGTCCTTTCCTCATTCGTTATCACCTACCTGAATTTTGGCAGTGTAGTATCATCGTGAGTGATATATATACCTTGCGCTTTCATGTTCAGGTATATAGAGCGTGCTCATGGAGGTACCCGATGAACATTCGCATCGGTTTACGAATCCATAAAGAACGCTACAGGGGGGTTTGAAGCGAACCAAAGGGATTTATAGAATGACGGATTAATTCATTGAAAGGTTCAAAATGGTGGTTGAGATGGGAAGGCCGGCTTCGTTCCTTCTGGCGGTATTTTTGACGCTTGCCCTCTTCGCACTACCAAATGTAAAGGCCGAAAGAGGGTACTGGGCCGAAACGTACGGCGGTGAGAGTTACGACACCCCCTGGGGCGTTGCGGTTGCCCCAAACGGGGACATCATAGCTGCGGGCTACACCGAAAAACTGGGGACCAACGGAGACGTCTGGGTGCTGAGGTTCGACGAGAACGGCACCGTAAAATGGCAGAAAACCTACGGTGGCAGCGAATGGGATGAGGCGATAGCTACTGGGGTGGCGCCCAATGGCGATGCAATCGTGGCGGGATATACCGCAAGCTTCGGCGTTGAGGTGTACCGTGCATGGCTCCTCCGCCTTGACCCCGATGGAAACGTCAGATGGCAGAGGATGTACGGGAACGAATACACTCACATCGCCAGTGCCGTTGCGGTGGCTCCAGACGGGGATATCGTAATCGCCGGCTACACCAACGCACCCACCCACGGTGGACCCGGAGACGTATGGGTGGCCCGCCTCGATCCGGATGGCAACGTCAGGTGGCAGATAACCTACGGGAGGAAGTACGAGGAGGATGCCAGTGCGGTTGCCATCGCCCCAAACGGGGACGCTGTGGTGGTGGGACTGGTTGAAACCGATACAAGCGATCACGATTTACTCGTTCTCCGTCTTGATCCAGAGGGCAACCTGAGGTGGGCGAAGACCTACGGGGGAGACGATATAGACGAGGGGCTCTCCATCACCACAACCCACGACGATGAAATACTGGTCGGAGGAGTCACTGAGAGCTTCAGGGAGGGTGGTCTAGACGAGGCTTTGGTACTGAAACTCGACGGTAACGGGAGCGTTGAATGGGCAAAGACCTTTGGGAAGGTAAGTGATGGGCTGAACAACGAGGCAGACTCCATAGCCCCGACGAAAGAGGGCGACATTCTGGTGGCTGGAAACTACCTCTTCCTGCTCTCGCCGGACGGAAAACTGAAGTGGGCCGGGACCGGCTACTGGAACTTTGCCTACGACGAGAGCGTGGATGGCGTGAATACGGGAATGGCCCCCGATGGAACCGTCGCACTCGTGGGCATAGGACTGGAGGGGGACAGCCTCCTCGTTGCGAGGTTCGATGTCGGGGACGTCCCGGGATACTCCACGAAGGAGGGCTGGCGGAGTGTGAAGCTCGAGGTCAGCGATGTTGATCCCGAGGTCAGGGACTATCCCGGGCGGGTGATGAAAGGGGCGGTGAAAGTTAGGGAAACCGGCTGCGTGGTCCACGATACCGGGGTTAAGCTGAAACTGATATGGCAATCCTCCGGGACTTCCACGGGGTCTCAGACGGGTGGGGAAACTACAGGATCCCAAACCGGTGGAGTGACTTCCACAGAGCCTCCAACAGGAGAAACCCCTTCAGAAGGTTCAGGAATCTGTGGGCCGGGGTTCATCGGGCTCATAGCGGTGGCACCCCTGATACTCAGGAGGATGCGCAGGGACCCCTAAGCTGAACCTCCTTTCCCTTTTACAACGTCGGTATTCCCGGGTGATCCCTTCGGCCGGTGTTCTCAGAGCCGCTGAGGAAAAACCTGAGCCGAAAATTTTATACACATCCCTTTTAAGTATCACCATCGATGAATAAACCCTCTTTCGTGAATCCTATACGGAGGTCTCAACATGATGGAGAAGGAGATAATCGAGAAACTTCAAAGGCTCGGACTGACGAAGTATGAGGCTCTGGCATACATAACCCTTCTGAAGCTCGGTCCGAGCAAGGCCACCGAGATAACCCGGGAGAGCGGGATTCCCCACACGAGGGTTTACGACGTCCTCAGCTCCCTCCACAGGAGGGGTTTTGTGGATGTGATGCAGGGGACGCCGAGGCTGTACAAGCCCGTCAACCCTGAGGTGATCCTCGAGAAGATAAAGGACGAGTTCATAAAGGACATCGAGGATCTGAAGACGGCTTTTCTCGAGCTCTATCGTGAGGTGCACGGCGAAGATTTACCCGAGATATGGACGATTCAGGGTTTTGATAACACCCTCGAACGCGCGGGATACGTCATCAGGACGGCCAAACACGAGGTTCTCATAAACACCCCCCTAAGGTTCCTCAAGCTCCTTAAAGGCGAAATACGCGCCAGAAAGGACGTAATCTTCGTCATAGTAAGTAACTTTGAGGAAATCCCGGACTGGCTCGAGAGGGATAACATCATCCTCGCCCGGAGTGGAGGCGCCCCATGGCTTATGGCCAGCTGGATAATCGGCGACCTTGACTACGCCCTGTTCTTCGGAGCCCTTCCCCGGGACAGGCGGCGTGAGAAGTTCTATTCCTTCTGGGCGAAGAGCCCCCGGGTAATCCAGAACTACATGCACTGGTTCTACACGATCTACTTCGACAACAGCACCCTGCTGAAACCCCTGAGGTACGAATCCCTGCCGAAGCCCCTGTCCCTTGTAAACATCAGAACCCTGATAACGACCCTGAAGTTCACCAGTCTCCCGAGAGAGGCTGAGGTGGTCGGCAGACTCGTGGAGAGCAGGGAACCGGTAACCCTGAGGGGCGAGATAACGGCCTATGAGTACACCCCCCTGACGGCCAGCGTGAGCGTTAGGGCGGATGGAAGGGACTGGAAGGTCGGTGGCATCGGCAGTTACTTCGAGGACGTTGAGGGGGAGAAGTTCATCCTCCTCGAGTGAACCCTCTTTCCGGGGTGAGGGAGATGAAAATACTGATCATAGGCTTCGAATACCTCCCGGTCAAGGTGGGGGGTCTTGCAGAGGCTATAACGAGCATAGCCACCGGGCTAAGGAAGCTCGGAAACGAGGTCGTCGTTTTCACGCCCGATCACGGCAGGGGACTCGGGGAAGTTGTGGGGTCTTTTAACGTCTCAGCCTTCGGGGAATCAATCGGGATAACCGTGAGGAAGAGGGTGGAGCAGGGCGTCACCGTCTACTCGCTCGGAGGGGGTTTGCTCAGCGAACCCGATGTTTACGGCCCCAACTGGGAGGCTCTTCTCAGGAAGACCGTCCTCTTTGGTAAGGCCAGCGTCGGGCTCATGAACGAGCTCATCGGCGAATTTAAACCGGACGTCATCCACGCCCACGACTGGCACGTCGTCTTTGCCCTCGGTCTTCTGAAGAAGTACTTTGGGATAAGGAGTATTTTCACAGTCCACAGGCTCAACAGGGCAAGGATCTCGAGCGAGTACTTCCGCGAGGCCAACCTCGGCGAGTTAGCCCCCTACCCCGAGCTGGACCCGGAACACACGGCCGGCTACGTGGCGGATGCTGTAACGACCGTTAGCAGAAGCTACCTGTGGGAAGAGTGGGAGTTCTTCAAAAACTTTGACGGAAAGGTTACGCACGTCTTCAACGGTATAGACTGCTCCTTCTGGAACGAGGAGCTCATGGAGACGAAGGACCTCCCGAGGGAGGAAAGGCGGAGGCTCGTTCTGGAGCGCTTCGGCCTCAGGGACGGAACGACCTTCATGTTCATAGGCCGTTTCGACAGGTCCCAGAAGGGGGTTGACACGCTCCTTCATGCGATAGAAATCCTCTCCTCGGACCCGATCTTCGAGGGGATGAGGTTCCTGATAATCGGAAAGGGGGATCCGGAGCTGGAAAAACTTGCCAGAGCCCTTCAGAATCGCTTCCCGGAGAACGTGAGGGTTATCACGGAACTCCTGAGCAGGGAGACCGTCAGGGAGCTCTATGGTTCGGTCGATTTCGTGGTGATTCCCTCCCACTTCGAGCCCTTCGGTCTGGTACAGCTCGAGGCCATGTGCCTCGGGGCGATACCCCTGGGCAGTTCCGTGGGGGGCATAAAGGACACCATCGTGGACCTTAACCTCGACCCTGAGAACGCAACCGGACTGCTGGTCCCCCCGGGGGATGCGCTTGCACTCGCGAGGGCAATGGTAGAAGCGGCTGGCCTTGACGGGGAAACGCTGGAAAGACTCAGGAAAAACGGGAGGAAACGGGGAAGAGAGGAGTTCACGTGGGAGAAGGCCTGCAGGAGGTATCTGAAGGTCTACGAGGGTGCCGTTGACAGGGCGGTTCCCTTCCTACGTTAATCCCAGCCGTATTCGGACAGGAACTTCTTTTTCAACCTTTTTATCGTTCCGGAAACTCCAAGGGTTCTGAAGATGGCCCGCGAGCCATTTATCTCCGTAACCATGGTAAGGGCAAAGCGGAGCTCTTCAACGTGCCTTCTATCGACCCTGACGATACCCGTCTGGCTCTTTTTATCGAACTTTATGAACCACGGTTTGGCCCTTGCGGAGCCGAGAAAACCGAGGGCCAGCAGGCTCGCGTCCCATATTGCCTTTTTTATCTCATCCCCGCTGAAGGGCCTCTCCCCGATCACCTGAAAGGCTATGTACCGGTGCTTATCCCTCAGGGTGGGCGGCAGGTACTTCGGCTTCTCTCCCATAGGCATCACACAACTCTGTCCGCCAACCTTTTTAAGTCCTCCCACCCCTCCGGGACCGGAGGTGCGTTGATGGTAAGCGAGACGCCTTACGTTTCCTACGTCGTTGGAGAGCTCCCCGAGGGCTGCAGGCTGTGCGTTAGGGGAGAGAAGCTCGTCCTCTTCACGACTGGAGTCTGTCCGAGGAACTGCTTCTACTGCCCTCTGAGCGAGAAGAGGCGGGGAGATGTCGTGTATGCCAACGAGAGGCCCGTGAAAAATCCTCAGGATGCCATAGTCGAAGCGAGACTCCAGAACGCCAGGGGAGCCGGCGTTACGGGTGGCGATCCTCTGGCGAGACTCGAGAGAACCGTTGAGTACATCCGCATCCTGAAGGAGGCCTTTGGAGAGGGCTTTCACGTCCACCTCTACACAACGGGAGCCCTTGCAACGATCCGGAACCTCGAAAGACTCTACGATGCCGGGCTGGACGAGATACGCTTTCATCCCGATCTCTTCAACCCCGGCTCGAAACTGTTCGAGCTGGAGATAAGGAACATCCGGAATGCCTTCGAGTTCGACTGGGACGTCGGCGGGGAGATTCCGGCCGTACCGGGTCAGCTCGAGAGGATGAAGTGGTACGCCGGGTTCCTCGACGGCCTCGGGGCGAAGTTCCTGAACGTGAACGAGCTCGAGTTCAGCGAAACGAACCTCAGGGCCATCCTCAATTGGGGATACTCCCCGGTGAGCGACGAGAGTGCCGCCATAAGGGGCTCCCTTGAAGAGGGTCTGAGGCTCCTCGAGTGGGGCGAGGTTAACACCTCCCTGAGCTACCACCTCTGCACGGCGAAGCTTAAAGATGCTGTCCAGCTCAGGAACAGGCTCAGGAGAATGGCCAGAAACGTGGCCAGACCTTACATGGAGGTAACCGAAGACGGAACGCTCCGCTTTGGAATAGCCGAATACGAGGATCTGGACGGTCTTTACACCCTGCTCGTTGAGGAAGCTGGGGTTCCGGCCGAGTGGCTCCACGTTAACCGGGAGAAGGGCAGGATAGAGATGCCCGAGGAGGTTGCCGTGGAGCTCGCGGAGGCCATCGAGGGTGACGTAAGGTTCTTCATAATCGAGGAGTACCCAACGTGGGACAGAATGGAGGTGGAGAGAACTCCCCTTCCATGATGCTCCCGGGATAAAATCCGGGGATAAAAAAGGAGAAAGGATCACTCCTGAACCTTTTCGATGCCTATCCTGGCATTAACTTCCGGCCATTCCACGACGTAGCCCCGGGCTTTCCCGAAGGTTAGCTCAACGGCCCTCGTTTCTCCCATTATGTAATCGAGGTTTTCCTCGAGCAGTTCCCGGTTCTCCTCGCTCGTCTCTATGGTCACCGCTATCCTGTCGTTCACGTCGAGGTCGAGTCTCTTGCGCATCTCCTGAATCCTCCTGACGAACTCCCTCGCAAGGCCCTCGGCGAGGAGCTCCCTCGTAAGGGTTCTGTCCACGAATACCCTTCCGCCCTCGAAGTCTTCCGCGACGAGGAAATCGGGCAGTTTCTCCTCCACGTTCAGGTGCTCCCTCGTAAGGCGGAAGGTTTTTCCTCCAACGGTTACTTCCATCTCGCCCTTCTCGTAGAGCTCCTCCCCGTGCTCCTCTATCCATCCGGTTACGAGTCTGGAGTCCCCCCTGAACTCGGGTCCTATCTTTGCGAAGTTCGGCTTTATGATCCTCTCCAGCTTCACCTTCCCGACGGTCACTTCCTTGGCGTTTAGCTGCTCCCTTAGGATACCGTTGAGCCTCTCAACTGCCCTCTCAACCGTTTCGTCCTCCGTCTCAATCGTTATCCTCCTGACGGGGTAGCGGAGCTTTATCCCCGCCCTCTGTCTGGCGCTTGAACCGGCTTCAACGATCTTCCTGACAGCCTCCATCTCGCGCTCCAGCTCTTCGTCCATCGAGTTCTCATCGATTTCCGGCCAGTCAAGCATGTGGACGCTCTCAACGCCGAGGAAGGGCCTCAGCATGTTCTGGTATATCTCCTCCGTTATGTAGGGGGTGAAGGGGGCCATCAGCCTCATAAGAACGTCGAAGACCTTCCAGAGGGTCATGTAGGCCGCGAGCTTGTCCGGATCGTCGCCCTCAACCCACATGCGTTTCCTTATGAGCCTGACGTACCACCTGCTCAGGTCCTCGACGACGAAGTTGTATATCGCCCTCGTGGCTTTCGTGAGCCTGAAGGTTTCCACGCCCTCCGTGACCTCCTCGATGAGCCTGTTGACCCTGCTCAGTATCCACCTGTCCTCCTCCCTGAGGGGGAGCTCTCCCTTTATCTCCGAGGGATTGAAGCCGTCGAGACTCATGTAGGTCGAGCCGAGGATGTAAACGTTCCACAGTATGTTGAGCATCCTCTTGACCTGCTCCAGACCCTTCCAGCTGAACCTGAGGTTCTCCCACGGGTTCGTGGCCCAGAGCATGTAGAACCTGAAGGGGTCCCTTCCTTCCTTCTGGATGACCTCCTCGGGCCTTATGATGTTCCCGAGGCTCTTGCTCATCTTGTCTCCCTTCTCGTCCAGAACGTAGCCGTGCATTGCGACGTTCCTGTAGGGAACGGTATCGAAGGCTATAACTGAAGCAGCCTGCTGGGAGTAGAACCACTTGGTAACCTGATCCTCGCCTTCGACGATGAAATCGGCCGGCCAGAGTTCCCTGAATTCCTCCTCCGTCCTCGGGTAGTTTAGGGAAGCCCAGCTGGCTATCCCACTGTCGAACCATACGTCGATAACGTCCTTTACACGGCGCATCTCCCTGCCGTTAACCCTTATGATGAAGGCATCGACGTAGGGCCTGTGCAGGTCCTCCGGCCCAAGTTTCTCCTCTATGACCCTGAGCTTCTCGTCGTATTCCTCTGGAAGTTCAATGCGCTCACCGTTGACCTCTATCGCCACGCTGAGCTCCACAAGTTCTTTGAAGGAACCGACCACGTGTATCTCGCCGTCCTCGCTCTCCCATATCGGGAGGGGTATTCCCCAGTAACGCTGCCTGCTTATGACCCAGTCGCCGGAGTTGAGCACCCCGTTGTCGTACCTTACCTTCACCCAGTCCGGGTACCACCTGACCTTCTCGTCGTTCTCCGCTATTATCCTGTCTTTGACCCTGCTCACCTTGAGGAACCACTGATCGGTGGCGCGGAATATGAGGGGCGTCTTACAGCGCCAGCAGTGGGGGTACTTGTGCTCTATCGTCCCGGCCTTCACGAGGTAGCCCTTTTCACGGAGGTGCTCTATTATCTCCGGATCGGCGTCCTTCACATAGACCCCTTTCCATTTGCCCTCGGTATAGCGTCCCTCGTCGTCCACCGGGCTGTAAACGGGAAGGCCGTACTCCCTGCCCACCTCGAAGTCTTCCTCGCCGTGGCCCGGGGCCGTGTGAACAAGCCCCGTACCGTCCTCAAGTGTTACGTGCTCGCCGAGGATCACGCGGTGAGTCCACTCGTACTCCTCCCGAAAGGCTCTCTGGGCGGGATACTCGTCCATCAGGATGTGGACGTAGCGGGTTCCTTTGAGTTCCTCTCCCCTGAACTCCTCCACCACCTCGCCCTCAACTCCGACCTCATTTAGAACCCTCTCCACGAGGGCCTTCGCTATTATCCAGTACTCCTCTCCCTCTTCTCCCCTAACCCTGACTTTAGCATAGTCGTACTCCGGGTGAACCGTGATGGCGAGGTTGGCCGGAAGCGTCCAGGGGGTTGTGGTCCACACGAGGAGGTACTCCCTCTCCTTCCCCTCGATCGGGAACTTCACGTATACGCTCGGGTCTTTCCTCAGCTTGTACTCGCCCCTGACCTCGTGTTCTGCCAGAGCCGTTTCACATCTGGGGCACCAGTGGAGAACCCTCTTGTCCTTCTCGAGCAGTCCCTTCTCCCATGCCCTCTTCAAGGTGAACCAGCCCGATTCGACGTACTCGTTCTTTATCGTCATGTAGGGGTTGTCCCAGTCCATCCAGACGCCGAGCATCCTGAACTGCTCCGTCATCGTCTTCAGGTTGTTGAGGGCGAACTCCTTGCACTTCTTTATGAAGTTATCAACGCCTATCGTCCTCTCTATGTCCTTCTTTATCCTAAGCCCAAGGGCCTGCTCCACCTTCACCTCTATCGGGAGGCCGTGCATGTCGAAGCCCGGCTGTCTCCTGACGTTGTAGCCCTGCATCGTCCTGAAGCGGATTATCATGTCCTTGATTATCTTGTTCCAGGCGGTGCCGAGGTGTATCGCCCCGCTTACGTACGGCGGGCCGTCGAGGAAGTAGTACTTCGGTCCCTCTGCCCTGCTCTTCTTCACCTTTTCATACACGTTGTTTTCAGCCCAAAAACGCTCCACCTTTTCCTCGAGCTTCCCGGGACTGTACTCCCTGAACTCCGGTCCCTTTATCATTTTAGAACCCCTCCAGAAATGTAATCATGGCTAACCCGGAAAAGGGGGATTCAGGCCACGAAACGGGCGAAGCGAAGGATAAAACACTCCCCCCTCATGGGTATCGGTCAAAATTGGGACGCCCACTTATAAGGTTTTTGTTCCCGGACGTTCGGTTGTTCATGGGTTAAGAAGACGCATTATTGCCTGCCTTGGATCCGGTAAACCTCCGGGACTTCCACGGGGTCGCAGACGGGTGGGGAAACTACAGAGCTTCAAAGCGGGAAGGTTTTCTGGTCGAAGAGGGGTAACAAAATTGTCCAGTAAAGAACACCAATAGAAAAGCTTTTAAACGTTTGGAAAAAGCTTCATACGAAATGTGGAACCTTGAAAGCGTGGAAAGAGCTGCTCGTCACATTGGGAGAGATTAAAGGGTAGGTTTGAAAGTAAGGCGGTTCC
Source organism: Thermococcus sp. P6 (assembly GCF_002214525.1). Classification (NCBI taxonomy): domain Archaea; kingdom Methanobacteriati; phylum Methanobacteriota; class Thermococci; order Thermococcales; family Thermococcaceae; genus Thermococcus; species Thermococcus sp. P6. Next base: position 496,050 of record NZ_CP015104.1, read on the forward strand.
TAAGATCCGCCGGTCATCAGCAAAAGCTTTTTAAAGCTTTGTGCATATGCACAAAAAGGAGGTGTTAAGAATGATGGAAAACATTGCCCGTCACCTGAAGAAGAACCTGCTCTGGTACTCGCTGCTCGCAATAGTGATTGGTTGGGCCTTAGGAATGACTGCTCCCGGCTTTGCATCAGCCCACAAGCCTTCCCTAAGTAATTTAGCCACGGTACTGGTCTTCCTTATGATATATCCAATGATGATAAACCTGAACTTTAAAGAGCTGCCCGAAGTTGTAACCCGGCCGAAACCTGTCCTCTTGAGTTTGGCATACAACTTCTTCCTAACCCCAATAATAGCTTACCTGCTTGTTAAGGGATTCATTCACGATCCAAACCTCGCCCTCGGCTTCCTCCTCGTGATGCTCGTCCCGGGTTCGTCGATGAGCATTGGCTACACGGGTCTGGCTGGCGGCGATCTGAAGCTTGCCACGGTAACGCTGGGAATAAACTTCCTGCTGATCCCGATCATGCTCCCCCTCTGGCTCCACATCCTCGGTGCCTCTACAGTTCCAGTTCCTTTAGCCATGCTCCTCAGGACGGTCTTTCTGGTCCTGATACTCCCGATGATCCTCGGCGACCTCACAAGACGCCTGATAGTAAAAAGGAAGGGTGAAAGATACTTCGTAAGCCTGAAACCGCTGTTTTCCACCGTGACGATGACCACCATGCTTCTCCTCGTTGGCCTGATATTCTTCATGAAGGCGCCGCTCCTTTCGAAGAAGTGGACACTGATAGTCGATCTCGCCGTTATAAACGTGCTTTACATGGCGATTCAGCTGTTCCTCGGCACGGTTATAGACAGGGCTTCCGGTCTCTCCTACGAGGAACACATGGGCATAATCTTCCTCAGCACCGGGAAGAACAACGGAACGGCTATAGCCCTGGCTACAATCGCCTTCCAGCCACTTATGGCCATTCCTGCTGCTGTGCTTCCCATATTCCAGATAATCTTCCTGATAATCTACCTGAAGATGGAGGGGATAATTAAAAGAATCTTCACTCCCAATGAATTATCCTTTCGGTAAACCAGTTCCTGAAGAATAACCCGACCCCAGTTTTATATGGCTCCATCCAACCTACCGGTCATTGCAAACTCCGGATGAGGGATAACCTTATAAAGAACGATAAGATAGGCGTCTACACATTAATACCCCGGTGAAAGCCATGAACGGGCTCCTCTACCTTATTGCATCCTTTATCTTTATCATACTCCTGATAAGGCTTAAGGTTAACATCGGGCTCTCGATTTTCACGGGCTCTCTTACTCTCGGGCTGCTGTTTGGATTAGAACCAGCTGATCTCTTAAACACCCTCTACGAGTCCATAACATCATGGGGCACCGTAAGGCTGATTTTGATAATAGTCTCAATAATGGCCCTTGCAAATGTTTTCTCCCAGATAGGCTACTTAAAATACATGGAGAAAGCGGCTAAGGAGTTATTCCCGAGCGAAAAGTATTCTCTGGCTGCCCTTCCGGCTTTAATAGGTCTTATGCCAATGCCTGCTGGCGCCCTGGTTTCCGCCCCAATGATTGAGGGGGTTGCAGACAGGCTTGGAATTTCTCCCGAAGAGAAGACCCTCATAAACTACTGGTTCAGGCACATATGGGAGCACTCGTGGCCCATGTATCAGGCTATAATCATAGCATCGGCCATTCTCGGGCTGTCGATTAGAGAGTTCAGCAGCAAGATGTTTGCCCTCACGATCATAATGGTTGTTGTGGGTTATCTCTTCCTTTTGAAGCCCATAGAAATCCGCGATGAGGAGAAGGGCAACAGAAAGGAGGGTTTAAAGCTCTTCCTGAAGAGCACGTACCCGATTCTCGTGATAATCACGGTCTCCATAATCCTTGGCTATGATATGGTCTATGGGGCGTTTATAGGGTTTCTATCGGCTCTGGTGCCCTATTTCGGGAAAGTTAACAAGAAGGAGGTCGTAAAGCATGCCCTCCAGCCGGGGATAATATTCCTTCTGCTATCGGTCATGTATTTCAAGGATCTTCTGGATGTTACCGGAGCCGTTGAAACGCTCCCAAAAACAATCCTTGGGCTCAATCTTCCCATAGTGCTTGTTATAACGATTACGCCATTCATCGTGGGTCTTATTACGGGAATCAGCTTTGCATACGTGGGGATGACGTTTCCCCTTCTCGCCCCCTTCTTCACCGGCTTTGACAAAATCGCCCTCGCATACCTGAGCGGCTATATGGGAATGCTCTTCAGCCCGGTACATCTGTGCCTGATCTTCTCCGCGGAGTACTACAAAGCAGAGCTCGGGGGAGTCTATAAAAAAATGCTGCTCCCTGCCTTAGTTCTCTTCCTCCTTGGAGTTGCCTACATATACCTCCTCCTTTAGAAGCAACTCAGGTTACCTCCTTAATGGACTGACGTTAATATGAACCGAAGTGGTTATATACTTTTAAGTTAACATTAATACTGGTGATGCTGTGAACCCGGCGTTGCTCCTTTGGGGACAATCCTTAAACTTTTTAATCAAGGTGGTTGCCTTTGGAATGCTGGCGTACGTGTACCTGAAATATCAAAGGAAACCCGCACTTTGCTGGTCTCTCTCATGGCTGGCTGCATCCTTCTCTATTCTATCGGATATGCTGGAAAATCCATACCTTCTCTCACTTGCAGAGGCTTTTTGGGCGACATTCCTCTTCTATGGTGTTATTGAACTTTTAAATGAGAACGGCATTCTGGCTGAAGGGTTCAAGATTGTCTCAATAGCACCGGTTATAATGTCAATCTACACGATCTTCCTCGGAAATTTCGGATACTCCTCCGACTGGTTCGTGATTTTGGGTCTTCCATATGCCTTTTCCGCACTCTTCATATTCTTCTCCGGGGTTTTACTGCTGTATGCGAGGGGGACATACGACAGCAACGCCCTGTATCTGGGGGCTGTACTCTCAATTCAGGGGTTGCACGAGCTGGATTATCCAGTGCTGAGGCAGGTGGCGTGGTTTGCCCCAATAGGCTTCACTTTAGGAGCCTTTTTAACGGTTCTCTCGGCTTACATAATGGTGAGGTTTGTTTTCACCGAGGAATTTATAAAATTTGAAAAACCTGCAGTCGAGCTCAACTTAAAGCCCGGGGTTATGATAATAACATCGCAGGAATATCCAGGATTGAAAGAAACTTTAAGGGAAGTTCCGGTTCTGGCATTTGTGAGAAACCCCGAGGTTCCGGAAACATGGAAAAAGTTTTTTATAACAAACGCAACGGAACAGAATGCGATTTCTCCAACCAATCTGGGCAAGATGGCGGAAATGGCTTCCCGATACTTCAGAGAAGCTCATGAAAAGGGATTTGAAGGCGTCCTTCTAATAGACTGCCCGGAGTATTTAAAAACGTACAACGGCTTTAAAGCGCTGGTGAAATTCCTGGCTTCTTTAAAGGACTACGCCACTCTTTATGAGGGGGTTCTGATTCTGGTTTTGGAGAAAGGTGCATGGGAAGAGAAAGAGCTCCACCTTCTGGAGAGCTTAATAACATAATGGTTGTGAATAGCATGGTTAGTTTCTTATCTCGTTCCAGATCGCCCCGAGTATAAGCAGAGCCCCCAGATATCCCCTGCCGCTTAAGACTTCTCCAATGGTTATAAAAGCGGATATATGCCCGAATATGGGTTCAGAGGAGTATATAACGGCAGCTTTATGTGCCTTAGTCTCTTTTTGATATTTCAACTGGAGTGTGAAGGCAATGACGGTTGCAAGAACGCCGGTGTAGAGTATGCCCATCCATGGATACGGGTTCACTGGAAGGGTGAAGCCTTCAACGGAAAGGGCATAGATGGAGGAGAGTACGAAATTCCAGAAAATCTGCCAGAATGCCAGGCTTACATGGTCCTTTTCACCGAACTTCTGGACAAGCACTATCTGGAATGCAAAAGAAAGCGCACAGAGGACGGTGAGCAGGTCTCCATAGTTAAAGTTTAAGCTCGCCCCCGAGATGAGATAGAGCCCCAGCACTGCTATTCCGAGCGAGAGAAAATCCCTCCTTCTCAACCTGTCTCCAAGCATGAAGTAGGCTATGAAAGGCGTGAAGACCACATAGAGCGAGGTTATAAAGGCCGAATTTGAGGCGCTCGTGTATTTCAGGCCAACAATTTGAAATCCATGCCCGAAGAATAGGGTAATGCCCAGGAGAGCCCCTTCCAGTAAAGTATCCTTCTTAAGGGCCCTTCCTCTGAAAATGAGGAGCATCAGGAGGGAGGCTATTCCAAAACGGTACGCTAAAAAGAGGATTGGTGGCATATAGGACAGACTGACCTTCATGGCCGGGAAGGTGAAGCCCCATATTGCCGTTATACCCAGAAGGATGAGCTCCGCCCTTTTCATGCCACCCCCTTGGTTTCTCCGATTTATAAGCGTTTGTTTTTAAAGGCAAATCTAAGCGGTTTGATCTGCATAAAGTATATATACGATGTTGTTCCAGAATCGTTGGGTGTTATAAATGGATGGGGACGTGGAAAGAGTTTGGATTTTGATAACCCCCGATAAGTGCAGCGGGTGCAGGCTCTGCGAGGTCGCATGCTCGCTGGAGCATGAAGGAATCATCTGGCCAGAGGCATCCCGCATAAGGGTCTTTGAGTTCTTACCAGGGATAAACATGCCACACACATGTGTACAGTGCCCGGACTATCCATGCGTAAATTCCTGCCCCACGAACGCGCTGAGCGTTGATGAAAAAACGGGAGCCGTTTTGGTGGACGAAGATAAGTGCATAGAATGTGGAGCGTGTATAACGGCCTGCCCCGGCAGCGTCCCGAGGATTCCGGAGGGTAAGGGCAGCGTTGTCATATGTGACCTCTGCGGCGGAAATCCAAAGTGTGTCGAGGTTTGCCATGAGGCGGGACACGATGCTCTGAAGATCGTTAGAGGGAACTACAGATCAATCTTTAGAACGTTTGCAAAGGATCCCGTGGAAAAGAGCTTCGATCTCGCGAAGAAAGTTTACGGTGAAGAGCTTCTGAGGTGATGGGGATGTACGGTTACGCTGGAAAGCTTCTCGATGTTGATCTTAGCAGGGAGGAGATTAAGGAGATTGAGCTCAGCAGAGAAGTTCTTGAAAAATTCTACGGTGGCAGGGGGCTTGGCACATACTTGCTATGGAAGGAGCTTGGGGACAGATGGGAGAAGGTTGATCCCCTCGGCGAGGAGAACCTCCTGCTCGTTCTTACGGGGCCACTGACGGGCTACTATCCGGGGATGAAGACATCTGTGGTCTCAAAATCTCCCGAGAGCAATGGAGTGGTGGGAAGTGTTTTGAGCAGCGAAGCTGGTTTGGAGCTCAAAGCCTCAGGGTACGATGGTATCATCATACGGGGAAAGGCTAAAACGCCAGTTTATCTCTTCATCCACAACGATAACGTTGAGATAAGGGATGCGAGCGATTACTGGGGAATGGGCGGTACCGAGCTTTACAGAACGCTCCTAAAAGAGGTCCACGAGGAGATAAAGAAAAAGGAAAGGCTGAAGGGAATCCCGAAGGAGCCCGCGATGATGTACATAGGCAAAGCCGGAGAGAACAGAGTTCGCTTTGCAGCTATAATGACGAAGCTCATGCATGCCGCGGGTTACGGAGGTTACGGGGCCGTTATGGGCAGTAAGAACCTGAAGGCGATAATCGTCAAGGGGAGTAAATCACTCCCTGAAGTTTACGACAGGGAGAGGATGAAAGCCCTCATCAGGGAATTCTGGAGGAAATCCTTCTCAGCGGTGACGTTCAGGGAGTGGGGGACAACCGAAGGAGGATACAGCGTTGGACACGACCGCTCAAGTGAGCCCATCATGAACTGGCAGAAGGAGTACCACGATGACGAGAGGATGAGCGTCGTCAACTTTGAGAACAAAGTCTGGATAAAGAAGTACTGGGCGGACTACGGCTGCCCGGTCAACTGTATGAAGATCTCCTACCTGAGGAACGGGCCCTACAAAGGCTCTGTTACCGATGGTCCCGATTATGAGCTTATGGCGTATCTGGGAACCAACCTTGGCATCTTCGAGCCCGAGAAGATCGTCTACCTCTCTTACCTCGTGGATGAGCTTGGACTGGATGGCATAAACGCCGGCAACGTGCTCGGCTTTACGGCGGAGCTCTACCAGCGCGGGATCCTCACGGGGGAAGATCTCGGCTTTGAACTTAAATGGGGGGACGAGAAGGCCTTCGCAAGGCTCCTCGAGGTGATTATAAACCGGGAGGGAATAGGGAAGATCCTGGCAGAGGGAACCTACCGTGCAGCTAAGAGGATATCGGAAATGAAGGGCGTGGATGCGACGAAGTACGCGGTTCAGGTTAAGGGAATAGGCGTAGGTGCCCATGGGGTAAGGAGTGAGCTCGATTACACGAGGGGCGTTAGCTATGCCGTCTCCGTTCAGGGCGGGGACCACACATCGACCGCGGCCCTTCCGGCCAAGGGCTACGAGGGAGAGCTTACAAGCGCCTTCTACGACTCCGCGGTGATATGCTTCTTCGTCACGCAACCGGGCTTTGAGAACATCCTTGAATTCGGAAACGCGGTAACCGGTTTCAACATCACCCCCGAGCGGTGGATGAACGAAATCGGACCGAGAATAATACACCTCCAGAGGATCCTGCTGCTCCTCGGTGGGCCCGACGTCCATTGGGGGCCAGAGGATGACGACAATCCCCCGAGATTCTACGAGCCCCTTCCAAACGGCCCGGTAAAGGGCAAAGCGCCGGACAGGGAAGAGCTAAGGGCAAAGGTGAGGCGATACTACGAGGAGATCGGCTACGATGAGCACGGAATCCCGAGGGAAGAGGTTCTTGAGGAGCTCGGTCTTGGCGAAGCAAAGCGCGAGGTCAGGCGCATAAGGAAACGCCTGAATCTTTAACCTTTTTATCTTAACCTTAGGTTCTGGCAATTCTTTTAACCCTCGGGACCAAGTAATAAGCCGGTGAACGGCAGATGCCAGACCTGAAGTTTTTGGCCGAGGGAGAAAGCCTTTCCCCCACGAAACTCAGGGTGAAGGTCAGGGACTTTGAAGTGATAGTGGACGAACCCCCTTCACTTGGGGGAACGGACGACGGGCCCAACCCGGTGGAATACATCCTGGTGGCTCTGGCGGGCTGTTTGAACGTCGTGGGGCACATGGTGGCAAAGGAGATGGGATTCAAGATCCACTCCATGAAAATCGAGGTTTCAGGAAACCTGAATCCGGCCAAGTTCATGGGCAAAAACGGGGACAGAGCGGGATACAAAAAGATCAACGTCAGGTTTAAGCTGGAGACCGATGCCGATAAGGAGACCCTTAAAAAATGGCTCGGGCAGGTTGAGGAGCGCTGTCCAGTTAGCGACAACCTGGTTAACCCAACCCCCGTGGAGATCGGGTTTGAGAAGTGCTGAGAAACCAAAAATCTTTAAGTTTTTCCCCATCCTTTTCTTGTGAGGTCAGATTCCCGGAGGGTTGAGGGATGAAGATAAAAGTTAAACTCTATGGAGAAGCCGCTTTAAAGCACGGTCCCGAAATAGAAATTGAGGTCAAAGAGGGAACTCGTGTTAGTGATGTTCTTGCAATGTTAAAACTCAGTGAAAATGACCACCATTTACTTATAAACGAAAGGAAAGTTTCAAAAGATCATCCCTTGAATGACGGAGACGTCTTAAAGGTCCTCCCCGTTGTGTACGGGGGCTGATTCACTCCCCGGGCACGTTTACACAGCTCATGTTCATGGACAGAAGGGTCTCGACGAAACCGCTCTCGAGATTTTTCCTTATCCTATCCGCCAGGGCTTCGAACTCCCGGGGGGTAAGGGGTCGCTTTGTTCTGAGCCACTTTATCTTTCCATCGTTCCCGTCGAGGACGACTATCTCGCCCTCGGTGACGAGCGGCACGTAGTTGATCTTTACCCCATAGAGCTCCTCTGCGTAGGCCATCTTGGCCCTCAAGAGCTCGAGGTAAGCGGCGAGATCCTTCCCGAGTATCCTCCTCACTTCCGGTTCCATCCTCCCACCGGGGTTGTTTCAATGCACACATTTATTAATCTATCGGACGTTTATGGGTAATGATGTCCTTTCCCCTGCGAAAGCCTGATAAGGGAGGGGATTATATCACCGCCGGTGAATCCTGATGTTCATGAAGTACGCCCACCATTTCCACGCCTACCAGCCGGGGGATGTGGTCTACGTTCTCGACGGCGACGGGAGCAGCCCCCTGGATTACGAGGAGAGGGTAAGTCCCGTTGCAATAAAGATCCGCGGGGAGGAGGTTAAGGGCAGGAACTGGACGATGGCGATGCTCCACTCCTACGAGTACATAGCGGACCTCCTCTCCCGGATGAGGGGAATAAGCCTCGACATCGAGCCCTTCACCTTTCTCATGCTCCTCAGGCACCACCGGAGGGCCTTTGAGGAGGCCGTCGAGCTCCTTCAGAGGTTCGATCCCGTGCCAACGACACCCTTTCACCCGATAGTTCCCCATCTGGACGGTTTCGAGCAGGAAATTCTCGCACGGGTTTCCTTTGACTTCTACTCCCCGCTGATCGGGGATAGGGACGTAATCGGCTACTGGCTCCCGGAGGCGGTGATAACAAGGGATAGCGCCCGCATAGTGGAGTCCTCAACCGATAAAAAGCTGGTCTTTCTCCTCGACGAGAGGCAGCTGATCTATGACCTCCCGCAGGCCAAGTACTCCTGCAACCGCTACGGGGGAGCGTTCGTCTTCGGCCGGGAGTGGGGCATAAGCGACGCTTTCGCCTTCAACACCCTCGACGTGGAGGGATTGATCTCTGCTGTCCTCTCACGCCGGGATAATTTCAAGGAGGACACTGGAGTTCCCTACCTTATCTTCACGGCCAGCGATCTGGAGAGCCTCCTCGGGAACCCGGCCCAGCTCGACCGTTTCGTAAGCTGGATGGAGGGGCTTGAGCAGGAGGGCGTTGAAAGGATCTCGGCCATGGAGTTCGTGAAGAAGAAACTCTCCGGCGAGTTCAGGCCCCTTGAGGGCGAGTGCTCCTTCGAGATGGGGGTAAAGGATTACTCCTCTTGGAGCGACTACTTCGACCTCAGCACCGACGGCAGGACCGGAGACATGAGGTGGCTCGGCTATCGCAGGGATGATGGAAGGGTCTTTTCCCGGGAGGTGAAGGGCAGGAAAATTTCCCAGCTCTGGAAGGTGGCCTTCACCCGCCTCTTCGAGGAGCTCAACAGGACCGTTAGACTGGGGGTTCTGAGGGGACTCGAGGAGCTTAACGCCGATGCCCGGGAGTTCCTTGTGCGCTACGCGAGGATATTCTTCCGGGACTACTACGATTACTTCGGCATGGAAACGTCACAGGATTACGTTCTCGAGCCAGCCCGCGGGGAGAGAAAGGCCCTGAGGCTCGGAAGGGTTTACTACCTGATGCTGCTCGCCAACCACTCCTGTCCGCGCTTCTGGGAGAACCTCGACACGAGGGTGGCCTTCGGCAACGTCTCGGTCATGGCAAAGGCCCTCATAGAGCTGATGGACTACTTCGACGGCCATGAAATTCAGAGTCTCTTCGTGGACGCCTACCTGAGACTGCTGAACTTCGAGGGGCTCTACTACCTCTGGGACCTCGGAAGGATGCCCTCGCTTGAGGGCTGGGAAACGGAAGAAGATGCCTGGCTGGACGCCCTTAGACCAGAGGTCCCCGGAAACGGTTACAACGTGGTGACGAGGGCGGCCCTCTACACCGGGAGGAGGGCCCTTAAGGGAGAGCTGAGGGGCCTGATCGAGTCCTACAACCTCGAATGGGCGGTGGCTGATACGGGCCACATCCCCGGGGAGATGCACGGCGAGTGGGAGAACAGGGAATGGTGCGAGCACAGGTGAGGCCCTTCTCTTCCAGTTCTTTTTTGCCGACGGTCAACCCTTCAGGTTCCACTTCTCCCTGCTGAGGAAGAGGTAGGCATCCTCCTCAAGTTCCTTCGGGACGTAATCCAGCAGGATCTCAGCCCTCGCGATGCTCTCCCTCAGGTTCTTTCCAAGGGCGACCTGTCCCCTCTCCAGAAGCCCGGCGATGACGTCCACCACGTTCTCCCTCACGGCCTTTTCCGCGAAGAGCCTCTTTCCGACGATCCACACCCGATCGTTCTTCCGGTAAAAGTCCCACCCCTGCTCTGTGAAGAACTCCGGCCCGGGTTTTAGTTTAATCCTCTCCCTTTCTCGCCTGTCGATCTCGAGCATTATGAAGGCCCTATCCCTTCTGCCGAAGTCCCATCCCAGAACGTTGAAGCCTTCCTTCGAAAGGGCCCTCTCGAGGCCACGGGCACTCCTGAGGAGCTGGGGGAAGAGGACGTCATCAACGAGCCCGGGTTCGTTGAAGAGCAGGGTTACGAGGTGGGTTCCCTTCCTTCTGAGCTCGGAGAGGTAACTTCCCTTCGGTCTTTCTCGCGGGAAGAAGAAGCTTTCCGAGGGACTCTCGAGGAACAGTGGAGCTTTGAAGTAAAAACTTCCGTAGCGCTCCCATCCAAGGTTTGAGGCCACGTTCCTCCGGGGATCAACGGGGTCTATCACCACCAGAGGTCTGTCAGCTTCCCTCTCTACCGTCTCCATGGCCAGTCTGTACTCCCGGGCCAGCCATTTCCCGGGGTCGATTACCTTCTTCCGCAACATGAAATCGGCCTTTTCAAGGACCTCGAGGAAGGACCCGTACTCTATGATGAGAACCTCTGCAAGATAGCCCGAGAAACCCCTCACGTAGACCTCGCTACCGTAGGCGTTTATCCCCTTTAAGAACTTCTTCAGGAGCCTAACCTCGTCGTTTCTGCCCTTCAGGTTTTCGATCACCCACCCGGTGTGGAGTATGGAGCGATCAACAGCAGTTCTAACCTCCTTCCAGTTGCTCACCTCGTAGCAGGGGACGAGGTCGACGCTTACGCCTCTGTAGCTTGCCCTCACGTAGGGATGCTCCGCGTAGGAGACCTCGTAATCATCAAGTTTTCCGGCTATCGCCTTTACGAGTTCAAAGCCATCCTCCCTGAGCTTCGACACGGGCGTATCCGGTGGAAAGGCGAGAAAAAGATCAACGTCGTGGTCCCCGGCCAGGTAGGTGTCCTTGGCGAGTGAGCCGACGAAGTGGGGCTTTGCGTTTAGACCGAGTTCCTCGATGGTCTCCCACGCTATCGATTCCAGTTCCCCCATAATTCCCTCTACGAAGGCCCTCTCCTCCACGGTGGGCCGTATTCTCGAGAGAACTTCCTTGACGATCTCCTCCGGATCCATTTCCCTCACTCCGCCAGCTCGAACCTTGCCATCGTCTCGTAGATCGGTCCCCTCGGCGTAAGGGTGCTCCTCTTCAGCTCTATCGCCTCAACGGTGAACTCCCCGAAGTCTTCGTTCGCGAGATCCCTGAGGGCCATCGCAAGCTCGAGCTTATCCTTCACGAACTTCACCCTGCCGATGGTTACGTGGGCCACGAAGTTTTTCTCCCTTTTGAAGCCCAGTTTTCTCATCTCCCGCTCCACGTCCCTGGCTATAGCGTTTATTCCCCCGTCATTCTCTATTCCCGCCCAGATCACCCTCACGTAATTCGGGTTCGGGAAGACGCCTATCCCCTTAACCCGGACGCGGTGCTTTTTGTGCTTCTTCGCTATCCCCTCAAGGGCTTCCATGACGTCCCTCGCCCGTGCGTCGTCTATCTCACCGAGGAACTTAAGGGTCACGTGAAAGTTCTCCCTCTCGACGAACTTTATCTTTGCCGCCTTCGTTCCGATCCTCTGCTGGGCCCTGACAAGGTTATCCCTGACTTCGTCACTCACTTCTATGGCTATGAAGGCTCTCATACCACCACCGGAATAGTTCCCCCGGGAGTGGTTAAAAGGGTTTTCTGCCTACGCCCCGGTTCATCAACGGGGTAGTTAAATAAACAGCTTAAGAATTGTTCCTACCAAGGGGACCGCAAGGTTGTCATCTAAAAATGCCTGATATTCCGCCAGCGTTAGTATGATTCCCCAAACCACTTTCAGGGGCCAGGAAAACTCCGGAAGGACCAACGCGGATATCAAAAGGGTTGAGAGAAAATAACCCAGACTACCGCTCCAGTGTTTTTTTAATTTCACATTATGGCCGTTTCTTCTAAAATAAGCGAATCTAATCACGCCGGTAACACCGTCACTTATTGCCATGGCCAGCAGAATCGCCGTTGCATAGCTCTTAGGGAGGGCAAAAACCACTAAAGATGCCGAAAATGCGAAAAAAACTTCTCCATAGTTTGATTTTATTTGATACCATCCAAGTTTGTTCTTTTTTATGTGAAATATCAGCTGGACCAACCCAAAAATAAACGCTGCGGGAGAAAATACCTCTCTGGGGATCTGGTCAAAATAGTACAGGATTGCTGCAGGAACGATGCTAAAATGGATTATTTTCCTGTTTATCCACGCATACTCTTCCCCCAGATACCTCGTAAAATATATTGAGGCCAAGATTGGAAGTGCTGCCAGAATAACCGCCGTGATTATATCCATGACCTGCCCCCCGTAATAGAGGGTCATTATTCATTTAAAGATTTCCCTCTCAAAGAACCCTATCCCCGGTCTTCGTTTCGATCCTCTGCTGGACCCTGAAGGGATCATCGGGATTCGTCGCTCACTTCTATGGCCATGAAGGCTCTCACACCACGGGATAGTTCCTCCGAGGGTTGTTAAAAGGATTTTTGCCTACGGCTTCAGGTCATCAACGGGGATGCAGTTCAGACTGTCTACCGGTCTCCGGGAGGTTACGAGAACCGCACCATCCTTAGTGAGCTCTCGGATAATGGTCTTAACAACGTCCTCTCCTCCCTCGTCGATTCCTATAACCGGATCGTCGAGGAGTGTCAGCTTCCTCTCGAGAACGTAGGCCGTCAGAAGCTGGACCTTTCTCCGCTGTCCCTGAGAGAGCTCCTTTATCGGGCGGTTGTAGAGATGTTCAAGCCCCAAAAATTCCAGACCTCTGGAGATCCTCTCTTCGTCCGGTTTCTCACCGTAGATGTCCGAGATCATGTTTACATAGTCCTTCACCCTCAGCTCGATCGGGAGGGATATCTCCTCGGGAAGGAAAAACACCTCCCTCATAACCGGCTTTCCCCTCCCCGGCTTCTTCCTGAGTATCCTGACCTCCCCTGAGAAGGGTTCCCTGAGTCCTGCAATAGTTTTCAGAAAGGTTGTTTTGCCCGTCCCGTTTTCTCCGTAAACGATTGCATGTTCTCCTTCCCTTAACCTCAGAGAGGCCTTTAAAAGGGGCCTATCGTACCCGCAGACTAGTTCCCTTATAACAAGTACCTCATTACTCAATCCTCATCCCTCCCACTCCCGCAACGTCCTCTGGCAGAGCTATGAGATGAAGGAGGAAGGGGAACGCTATGAGGGAATCGTAGCAGACTACCAGCAATCCGATCGATCCAAGAACCTCAGCCGGGAGGATGGCGGAGAGGAACACCATCCCCGGAGAGACTTCCTTTTCCACGGTGATCTCAAAAAACCGCCCTTCTCTAAAGCTGAACCCATCATCGGGAAGAAGAACAACGTGCAGAAACTCATGAACGGCGAATGTTAGGGGCAGGAGTGATGCCGAAGCTACCAGTCTGAGACCCAGAGCTGGCCATACGAATAGGAATGGAAGGGCCCCCAAGAGCGGAACCCAGAGCAGTCGTGTGAACAGGACTTTGGGTATTACTTCGGATTTTTTCATATCCTCTTCCTCCATGCATCGATATCGTAAAGTGAAACCGAGACAAAGAACCCCAGAGAAACCACGACATACAACGGAACATCCGGAAGTAGATGCACCAGTACGAGATAGGAAAGGTAGGAGTAGCCCGTCAGGCGTGAATCAGAGCCAGATGGAAGCGCAACGTTAGATAATGCTCCGAGTACACCGAACTTTATGGCATTTTCCATGGAGATCGACAGATGGTTGAGGAACGTTAGACTTAAGGACACGGGAATCGCAACCGCCATGGCCAGAGCAAATCCGGCAGTCCTCCTGATTATGGGGGAGCCAACCATAGCCCTCAGATAATCAACGCTTGATTCACCGTTTCTCATACCATAAACAGCCATATAGGGCAGGGAGATGGAAACTATGGTGAATGCCATGAAACCAACGTAATGGAGGGGCTCGAAGTCGGGGTTCAGAAAGATTACACTACCATCCGAGATAAAGACGCTCATCTCCCCGGGATAAGCAGTATCGAAGGCGTAGACGACCCCCATTAAAGGAACCACATACCTCAGGTTTATCTCAAAGCCCCTGAATGTTATCCTCGCCGGCATGCCCGTTATTAACCACTTAAATCCATGGATAAGGTACGGAACGGTCAACGCAACGAAGCTCTGGGCCCTGAGGTCGCCGCAGCCAGCGGGTATGAAGACGAGGGAGAGGGGGAAAGTCACCAACGCCAGTCTCGAACCTGCGGAGAGGAGGGAGACGAGCCCTATGGAAAGGAGGGCCAGAAAGACCGGCAGGAATCCCTTCAGTGAGAGAAGGAGTGGAAGAACGAGGGGGATAAGACCCAGAGCCGTGAGCAGGGCCATTCTTTCCATCGAGGCCGGAAGGTTCAGGAGATGGGCATGAATTCTTAGAGTTCTCTTAGGGTCGATGAGGTTCATAACAGCCTGGGAGATTATGATAACAGCAAGGAGCACGTAGAGATCCATTCCATCTCCCCGCGGGAGTTTAAACTTCACAAGTGAGATTAAAACTACGAGAAAAACGTACGCACGACTTCTTATCAGGGTCTTAAAATAAAAGTAGGGGAGCATATCCAACCCTCACAAGAGGGACAGCAGTGTTTTGACGATGGCGGCACATACGCACCTAATTTCAAAGAGCGTCCACGAGAGTCTTACGTTAGTTCCGCACTCCTTCACCGGATTCGGAGAGCAGACCACTTTCTTGCAGTAGCCGCAGGCTCCTCCGTAGAGCAGGAGGACGGTGATCGCCAGAACCACTATTATGACTACCGGTCCAGCGTAGTAATAAGCTGGATTTCCCCTTTTACGGGCCAGACTTTCACCGGCGTAGGCGATGACAACCCCGATGGTCCCGCCAATGAGGAGCGCCACCAATCCGTTCACCCTGTAACCACCGCTAACCACCTCGGTCCACGGAAGCCCTATTCCATTCATCCTCAGGTAGGCACTGACCACGCTGAAGGCGGCGAAGCTCAGGAGGCCGGTTAGAGCGTAGTAGGCCGTTCTTACCACCGGACTCTGCCGCTTCATTCCCGCACCCCCAGATAGTTTGACGATTGATCCTATAAATTTTTTCCTTCATTGAGCATAAACATCCATACTACTTTTTACTTACGTATGACCTAATCCTGATCCAGAATTGGATAGTTGATAGAAAAAGATAAAATTTTATACGTAAATAAAGAGTAAAAAGCTCACTCCCTCACGACAACCGGGAACTCCTCCCACGGGAAGACTATCCACTTGTCGGTCCTGAATACGTAGAAGTCCGGAACAACCGAAGTCCACGGCTTCATGCTGAGGCAGGCGATCTTTATCTCGCTTGCTCCAGCCTTCTCGACCTCCTCCCTCACGACCTCCAGCGTCTTTCCGGTGTCGCTCACGTCATCCACTATAACGACCCTTTTTCCCTCCAGCGAGCCGTGGAGCGGGATCGTTATCACCGGCTTCTCCATCCTCTCCTCGATGTCCCTGTAGAACTTCACGTCTATCACCTTAACCTCGACGTCCCCCAGTATGTGGCTCAACCTGACCGCAGGTATTAGGCCTCCCCTCGCAATGCCGACTATTACATCAGGCCTGTAATCCCTCAGCTTATCGGCCAGTGAAAAGATTGCCCTGTCCACCTGCCACCACGTGAGGTAAACCTTGTCCATTCCAACACCCCCAATAGCCCGGTTTAAGGAAATACCCTAAAGGCTCCTGAATGATGGAGAGAAGTTAAAGCTTCGGTTTTAAAAAGCCTCCGTTGGCAGAAAGATGTTAAAAACAAAAACGTTAACTTATAACGCACTTGCTCCATCCACAGCGCGGGCAGGTGGCGCATCCGCTCTCCATCCTGAGCTCCACGAGTTCACCGTCCTTCTCGTAGCAGACAGGACAGTAGGCAACCCCGAGGAGCTCCTCAACTTTCTCCTTCGGAATTTCGGGCTTGGGACCATGTGCCGGAGCGGATGGTTTGCTAACCGAGAAGGTTATCCCCATGCTCTGGGTTTTCTCCTTTCCGTTGGTGCCGTTCAGTATGCCCTCCACGTCTATGAACCTTCCAAGCCATGGCTCCGCTTCAACGACCGCCCTGAGCTTTTCGACCGCGTAGTCGCTCGGTCTGGCCTTTACGCGCTGCTTCTTTTCTCCCTCGACGCTGTAGACCTGAACCGAGAGCGAGCCGTCGCGGTAGACCGTTACGCCCTTACAGCCGAGCTTGTAAGCTAAAAGGTAAGCGGCCTTAACGTCCTCAACGGTGGCATCGTTGGGCATGTTTATCGTCTTGCTCGCCGAATCCGTGAGCCAGAGCTGGATGTTAGCCTGGGCCAGAAGGTGATCGAGCCAGTGAACGTCCATGGCGGTGACGAAAACGCGCTGCATATCCTCCGGAATCTCCTCCAGCCCCTGAACGGAGCCGTAGTTGTCGCTTATCTTTTGAAGGATCTCGTCGCTGTAGAGACCCCTCTTCTTCAGCTCGGCCTCGAAGACGGGATCAACGTAATAAAATTCGCCAACGGTGACGCTCTTCTTGTAGACGAGGGCGAATATCGGCTCGATTCCGCTGGATGTATCCGCTATCATCGAAACGCTTCCGGTTGGCGGGCACGTCGTTACCATCGCGTTCCTAACTCCGTGCCTTTTGATCTCCTCTACGAGCTCGTCCCATGGCAGGTTCCATGTTTCCCTGTGGTAGAAGCCCTCAACAGGAAGTTCTCCCTCCCTGTATCTGCTCCTCTCGTAGAGCGGGAAGGTTCCGCGTTTTTTCGCCGCTTCAACCGAGTGCTTATAGGCGTAGAAGGTCAGATACTCCGTTGCCTTCCTCATGAAGGCGAAGCCCTCTTCGCTGTTGTAGGGTATGCCGAGCTTGAAGAGAGCATCGGCCAGACCCATCATACCGACGCCTATTCTCCTCGTGAGTTTTGTGTTCCTATCTATCTCCGGTAGCGGGAAGCGGTTGACGTCTATGGCGTTATCGAGGTACTTGGCTACCCTCTGGATCACGCGGGCGTATTCTTCCCAGTCGAAGTAGGGCTTCCCGTTTTCGTCGTATTTCACGAACTTTGCGAGGTTTATGCTCGCTAAATTGCAGGATTCGTATTCGTAGAGCGGTTCCTCGCCGCAGGGGTTAGTTGCGCGGATCTTCTCTCCCTTGGCCGGTTCCAGAACGTTTCTCCTGTTGATGACGTCGAAGAAGACCACGCCGGGATCGGCCTTGGCCCACGCCATGTAAGCTAACTCCTCAAAGAGGCTCTTGGGATCTATCTCCTTAACCTTCTCCCCCGTTCTGGGGTTGACGAGCGGGTAGCGTTTACCCTCCCTGAGGGCTTCCCAGAAGTCCTCCCATATGCCGACGCTTATGTTGAAGTTGCTCAGGACGTTGGTCCCCACGTTCTTCTCCTTGGCGTGGACGAACTTCTCGATGTCGGGATGCCAGACCTCGAGGATACCCATATTGGCTCCCCTTCTGACGCCCCCCTGCTTGATGACGTCGCTTACCGCATCGATGAGGTGCATAAAACTGACCGGGCCACTGGCTGCCCCTGCTGTTGAACCAACGAAATCACCCTCTGGACGGAGTTTTGAGAAATTAAGACCTGTATTGTGGACAAAGACCATTCCATTTTCTCCAGCTAAGTAGTTCTGGTAGTTCTCAACAGTAAGGTCGTAGAACGTTTTGGGCTCGTTTGTTGTAGTTATTTCCCTGGCGACTTCGAGACCCTCGATAAGGTGCAACATCTTTTTAATCTCTTCTTTTTCTTTTCTTTCATCAACGTGTTCGATGAGCTTCCTGAGGAACCTCACCAGTGTAGCCTTGGCAACTTTTTCCCTTTTGTGCCACTGCCCCAGTGAAACTTTTTCCCCATCGATGATTCCAACCGTCTGGCTTCCGTTGGTCTTGAATTCGACGCCAAATTGTTTTGCCCATTCTTTGAACGACTCAAAGCTTAATGACAGACCAAAGGTCCCACCCTTGGACCGTTCAAGAGCTTTCTCAAGCCTGTTTCTCTTTTCATCGTTCTGGAGGTGCTTTCCTATGAGTTCGTAAAACCTGAGCAGCGATGAGTACTCTTCAACGTGCATAACGTAATCAACGCCATCCTTTCTCGGCTTCTCTCTCATTCGGGCCTTAATTCCGTGAGCATTCAGATAGTGGGTTATCGCCTCAACAAGGTTTTTGTTTGACATGCCGAGCTCAACACCGGGTTTGCCGTTTACGTGGCCCTCGGCGTCGAAAAGGCCGGCTGTGAATGAGAACACCGCACCGGGACCCCCTTTGAGAATTGCCTGTGGGATTCCCTCATCTATGCCCTGAAGCAGGTGGACGTAATGGGAAGTGATTTCCTTTGCCTTAATGTCGATGTAGTGGATGTTCCTGTCCTTCTGGTAGGAATAACGCCTTCCGTATTGTTTTTCGAGATAGCCGTTTATCCTTTCGAGCGTTTCAAGGGTGTAGTCGTATATTCTCAGCCTGTCGTAAACGTATTCATGCCCTTTCACCCTAACTCTATTCTTGCCCATACTCCCGTCTCCAGCTATGAAGCCCGCCAGCCAGTAATCGAAGTTGAACTCAACGTCCTCCTCTTCGGGCATGCCCGCAATGAGCATGTCTCCACTCCTGAGCTCATCGGCACGCTTTTCCACGATCCTGAAGTCGGGTGTAAGCAGGAAAAACGGATGCCATGGAGAAGTTAAAATCCTCGTTCCCTTGTTGGTTTTTATGCTATACTTTGTAACATTCTCATCGAGTTCGTAGCGCCAGATGGCCCTCACCCTTCCCCTAACGATCTTTCCGTTCCGGGGGTCAAAGGAGCGGACGTAAACGGGGACTTCTTCAAGCCTGATGCCCCACCGGTTGTACTCCGGATCATAGAACTCGCCCAGAGTCCTGTAACGCCCGTACATTTCAGCCATGGTTGTTAGGTGCTCCTCTCCCTCGTTCTCAAATATTATCCTAGCATTTCCATCCACACATCCTCCGCCCATTTTTTGTATCATGGCAACATCATGGGCAGCTTTCATTATGCTCTCCATGTCGTCCTCTATTGGAACGACGAAGCAGGCCGAGAGCATACCGAGCGGTCTACCCGAGTTTATCAACGCCGGCGTGTTGGGCATGAAGACCTGTTCCGTCATGAGGCGGAAGTACTCCTCTATCTCGTTCTCGTACTCGTCAAAGTCTCCCCTCTCGAGCATTTCAAGGAATTCATCGACGTCAACCTTCATCTGGCCCTTTTCAGCCAGCTCGCGGTAGAGGTTTAGCAAACGCTCAAAGTGGTATTTGTTGAGCCCGAACCTGCCCACCCTGTAGAGCCCGTCGAATTTCCCGGGATTCCGGAGGTATTCTTCAACCTTTCTAAGATCCCTTTCGTATCCCCCTTCCTTCGAGAAAACCCTCTCGTCGTAGAGCAGATCCGGAATAACGGCGAGAGTTGCAACCCTTTCAAAGAGCTCCTTCGGGCTCTCGACGATTTTACCCTCCTTGTTCCTTATGAGGTACCTGCTCGCTAAAACCCTGAGGGCGTTGATCGAGAAGCGCTTGTCTATTTCATCCAGCTTATCCTTGTTGAGGATTTTCTTCTTTTCTTCCCTTATCTCGGCCTTTTTCTTGCGGTAGAGGATGTAGGCCTTTGCAACATCAAAAAGGCCGACCCTCATAAGTTCAAGCTCGACTATATCCTGTATGTTCTCTATGTGGGGAATCTGGCCCTCGTAGAGCTCGTTAACCCTCCTGACGACCCTCCGGACAACCCTGTTGAGCAGCTTTTCATCATGGACCCCCACTTCGAGCATTGCCCTCTGTATAGCCCACTTTATACGCTCTTTATCAAAAGGCACAATTCTTCCATCCCTTTTCATCACTTTTTCAACTACCATAGGAACACCTCTGACATATAGTTGTTCATCTTTGCCCCCATTGGTAAAAGCATCAGCGAAGGTCTATCGGGTACATCCCCTACATATACCTTACCCTTCCCATCTTCGCCGGGATGACGAATTCATGGGGCAACCTTTGATAGGTGGGTGAGGGTGTAGAAAAGGGAGATGTCGGATAATTTATCCAGATTTCAAAGGCCTTCGTATATGAGTTTGAGCCTGTAGGCGTGCTTTAGTTCTTCTCCGGCCATCATTTTGAAGATGTGCATCAAAGAACCGTCCAAAATGCCGGCGAGCCTCGTGTAGAGCTCGTAAGCATGCCTCTCCCGGATCAGGGCCTCGAGGACAAGTTCCTCAAGCCCTTCCGGTTCCGCCCGCTCATCCCCCAGCAGAGGCTCGAGGGAGAGGCTTTCGAGGTAGTCTATGACGGTTGTTCCCTTCAGGGCCCCTCCGAAGAGCATCCCCTCGAGGGTCTTCCGGTGCCTTAACTCCTCCTCGGCCATAAGCTGGAACGTTTCAACCAGCTCCGGTCTTTCAAAGGTTGCGAAGGTTTCTCCAAGCTTGTGAAGGTTGTAAAGCTCGTTTTCCTGCCATATGAGTTTTTTCAAGAGCTCTTCGAGTTTCATTCGGGTTCCTCCGCGAGGGTTTTCAGGTAGTCGAGAAGCTCCCCAACGCTCGGCAAAACCAGATCCGGCTTTATCCCGGTTTTCTCAACGTCCGCAAGGGTGTTCACTCCCGTCAGAACCATCACCGCCTTCATGCCGAAGCGTCTGGCGAAAAGGATGTCGGTGTCGAGCCTGTCGCCCACCATCCAGATCTCTTCCCTCCCCTTCGAGTTTAGCACGCTCCTGAGGACCTCGTATGCCGGTTCGTTGGGCTTTCCTATTATGAGGGGTTCCACCCCCGTTGAGGCCTTCAGGGCGGCTATTATCGAGCCAGCCCCCGGGAGAATGCCTTCTTCGGCAGGATAGGTCGTGTCCGGGTTCGTCCCTATGAACTTCGCCCCGTTCCTTATCGCCAGACAGCCGTACTTCAGTTTCTCGTAGGTCAGTTCTGGATCGAGACCCACCACGACGTAGTTTACGTCCCTCCAGAGGCCATTTCTGGCGTCTTCAAGACTTATGATGCCCCAGCCAAGTTTTTCCATCTCCCTGTGGAGCCCTTCACCACCGATGACGAAGACCTTCCCGGGCCGTAGGTGCCTCTCCATGTACAGCCTCGTCGCCAGACCCGAGGTGATTATGATGTCCCCGGGGACCTCTATGCCCATCCTTTCGAGCTTTTCCCTGTACATCCGGGCATCCCTTGTGGAGTTGTTCGTGAGAAAGATGAAGGGAATGCCCTTTTCTCTGAGGAAACTTACGAGCTCCTTGGCTCCTTCAACCGGCTCGTTTCCGCGGTAGAGAACGCCGTCCATGTCGAAGACGATACCGATATCCTTCAGCATGGGAAAAGAATTGGGTGAAGGTTTAAAAGTTCATTGCTCCGCGTTGAATTCCACGTTGACTATGACTTTATCGGTCTGGCACTCGTTTCCCGCTTCCCGGGAAAACTTAACCGTCACCGAGACCCTGAGAATTTCGTCCTCCTTCATGGGCTCCGTCAGGAGTTCTACCTCCGTTCCGTTCAGCTCCCTTAGGCTCTTCCCCTTTACGGAATCGATGCTCCACGAATCGTTGCCCAGATAGACCTTAAGTTCCTCAATCGTCAGATAACCGCTCAGCTCTCCGACGTTGGGGGTGTTATCCACTTCCTCTTCCGCCGAGCTCATGCCGTCCTCGAGGTCCTCGATGTCGAAAACCATCGCCAGCCTTGAAACGTCCACCTCACCGCGGTTCTTGACGTAAAAGGTGAACGTCCTTTCGTCCCCGGGCTTTAGGTCCGAAAATTCGAAAAGCTTCAGGTCGTCGTAGAACCTGTTTCCGTCCTTGCTTATCCCTATGTCGAACTCCCCGGAGCCGAACTCGTTGCCCTGAGATTTAGCAACGTCCGTGAAGATCGATCTCGCCGGGGCTGAGAGCACCAGCAGAGTCGCGAGGATGCCAACTGCTACAACTGTCTCGTATCTCATATAGCATCACCCAAGGAAGTAATTCAAGAGAAGTACCATTTTTTATTTATAAATTTTTCTAAAGAAAGTAATAATCAAGCTCAAAACATTAGGAGCAAATGAATACTAAGCTACAGAATAAAATATGTAGATCAATAAAAACCCTCAAATGGCGAAGTACAAAAAGAACTGCTAAAATCTCCAAATTCACTCATAATCATCTGACGTTCACGTTGAGCTTCAGACTCTGTATGGTGCCGTTTATGGCCTCGAGGATAAGGTTCCTCGCCTCGGTTTCCGCGTAGTTGCCGTCCGCAGGGGCAGGGGGGAGTTCGGGCAGGTCATCCTTGAAGAGCAGGAACCACAGCTGCCACCTTCCGGGTTTCTCTATGCTGAAGGTGTAATTGGTCTCCCACTGGGGAGTCCAGTTGCCCTCAACATTCACAGGAACGGGGGGGAGGGTGACGTTGAGCGTGTCCATCAGGTACATGCTGTGGATGTGAGTTTGATTGGTGCTGGAATCATAGGTCAGGTTGACGAGCCATATCTGGACGTAGTAGGTAACGTTTCTATATTCGTGGTTGACTATGCCGATGATTACCGTTCCGTTCTCCCCGGCGAAGAGCTCCGTCGGATAATCGGCGGCCTTTCCTCCCGGGCCGAGGATGTAAAATTCGGTGAACTTTTCCCCGGGTTTTGGATGGGTTATGACATACCCAAGCGTGGCTATTGAAGAGAGGATGGCTATGATGAGAACCACCGTTAGAGCTTTGTCAAGCCTGCTTGATTTCTCCCATTCGAGCTCCTCTTTTATTCTCTCGAGGCTTATCCCCGGAATCCATGGGTTAACGGCGCTGGCCCTTCTATAAATCCCGGCGATGGAGAAAAGGATGTTAAAGGCCGTTAAACTGACGAGAATGGGCGTTAGCCTTATCCCCCAGGGGGTGTAGTTAAGGGCAAGGCCTATGAGGGGAACTATGGCAATGCTGAGGCCAAAACTCAGGGCGAGCCTCTCGATGTTGTCGAGCTCCTTCCTCTCGGGAAAGAGGGCGGTTATAAAGGCATAGCCCGGAAAGAAGAGGACGAAGGCCAGTCCGAGGACTTTTCTAAATAAGTTGTCAGGGTATAGGAGAATGAGAAGATCTAGGATGATTGAGAGCAAGATGATGGTTATTAAATCCCAGTAATCCCTGAGTTCCATGTGACCACCATCACTGAAAGGAGGAGTGACTTTAAATTCTTTTGCCCCCTTTCAGTTTCCGGGCCCTTTCTTTTATCCTCAGGTATTCTTCCTTTGACAGGGGAAAGTTCACTGCGTTTTCAAGGAGGGCATTTATGAACTCCGCCTGCCGTCTGCTCCAGATTTCATTCGGGGTTTTCCTGAGCCACTCCAAGTAGAGCTTTATGAATTCAAAGCTCACCCGCCCAGAACCTCGTAGACCTTCTTCATGACTATTATGGCGAAGATGACCAGCAAGAGCTCCACGAGGGGCTTCAGGTTCTCCTTCTGCTCCCTGCTGAGGAAGAGGTTTCCGACTTCAAGGGTCATGAGAAGGCCTATAAGGGTTAGCGTGAGAAATACGTCGACGCTTTTCACAGCCAGAGCAGAGATAAGAACCCATGAGGAGAGGAAAAGCAATATGTAGTCCTCTACATCCATTTCGCAATGCCCCCAAGCTTCCTGGCCTTTATTTCTATGCCGTAGTCCTTTATAGAAAACTCCTCGCTCTCTATGACTTCTCCGGTCGCTTTTGCAAGGGCCAGAAGGATGGAGGAACACACGGGGCATGCGGTCTGGTTACAGCCCTCCACGTTTTTCCTGCATACATTCATGTTTGTAGGCTTTACAACTATCCTAAACCCTCCTCCCTCTTCCTCATCTATAACCACTCCTCTGGCGAGATCGAATGCCCTTAAAACCGATGAGGCAACGCTTTCAACCGCTTTGTGGCCGCTACCATCGAGTGGAGCCTCGAAGTGCTCCTCAAACTTTTTGACCAGATCTGCTCCTGCTGGTCTTATCCGAAGGCCCATCTGCCTTTCATTGGCCACATTGGTGAGGAAGACCGTCTCCTCATCCATTCTTCCGAGGTCGAGGTCGAACTCTCTATGGAGTGGGATGAACGTCCCTCCCTCCGGCATGTTCTCATAGGGTGGTATGTATAAAGCGTTCCCCTCAAGGCCCAGGTCCCTTACCATATCCCGGAGCATTTCAGCATAGGGAAAAACTAGGTTATCAAGGGCCTCTCTCCTTATGTATTCCTTTGATTTAAACGTTAGTATTACAAAACCCAGAAAAAGGCCCGCAAATCCGAGGTTAACCAAACTCTGGTTGGAATTTATCGCCCCGTAGATAAGCAGAGAAACCCCAATGCCACCCAGAGAAGCGCTTGCTATCTTCTCCACTTCCATAATTCTCCCCCAGTCATTTGAAACCATTAACTTTAAAATGTTTATCATGGTCTTTTGAACTTGAGGAAAATGAATAGGAGTATTGTTCCAATCATTCTCATACTTTTGGCCTTCAGCAGCTTTGGATCAGCCATGGAAAGGCATTTTGAATATGAAAAGGCCTATGAGAACGACAGGGGGATCTACATCTACTCCCAGGTTATTCTCTTCTATTCAGAAATGACCCTTGACAGGATAATCGCGGAGGACAACCAAAGCCTCTATTATGCCAATAATGTTGAAACAGAGCTCAACCTAACCCGGGAGGAGATAGAATTCTACAGGTCGTTTGGAATAAGGGCAAAGGTTGAAGATTATCTACCCACCTTCCTTGATCTCGGGAGGGGAATTAAGAGGATAGCCCTCGGCCAAAACCTCTTTCTGGAAAACATAGAGGAAGTTAGAGAGACTGGTGATTATCAGGCCTACATCAACGCGAGCTTAGGTCTGGAAATGATGGGCGAGGGAATTTCCAAAGCCGAGGGGGCCCTCACTAATATCGAGAATTTTGAGTTCGTTGACGAGGACAACAGCACCTTAAGGCTTGACACCTCATCCCTCAGGGAAAAGCTGGAGAAGATCAAGAAGATGTATTCCGGTTATGAGAGGGTTTTGAGCACCTATAAAGTTTTGCCTCCTGATTTCTTCCTTCTATACGCCTCCAACCTTAACCCCTTTGTCCAAGAAAACGTCACCTTTTACGGTTATGCACCCAACTTCACCACCGTCAACCTTCACATTGGAAACCTGACAGTTGTCCTTAATGTTAAGAACGATCGATTTTCCTTTGTCTATTCCTTCGATAGGATTGGTAACTACGAGGTCTTTGCAACCGGCATTAGGAACGGGAGCCTTGAGAGGTCCAACACTTTAAAAATAAGCGTTTTGAGGATCCCCACACGGATAATCCTTTCCTCAGGTGAGAGTGCGTACATCAACCAGAGCGTGAATGTAAGGGGTGTTTTGCTGGATCATTATGGAAACGCATTGGGCGGGGAAGAGCTTTTCGTTGAGTATGATCAGGGAAAGTTCAGGGTTTCAACCCTCGAGAACGGGGCTTTTTCCTTCAACGTTACCGCCCGTGAAAGCGGGAAAAAACTTCTGAACGTCAGCTATGCCGGGAGTGATGTCTATGCCGGAAGTTCGGCCTTTCTGAGCCTTACCTTCCTCAAGTATCCCGTTAGAATTGAGATAAAGACCGATAAAGAGAGCTTCAAGGTTGGGGAGGAGGTTAAGATACGCGGAACCGTTAGCGGGGTCAGAAGGGAGATTCCGGTTATAGTTTACGTCGATGGCAAACCCCACGCAGAAGTTCATACAATGGGGGACTTTGAGGTTGACGTTGTCTTCAACGAAACCGGGGACCATGGGGTCTATGCCATCTTTCCGGGCGATGATTACTATGAGAGGGCCAGATCAAATACGATAACCCTTAAAATCGTAAGCTTTTCCCTTTTTGAGACCTTCCTAATCATTCTCATCGTAGCCCTCCTATTCGGGATAGCGTTCTTAGGTTACAGGCTCTACAGGAGGGCCCATAGAGGGATGAGCGATGAGGAGTTCGTAGCCCTCCTGAAGGCAATGGAGGAGGCTAAAAAGGATAAAGACGTTAGAAAGTTCAGGTCCCTAAGGGAGATGTACAGGGAGATTTACCACAAGCTCATCAGGCACTACGGCCTAAAGACCAGCTTAACGCCAAGGGAGCTCGTGAGCAGGTTGAAGGGGGAGAGCTTCGCCTACCATCTGGAAAAGATCACCACCATTTACGAGAGGCACTTCTATGGAAAGAAAATCCTCAGGAGAAGAGAAGTCTTGGAGTACCTCAGACACGTGGCCGGTTTCATAGTGTCTTTCATAGTGGGGGAGGAGCTATGAGGAGGGCGGTTTATGCGATAATGATTGCATTCGGGATTTTCATCCTCGTGATGCCACTGAGCGTTCCGGTATTCTACACCAGTGCGGATTTTAGCCTTTTCAATACCGGATGGAACGGGGCTTCCAGCTTCGGGAAATTGCTCTACGAAGAAGCAGACGTCATACCCGTGATAACCCCCTTCAACTCCTTCGGCATAGGTGAGAGGACGGGCACTCTTTTAATTCTCGGGCCTGATCTTGGGTATTCTTCCGCTGAAATCGAGGAGGTAAAGAGGTTTTTAGATAACGGGGGAACCCTCGTTCTTATAGACGACTTTGGAACCGGAAACGATATTTTGAAAGGCCTGAACGTAACGGCCCGGTTTAGCGGCCTTCAACCTCTGGATGTGTTCTACTCGAAGAACTACAACTTCCCGGAGCTCGTCAGGATAACCGATCCTCAGCTTGGCGTTGGGGTAGATAAGCTGATCCTCAACGTACCTTCCGTGATAGTGGGAGCGGAGGGCTCGATATACACGAGCAAAGTGGCCATTCTGGGAAACAATCCGAGGCAACTCCCGGTGATGAGCGAGCTCAGCTATGGCAACGGGAAGATAATCCTCTTCTCAGACCCGAGCGTTTTCATAAACGACATGTTCGATAGGAACGAACCGTTCATAAGGAACTTCGCAGGGTACATAAAATCTGATGTGGTTTACGTTGATGAGGCCCATCACTCGAACTTCAACCCCTACGCCATGGGGACCGTCGTGATAAGAAGGAGCTTTGACAGGATGAAGGCCTTCTATGTGATACTGGGGGTGGCCGTTTTAGCCATAATCGTTGAGAGCGGCCTTGCTCTGGAGGGGGCGAAGAGATTTTTAAACCTCCTGCTGGGCAAGATTCTTAAGGAAGAAGGGAAAAGTCTGGATGAGGTTGTAGAAGAGCTGAAAAAAGAGGGTTATGATGAAAAGATCCTCAGGAAGATCGTAAAAGAGATGAAAACCGGTAAAAAACTGGGTGGTTAAAATGAATGGCAAAGAGTTCCTTGAAAAGCTTAAAGCTGAAATTCACAACGCCGTTGTTGGAAAGGACGAGGTTATAGAGCTTTTAGCAGTTGCACTTCTGGCTAGAGGGCATGTGATTCTGGAAGGTATACCCGGGGTCGCCAAGACCACCATAGCGAAGAGCTTTGCACAGGCTATTGGGCTCGAATTCTCGAGGATCCAGCTCACTCCGGACCTTCTTCCGGCGGATATAGTTGGAACGGTCTACTACGATCAAAGAACTGGCCAGTTCAGGATAAAGAAGGGGCCAATATTCGCCAACGTCGTTCTGGCGGATGAGATAAACAGGGCCCAGCCGAAAACCCAGAGTGCTTTGCTCGAGGCCATGCAGGAAGGGCAGGTGACCATAGAGGGGAGAACACTTCCGCTACCAGAGCCTTTCCTCGTTATAGCAACCAAAAATCCCCTTGAGTTCGAAGGGGTTTACAATTTGCCAGAGGCACAGGTAGACAGGTTCATGATGAACATAAAGGTCGGCTATCCGGATAGGGATGAGGAGCTCACCATGTTGCTCAGGAAGGACAGGGGGGAGTTTAGAGACGTGAAGCAGATCTTCACCCCAAGCCAGATAGTGGCCATGATGGCACAGGTGAGGAAGGTAAAGACAAGCGAGGAGGTTTTGAGCTACCTCCACGAGATAATCACAAGAACCAGAAAGGATGAGAGGCTTCTCGTTGGAGCGTCCCCAAGGGCGGCCGAACATCTCCTTTACGCTGCCAAGGCCCTCGCCTTTCTGAGGGGCAGGGATTATACCCTACCGGACGATGTGAAGGAGATGGCCGTGAGCGTTCTATCACACAGGCTTTTGATCAGGGCGGAGTACGAGCTTGAGGGGCTCAAAAGCGAGGACGTTGTAAGGGAGATCCTCGATGAGGTAGAGGTGCCAATATGAAAAGGGAGGACCTTCTCTGGACGCTTTCCGGGGTGAGCTTCGCCCATGGCTACCTTGCCTCGAACGTTTTCAGCGCCCTTTTTGGTCTGGGCCTTGCATTATACATTTTAAACGCAAGGAAGTTCGAGCCAAAGCTGGAAGTTAAGGTGGACTTTCCGGAGTCTGCCGAGGAGGGAAAACGGACGAAGGCAGTTGTGAAGGTTAAGAATCACGGAAGCGATGTGAAGATTAAATTTAAGTGTTCCAATCCGGCCATTAAGGTAGAAAATGACGGAAAGCTGATTCTGAAGGCCGGCGAGGAGAAGTTCATCGAGCTAAGCTTAACACCCAGGAAGAGGGGGGATCACGAGGTTTCACTTGGGCTGGAGGTTTACGACCCCAACGAGCTCTACTTTGAGGAGATTGATCTTGGAAGGAAAAAGCTCAGCGTGGTGCCTTCAGTGAACTCTATAAGGGAAGCGGCAAAGGAGGACTACAACTTAAGATTGGGTGAGATCTACAGAAAGAGCATCTTTCTGGGAATGGAAACGATAGAGCTCGAGGGCCTGAGGGAGTACCTGCCCGGGGATGACTTCAGAAGGATAGACTGGAAGGCAACTTCCCGCATCGGGGAGCTCATAGTTAGGGTCTTCATGAAGGAATGGGAGGGGAACGTCTACCTTGTTCTGGACTCAACGAGGGAGATGCGCAAGGGGCTGAGGAAGGCCAAGATAGATTATGCCTCAACCTTGGTCCTTCATCTCGCCACCGTACTTTTGAAGAAGAACTACACGGTGGGGCTCATCGTATACACCGAGAACAACGTCAGAATCGTGAGGCCCTCTAAGGGCAGGGAACAGCTGAACAGGATAAGAAACGCGGTGAAGTTTAAACCCGAAAGGGGACTTAAGAGCCTGAAGAGTGACCTGGGCATAGAGTTCACCGGGAAGGGAAGGAGGTTCATGGAGAAGATCTTTCCAAGAAAAAGAAGGGGGCCAAGCGAGGCCCTCCTCGGTATCAAGGAACCCTCCTATCTCATACTCATAACGGATCTGATGGGGCACACTTCACTCCTCTACCGCCTGACCTTAATGCTGAGGAAGAAGCACAGAATGATTATACTCTCCCCGAATCCGGTGCTCTTCTACGATGGGGAGCTCGATAAGGAAACCCTTAGGATCCTTTATAGAAGGTACCTCGAGAGGGAGGAGACCGTTAAGAAGTTCAACACCATCGTGCCCACGATAGATCTAGGACCGGGTGACTATTTGAGGGAGATCATGAAGGAGCTGGAGATGGGAAGATGATATGGGGGATAATAGCGATAATAGCCGGCCTAATATTGAGGGCAAAGGCCGTCGTTTTGATACCCTTCGTCTATCTGCTGGCCCGGAAGGATAAGGACCTCGGGCTTATCGCCTACTTCTTCTATACCGTTGCCCTGATAGGTGAGGTAACCGTTTCGGATCTTCTCTCGCTCGGGGCATTGAAAGCGTTTCTACTGGGTGCCTTTCCAGCGCTTATGGTTCTGAGGGAGATCCTAACGGGGAAGGTTACGGTAAGCAAAATCAAAAGATCCCTCGACCCGGTAGTGATCTCCTTCGTGGTGATCCTCCTGAGTTTGGGGGCCTTTTTGAAGGTTGAGTACAGCTACATCTATACCGCAGAAAATCAGGTGGCCATTATGACCGGACTTACGTTGCTTTTTGTCTTATTGATGCTGAGAGATCTCAGGAAGGTGGACATGTTTAAGTGAAAAGGACCCTGTTGGTATAATAAAAGCTTAAATTATTCAAAGAATACAAAATGTGAGTAAAGGGGGTATACGGGGTGGAAAAATTAAAGCCGGAGAGTATATTTAGGCCCAAAATGGCCCTTCCCTTGATAGCGACAATCGCCCTTATCTTCAGGCTGATTCCTCTAAGGTTCAAGTATATGCTCGGCTATGATCCCTACTTTCACCTTGCATACATCAGGGAGGCGCTCAAAGCGGGCGAGTGGTTCAACTTCCTGACGATAGCCGGCGGTCCATGGGGTTATCAGGTGCACAACTTCCACCCCCTCGGTCTCTGGATGACTCCGGCTTACGTTTACAAACTTTTGAGCATCTTCGGGGTTTCCCTCTACGATGCTTTCAGAATAACTCCGGTGATTTTCGGCGTTCTAACTGTGATCTTCTTCTACCTCGCCCTTCTGAAGCTCTACGATGAAAAGAGGGCCTTTTTTGCCTCCCTTTTCCTCGCGGTCAGCTTTGGGCACGTCTTCAGGTCGATGGCCAACTATTACAGGGGAGACAACTACATGCTTTTCCTCTATTCATTGGCCCTGCTCGGAACGGCCCTGGCCCTAAAAACCCGTCGCAGCAGGAGATACAGAAAACTGGCCTTCTACCTCGTCCCGGCCCTCGCGAGCGGTTTCGCTTCGATCTTCTGGCAGGCTTACTATCCGATATTCATCTTTCTCCTTGCGAATTCTCTCTTCTTAGCGGTGGGGGCATTCCTTCTGAAGAAAGATAAGTATATGCTCGATTCCCTATGTTTAGCACTATCGACGGCCCTCGGGGCGCTGATGGCCAACTACCTCGCCGGAAGCTTCGGCTACGGAATGCTCGGTTACAACCGGTGGCTCGGTAAAAAGGTTGCAGAAAAGCTTTCCCTCGAGTTTGGACTTATAAAGGACGTCTATCTCCTGGTTCACCTGAAGTACCTCCTCCCGCTGGGCTTAGCCTTCATAGTCCTGCTCCTGATCCTCGGAAGGTTCGTCAAAAGCGGGAAGGTCAGACTCGGAATCCTTTCCGTTCTAGCCCTTCTCGGAGTTTTAATAATCTTCGCAAGGTTTGAAGCTCTAAAGGATCTCTCCACGGGTTTCGGGATATTCAAAGAGGCTCCAATCCAGGAGACCCGGCCTTCAGGCTTTTCCGACCTCTGGGGGGCCTTTTCGATAGGTTTATTCTTGGCTCCCCTCTTCTTCCTGAGGTTTACCCCCCGGAAGGTTAAAGTTTACGACTTCCTCCTCCTCGGCCTCATAATCCCAAGCATTTACATGATAAAAACATGGACGAGGTTCCTATTCATAGGTTCGATGGGAATTGCTCTGATGGCCGGTATCGGACTGATGGAGCTTTATGAACTCCCGAAGTTGGAAGGGAGGAAGGGGATGGCGCTAACGCTTGTACTCCTCGTTCTCCTGCCCATTACCGATGCTTCCCTCGGGTTCCAGAGGGCCTGGGAGGAGAGGCCTCGCATGAACGGGGCATGGGAAAACGCTCTGGTATGGCTCGAAAATAACTCCAACGGGAACGACATAGTCATGGCTTGGTGGGATTACGGCCACTGGGTGACCTACTACTCCAGAAGAAGCCCGGTAGCCCAGGGGAGCCCGAATAGGGGTGTTGCCAGATACTACATTGGTAGGCTCGACGAAAACTGGGCAGGGGGGCTTGGGGTGGACTACGTCATCGTCTCCTACTACGATTTCCTCAAGTTCGGGGCGATAGTTGAGACCGCAAATGTAAAAGGGGATTACGGCATGGTCGTGCTTCCGCTCCTTTCATCCTCCGGGGCATTCATATTCCAGAAGGAGGGTTACAGCATCGTGGCGAAGCCCGGTGAAACGTGGGAGGTCCTGATAAACGTCAACGGGCAGACCTTAGCTCCGGTGGAGGCCTATATCGAGTACGGGGAAAAGGTTGAGAGGCTCAACACGGGGCCTTCGAAGTTCGATGCCTACGTCTACATGAACCTCAACTATGGGTACGCCGTTCTCATGAACGGGGAAGCCTTCAACACAACCCTTGCGAGGCTTTTCATAAAACCCGAGGAACCCTATGAGCTCGCCTACTCGGACGGTGGGATCGTTAAGATACTCAGGCTCAGGCATCCTAACGTTATAGTTAAAAAGACCGGGGGAAAGGTCCTCCTCGAGTTCGAGAACGCAACCGGAACCGGGCTGGGGATATGGGGCTACCTTGACAACGGAACACAGGTCTTCAAAAAATGGTACCCCGTTAAAGGCCTCGAAGAGTTCGAGCTGCCGGGCAACATGAACGGGAGCGTCGTGGTTCGCTATACCTACGTTCAGGGGAAGAAGGTCCTTGACAGGGGAATCTTCAGAATGCCCTGAGTCTTTGCGATCCATTGAATCTTCAGCTGAAGCCATTGGTTACATGAAAGTGAGCCGGTGAGAAGGTATGGAACGGGTTATGTCCGTGAAACACCAAACATCTTTGAAAATCCATCAGGAAAATTTGAGGAAAAATTTTATAACAGGACCAATTAAAATGGCAACAGCATATATGGAGATAATAGAGGGGGAACCACGGTGGAGAAGAGCAACGTTCTGATACTCATCCCGGCCTACAACGAGGGGTTGACCATTTGTTTCGCCGCTTTAAAAGATACGGTGGGGTTCTATGCAGGAGATTGAACCATTGGACGTTACCATAATAATCCCAACCCTAAACGAAGAGGGTGGCATAGGGAGGGTTATAGACGCCTTTAAGGAGCTGGGATATCATAACATCCTAGTTATAGACGGAAACAGCACGGACAGGACCAGAGAGATAGCGAGGGAAAAGGGTGCAAAGGTGGTTGTACAGAGTGGCAGGGGTAAGGGGCAGGCTGTCGCCGAGGCCTTTTCCATGATCGAAAGCGATGTTGCCGTTCTGATAGATGGGGATGGAACCTACGATCCAAGGGACATAGAGAAAATGCTGGAACCAATACGGAGGGGCATGGCGGAACACGTTATAGGGAACAGGTTGCTCAATTATGAAAAAGGAGCTTTCACGCGACTGAACCTGTTCGGGAACAGGGTACTTAACTGGCTCTTCCGCTTTCTTTACGGGGTTGAGCTCCACGATATACTCTCAGGATACCGGGCCCTTAAGAAGGAGGTCTATAAAAGCGTGAACCTTCTAAAGCCCGGGTTCGAGGTTGAGACGGAGCTGACGGTGGAAACGCTGACGAACGGTTTTAGGATCGTCGAGGTTCCCATAAACTACTACAGAAGGAATGGAAACACGAAGCTAAACCCCATCGGTGATGGTCTCGGAATAGGGCGGGCCATAATAGAACTCCTCGTCAGGTACAATCCGGCGAAGTACCTATACCTTCTTGGGATCGTTTTCATGGTTTTGGGGCTGCTTACCGGATCCTACGTTGTTTACGAGTGGTTTCACCGCATCCCCCACGACCTCCTCGCGATAGTCACCGCAATACTCGTGCTCGGTGGCGTGCAGTTCCTCGCCATCGGCTTCGTCATGAGCTACATGTTCAAAGTGATGGTCGAGCTGAAGAAGAGTTTGAGAGAGGGGAGAAAATAAACTGGTGATTACATGACAAAAAACATTCTGATCATCTCCCCGCATACAAAAGTTAAGCTAAACACGACTCCCACGGAAGGTGTAGAGGGTAGGATATCGGCTATAGTGGGGGGTCTATTGAACAAGGGCCACGTTATAATCATCGAACCTTCTGATCTGAGAGAAACCGGCGAACAATCTTGTGAGAGGCACTATTTTTATGCCTTTGATTTTGTGAAAATAAAAAACATGCGTCTGGGTTCGTATTTCTTATCTTTGAATCCCTATTACCAGTTAACACTTTTTAAAGTTCTCAAGAAATATAAGCCTTCCATTGTGCTGATAAGTCAACCATGGGGTTTATTCTTTACGTGGATAGCAGTTAAGAAAATATTCAATTATAATTCCCCACTCGTTCACGATTCGCATAATGTGGAGAGCAAGTATGCGGAAATTATCATGAGAGATAAACATATTCCCAAAATTATTAAACTGTTCTATGCTCTAACGATAAAGTGGATTGAAAAAACAGCTCTGAGATACGCTGACCTAACGTTGGCCATAAGCCGAGATAACAAAAAGGTGTTTGTAGAAGAATATAGAGCATATCCTGAGAAGATAAAAGTCGTCCCCCCAGTTACTAATGTGAAAATTACAGGGGACAAAAACAAATTGAAAAAGAATAAGCATCAAATATGGGCAGTATTCCATGGTATATACAGAACTGTGCAGAACAGGGAAGCAATTGAGATCATCCTAAACAAAATAGCACCGCAATGCTCGAAGTATAAGACCTTAAAGTTTATCATATTTGGGAAAGGCGTCCCCAAAACGAGTAAAGGAAATGTAGAAACCCTTGGATTTGTTGATGATGTTCATGGCATCCTTAAAAAGTGTGACATTGCGGTTGTCCCGTTGATCAGTGGGGAGGGTGTTAAACTTAAAATGCTTGATTACATGGCTGCTGGTTTACCAATAGTGACAACTAAAATAGGGGCTGAAGGGTTGGATCTTGTAAATGGCAAGCATGCCATAATAATTGATGACGTGAACGATGAGTTCATAAGATCCATCGAGTATCTAATCGAAAACCCAAAAATACGTAAGAAACTTGGACATAACACGAGAAAATTATTCAAGAAACGGTATTATACGGTGAGTAAGAATGAGAAAGGGTCATAGAATACTGGGGTTATTATTATTTCAGATAGCCGCGTTAACAGCTTGGACTTACGTCTTTAGGGAATACTACATAATTTACCATCATCTTAGGGTATATTATTCTATTTCCCTTTTGTTTTTATTGATTAGTTTAATCCTATCGGTTAGTAACCACAAAACCCTCCCGGTACTGGGATGTACTCTTGGGGTATCCCTTTTCATTGCCGTTCCTTTAGCGTTTTATCCTTCTATTGTTAACAATCCCGACGTAATAAAAATGTTAAAACTCACAGCTCTTATCACTCATGGAGATTTTGAACTTGCAAAAAATATTGATTATAGTGCATTTCCCGGGTTTTCATACATTTTTGGCACGGCCAGCATAATTGTAGGGGCCAAATTGGACATACTGTTTGCATCCGTTTTATATATTCTCCTAGCTGCCATCCTTCTATTGTCAGTAATTGTACTAGGTAAGAACTCGAAATGGATAAGTATATACCTTTTGATTGTATTCTCAGAAGGATTTATCTACTCTTTCAACTACTTATCCCCTCAATTATTAGGGCAGATATTGTTCATCTTAGGAGTAAGTATAATGATAAAATTTAAGGGAGCTGAAGAGAGAGAGTATCTCATTCTTCTGCTTATACTCTACGGAGGATTGCTACTAACACATCCTGAAAGCACTTTGATGCTACTGTCCGCTTTTCTATGCTACTCTTTGGGCACAGTTCTGGCTAATAGAAACCTGAGAGGTGTCAACAGTGTCATAACACAGGTTTTAACGTTCTTCGTAATGTTGATAACGTATGTTGTGTTTTTTGCCTCTATGCATGGCCCAGCATATATACTAAAAGCACCGATAGTTCATATTGGGTACTTCTTTAGGTTATTTTTAAATCTACTTAATTCTGAAAATTCGAAAATTGTTACGTCATCCTTAATAAAACCAGAGGTCGTTTATATGTTTGAAAAAGTTAATATCTTGTATAATGGGGCATTGCTAATATTTACCATTTATCTTTTGGTAAAATATAAAAAAGAGCTTTTTACGTATGGAGCTTTGTTGTTTTCTTTTTTCATATCTTCGGGAATATTTCTGGTCATATTTGGGCCATCATTTAGTGAGTTTGTTGGCAGGCCTGCTTTTGGAGTTTCTTTGGTCGTGGGGATTTTAACTGCAAAATACTTGAGAGACAAGAGAGATATAGAAAAAAGTGTTTCTGTTCTGTTCCTTGCTGTTTTGGTTTTGTTTTCTTTTCCTGCCCGTGTAAGTCCTCAGGAGTGGAACGTTCATGTAGAAAACTACTATCCACCAATCGAGTTTATAGATGTACACAAATTTCCAAAGACAAATAGTGATGACACATATTATTTTTTATACCCCAATGTTGGCACTTCTCTAAATCAATCAAAGTATATAATACTTCCAATTGGTCAAAAAATATATAAGAAGGGGATGAGTTCCTTCTTTGGATGGGACGCAAATAGGGTTATGTATGATATTTTTCAAAAAGGGAGGCATAAAGGGACGATTTACTCAAATGATCTATCTGTAGTGTTATGGAATGGAGAATGAATTCAAGCAAGCTGGAAGTCCTAAGGCACAGAAGCTTGACAGAAAGATTTTAAACCCACAAAAGATATTACATAAGGTGGAATCTCTATGAAATCCCCTAAGATAATTGTTATAGGCCTTGATGGTGCTAACAAGCAAACAGCGAGCTTGGTTGGGGTGGATGCAGGATTACATGATTTTATCTCAACGATTCCTCCTTACACCCCACCATCATGGACGTCGATATTAACCGGGGTAAACCCGGCCAAACATGGGATAATTGGATGGCAAAAAGTGGATAAAACCAGTAACAAGATCAAACTAGCAAATTCAAGGGATGTAAAATACCCCCGGCTCTCGGAGATTCTCGAAAGTTTTAATTTGAAGAGCGTCCTAATAAACCTTCCAATGACTTACCCCTTTGATGGGATTAAAAGGAAGGAGAATACCATCATTGTCTCCGATTGGGCATCGCCCAGGCAGACCATATTTCCAAAAAAACTTGACGAGAAGTATAAAGAGTACCTAATAGAACCTCCACACGAGTTGGCAAAGTACGATAAAAAAGAGTACCCAAAACGCTTAAAGAAATACACTGAGACAAAGCTCGGTTTATATTACGATCTCTTAGAAAGGGGGGAATGGGATTTATACTTCATTGTCTTTAGCGAGACGGACTGGTTCTCCCACATATTCCCTCAGATTCTTGAAGGCAAGGACGTTCATATTGTCAAACCAGTATTCAAGCTGATAAAAAAGTTTATAGATGAAGTGAAGTCAACTGCCGATTTTCTATTCATCGTTAGCGATCACGGTTTTGAAGTTAAGGATAGGATTTTTTACGTGAATGAGGCTTTAGCAGAGAATGGACTGATCAAGTACAGCAAAACCAAGGTCAAACTCGTTGATCTTGTCAAGAAAACAATACCCCAAAGTGTGTTAAATAAAATTATTGAAAAAACAGGAGCGTCTGCAAGTTCTATTAGTTATATAAGCCAAACAGCAGATGCATTTATGGTTGAGCCACCTAACTGGGGGATTTATGTCAGGAATCAAGATAAACTCGAGGAAGTGAAGGATGCCCTAGGAAAGTACGATGAAGTTTTGGATGTGATTGAGTTTAGCACAATTCATAATGGGCCTTATTTAGGTAGTATGCCAGAGCTGGTAGTGATACCACAAAAAGGAGTCGAGTTTTCTCATGAACTAAAAGGAAGAATAACTGAGAAGACTTACAAAGGGGATCATGAGATACACGGTGTATTTTCGGCATATGGTGAAAATATAAAAGATCAAATTGAGTTTGAGAAGTCTCCAAGAGTTTACGACATTGCCCCAACCATACTCCACATTTTCGGCCTACCGATTCCAAATGACATGGATGGCAGAGTATTAATGGAAATTTTTAAGGAAGATAATCAATTTGCAAAAAGAAAGCCAAAATACGTTGATCCCAGCTATTACGAGAAAAAGGGGGGTGATGAAAAGCTCAGAAAAGCGATTAAAAACCTTAAACTAAAAGGGAAAATCTAAACAAATCTTCCCAATATTTTCTTTATCAATCCAAGGTCAACCCCGGTTCTCCTCTCTATCGCCAGTAGCAGCTCAACATCCTCCCTGTCAACGCTCCTGCTTAGCAGAACCAGAAGGAAGTAAACTACAAGAAACCCCACCAGAATAGGGAGGGCATAGAATATGTTTGCAACGTGCAATTTAAGCACCTTGATGATCCCGAGCAGGGCAAAGCTGATAGCCAGCAGTTTAACGTAATTCAGGCTGAAGGGATGGATTTTGGTCTTCTGATATAGCCTGAAGGATTTCAAAACGTTGGCCACGAAGTAGGATACTGCAGTGGCAGTTGCGGCCCCCTCGATACCGTAAGGAGGTATTAAAGCAGCGTTCAGAAGGACGTTCACCAGCGCGGAAAGGGCGTTTGAATACATATCAAAATCATTCTCCCCAACAACTACAAGACTCATCCCGTTCAGCCCGAGAAACGTGTGGAACATGAAACCCAGAGATAGGATCTGAAGCGCTGCAGATGCAGAAACATACCTTTCCCCGAAGAGAAACGCTATCGTTGCCTCTGGAAATAAAAACATCAGGGCGAAAATGGGCAGGGTTAGAAGGAAGATCCACTTGGTCAGAACCTGATAAACCCTCTTCAGCTCCCCAATCTTCCCATGAGCGTAAAGAGCTGTGGCCAGAGGAGGATAGATGAAACCGGCGGAATATAAAAACACCGGTAAGAGTCTCGCAAGGGGGGATGCCGCATTATAGAGCCCTACAACCTCCGATGTTTTGTAATAACCCAGCATGAGGGTATCCGTCCAGCTCATGATGGTCCACAGGATCCCGCTGAACATCAGGGGAATGGAAAACCTTACGAGCTTCTTTCCGAGCTTAAAATCAGGGGATGCCGGTTTGATAAGCCCGATTCTTAACGTATCGAAGGTTAGAAAAAGCAGGGTTAATCCCTGGGCCATTACGTATGTTATGAAGACGTAGTAAAATTCAAGTTTTAAGAGGACAGCAATCCCAACGAAGGAAAACCAGAGAAGGGGGTAAGCTATGTTCTGAAAGTAAACCTTCTCCCTAACCCTCCCGAAGCCCCTCGAGATCGAGATCAGGATAGCTATCAGGGAAGAGAAGGGGAGGGCTAAAATCATAACCCGGAGGGCTTTTACCAGTCTATCCTCGTGGAAGAGCACGGATATGTTCCCGGCGAAGAGGAAGATAACGAAAGCTGTAACCACCGCAGTTATCCCCGTTATGAAGATGGCCGTTGGGATTATCCTCTCAACCTTCTCAGGTTCGCGCTCTCTGTAGAACGCAATCTCCCTTGGAATAGCGTTTGGAAAGCCGAGCGTGGCCACGGTAAGGGCGATGCTCAGGACCGTTAACGCCAGATTGAAAACCCCGTACTCCGAGGTTGGAAAACCCCTCGCTATGACTGCCCTGCTCAAAAAGCCGAAGAGCATCGAAATCAAAGTTCCGGCAAAGACTATTCCGGTCCCCCTTGCCATCCTGTGCAACGTTTGAGATGTCCCGGTCATGGGAGTTTCACCTTTTGACTTTGACTCATTCGACT
The DNA here is from genome assembly GCF_002214525.1 of Thermococcus sp. P6. Lineage (NCBI taxonomy): Archaea > Methanobacteriati > Methanobacteriota > Thermococci > Thermococcales > Thermococcaceae > Thermococcus > Thermococcus sp. P6. The sequence continues at coordinate 535,530 of NZ_CP015104.1, forward strand.
TTTCAATATAATTCCCGATTTAACCCACTCAAATCCCGTGTTATGCTGCCCTGAAATTCTAAGCAGGCCCTGAATGCCCACAGGCTTCACCCGGTACTTTAGTTGAGCCCCGGGTTAATAACTTTTTGTTAATGATCTCGCTATCCCCTGCTTGTTCCGCTCAGCTTTCACAGGATTGTCTCTTTCAAACGGCAACCTTTTGTGATTCCAGCCTCTTCCACTAAAAGCCCAACACGATGTATTATCACAGGAACTGGCCCGATCGGTTGGAGGTCTCACCAACCAGCCCACTGGAGGAGTATAACAATCCCGATCAGGAGGATAAGGACGTTGATAACTCTCTTCAGCTTATCCCGGTCAGCCCTTCTGTTGATATGGGTTCCCAGATAAACGCCCGGGACGGTGCCGAGGATAAGGAAGGCCGCCAGGGAGTAATCCACGCTTCCGAGGAGGAAGTGGTTGAGAAAGCTCATGGAGGAGAGTGCGAGGCCGTAGACAATCGCAACGCCAACAACGTCCTTTGGATCTATCCTCGCAACGTTCACAAGGGCGAAGCTCACTATAACCCCAGCCCCGACAGAGGTGAACTGAACCGCCAGACCGACGATGAAGCCAAGGAGATAAACGTGGGCCCACCTCGGCCTCAGTGAAACTTTTAACTCGCCCTTCAGGAGGCTTAAAAGCGAACTGGCAACGAGGATAACACCGAGAAATAAGGTGAGGTATTCGTTGAGAACCCCTCTATCGATTTCCCTGAGCAGAAAAGTCCCGAGGATTATAGCAGGCAGGCTTCCGGCAATCAGGCGGAGGGCTATGTCGTACCTTATACCGCTCTTTTTACGAAAAAATAGCCCGAAAGTTCTGGTTACGGTGGCGTAGAGCAGGTCCGTCCCCACGGCGGTGAGGGGCTCAACGCCGAGGAAAATAAGGGAGGGAGTCATCAGGGACCCGCCGCCGATCCCGGTCAGGCCGATGAGGAGACCTACGAGAAAGCCCAGCCCCACGAGGGTTAGCTCCATGGATTCTCTCCCCCTCAGGGCAGATAACCCAGCTCCCTGGCCTTCCTCAAAACGGCCTCCACTTCTTCCTCTGGCGTCATTTTCGAGGAATCGATAACCACTTCCGGATTTTCGGGTTCTTCATAGACCCCATCGTAGCCCGTAAGTCCCTTTATCTCACCCCTTAAAGCCCTAGCATAGAGCCCCTTTGGATCCCTTTGAATCCTCACCTCGAGGGGAGCGTAGAGGTAGACCTCGATGAAGTTCCCTATTTCCTTCCTCGCATACTCACGGACGGCTCTGTAGGGTGAGATCAGAGAGACTATCGCTATCACCCCGTTCCTGCTCAGGAGCTTTGCCATGTGGATGACAATCCTGTTGTGCATCTCCCTCGCTTCCTTTGAAAAGCCCAGCTCCGGGTAGAGGGTCTTCCTTATGGTGTCCCCGTCGAGTATCTCGACGCGATGACCCATTTCCCTAAGCTTCCTCGCGAGCTTTACGGCAAGGGTCGTCTTCCCGGCACCACTCGGGCCCGTGAGCCATACCGTGAAACCCTCCATTCTATCACCTCTGATTTCTCAGGAGTTAGAGTATGCTCTTCCCGTGCATTTCCGGGAGGGGCTCCTCAATCCCGAAGAGCCTGAGCATCGTCGGGGCGAAGTCGTAGATGGACAACCTCGTGGCCCTGCTCTCGTCGAAGCCCGGCAGGTACATCGAGAAGACCCCGAACTCGGAGTGGTTCGCATCGTCCGGCCCCGTGTCGTTCTCGGGAAGGTAGTTGCCCGGATGTCCGACCGTTCCGGCGGCCCTCCAGTTGAGGTTGTCGAAGTAGACCATTATGTCCGGCCTGTTCCCCCTCGTTACGGGGTATATCTCCTCTGGATAGAAGACCTTCGTGTCCCACTTCTCTCCATTCGGGCCGCGTATCGACTTTATAAGCTCTGCCACCTCGTCCCTCACCTTCTCAAACCGGGAAAGCGGCACTTTACCGGATTTCTCCCTGCCGAGCACGTTCAGGAAGACGCGCGAGTAGTAGCCTCCCCATCCCCATGCCGTTGTGTCCTTCCAGTCAACCTCAAGGCTCTCGAAACGCTTTACCTTCCCGTCGTGCAGAACTTCCGGGTTCCTTACCTTCAGCAGGCCTTCCTCGGCAAGCCACTGGTTCACCGCGAAGTTGCCGTGCATGGCCTTGATGCCGTGATCCGAGACTATGAAGACGGCCGTCTCCTCGAGGTCCACGAGCTTCAGCGTCTCCCCGATCTCCCTGTCGAGGAGCTTCCAGTAGTCCCTGATGACGTTCTCGTATCGATTTCCCTTTCCGGGGTAGAGGTGGTGGTTCTCATCGAAGTACCTCCAGAAGGCATGGTGAACCCTGTCAAGGCCTATCTCAACGAAGTGGAAGTAATCCCAGTCCTTTTCCTGCAGGAGGTAGCGGATGACCTCGAACCTCTTCTCCGTCATCTCCCAGAGGCCCTCCTTCACCTCATCCTTCGCCTCCTTCCTGAAGGGAACGTCGAAGATGTACTCGCCGACGAGCCTCTCTATCTCGCCCTTCAGCTCCTTTGGGTAGGTGTAGTCAACGCTGGCATCGGGAGTTATGAAACAGCTCACGAGGTGCCCCTTTATGGGCTTCGGCGGGTAGGTGGGTGGCACGCCCACGATTATGGACTCCTTCCCCCGCTCGCCGAGGTGGTCCCAGAGGGTCTTCTCCTTCACCTTCCTGCTGTGGGCTATCCAGTAGTCGGTGTAAGAATTTCCCCTCCTGTGCCTGAACCCGTAAAGGCCGAGCTCGCCGGGCGTTTTGCCCGTGACCATCACCATCCACATGGGAATTGTTATCGCCGGGATTCCCGTCCGCATCGGACCGTGGACTGACCTTTCGATGAGCCTTCTCATGTTTGGAATTTCTTCGTAGAAGCGGTTGAACATCAGCTCCGGAGGTGCCGAGTCGAGCCCCATGACGAGAACCCTCTTCGTCCCCTCGATTCCTTCCCGAACCTTCCTTTCAAACTCCATCCTCCTCACCTCACGTATTCCTCGATGATTGAGAGCACATCGCTGATTCTATCCCTATCGCAGATGCATCCCAGAACCTCCCCCTTTCCGCCGGCGTTGACACCGAGGGCCTTAACGCGCTCAATGACCTCGCCCATCCCAATCCTTCCGGCTTCTTCCCCCGATATCCTGAAGTAGACCTGAGCCTTCCCATGGAAGTTTTCGTTAACCACAAGGGCCCCCCGGTAGTTCATCTCCCAGACGAGCCGACGAGCCACCTTCGAGATGATGTTAAAGGGACTCTCGAAGTGAACTATGGCAAAGCCGTTTCTCTCTTCGGCCTCTGAGATGGCATCCTCGATGGCTTCCCCTATTGCCCGGGCCTTCTGCACCCACGGATCGTAGTCGAGGAGCTCCTTTGCCTCCTTCCTGAGGAGTATCCCAACGGCTTCCTCAACGCCCTCCCTGTCCATTGAGATGTAGTTGGAATCGATGAGCTCCACCATCCTTAAAGCCTCCCCCTCTGTCACTCCTTCCTTTTCAAGGAGCTCCCTGACCTTTTCCAGCTCAAAGGCCCTTTCTCCGACATCCCCAACGGCACCGAGGGCGCTCCAGACGTTCCATATTCCAAAGTGCTCCGAGATGACGAGAGAGCAGGAGGGGTAGTACTTTCCGCCGAGAGAGGGGTTTATCTGCCTCACCTTGGGGTTCCTGATCCTTGGCTGGATGTGGTGATCCATGAAGATAACTTCCTTCCCGATTCCCTCCACCTCATGGGGCAGGTTCAGATCGAGAACGTAGATCCGTTCGGCCCTTTCAATGGCCCTCTTTATCCTCCCATCGAAGCGGAACTCCCCTATGGGCGGGGTTAAATTCTCGAATTCTTCCAGATTAAGGGCCTTAACGAGTAGAGCGGCCGAAGTCACGCCGTCAGTGTCCCAGTGGTGGATCAATACATCCATTTGCCCAACCTCACCCAAGTGTCTTCTCCAGCTCTTCAAATTCTTCTAAAAGGTAAAATGCCTTGACATTGTACTTTCTCGCACTCTCGACTTGGAATCTATCGTTTGATACCAGAATACCGTTTGTGGAATGGGAGACTGCAATGTAAAACGAATCTATAGCCCGACACCCGGTCTGAAAGGCGATCTCAAAAGAAACTTCTCTAAGTTTACTTATCTCAGAGATTTCCACGTTCTCAATAATCAGTTCGTATAACCTACTGGCCTCCTCTCTCGGCATCCTTCTGATCAATTGGCCAATAAGTTCTATTTTAAAAACATCGGGCTCTATGATCGGAATGTTCTTCTCTTGAACTTTCCTAAAAAATGTTTTAGCCAGAGATGTTCTGGCTTTCTCGTACTCAAAAATTGCATCAATAAACACAGAGGTGTCTACAACGATCATCGCCTCTCCTCCAGAAACTCCTTCAGCGCGTCCTTTTTCACTTTCCTGCTGAAATTTTCTATGATCTCCGCTATCCCCATCTTGATTACCACTTTCCCGTGAACGCCCTCCTTGAGTTTCACCTTTTTAAGGGGCTTAAACACCCCCCTTTCGTACACAACTTCAATCTCCTCCATATTTCCTCACCAACTGGAAATTTGTAAAAGGAAATATAACCCTTCTCCTAACCCACGAAGGGGTTCTCGAAGCTCCTCACGACCTCGAAGACCTCGGGGCGCATCATGTATTCCGGAGGTTTTTCGCCGTTCATTATCATCCTTCTAAGCTTTGTGCCGCTTATGTGGACGTGGAACTCCTCATCGTGGGGGCAGATCTTTGCGTTGACCATTCCACCGCATTTCCTGCAGTAGAAGGACTCGCGGATGAACATGGGCGTTATCCCGAGGTCCGGGAACTCCTCAAAGAGATCCCACGCCTCGTAGGGCCCGTAGTAATCCCCAACACCGGCATGGTCCCTTCCCACTATGAAGTGCGTTGCCCCAAAGTTCTTCCTCATTATCGCGTGGTGTACTGCTTCCCTCGGCCCGGCGTAGCGCATCTCGTAGCGGACCGTTGCTAAGGTTGCCGCGTCCTTGGGGTAGTAATGTCTGAAAAGGGTCTCGTAGGCTTTTATTATGACCTCATCCCTGTAGTCGCCCTTCTTCTTCCTTCCAAGGACCGGGTTGATGAAGAGGCCGTCAACGAAGGTTAGCGCGGCTTTCTGAACGTATTCATGGCCCATGTGGGGCACGTTCCTCGTCTGGAAGGCCACTACACTCCTCCACCCGCGTTCCTTAAAGAGAACCCTCGTTTCGACCGGCCTGAGGGTGTACTCCGCAAAGGGATTCGGAAGCTCGTCCAAAAGTTCGATCTCACCGCCTATCAGATAATCGCCCATCTCCATAAGGCGGGCCACGCCGGGATGGGCCCTATCGGTGGTTTTGAACACGTGCCGGGCAAACTCCTTCTTATCGTAGGTGTATATCTCCTCCACGTGCATCCTCGCCACTAGAAGATCACCGTGGTAGAGGAGGACCGCATCGCCCTCGTCAAAGGTTCTGTCCCTGATGTCGAGTACTATCGGGATCGTCCACGGGGTGTCGTCGCTCAGGCGCATATGCTCGAGAACGCTCTCGAAATCATCCCTGTTAAGAAAGCCCTTTAGAGGGGAATAAACGCCATGGGCTATGTTCTCGAGGTCTATCGCCCTGCCGTGATCGATCTGGACTCTGGGATATTCCTCCTGCTCGCTCAGGATCCTCTCGCGTGTTTTCCTCGCCACCGTCCTCCTGACGAGCCTGCCTCCGTGTGGCTTTGAGACCATGGTATCACCTTAAGGATCAGTCGAGATAGCCAAGGGCGCGGAGCCTTTCCTTGACCTTCTCCTCCTCCTCTTCGCTGAAGACCTCTTCCTTCTCCTCCTCTTCGAGGCTCGCCAGAACCTCCCTCAGAACGTAGGTTACGTAGTCCGAAACTGAAGTGAACCCGGTGCCTTCGATTCTCTTCTTTATCTTCTCATAGAGCGGCTTCGGTATGGAAACTGTCGTGTACTTCTTTTCATCCGCCATCTTCTCACCTCCTTAATGTGGTTTAATTATATTTAATTAAAATTATAAAGCTTTCGGGCCTATGATTATGGGTAGCATCAGCACGCCCATGCAGGCGGTTCTCTTAACCCCGAGGAGGGGGGCCGAGAGGCCGACGAGCGAGGAGACACCCAAAAGAAGCACTCCCAAGAGCCCATCGAGAAGAAAAGAACCGGTGAAGAGCAACACCAGAACCGCGAGGTTCAGCTTCCTGTAGCTGAAGTTCTCGAGCAACCCTGCCACGAACCGGGAAAGGGGCAGGCCGTAGAGGTTGACAAGGCCGGCAACTGCAAAGGAAGAAACCAGCAGGATTAGAAACTCCCACCGGCTTATGGGGAAGTAGTGTTCTCCCATCAAAGCCAGTATCCCGTTCCTCGTTCTCCCCGTGAGGTAGAAGTTCTCCAGTCCAAAGACGAAGTTCGCGGTGTTTACGGAGAAGACTATGGTTAAAAAGGGCCTCTCCCCCTTCGTGAAGAAGGTCCCAACAAGGGCCGCCTGAGAGGGGGTAAAGGCCGGAAGCATGGAAGATAGCATCCCGAAGAACGTGCCGGCGAGGGAGAAACGGACCAGTTCCGGGGTTTCCATGTTTATCCCCTCATCCCCCGCCCGAACCCTGCCCTCGTTCCTCAGGGATAGCAGAATCACGGGGACACCGAAGAGGCCGACGAAGAGGTGATAGAAAGGTTCCCTGAGGGGAAAGAGCTCGCTGACGATTCCAAGCGCCCCCGCCATCAGAAAGACCAGCAGGGCGTATAGTTTTTTTATTCCGCTCTCTGTGAGGATTATGAGGAGCGCGAGGAAGACCACCGCGATCCTTCCCATGAGGGGATTATAATGCGGGGCCAGGGCGGAATAGAGGGGGAAGAGGGCCGTGGAAAAAATCACGGCCAGCAGGCTCGCCTTCAGGGAGATGTTAACTACCTCGAGGCCTTTTCCTTCCATCGCCAGCCTGTGGGCCGGGAGGATGGCGAGGGCCGTCCCCTCCTCCGGAACCCCGAAAAAGGTGGATGGGAATGCATCAAGGAAGGTATGGGTCAGACCCATGGCGTAGATCAGGAGGACGAAGGAAAGGCCCCTCAGGGGCAGGTCCACGCCCTCGAGTATCGAAGCCAGGGTGTTCGCATGGAGGGCCGGTGTCAAACCCGTCACGGTTCCCCCGAGGACTCCAAGGATGAGCTCCTTTATCACTTTACCACCACGTCTTCACGTGAATAGACCTCAAAGGCCCCCATTCCCCTGTAGGTGGTGTGGTAACCGAAGGCAACCACATGCTCCCCTTCCCTCAGGGTTACGCCGAGGGACTTCCTCAGCTTTAGAAGAACCCAGCAGCTTCCATCCGTCACGTTCGCCAGTCCGAAGCCGTTTGCGTAAACCTTAACCCACTCGACGTTTCCCTCTATTTTCGAGGGTCCCTTCACGGGCCTGCAGATGGTGTTGTTCAGTCTTTCCCTCGGAGTTGAGACCTCGCAGTTCAGGCAGTAGAGGGAATTTTCCCTCCTTATCGCCTGGAACTTAATCGAATCCCCTACATGAGCGAAAAAGCCGTACAGGGGAAGGGAAGTGCAGTTGAGCTTGAGATACCTTTTGTTGGACTTCGAGACGAGGCACTCGCCGTAGGCTATCTCTCCCACGCTCTCCTCTCCGATGGGCCTCTTTACGGCCTTTCCGAGAACCTCAACGTCCCGTCGGTCCTCCACGTAAACCGTGAGGGTGGAGTAAAGCCTCACTATGCCGAGAACCCTCACGTAATCTCCGGGCTTTAATTTCATCCCGTAGGGCAGGTAGACCTTTACGGGCTCGCCGTTCCAGATCGTGGCCGGGTTTCCTCCGTAGATGACGGAACCCTCTATCCGGAGGGGCATCCCATCTTCAGGGGTGTTCCTGAAATCAATCACCGTGTAGTTCACGACGTAGAGCTTTCCCCTGTAGAAGAGGCCCATAGCTCGCAGGTATTCCCCCTTCGAGACGTTCAGGCATGGATACATGTAGACCCTCTCAGGGGTTAAAAGTCGGCAGTCGCTCCAGTACGCTCCCTCGATCGCTTCCAGCGGAAGAAATTCCGGCGATGTCTCGTTGATCTCAAGAAGCTTCAAGCGATCTTTTTCCGGATCTTCGACCTTTCCAAGTATCCTGTAAGCCTTTCCAACTTCCATGCCTCCGAAGACCGCCACGCTCGCGCTTCCGTTGTAGAGGACGGAGAAATCCCCGCTGGAATAGACGCACAGACCCTGGAACTCCACGAGATCTCCCTTTCCGGCGTTTTCAAGGGGAACGGCGTTGGTCTGACTGCCCATGTAGTAAAGGGCCGAAATGGAAGCCAGGGCCATGAGGACGATCAGAACCTTTTCCCTCATGCTGATCGAAAGAGTTTAATTTTTCTCCAATATAAATTTTACGATTTTAAGATGTTTAAAACAAGCATGATTTTATAGTAGATTTCCAACCGGTAAATCCATGCTGGATTTAACTAATTGAGGATAAAACAAGGGCGGATAAAACAGGAAAACGACACCAATATCACAAGAAGAAGGATGCTTAAATGTCTTTTAAAAACTTAGACGTGGGCGTTTGAAGGCGTATTAAGGCTTCTGCTACCGGGTCTGGGGAAAGAAACAAAAACAATACCCAAAATTTTCCTCTTCACGGGTTTCTGACCCTACCAACTCTGAAATATCCAAAACCCAGTTTTTCGACCTCTTCTGGATCCAAAACGTTCCTGCCGTCCACTATTACTTTACTCCTCATCTCAGCCGACATCCTGTTAAGGTCGAGTTTTTTGAATTCCCTGTGGTCCGCGGTGATTACCACGACATCCACGCCTTTGAAATCCTCCTTCCATGTGGCACCAAAGCGCTCCGCATCTTCGGGGGTGCACAGGGGATCGTAGGCATAAACACTGGCACCCCATTCCTTAAGTTCCTGGATAATAGGTTTAGCTGCTGCTTTCATGAACTCCCTAACGCCGCCCCTGAACGTCAATCCAAGAACAAGAACGTTGCTTCCCTTTACCGGCCTTCCAGCTTCGTTCAGGCCTTTTATTACAAGCTCAACGATGTGATGGGGCATTGAATCGTTTATTTCCCTGGCGGTCTTTGTCAGCCTTGGATTGGTTCTTCCGGCGAGGTTAATGACGAACCATGGATAGACGGGTATGCAGTGACCACCAACCCCCGCCCCCGGCATGTGCAGATGGCAGTAGGGCTGGGTGTTTGCGGCTTTGAAGACCTCCAAAGCGTCCAAACCGTGCTCCTCACACCAGAGGGCAAGTTCGTTGGCCAGAGCTATGTTAACGTCTCTGTAAATTCCCTCAAAGACCTTTACGGCCTCGGCGGCTTTTATAGAACTCATCGGGATGACTCCCTTTCTGTTTATGGTTTCATAAATCCCGATCAGGGCTTCAAGTGTTCTTTCATCGCTCGCCCCCACTATCTTCGGGTACTGGCCGGTTATATCCCTGATTGCCGTCCCGGTCATCGTCCTCTCCGGAGCGTGTCCGAGTCCAAATTCTCCTATTTTGAGACCGCTCTCCTCGAGTATTGGAATAATGCTTTCCGTCGTTCCGGGGGGCATCGTGGCCTCCGTGATGACCACATCCCCTTTCTCCAGCCCCTGAGAAATCTTATGGGCTACATCGTAAACAGGATCGAGCTTTAAGTTCCCCCTCTCATCCGTCAGGGTCGGTACGAGGATCACCATCACGTCCGCCTTTCTGGCGGCCTCCACTCCGTCGGTGGTGGCACTCAGGCGACCTTCCTCGACGTTCTTCTTTAAAAGCTCGTCCAGCCCGGGCTCTTCCTTAACATGGTTCTCTCCTCTGTTGATCATCTCAACTACGTTCTCATTGATGTCAACCCCAATGACCTTAGCCCCATGCTCCGCAAAAACCGCGGCGAGGGGCAGGCCCATCTTGCCCAGTCCGTAGACCGCTACGGTTACCCTTCCCTTTTCAATGGCGTTTCTGACTTTTTCCCTGTCCAGTCCGAGTAGCTTCATTTCGATCACACTCTCACAACTTCATCTCTTTTAGCGCTTTCCAAGGCTTTCACGGCAACTTCAAGCGCATGCAACCCATCTTCTCCCGACACCAGAGGTTTCGCTCCTTTTTCAACGCACTCAACAAAATGCTCAAGCTCAAGCCTCAGGGGTTCTTTCTTTTGAATCTTGGCCTCTCTGACCCATTCGCTATTGTATACCTTAAGGCTTTGCTCTATGTAATCAAGCTGTGCTATCCCCTCGGTGCCAACGACTGTTAGGGTTCTGGTTTTGTGAGGGGTTAAACGGTTGGTTTCTATAATCCCATCAACCCCGTTCTCAAAGCCGAGCAGGATCAGTGCGTAGTCCTCCACTTTGGCAGGATGCTTAACGTTCCTTGCTTTTGCGTAAACTTCCTTAACCCGGGAGTTCGAGATGAAGCTCATCACGTCTATGTCGTGAACCGCCAGGTCAACTATCACCCCAACGTCCGCTATTCTCGTGACCATCGGGCCAACCCTCTTGGCGTTCATAGTGACTACCCTACCAAGGATCCCATCCTCAAGAACCTCCTTCAGCTTCAGAACGCCCGGGTTGAACCTCTCCACGTGCCCGACCATCAGGGTGACGTTGTTCCTCTTGGCTGCGGATATAATTTCCTTGGCACTTTCAATGCTCTCGGCTATGGGCTTTTCCACCAGAACACTGGCGCCGTTCTCAATAAACTCCATGGCAACCTGCCTGTGAAGGGAAGTCGGGACGGCTATGCTGACCGCGTCAACCGTACCTATTAAATCCCTGTAGTCACCGAAAGCATCCGTCTTAAATTTGGAAGCCATCTCCTTAGCCCTCTCAACGTTGGCATCAGCAACACCAACAAACTCTACCTTTCCTTCCCTTGACAGCTCAGAGTAAATCCTTGCGTGATGTCTTCCCATGTTTCCAACGCCAACAACACCTACACGGAGCATTTTGATCACCCGGCCATCATCCAGTACCGCTCTTTTCTCAATCCCTTTTTCTTAAGTTCTTCAAATTTCCTCTTTGCAAATTTATAAAATCCATCATCATGGAGCACCTTCCCGTACTTCATCGCATCCAGGGCGGAAGGTGAGAGGTTTTCCATTGCCCTCAAAAACTCCTTTCTCGTGTACGCTATTATGTCCACGGGAAGAAATTCCTCGTTTAGCCTGTAAAGTTCCCTAGTTCTCCTGAGAGGATTCCCCTTTAGTCTATCAGAGACCACGATTATGTCGAAATCACTCGCCAGATTATAATCTCCTCTGGCGTAGGAGCCGAAGAGGATTACCGTAGCTTCACCCCCCAGATAATCGACAAGCCTTTGAACAAAACCATTAAGTTCTTCCAAGTTCATCTTTAAGACCCTCAACAAACTTGATGATCGTTTCAGCATAGGAAACGAGTTCTCTGGCTATTTCTTCGGAGTAGTATTCATAGGGGGAGCCCTCGGGATACGCATCCGGATAACGAGGAGTTATGTAGTTCCTATCCAGTTCCATCGCACGGTATAGAATCGTTTTTGGAATGCCAAACCCCCTGTCTTTCAGTTCCCGAAAAAGCCGGGTTATGGAATGTCCCACTGGGGCAAGGCCTAAACCCCGTAAAATGGCCTTGACAGCCAATTCCCCCGCTTGCTGGGATTTAAAGCTGGCCCACTCATAGTATCCCTGTTGCAGATCCAGATAAGCAGACTTCAACGTTCTTCTGGCTTCCTTCATCCATCTCTCATATTCGCTTTCCTTGAACATAACCGTCACCGTTTCTACGAATAGCCGATCTCTTTAAGTGTCCGCGTTATATAAGCGATCTCTTCCCTTCCAACGGCCGGATGTACGGGCAGGCTCAGCACTTTCTTCGCGGCTTCAATTGAGTTCGGACAGCAGTCTTTTGGATAGCCAAGCTTCTGGTAGAATGGCTGATGGTGAACAGGGATTGGATAGTGCACGGCCGTTCCGATTCCCCTTTCCCTCAGCGTTTCCATGAGTTCATTCCTCCCCACGGGGAAATCCTCCACCTTTATAACGTACTGGTGAAAGACGTGCTTAACCCTCTTATCCACGTACGGAGGGATTAGGCCATCGATCTCCCTTATTCCTTCCGTCAGAGCCCTGGCGTTCTCTATTCTCCTCTCGTTCCATTTATCCAGTTTTTTAAGCTGGACTCTGCCGATAGCTGCAGCTATGTTGGTCATCCTGAGGTTGTACCCGAGCTCCACGTGGAGGTACTTCTCGGCCTGTCCATGGTTCCTTATGAGTTTGGCCCTGTTGGCAAGCTCCTCGTCACTGGTAACCACCATTCCTCCCTCACCAGTCGTTATGTTCTTTGTTGGATAGAAGCTGAAGGCGGCTATATCACCGAAGGTTCCGACTTTCTGGCCCTCAAACTCCGCCCCATGGGCCTGGGCACAGTCCTCAATGAGGTAAAGTCCGTGATCCTCCGCAATCTCCTTAAAAGCCTTCATATCGGCCGGCTGGCCGTAGAGGTGAACAACCACTATAGCTTTGGTCCTCTCATTGATCTTCTCCAGAACATCGTTTGGATCAAGGTTGTAAGTTTTAGGATCGATGTCCGCAAAAACCGGCTTTGCACCTTGAAAGAGTATTGAGTTGACAGAGGCTATGAACGTGAAGGGGGTGGTTATGACCTCATCCCCGGCCTTGATCCTAAGGGCCTTCAATGCAACGTCCAGAGCTGCCGTTCCGTTGGCAACTGCTATCCCGTACTTCACCCCCAGATAACTCGAGAATTCCTTTTCAAATGCCTCAACTTCCTTTCCATGGGCAAGCATTCCACTTTTCAAAACTTCAACAACGGCTTTAATTTCTTCATCCCCGATCAGAGGTTTGGCTATTGGAATCATCTTCAACCCTCCCCTTAAATTTTCACAGATCCTTTTCCTTTAAATACCTCTCGTAGTCTTCCTTGTCAACTTTAACCTCCCGGCCACAGTGGGAACATCTAAAAATCACGTGATTCTCATCTTCCCCGACCTTTTCCTTCAGTGGCCTTCCGCAGTAGCAGACGAAACCCTTTAACCTCGCCGGGTTTCCGAAGACAAGCCCAAAGGGTGGAACGTCCCTGGTTACAACAGCCCCTGCTCCGACCATGGCATATTCACCAATCGTTACCCCGCAGACTATCGTCGCATGGGCCCCTATTGAGGCGCCTTTTTTAACCAGAGTCGGAACCACTTCCCATTCCTCGTTAAATGCTCTTGGATAGAGGTCGTTCGTGAAGGTCATGTGCGGGCCGAGAAAAACGTCATCCTCAACCTTAACACCGTGATAAACGCTCACCCCGTTCTGAATCTTCACGTTGTTGCCGATCTCAACATCAACGTCTATGTAAACGTCCTTGCCGATGTTGCAGTTCTTTCCTATCCTCGCCCCCTTTCTTACGTGGGCGAAGTGCCAAATCCTCGTCCCCTCCCCTATTTCGGCACCTTCCTCCACGACCGCAAGGGGATGAACGAAATACTTTTTAGGTTCCTCGGCCATTGGTAACACCGATACCAATAGAATTCCCTAGGATATAAACGTTACTCAGGGTGGAACCATGGAACCATTCGTCACAGTCATCATTCCGGCTTACAATGAGGAGAAGTACATCAGAAAGTGTCTGGAAGAGTGGGTCAATCAGGAATACCCCAGGGACAGGTATGAAATACTCGTTTACGACGGCATGAGCACCGATGGGACCGCAAAGATAGTTAAAGAGTTCGAGAGAAACTACCCGGCCTTGGTGTCTTACCGGATTAATCCAAAGAGGAGACAGGTTTACGCTTTTAACATGGGGATCGAAGAGGGCCGGGGAGAACTGTTCGTGATCTTCGGCGCCCACGCCTATCCTGAAAGGGACTTTCTAAGGAAGAGCGTTGAGACGTTCCTGGAGGTTAGAAAAAGGGAGCCAAAACTTGCCGGGGTTGGGGGGAGGATAATAAAGCTCTTTGAGAACCGTCTGGCCAAGTTCGTGGCGCTGATATACTCCTCCCCCCTCTCCGGCGCGAGCAGCTTCTGGTACGAGGAGAAGCCCCATTTTGCAAAAACCGTCGCTTTCGCCCTTTACGACAGAGGCGTAGCAAAGGAGATCGGCGGTTTCGATGAGGATATGATCGTAGGCAATGACTTTGAATTCAATTTAAGGATAAACAGAAACGGATACAGGTTGTATTTCGATCCGGGTATCAAGAGCTACTATTACGCACGTTCCACATGGAAGGGTTTCCTAAAGCAGACTTTCAATTACGGGGCCGTTAAGGCTGTGGCAATCAGGAAAGGCCATTTCTCCTTTTTATGGCTGTTCCCCCTTGCCTTCCTCGGGCTGGAACTGCTCCTTCCCTTTGTGAAATCCTTACCATGGGTCTTCCTCGGTTACTGGATGCTTACGCTCGTGGAAGCCCTTAGACTCGCCCTAAAAAGGGAGAACGCGGATGCACTGGCCCTACCTCCTGTCATGTTCCTTTTCCATAACTTAATAAGTCTTGGATTCGTGGCGGGATTGTTGTTCGGGAAAAAGGCGTTCAGGTGATTGAATGAGGGTGGCAATGATCGTAACGAACCCGTTCAAGCCCGATCCGAGGGTTTACAAAGAAGCCAGAAGTCTTGTTAAACACGGCCATGAGGTCTACGTTATCGCCTGGGACCGGGAGGGAAAATACCCAAGGGAAGAGGAGTTAGACGGAATAAAAGTGATCAGGATCCGCATCAGCTCCAGATACAGAGATTTTCTGGATTTTCTGCTTAAGGTACCCCTGTTCTATCTCAAAGTGCTCGGAATCCTTTTAAGGGAAGATTTTGATGTTGTACATACTCATGATTTTGACACGGCATTGTTAGGTCTTTTAATAAAGAAACTCAAGGGCACCAAATGGGTTTATGATATCCACGACCTTTATGAGAGTTTAGTCGAACAGGAAAACCCAAGGATGGCTAAAATTATCCAAAAGCTCGAAAATGGGATCATCAACATGCCGGATCATGCAATTGTTGTCAATGACGCATTCATAAAGCTCATAAGAGAAAAGGGAAGATCCAAACCGATTTCGGTTGTTATGAACACGATATCACCAATAGAAATAGAAAGCAAAAAATCCAACAAGTTCACAATTTTTTACGGCGGCGTCTTATCTGCCGGGAGGTTTATCACTGAAATGATCGAAATTGCAAAAGAACTGGGGATACGCCTCAAGATTGCAGGATTTGGAAAATTAGAGAGTGAAATAAAAAAGCAGTGCCGGGAGAATTGTTTGTTCCTTGGATACCTCCCACACAGAAAAGCACTTGAAGAGTTGTCCAAATCACATGCAACCTTTGCCATCTATAGCCCCAAACTACTTAACAATCGCCTTGCAACACCAAACAAACTGTTTGAAGCTATGTGCCTGAAAGTTCCGACAATTGTATTAAAAGAGGCCGTTATGGGTAACATAGTGGAGGAATACCGGTGTGGAGTCACAGTTGAATACAACAAAGAGGACGTCAAAGAGAAGGTAATTTACCTCATGGAAAATCCAAAGTTGATTAAAAAGATGGGTCATAACGGAAGAAAGGGAGTTTTAAAAGAATATAACTGGGAGAACATGGAAAGGAAACTTGTAAAATTATACGGGGGATTAAAATGAAGGTTGTCACGGTTGTTGGTGCTCGGCCTCAGTTCATTAAAATGGCTCCAGTCTCAAGAGAGTTCAGAAAAATTGGAATAGAGGAGGTTGTGATTCACACGGGCCAGCATTACGATTATGAAATGAACAAGATATTCTTCGAACAGTTAAACATTCCAGAACCGGATTACAATCTTGGAGTCGGTTCCGGAACTCACGGTTACCAGACAGGAGAAATGCTTAAGAGGATTGAAGAAGTCCTGCTCAAAGAAAAACCTGACTTGGTTCTGGTTTATGGTGACACCAACTCAACGCTGGCCGGTGCTCTGGCTGGAGTAAAACTCCACATTAAGGTCGCTCACGTTGAAGCCGGTTTGAGGAGCTTCGACAGGAGAATGCCCGAGGAAGTCAACCGGGTTTTGACGGACCACGTTAGCGATTACCTCTTCGCTCCCACGGAAACCGCAGTAAAGAACCTGTACAACGAGGGGATACGGGAGGAAGTTTACCTGACGGGGGATGTCATGCTGGATGCGTTGCTTTACAACGTTAGAATCGCCGAGAGGAAATTGAAAATATTAGACGAATTAGGGTTAAAACCAAAGAAATATTACCTTGCGACCGTTCACCGGGCTGAAAACACGGACAATAGAAGAAATTTGGAGAACATAATAAACGCATTCATTAAATCTAACGATTTAATAGTCTTTCCAGCCCATCCGAGGACCATGAAGGCTCTGAAGAATTATGGTTTGTATGAGAAGCTTGAGAGTGCTGGGAACGTGCTTTTGATTAAGCCTGTTGGATATCTGGACATGCTCATGCTTGAGAAGAATGCAAGGAAGATTTTAACGGATTCCGGTGGCGTGCAGAAAGAAGCCTACTTTTTGAGGGTTCCCTGCATTACTTTAAGGGAGAAGACGGAATGGGTGGAGACGGTTGAGGATGGGTGGAACGTTCTGGTCGGGGCTGATGAGGAGAAGATACTTAATGCAATTAAGGAATTCGAGCCGGATGGTGGAACCTACACTCACAAGTTCGGAGACGGAAAAGCAAGTGAAAAAATCGCGAAGATTTTGAATGGTGGTGTTTAATGAAGTTCAAAGATAAAACCCTCCTGATACTCACAAACTCGTATCCGGACGAGGATAATACATATTACGGTGGGATATTTGTAAAAGAGCAGGTAGAATATTTAAAGGATTATTTTAAAGAGGTTTATATTATCTCCCCCCAGCCTTACGGAGGGAGAAGAGGACTTCGAGACTACGAGTATGACAACGTCCGCGCGTATTACCCGAGGTTCTTTCACTTACCGGTGGAGTACTTTAGAAGACGGTTGGGTGATAATTTCTTCAAGGCTGCTCTGAAGGTTATCAATCGGGAGGGACTTACGTTTGATCTTGTTCATGCTCATTTTACGTGGCCAAGCGGGTATGCTGGGGTAAAACTTGGGGAGAGGTTTAACGTTCCAGTAGTAATAACAATTCATGAAAATAGGGACTGGCTCTTAAGAGAGTATAACTCAAAAAATCGAAAAATTCATTGGACATGGGAGAATGCTGACGCGTTAATAAGGGTTAACAAAAGGGATATTACTCTTTTAAAGGAGTTTAATCCAAACGTGTTTTTTGTTCCCAATGGGTTTAGTCCAGAGAGACTCAAGACAATTAAAAAAGAAAGTGCAAGAGAATCTTTGGGATTGCCTAAAGACAATAAAATTCTGTTCAGTTTGGGGGTATTAATAGAACGTAAGGGTTTCAACTATTTAATCCAAGCAATGTCGGAAGTCCTAAAGCAAAGGAAGGATGTCCTGTGCTTTATAGGTGGAAGCGGGCCTTTGAAAGGCAAACTTCAGAAGCAGATTAACGAACTTGGTCTTCAAAACCACGTCAAACTTCTCGGATTCGTTCCCGATGATGAGCTATACCTCTGGATGAATTCTGCTGACGTTTTCGTTCTTCCAAGCTCGAGTGAGGGTAACCCCACGGTGATGTTCGAAGCCCTTGGTGTGGGCTTACCGTTCGTCGGAACTACCGTTGGTGGGGTTCCCGAGATCATAACTTCCGAGGATTATGGCCTGCTCTGTCCTCCAAGGGATTCAAAATGTTTAGCAGAAAAGATTTTAATTGCTTTAGAAAAAGACTGGGACAGGGGGAAGATAAGAAAATACGCGGAAAAATTCACATGGGAGAACATTGTTGACCAAATTTTAAAAATATATGCAAAAATCATTGGGTGAAGGCACATGGCTAATGTAAAGATAGTGACAATTGGTCTGGATGGAGCCACATGGGATGTTATTCTGCCCTTTGTTAGAGAGGGAAAGCTCCCCACGTTCAAGGAACTTCTCAAAGGAAGTTCTTGGGGAATTTTAAAAAGCACTTTGCCTCCCGTTACTGTGCCTGCCTGGCCGGCGTTTGCCACGGGTAAGAACCCTGCAAAGTTTGGGATATACAACTTCCTGATCGTTGATACCAAAACTGCTAAAGTCAGGATCGTGAAATCCTCAGATGTAAAATCCAAGAAGATATGGGATTACCTTGGTTTTTACGGTAAAAAATCAATGATCATTAACCATCCTGTCACATACCCTCCCCAAAAAATCAATGGCGTAATGGTCTCTGGGATGCTGACTCCTCCCAGGGCCAATGATTACACGTCTCCTCCTGAGATCTCGAAAGAACTGGAAAAACTTGGGTACATCATAGAACCCAATCCCGAGGTTGTAAAAACCAAATGGGATACTGAAGAATTCATAGACGAAATTATCAGTACAATAAATAAAAGGACAAGAGCAGTTGTTCATTTAATGAAAACACGACCCTGGGACTTTTTCTTTGTTTTGTTCAGGGGTACCGACGTGGTTCAACATAAACAATTTCAGAATAAAGAAAAGCTTCTCAAGGTGTACATGGAAATAGATAAAAGCTTAGCCACCATATTAAAGAGCATTCCAAAAGACACATTTGTTATTTTGATGTCTGACCATGGATTTTGTGAGTTCAAAAAGTGTTTCAACATAACCAAATTGCTCTATGAGACGGGGTATGTTAAGGTCAAAAGAAAAGAAAAAACAGGGAAGAATTCAAGAAGCTCAATATTGATGAAATTAGGGATCAGCCAAGCATTTATTCTCAGTATGTTAAGGAAACTCCATTTGGAATGGATACGTAAATACATTCCAGTAAGCCTTAAATCAAGATTGCCTTCCTCCACTGTAGAAATTGATCTTAAAGAAAGTCTTGTTTATCCCGGTATTTTGTTTACTGGAGCTTCGCAATATCTCTCAATTAACCGTGATAAAGTTAAAGATGAAGAGGAATATTTAAACCTTCGAAATGAATTGATATCAAAGCTTTTAAGCCTAAAAGATCCGAAAACCGGAGAACGTGTTGTTGAAGAGGCTTATAAAAAAGAAGATATATACTCTGGGCCCTATTTGGATGAGGCACCAGACATTGTGTTTCTGCTGAAAAAGGGTTATGGTCTTTCAACATCCGTTGATCTCAATGCACCTGTGATAGAAGAAATTCATTCCCCGTTTGGAACTCATCATATAGATGGTATCTTTCTCGCTTATGGTCCGGGAGTTAAGAGGGGTCACAAAATAGAAAACGCAAAAATCTATGACATTACCCCAACTATACTCCACATTTTCGGCCTGCCGATTCCAAATGACATGGATGGGAGGATTTTAGTGGAAATTTTTGAAGAGGGTTCAGAATTTGTGAAAAGGAAACCAAAATACGTTGATCCGAGCTATTACGAGAAAAAAGATGATGAAAATCTTAAGAGGGCGATTAAAAGCCTTAAACTGAAAGGAAAAATTTAGACAGGTTTTCTAAGATCTGTTTCATACTAATATCACCCTAATTTTTCCCTTCCGGCCAAGAGCACCTTCATACCAACCCCTAAGCTCAATCCCCCCTCTGTATCTTCGCATGCCCCCCGACCAAACTCTTCTTTAACTCCAGATTCCTTATTTCACATTTTTCATCGATTATTGAACGCCATATGGTTGAACCCTTTATCACCGTGGTATTGAATATGATGGAGTCACTCACGTCAGAGTTCTCAATTACACAGTTCTCCCCGATGTAAGCATAGGGCCCAACTATTGACCGCCCAAGGATCTTAGCACCCTTTTTAATCACCACCGGCGGGATTATCTTGGAGTAAGGGCTTATCTGAATCTCCTCAATTTTGCTCTCCTTAAGCAGGGTCTTCATGGCCCCGAGGTAGCTATCGGCCGAGCCGATGTCGTACCAGTAATCATCGAACCTGTATGCGTGGATCTCAACACCCTTCTTCAACAACCACTCTATGAAATAACCCGGGGAATCCCTGTTACCATTCTCGAGGTACTCCTCAACTTTCCCCATCACATCCCCCGGAAAGGCATAAACTCCCGTGCTTATTAAGGTGGATTTTGGTTGCAGGGGTTTCTCCTGTAAATCAATGACCCTATCTCCCTCAAGGAGCACGACACCGTAGCGCTTTGCGAGCTCAAAGTCGCCGACGTCATAGACGGCTATCAAAGGCTTTCCGGTGTAACGCCTCAAAAAGTCCTGCAGGGAAAAGGAGAACAGGTTGTCCCCGGCAACTATTAGGTAATCATCAACACCAAGCTCCGATACAGCGTATTTAATGGCCCCCATGGTGCCCAGCTTTTCTTCTTCACTCATCGTCTCCTCCACAATGAGTTCAGCATTGTTCTTTTCAGCCCAGTCCCTGAAATGCTTCTCAAAGAACTTGTTGGTGGACACGTAAACCTCAAGACCCAGATCCCTCGTTTTTTCAAGGATGTAATCGATGATATACCTATCCCCAACAGGTAAAAGCGGCTTTGGCCTGGCCTTTGTGATCGGCCACAAACGAGTGGCATAGCCGCCGGCCATTATCAAAACTTTCATGGCATTCCCCCGGATTCTGACTGTTGAAAAGCTATTTAACCCTATCGGCGGGAAGTCCCTTCCAAAAAGGGAGGGGATGAGAGCCGAAAAGATTATATGGTTCTCTGCTAAAAAACACGTGGAGCAGGTGAAATGCTGAGCTACAGATACCGCTTATATCCATCAAAAACAATCCAGACAAGGCTGAATGAGCAGCTTGGACTATGCAGATGGCTCTACAACAGATTATTGTATGAACTAAATAAGGCAAGGAAACAAGGGAGAAAAATTACCCAGAAGGACACCCAATCCCGGATCGTGGAATTAAAGAAAGAGGAGAAACCAGAGCTGAAAAAAGTTTATTCCAAGGTTCTGCAGATGGTGAATTATCAGCTCTGGTCGAACATCAAAGCGTTATCCAGATTGAAGAAGAATGGAAAGAAGATCGGTAAGCTCCGCTATAAAACCGGAAATTCCTTCAAGACTCTTAACTTCAATCAATCAGGATTTAAAATTGAAAATAATAAATTGATTCTTTCCAAGGTAAGAGCAATTCCCATCAAAGTTCATCGCAAAATTGAAGGTAAGATTAAAGGGGTGATAATAAAAAGAGAAAAATCCGGGAAGTGGTATGCTATTTTCCAGGTAGAGGATGAACCCAAACCATTACCGAAAACCGGTAAAGCTATTGGAATTGACGTTGGCTTAAGATACTTCTCAACAGATTCTGACGGGAGACAAATTGAGAACCCACGATTTTACGAGAAAACCCTGAAAAGGATAAGAAAACTCCAGAAAGACTTATCAAGGAAAAAGAAGGGCTCCAAAAATTGGGAGAAATGCAGAATCAAGCTTGCTAAAACCTATGAGAAGCTTGTAAATCAGCGTGATGATTTCCTCCACAAGCTTTCAAGATTTTACGTGAATAATTACGACGTCATAGTAGTTGAGAATCTGAAAATAAGGAACATGGTTAAAAACCATCGGTTAAGCTCTAAGATACTGGATGCCTCCTGGGGCAAATTCCTTCAGATGCTGTCCTACAAGGCTGAGAGAGCTGGTAGGATACTTCTGAAGGTGAACCCGAGGGACACTTCAGAAGGATTAACATTCGACGATCCTTGCAGAGACTTTATTTCAGCTAATAGAATACTGGCAAGGGGGCTGGGACGGCCCTTTCAGCCTGTGGAGGGGAGACCTCTACTCCTCGTTACTGCTCTGGCAGTGATTGAGGGGCAAGTTTCCTCAATGAAGCAGGAAGCCCCTTGCGTAAGCGAGGGGTAGTTCACATTCTTTGTCATAGTAATCTTGGTGGTAAAATGAAAATCATAGTAACCTCGGTGGTGATAAAATGAAAATCCTCGTAACGGGCGGTGCTGGCTTCATAGGTTCTCACCTCGTCGACAGACTTATGGAAGAGGGCCACGAGGTCAGGGTTCTTGACGATTTAAGTGCGGGAGATATGAAGAACGTTGAAAGATGGCTTGGCAACGGGAACTTTGAATTCATTAAGGGGGATATGAGGGATCCTGAAATCGTGAGAAAGAGCATCCGAGGGGTGGATGCCGTTTTCCACCTCGCGGCAAATCCCGAGGTGAGGATCGGGTCCCAAAGCCCTCAGCTCTTATACGAAACCAACGTATTAATCACCTACAATTTGCTCGAGGCGATGAGAAAAGAGGGGGTTAAGATACTAACCTTCACTTCCTCATCAACGGTCTATGGCGACGCCAAGAAACTCCCCACTCCAGAGGATTACGCACCCCTAGAGCCGATAAGCGTCTACGGCGGTGCAAAGCTCGCCGCAGAGGCGTTGATAAGCGGTTACGCCCACACCTTCGGCTTCAGGGCCCTCGTGTTCCGCCTTGCCAACATAATAGGGGAGCGCTCAAACCACGGGGTTATATACGACTTCATCAACAAGCTCCGCAGAAACCCTGAGGAGCTTGAGATTCTGGGCGACGGAACGCAGAGGAAGAGTTACCTCCACGTGAGCGATACCGTCGAGGGCATGCTCCACATCTTCGAGCACTTCAGAAAAGGCGGGAGAACCTTCGACGTCTACAACCTCGGCAACGAGGACTGGATAACGGTTACGGAGATAGCGGAGCTGGTGAGCGAGGCGATGGGACTCAGGCCGAAGTTCCGCTTCACCGGTGGCGTCGACGGCGGAAGGGGATGGAAAGGTGACGTCAAGATTATGCTCTTAAGCATAGAGAAGGCAAAAGAAACCGGCTGGAGGCCGAGGATGAACAGCTACGAAGCCGTGAGGAGAACCCTCAGGGAGCTCCTGAAAAGCGTTTGAGGAGGCACCAAAAACTTTTTAAACCCTCCAGGCTCTCTAATCTCGGACGCGCCCCGGTGGTGTAGCCCGGTCAATCATGCGGGACTCTCGATCCCGCGACCCGGGTTCAAATCCCGGCCGGGGCACCAATTCTTAAGGGCCCGTGGCTCAGCCTGGTCAGAGCGCCCGCCTGATAAGCGGGAGGTCCGGGGTTCGAAGCCCCGCGGGCCCACCAGCCCCTTGTTCAATCTTCAGCACATTCATGAAAAAATTTTCATCATTATGTCAACATTTTTAAATCCCGAGCCCGTTAGGGGCATGAGCACCCGGGCTTCCTCCTCAAAAAACCCTTTCTTTAAAAGCTTTTTAAATGCAGCAAATGCCACTGCGGAAGTTGATTCCACCAAAAAGCCCATTGAAAGCAGTTCCTCCCATGCATCTCTGGTCTCCCTCTCGTTCACCGATACCACGGTGCCTCTCGTCTCCCTGATCGCCCTCTTCATCTGCACCTTCCTTGGAGGTTCTGGAATGGCAATTCCTTCCGCAAGCGTGTTCTTCTCATTGCCCCTTTCCATTAAACTTTCAAAACCTTCTGCCTGAACTGCTATAAGCTTCGGGATTCTCTTTAATTTCCCAAGCCTCTGAAGTTCTCTAAACCCCTTGTGTGCGCCCAAAAGCAAAGTGCCACTTCCCGCAGGGATAATCGCATAATCGAATTCCCCGCCTTCTTCAAATGCCTCATATGCAAAGGTTTTGGTTCCATCCAGAAAATACGGGTTGTACCAGTGAGACACGTAAACCCCTTCCCTGAATTCCTTAGCCCTCTCATGTGCCTCCATTCTGGAACCATCCACTTCATGGATCTCCGCTTTCAAGAGCCTCAGGAGTTTCTTTTTACCTTCACTCGTGCTCTTGGGTATGAAGACGTGCACTTTGATTCCTTCGCTTCTTCCAAAGAGGGCAAGGCTTATTGCAGCATTTCCGGATGAGTCGAGGCTGACCTCCTTTATCCCCTCCTCCTTCAGCTTTGCGATGGTTACGTAGGTCCCCCTGTCCTTGAATGAACCGCTGGGCATCAGGTATTCAAGCTTGAAGGCGACCCTGACCCATTTGAATGTCCTTTCTGTAATGGGCGTTATTGGAGGGGTAAGGGAGGGTGCAAACTCCTCTTTCATTGCCAGAAGGTTTAGATATCTTCTGATATCCACATGCTCTTTCTTCAGGAGACTCTCGAAAGGTTCTTCGAATTCGTGGATGACATCAAGGATTCCCCCGCAATCGCACTTCAGGCGGAAAACATCCGGATAGGTCGCATTGCAAATCTGACACTTCAACATATCCCATCGGGAGAGAGAACTACTTCAAAGTATTTAAAAATTGGGATTCTCCCGGGCATACTGTCAGGATAAGCAGTAGGGCGTTAGGTTTAAGTTTCTAACAATACTTCAGAAAAAGAGGGAGAACATGAAGGCTAAAACCATTATTTACTGGATAATTTCAGCCTTAAAACCTTTTCGTAGGAACAAAATCCCGGTAGAAAAGAAAATCAGGGCAATTATACTTGCGAGGCCTCAGTTACAGGCAAGCCGGAAGAATACTGGAAATCAGCCACACAACACTGAAAGGTTCAAAAACTCGCAGAAGCGGAGGCTGGTTCAGGACTGTTAAGGAGCAAGCTGGAATAATTTCAGGGGTGGCGGAAGGTTCACAGGTTTGTTTTTCTGTTTGCTTTCTGGTATAATTTTTGTTAGTGCCCTCAAGTCGACCACCTGGTGATGTCGCTGAATGGCTTCAGGAGGAGATGCCCCGGTTATCCTGACAGTATGGCCAGGACCCGGAGAAAGCTTTATAAACCGACCCCCTCAACCCATCGTGGTTAAAAAACCACCTTTCTCGGAGGTGTTGGCAGTGGAACCCGAATTCAAGGTACCCGTGTGCACATCATGTGGGAAGGAGATAACCCCGAGGGAGCACGCCACCCATTTCGTCTGCCCGAACTGCGGCGAGGAGATAATCTGGCGTTGCGAATCCTGCAGGGTATTAGCAGTCCCCTACAAATGCCCCAAGTGTGGCTGGGAGGGGCCTTAAACGGGAGGTGAAATGAATGGCTGACTTCAATCTCGTTGGCGTTATAAAGGTAATGCCCACCGACCCGGACGTAAACCTCGATGAGCTTGAGGAGAAGCTCAAGGCCGTTATCCCCGAAAAGTTCGGCCTCGCCAAGGTCGAGAGGGAACCCATAGCCTTTGGACTCGTTGCCCTTAAGTTCTACGTCCTCGGAAGGGACGAAGAGGGCTACTCCTACGACGAGGTCGCCGAACTTTTCAGGAAAGTTGAGAACGTTGAGAGTGCGGAAGTCGAGACCGTTTCAAGGATCTGACTTCCTCTTCTTTTTATCAAGGTAAAAAGAAAGATCAAAGCTCCAGAGTGAGCTTCGGCCTTTTCCAGTCGTCGAGAATCGAGCGGAGTTCCTCGTTCTCCACCATTGAATAAAGCCCCTCGAGACGCTCCCGGGCTTTCTCATCCCCGGCCTTCCATCTGGCAAGTTCCCCGAGGGCCCTGAAGAAGTAGGCCGTATCGTCCTCAAAGAGCTCCGCAAAGGCCTCCATATTTTCTGCCACCGTTTCGTAGCTTCCCTCGTTGAAGAGTCCTTCAATGAACTCGAGGAGCGTGTTGAAGACGAGGTCGAAAACGTCATCCCCAAGGTTTATGGCCTTCAGAAGGGCATCGCGGATGGATCTGAAAGCCTTTTTGTAATCCTCCCTTCCCGCGAATATCTCGGCCTCCACGAGCCTCGCGTTGACCTCCACCTCGTCGTCCCTCGGGTTCCTGAGGACCTCCCCTATGAGCTTCTCTGCGGTATCGTAATCCCCGAGCTCGTAGTGAAAGTGCGCCAGATCAAGGAGGCTTATCATGCCGTTCCTCGTGTCGTTGAGCCTCTCAAAGATCTCCCTTGCCCGGTTCATGAGCTCAACGGCCCTCTCCGTCTCCCCCAGCTCGTCGTAGTTCACCGCCATGTTGGCGAGCGTCAGCCCGATCTCCCTTTCGTTCTTCAGGACCTCTTCCTCGAGCTTTAGCAGTTCCTCGTAGGTCTCAAGAGCCTTCTCCGGCATACCGAAGTGCTCGTAGGCATCCGCCAGATAGTAGAGGGCTGTAGCGTATTCCTCGGGATCGCTCTTCTTCCCATCGGCTATGCGTTTGTAGAGCCCTATTCCCCTCTCCGTATCACCGAGGTGGTCGTAAACGTGGGCCACCTCGTGCGCCAAATCGTAGGGGTCATCACACTCAACGAGCACCCCTTCGAGTCTCTCAAGCTCCTTTCTGAGTTCTTCCTCGTCCTCGATGCCCTCGATGTAATCGTCGAACAGTTCGAGGAGCTTCTCACAGTCCTTCTCGTTTAAGGCCTCCTTCCAGAGGGTTCCAGCATCGCTCATCACCATCACCACTCCGACTTCGCGAAGGGGGTTAAATGGTTACCGAAAAATTTATAAATAGTCTAAAGGAATGATAAATCGAGCATACCGATGGTAACTAAAAGCCCTCCTTAGGGTAAACCAAAAAACGGAGGGGGTGAGGGGAGATGGCCCAGCTCGCGGGACAGCCGGTTGTTATTCTGCCTGAGGGGACCCAGAGGTACGTTGGAAAGGACGCCCAGAGGCTGAACATCCTCGCGGCAAGAATAATAGCCGAAACCGTCAGAACAACCCTCGGACCCAAAGGAATGGACAAAATGCTCGTAGACAGCCTCGGAGACATCGTAATCACCAACGACGGCGCCACAATCCTCGACGAAATGGACATCCAGCACCCGGCTGCAAAAATGATGGTTGAAATCGCCAAAACCCAGGACAAAGAAGCCGGCGACGGAACCACAACAGCCGTCGTCATAGCCGGCGAACTTTTGAAAAAGGCCGAAGAACTACTCGACCAGAACATCCACCCAAGCATAATCATCAAAGGTTACACAATGGCCGCCGAGAAAGCCCAAAAAATACTCGACAACATGGCCAAGAAGGTAACCCCCGACGACGAGAAAACCCTGAAGAACATAGCCATGACCGCAATCACCGGCAAGACCGCTGAGGAGGAAAAGGAGTACCTTGCAAAAATTGCCGTTGAGGCCGTTAAGCAGGTTGCGGAGAAGGACGGTGAAACTTACAGGGTGGACATCGACAACATCAAACTCGAGAAGAAAGAGGGCGGAAGCATCAGGGACACCAAGCTCATCCGCGGTGTCGTCGTAGACAAGGAAGTGGTCCACCCGGGAATGCCCAAGAGAGTTAAGAACGCCCGGATTGCCCTCATAAACGAGGCCCTCGAGGTCAAGGAGACCGAAACGGACGCAGAGATAAGGATCACAAGTCCGGACCAGCTTCAGGCGTTCCTTGAGCAGGAGGAGCGCATGCTGAGGGAGATGGTTGAGAAGATCAAGGATGCTGGGGCGAACGTCCTCTTCGTCCAGAAGGGTATTGATGACCTCGCCCAGCACTACCTCGCCAAGTACGGCATCCTTGCAGTAAGGCGCGTTAAGAAGAGCGACATGGAGAAGCTCGCTAAGGCAACCGGGGCAAAGATAGTTACGAACGTCCGCGACCTCACCAGCGACGACCTCGGTGAGGCCGAGCTTGTCGAAGAGCGCAAGGTTGCTGGAGAAAACATGATCTTCGTTGAGGGCTGCAAGAACCCGAAGGCCGTCACCATACTCATCAGGGGCGGAACGGAGCACGTTATTGACGAGGTTGAGAGGGCCCTCGAGGATGCCATAAAGGTCACGAAGGACGTCATGGAGGACGGTGCCATCCTCCCGGCGGGCGGTGCGAGCGAGATTGAGCTCGCCATTAGACTCGACGAGTACGCGAAGGAAGTCGGCGGCAAGGAAGCCCTCGCCATCGAAGCCTTTGCAGAGGCAATCAAGGTTATCCCGAAGACGCTGGCAGAGAATGCAGGGCTTGACCCGATAGAAGTGCTCGTTAAGGTGGTGAGCGAGCACAAGGAGAAGGGGCCGAACGTTGGCATTGACGTGTTCGAGGGCGAGCCGGCCGACATGATGGAGCGCGGCGTCATAGCACCCCTCAGGGTTCCCAAGCAGGCCATCAAGAGCGCCAGCGAAGCAGCAATAATGATCCTCAGAATCGACGACGTAATAGCCGCCAGCAAGCCCGAGAAGGAGAATGAAGGGGGCAGGGGAGGAAGCGAGAACTTCGGAAGCGATTTTGAGTGAACCTCTGATTTCTTCTCCCTTTGACGTTTTTTCTCCCGCAGGGGTCGTCTTCAGGGTTTCTGAGGGGTCAGCCCGGCCATCGCCTCCTCCAGCTTCCTGAGCTTCCCCTTAAAGCGCCTTACCTGGGAGTTGGCGATTCCGACTATTCTCTCGATGTAGGCTCCATCCACCCAGAGTTTTCCCTTTTCCCCGAGGGGAACGTCCATCCTCTCCGTGGAGCGTATCTCAACGAGGAGTTTTCTGTGGCTGACGCTCTTTATGTTCGAGTACTTGAAGCCGAGGCCTATGGACAGGTTGAGCAGCCTAACGGCATCCTCCATGCTCCTCGCAGCGACGTGCAGAATTGGACTCCTCACTAAGAACCACAGCTGGCCCCTCCGGTGCTTTTCAATGGCTTCAAACACTTCATCAGTGGTAACCTCGCGGTGCCACTTGCCGAGCCAGACCGAGTTCACCTTGTCGCCGAAGTAGGGCATCTCCATAACCGAGATCCTTCCGGAGCAGGAGGAGGTCGTGAAGTAGTTATCCAGCGAGTTGATCCGCTCGAGGAGACCCACAATGTCCCCGTCCACCTCCCCCCGCTCCAGTGCCTCCCTTAAGCTTTGCATGGCCTTCCTTTTCTGCTCCTCAAAGTTCTCCGTGTAGAGCAACACGCCTCACACCCCCTTCACCAAAGCCCGCGTGCTCAACCGCTATGTGGACGTAATCAAATCGGCACCGACGAAGGTTCCTCTCTCCCTCACGAAATCCAGCAGTCGCCTGTAGGTGGGATGCGCGCTCAGGGTTGCCGAATCCCCCACCATTACGAGCTTCCTTTTGGCTCTGGTCAGCGAGACGTTTAGCCTCCTGAGGTCCTTCAGGAAACCAAGCTCCCCGCGGGAATTGGACCTTACGAAGGAAAGAACGATGGCCTCCTTCTCCCTCCCCTGGTAGCCGTCGACCGTCTTCACCTCGATCTCCTCGGGAAGGAGGGACTCCAGAAGGTCGCGCTGGTCATCGTAGGGCGTTATGACGCCAATCCAGCCCGGATCAGCCCCGAGTTTTAGCAGCTGCTCAACGGTTTCCTTCACGATCCCGGCTTCCAGCGGGTTCTCCCTGCTATCGCTGCCCCTTCTCCTCCTCTCGAAGCGGTTCTCCATCCCTGAAGTGTCGATGAAGACCAGCACGTTCTCCGGCTTCAGAACCTCCACCCATTGGCCTTCGGGTTCCTTGATCCCGAGGTCGGTGAGGGTTATGTCCCTGACGCTCGCGTCCGCCTTCACCTTTCCTCCGTAGAACTCCCGGCTCGGGAACTCCATGAGCCTTTCGTTCATCCTGTACTGGACCTCCAGCATCTCGCTCTTCCACGGGTACCTCTCGATGAGCCCCTCGAAAAGGGTTCTGGAGAGCTCCCTCGCCCCCTCGCTGAGTATGGTCGGGGGCAGCTGTCTGTGGTCCCCCGCCAGAACGAACCTCTTCGCCCGGTTTATGGGAATCAGAACGCTCGGGATGGTCGCCTGCGTTGCCTCGTCCACCACCGCAACGTCGTAGGATGCGCCCACGACCTCCAGAGCGGCCGAGGAATTGGTCGTCAGAACAACGTCCGCCCCCTCTATTATATCCCTCGCTATCCTCTCCTCGAGCTTCAGGGCATCGTCAAAGGTCTTTCTAACCAGTTCGTTGAGCCTGATCCATTCCGCCATCTCCCGGACGGTTCTGGCCGGGATTCCCCTTATTCCAATCCCTCTGGAGGCGAGCTTCAGGATCTGGTCGTCGCTCAGACCCCTCCTGTACCTCGGGGCGGGTCTGGTGAAAGAATCCCTCCTCTCCTTCAGCTTCTGGAGGTTCTCCCTGAGTTCCCTCAGCTCCCCGTACAGCTCGTGCCGGGTCATCAGATAGGCCAGAGTGGTCTCCTGCAGGCCCCTCGATACCCTGCTCGGGTGTCCGACGCGTACGACGTTAACGCCCGACGAAAAGAGCCTCTCCACGAGGTTGTCCACCGCCACGTTGCTCTCCGCGGTTGCCAGAACCCTGCTTCCCCTCTCGACCTCCTCCACTATGAGCTCCGCGAGGGTTCTGGTCTTCCCGGTTCCGAAGGGCCCGTGGATGAGGAAGAAATCCGGACTGCCCAGCGCCTTTGAGATCGCCCGCCTCTGGCTCTCGTTCAGGTTCCGGTCGCGGGGCCTTAGTTCGATCGCAGAGCCCTCCTCAGGTTCCCTGAGCCCGAGGTAGAGCTCGAGCGCCTTCAACCCGGTCTCGCCGGGGTTTTCAAGGTTCTCCATCCACCTCCTGAAGGTCACGTCGTTGGCGTAGAGGTCCACCCGAACGCCCTTCAGGGCCCACCCCGGAACGTTTTCCAGCGCAACCGTTAGAAACCGCTTCCCCTTCTCAACGACGGTTCCCACGAGGTCGCTCTTCAGCGGGTTTCCCCGGCTCACCACCACGAGGTCGCCGACGCTTATCCCTGTTTTTATCTCACCACCACGCCCGTAACTTACGAGTTTATAGCCGAATTCCTCACCCACGACCTTCCCGTTGAGGCCGAGAATGGCCCTTCCAACCTTTTCCCTCTCCCTTCCGGAGAGCCTCCTCATCTCGGCCCTCATGGATTCTATCTCGGCTTCCCTCTCCATCTCGACGAGCTTCTTCAGGCGATCTATGAATTCCCTCAGTTTTTCGTCCATTTTTGCCCCCGTTGGCGAAAGAGAAACGGTCTTTTAAAAGGTTGAGGGTGGTCAGCCCATGCGAGTTTCCTCATCCTTCGGGCGAAACTTCCCTCATCATCCCACAATGAATGGAGAAGAGAGGTTAAAAAGTTATGTCATCGGATGGCCAGAAGGATGTCCCTGTGGAAGGACCTGAGAGCCTTCCAGTCCCTTTCCTCAACGCTTCCCTTCCACGAGACCCTCCTGTAGAAGCCCTCCAGATCGTCGAGCAGGTAGCTCAGGTACTCCACCCGGGCACCCGAAACCCCGTTGCTCAAAAGCTTCCCCCTCAAAAAGGGCATGACCTCCGACGGCCGGCCGAGAGCGGCCCAGAACAGACCTTCCTTCAGAATCCCGTAGAGCACGTCCTCAAACTCCAATCCAGCGGAGGGTTTGACCCTCCCCCCTTGCCTTTATCGATACCGCTTCCATTGGCGTCACCGGGTTACGGGAGGAGGGCATCGTATTTTAGTGTTTCGGGCGTTTTTTCGTCAATCTGCCGGCCGGTGAGGGAATCGGAGGGGAATTTTGAACGAACGTCAAAGGAACTGACAGGCAGGTTAAAAGATTTATAAGTCCCTCCCCAACTCCGACGGGGGTAAGGATGACGAACGTTGGAATAGTTGGGAGCGGTGCGGCAGGGTTGACTGCTGCGGTAAGCCTCGCGAGGATGGGCTTTGACGTAACCGTCATCGGGCCGGGCGTAAAGGAGAGCAACTCCTACCTTGCTCAGGCGGGTATAGCCCTTCCCATCCTCGACGGCGATTCCGTAAGGGCCCACGTTCTCGACACCATAAGGGCCGGGAGCTACCTCAACGACGAGGAGATCGTCTGGAGCGTGATCTCAAAGGCGAGCGAGGCCTACGGCTTTCTCCGTTCGATAGGGCTTGAGTTCGAGGCCATCCACACCGAGGGCGGTCATTCCTTCAGCCGGGTCTTCACGATAAGGAGCGAGACGGGGAAACACCTGATGAAGGTCTTAAGCCTCGCCGCAAGGGAGGAGGGCGTCCACTTCGTCAGGGGCTTCTCCGAGGAGCTGGCAGTAAAAGAAGGCAAAGCCTACGGCGTCTTCGTCGAAGGAGAGCTCCTGAAGTTCGATGCTACAGTAATAGCCACGGGCGGGTTTTCAGGTCTCTTCAAATACACCGCCGGCTCTCCGTCCAACCTCGGACTGCTCATAGGGGACGCGGTGTTGAAGGGCGCCCCCGCGAGGGATCTGGAGTTCGTCCAGTTCCACCCCACCGGCTACGTCGGTAAAAAGGGCGTCTTCCTCGTCAGCGAGGCGGTCAGGGGTGCGGGGGCAAAGCTCGTAACGGAAAGGGGGGATCGCTTCGTCAACGAGCTCTCCACGAGGGACATCGTGGCGAGGGCCATCTACGAAAAGATAAAGGCCGGCGAAAGGGTCTTCCTTGACGCAACGGGCATAGAGGACTTCAAAAGCAGGTTCCCCCAGATATACGCCTTTCTGAGGAAGGAAGGAATCGATCCTGTCAGAGATCCCATACCCATATCGCCCATCGCCCACTACACGATGGGGGGAACGGCCGTTGACGGCTGGTACAGAACCCGGGTGAGGAACCTGTACGTGGTTGGAGAGGCCATGAGCAACGGTTTTCACGGCGCCAACAGGCTCGCCAGCAACTCCCTTCTCGAGTGCGTTGTTAGCGGGCTCGAGGTTTCGAGGACGATACTCCGGGAGAAACCGAGACTGGATGAGAAACCAGACGTTCCCTATAGCTTCGATTCTCCCGGGGACGTTGAGTCCATACGGGAGATCCTCTGGGAGCACGCTGGCATCGTGAGGAACGCCCGGACCCTTAGGGAGGGCCTGAAAAGGCTCAGTTCGGTCGAGGCGGATCCAAGGTTGAAGTTGCTCGCCAGAGGGGTTCTCGAGTGCGCCCTCGCCAGAGAGGAGAGCAGGGGCGCCCACTACAGGGAGGACTTCCCCCTCATGAGGAAAACCTTCCTGAGACCGAGCTTCTTTGACGGGAGATGCCACCTCTGATTTTTAATTTTGCATGCGCGTGACTTCAGCTGATTATATGAAGGTTTTTATAGTCCTCCGGATAGTGTCTCATGGGTGGATGAGGCATGGAAGAACTCGTGAGGGAGATCGAGAGGTTAAAGGAAGAGAGAAACGCGATAATCCTAGCCCACAACTACCAGCTGCCGGAGGTTCAGGACGTGGCGGATTTCCTCGGGGACAGCCTCGAACTCGCGAGGAAGGCCACCAGGGTGGACGCCGACGTGATAGTCTTCGCGGGCGTTGACTTCATGGCCGAAACCGCTAAGATCCTCAACCCGGACAAAACCGTTCTCCTGCCCGTTAGAGGGGCCACGTGCGCGATGGCCAACATGCTGAAGGTCGAGCACATCCTCGAGGCAAGGAAGCGCTATCCGAACGCCCCCGTGGTTCTCTACGTGAACACGACGGCCGAAGCCAAAGCTCACGCCGACGTCACGGTTACGTCTGCCAACGCCGCAGAGATCGTGGAGAAGCTCGATGCCGACACGGTCATCTTCGGGCCCGATAACAATCTGGCCTACTACGTGGCAAAGAGGACCGGAAAGAGGATCATCCCGATCCCGGAAGGAGGGCACTGCTACGTTCACAGGAAGTTCACCCTTGAGGATGTTGAGAGGGCCAGAAGGCTTTACCCAAAGGCAAAGCTCATGGTTCACCCCGAATGTGAGCCGGAGGTGCAGGAGGAGGCGGACCTGATAGTCTCCACCGGAGGAATGGTCAGAAACGCGTGCCAGCACGACGAATGGGTCGTCTTCACGGAGAGGGAAATGTGCTACCGCCTGCAGAAGCTCTATCCGGGCAAGAAGTTCCACCCGGCGAGGGAAGATGCCTTCTGCATAGGAATGAAGGCCATAACGCTCAGGCACCTCTACGAGTCTCTTAGAGATATGAAGCACAGGGTTGAAGTTCCCGGGGAAATCGCCGGGAAGGCCAGAAGGGCCATAGAGAGGATGCTGGAGATGAGCGGTTGAGGTTTTAGGGGTGATGGCAATGGTTTCCCTTAACTATCTCCTGCGCTTCATCGAGGAGGACGCACCCTTCGGGGACGTCACGAGCGAGGCGGTAATCCCGGAGGGAACTAAAGCCAGAGCGGTCGTAATAGCCAGACAGAGCGGGGTTATAGCGGGTATCGAGGAGGCGAAGGCCCTTTTCGAGCACTTCGGGGTTAACGTAGATGCTAAAAAGCGCGACGGCGAGGAGGTGGAGAAGGGCGACGTTATCCTCGAGCTCCGCGGGGATGCAAGAAAGATACTGCTCGTCGAGAGGACCGCTCTGAACGTGATGGGGCGGATGAGCGGCATCGCCACAGAGGTAAGGAACCTTGTAAAGAAGGTTAGGGCGGTTAACCCGAAGGTGCGCGTTGCCGGAACGAGGAAGACCCTTCTAAAACCCATCGACAAGAGGGCCATTCTCATAGGCGGTGGCGAGATGCACCGCTTCTCGCTGAGCGACGCGGTACTCATAAAGGACAACCACCTCGCTCTGGTCCCGCTTGAAGAAGCGGTAAGAAGGGCGAGGGAGTTCAGCGTTTACAAAGTTGTTGAGGTCGAGGTAGAAAGGGTGGAAGATGCCCTAAAGGCCGCCAGAGCCGGGGCGGACGTGGTGATGCTCGACAACATGACGCCGGAACAGATTGAGGCGGTTCTCGAGGCTTTGAGGCGCGAGGGGTTAAGGGAGGCCGTTAAGATCGAGGTAAGCGGAGGGGTAACTCCAGAAAACATAGGGGAGTACGCAGGGCTCGACGTTGACGTTATAAGCCTCGGCTACCTGACGCACAGCGTGAGGAACTTCGACGTGAGCCTTGAAATAGTTGAGAGACTATAAACCCTCTTTTGTTTTCCGTTTGGAGACCTCTGAACACCAGCGGATTAAGACTCCGGCCGGGTAACCCTCATGGAAAGGCCGGGTCGTTTCGATCTCAGGTTTGATGTTGACGAAGAGCCTACCCTCAGAGATTGTTCCATTTTTAGAACAAAATTTTTTAAATTTGGAACACCATTCCCCCACCGATGGTCATGGAAGATGAAGGCTTTATGAGGCTGGCACTGGAACTGGCCAAAAAGGGCGAGGGGAGGGTAAACCCAAACCCGATGGTCGGGGCCGTTATCGTGAAGGATGGCAGGATCATTGGGATGGGCTACCACGAACGTTTTGGTGACAAGCACGCGGAGGTCAACGCCATAGAAGACGCAAAGAAAAGGGGTAATTCACCCAAAGGGGCAACGATGTACGTCACCATGGAGCCCTGCTCCCACCGGGGTAAGCAGCCACCCTGCGCTGACAGGATAATAAGGGAAGGTATATCGCGGGTCGTGGTTGCTATGGAGGATCCCAATCCACTGGTTAACGGAAGGGGAATCAGGAAACTCAAAAGCGCCGGAGTTGAGGTCAGGGTTGGGGTTCTCGAAAGGGAAGCGAGGGAGCTGAACGAGGTTTTCATCAAATACATAACCACGAGAGTGCCCTTCGTCGCCGTAAAGCTCGCCTTAACCCTTGACGGCTTCATCGCAACCAGAAGTTTCTCCTCGAAGTGGATCACGGGGGAAAGGGCAAGGATGAAGGTGCAGGAGCTCAGGAGGAGGTACATGGCGGTAATGGTGGGGGCCAACACTATTCTAAGGGACGATCCGGAACTGACCTGCAGGATAAGTGGGTGCACCGATAAGGTGAAGGTGATCCTCGACAGGCACGGATTGACCGCCGGCGGGAACTTTAGAGCCTTTAAAGAGGGCAGAGTATTGGTTTTCACGGAGAGCGAGAAGGAATGGAACAAGGGAGAGGTCATCAGGGAAACGGATCCCGGGAAGATACTCAAGATCCTCGGAGAAAAGGGAATCGACAGCGTTTTGATAGAAGGGGGGAGAGCAGCCTGCCAGTTCCTTCCCTTCGCGGACAGACTGCACCTGTTCTACGGTAACAAACTCTTTGGAAAGGGAATCTCACCATTCGAATGCCTAAACGTCGATAGGGTGGAAGATGCGTTTAGGGTCGATTTTCGTGGGTTCGAAAACTTTGGGGACAGCTTTTACGTGGAGGCGATCCCGTGTTCTCGGGAATAGTGGAGAGGGTTGCAAGGGCCACTTATTCAGGAGAAAAACTGTACGTTGAGAAGGTTCTTGATGTGGATCCGGGGGACAGCGTTGCCGTTAACGGGGCGTGTTTGACCGTAACTCAAGTTAAGGACCGCTGGATGGTCTTTGAAGTGGGCGAGGAGACACTTAAGAGGACGAACCTCAAAAGGGCAAAGCTCGTCAACCTCGAGAGGGCGCTGAGGTTCGGGGAAAGGATCAACGGACATCTCGTCACCGGGCACGTTGATGGAACCCTGAAGCTGAAGAAAGTCCTCGGGAAGGGCAACACACACTGGATGGCCTTTGAAATGCCCGATGTAGGCTTTGGGATTGTGGAAAAGGGAAGCATAGCCCTAAACGGGGTGAGTTTAACGATCGCCCGGGTTGAAAAGGACCGCTTCTGGGTCCAGGTGATCCCCTACACCTGGGAGAACAGCAACCTGAGGTTCCTGAAGGTGGGGGACGAGGTCAACTACGAGGTGGATATCGTTGCCAGGTATCTAAGGGACCTTCTGGGTGATGGGTATGAATACGGAGGAGCTCAGAGAAAGCGTTATCCGGGGTAAGCCCGTAGTCCTGATCGATGAGGACAGGGAGGTCGAGGCAGATCTCGTATATCCGGCCGAGATGATAACCGCCCGGACGTTGAACTTCATGCTTCTGGCCAAGGGGATGCTCTGCCTTGCCATGGATGAGGGGGAAGCCCTTAGAAGGGGGTTCTTTAAGATCCCCTCAAAAGGCGCCGAGACGAACTTCCTGATAAGCCTGGACTACAGGGAGACCCGTACCGGTATCAGTGCGGAAGAGAGGGCTTTAACAGCTAAAAAGATCGCCGAAGGGCTCGGCATCGAGCACTTTCGTTATCCCGGACATCTGCACGTACTGGGGGGAATCGGGATAAACAGGAGAAAGGGGCACACCGAAGCATCCCTTGAACTGGTTGAAATGCTTGGATTCAAGAGGTACGCGTTGATAATAGAGCTTCTGGACGAAGAGGGGGACTCCCACAACTTTGAGTTCGTGCAGGATTTTGCGGAAAAGCACGATCTACCTGTGGTTACGGTCCGGGAAGTTTACAAAGAAGTCCTAAGAAGGAAGAGCTTTATCAGGGTCTCAGCACGGGCAAAACTCCCCACCAAATACGGAAACCTCGAGATAGTATCCTTCGAGAACCAGCTTGACTTCAAGGACCACGTGGCCATTGTTTCCGAACCTTACGACGTTCCCCTGGTGAGGATCCATTCGGAATGCTTAACAGGTGATACGCTGGGTTCTTTAAGGTGCGATTGCGGGAGCCAGCTGGCGAACTCCCTGAGGATTATAGCCAAGGAAGGAGGGATTCTCCTCTACCTGAGGCAGGAGGGGAGGGGCATCGGTCTGAAGAACAAAATCAAGGCCTACGAACTTCAGGATAAAGGTCTCGACACGGTTGAGGCCAACAGGGCTCTGGGCTTTAGAGAGGACGAAAGGGATTTCAGCGTTGCGTTTCAGATGCTCAGGGCGCTGGGCGTCTCAAGGATCCGGCTTCTGACGAACAATCCCGATAAGGTCAAAAGCCTTAAAGAGCTTGGAATGGAAGTTGTCGAGGTTATTCCTATTTTTGGAGAGGTTAACGAGATTAATAGACCCTATTTGGAGGTTAAAATGCTCAAGCTCGGACACAACCTAAAACCGCTTTTGGAGGGAGGGGAATGATCTACGAAGGGGGATACTCCGGAAAAGGTCTGAAAATAGGCATAGTGGTGAGCAGGTTTAACGATCTGCTAACGGAGGAGCTTTTGAAGGGTGCGCTGGACTGCTTCAGAAGACACGAGGTTGAAGAGCTGGAGGTCTTCAGGGTCCCGGGGGCTTTTGAGATCCCATTCGTCGTCAAGGAACTGGCAAAGAAGGGGAAATACGATGCAATCCTGACGCTTGGGGCCGTTGTTAAGGGAGAAACGTACCACTTCGATCTGGTTGCCAGCGAGGTCGCCAAAGGGATCGCTCAGGTAAACCTGAACTACGAAACCCCCGTGGTATTCGGTGTTATAACGGTTGAAGACGAGCTCCAAGGACTCAACAGGGCAGGCGTAAAGTCAAACAGAGGCTTTGAATACGCTATGGCCACCCTTGAGATGGCAAACCTAAGAAAAAACTGAGAGGGGTTTAATTTTTGTTCTTTATCCCTATCCTGAATCCATCTCCGGCATCGAAAACCCCGATGGCCAGGACAGGATGGGGGAAGTCGAGTCCCAGAGCCCTCTCCGCCAGCTCATCTTCGTCCTCGAACTCCAGACCAAGGGTTTCGATGCCCTCAACGTTGTAGGTGGCCGTGAAGAAGGCCCTTCCCTCCTCGAGCTCAACCCTCTTCACCCAGAGGTGGTCCCTTCCCGCAAAGCCCAGAAAACCGTCCCCGCTTCCCCGTTCTATTATTCCCGCTATCCTCGGGGTGTTAAGGCTATCCCTCTCGTAGTCCATGGCATCCAGAACGTGGATCAGGGCCTTTTTCGGGCTTTCCCACTCCAGAGACTGGGCTACGAAGGTCGTATGGGTGCCGTTGCCGATTACGGCGTAATCCCCGGCGAGCTTAACGGCGGTATAGCTCACGTAGGGGTTGGACGTCTCCGTCAGGTTGATCACAACCACCCCGTCTCCCCTCAGTTCCGCCCTTCTCCTCGGGAAGGACCTCGAGCTCAGACGGTAGAAGGCGAAGGGCCTGCCCTTCCTCAGCCCGAGACCCAGCATCCTTCCGGTGTACCTCACGTTACCACCTCCTCGAGGCGGCCCTCATCCATGGCCATCCTTATCTCCCGGGCTATCCTCTGGCCCATCATCAGCTCCTCGCCCCAGTAGATGGAGGAATACCAGTGTTTGGCGTTGCTTCCGCCGTCTATGCGCGAGGCGAAGCCCACGCACCTGAAAGAGGTGTCGTAGGCAAAGTGAAGGGCGAAGGGTCCTATGACTCCGGGAGGCTCGAGCTTCTCCATGGCCTCGACGAAGGCCAGACCGTAGTCATAGAGCTGCGGCAGGAGGGATTCCCTCAGGGCCACGCTCCTGTTGCCGGCTATGGTGTAGGGCAGGGCCTTAAAGGGCCTCCTGCCGTTTGCGTCCGCTATAACCAGCCTCTCGTCGACCCCAAAGAGCTCCAGCCTTTCGAGCAGGGGGGAGTAGAAGAAGTGCACGTAGATGAAGACCCCATCTACAAAGCGCTCGATCCTGTAGGGCTCTTTAACCCCCGCAAGCTTCTCCGGAAGTTCCCTTCCACGGGCTATGAAGTGTCCGCTCCCCCCTCTGGGCCCCTCCATCCTGACGAAGTAGAGCTCGTCGTCCCTGACCTCGTCGACATCGAAGACCTCCACCCCCGGAATCCCGGCCTTCTTTAGAGCCCTGTCCACGAGCTCGAACCGGGTTTCCCACTTCAGAAAACGCCTGTTCCCAAAGAACCTCGTTTTGCTCTTCTCTATCGCATCAATCCCGAGGTAGGCCACGAAGGAGCCGTGGGGTATCACCACGCCTTCATCCTTCAGTATCTCCCCCATCTCACGGGTTACCCTGAGCTCGTCCACCACGGGAAGCGAGGAGTAGAAGGCCTTCCTTTTCGGCGAAACGTAGAGCCGGGTTTTAAAGCCCTCCCTCTTTGCCCCTGTAACTATCTGCAAGGCTGAGTGAGATGCTATCGTCGAGAGGATCACCCTATCACCCCCAGAAGCTCCTCGCTCTTCAGTATTCTTCCATCCTTCATCACCCTCATGGTGTCCCCGCTGACCTCGTCTATAACCAGAAGCTCCCCGTCCTTCCGCCCGAACTCGACCTTGAAGTCAATAATCCCCAAACCCTTCTCCTCGAAGAATTCATGAAGAATGAGGGCCACCCGTCGGGTGAGGTCCTTCATCAGGGCTATCTCCTCCCCGCTGGCGATTCCCAGCTTTTCTATGGCTTCCTCGCAGATCGGAGGATCCCCGAGGGCGTCGTCCTTCAGGGTGAACTCGACGATGTTGAGCTCCTCCAGAGGCCTTACAAATCGCCCGTATCTCCTCAGAAAGCTCCCGTATGCCCTGAAACGGTAGATGATCTCCAGAGGGATGCGTTCCGTCTTCAGGAACCTCGCCCGCCTTTCGTCCATCCTCTCCACGAAGTGCGTTTTTATGCCCTCCCTTTCGAGGAGTTTAAAGAAGAATTCCGTCTGCTTCAGGATGGCGCTTCCCTTGCCCCTTCTCTCTCCTATCACCTCGTTCCCGCCCGTATCTTCCCTTCCATCGGCCCCGAGAACGCTGTCCTTGAAGTGGAAGACGAGGTAAGGGCCTTCGTCGTAGACGTCCTTCGTCTTTCCCCTGTAAGCCGGCTCCATCCTTAACCCCTCATCATATCCCTGACTATCTTTATGGCGCAGAGGTCACCGCACATCGAGCAGGCCTCCGTGGAGGTCGGCCTCTCCTTCCGTATCTCGACAAAGCGCTCCTTATCCATTGCCATTTCAAACTGCCTTTTCCAGTTGAGCTCGCCCCTCGCCCTGCTCATCTCGCGGTCGAGCCTGTAGTCCCTCTCGAAGCGCGTTAAATTCACGGCGTGTGCCGCTATCTTCGAAGCTATCACCCCGAGGCGCACGTGCTCCCCCTCCGGCAGCCCGAGGTGCTCCGCCGGGGTTACGTAGCAGAGGAAGTCGGCGCCGTTCAAAGCGGCTATAGCACCGCCGATGGCAGCGGTTATGTGGTCGTAGCCCGGGAAGACGTCCGTGACGAGTGGGCCCAGCACGTAGAAGGGGGCGTTATCGGTGGCAACCTTGGCGATCTTCACCTGCATGGCTATCTGGTCTATGGGCACGTGGCCGGGGCCCTCAACCATCGTCTGCACTCCAGAGCTTCTGGCCCTCCTGACGAGGCGTCCGAGGGTGAAGAGCTCGCTCATCTGAAGCTCATCGCCCGCATCCGGCAGACCGCCGGGCCTGAGCCCATCGCCGAGGCTCAGAACGACATCATACTCCCCTGCAAGCTCCAGCAGGTAGTCGTAGTTCTCGTAAAACGGGTTTTCCCGGTCCCAGTGGTCTATCCATGCTGCAATAAAGGTTCCTCCCCTCGAGACCATGCCCACGACCCTTTTTGTCCTCTTCATCTTTTCCACGACTTCCCTCGTAACTCCGGCGTGAATCGTTGCAAAGTCGACGCCGTCCTTAAAGTGCTTCTCCACGGCCTTCCACATGTCATCCTCGTCCATGTCTATTATGGCCCTGCCTCTGGCGAGCATCTCTTCGGCGGCCTGATAGATTGGAACGGTGCCAACGGGCACATCAACGGCGTGCATTATGGCCTTCCTTATCTCGTCGAGGTCGCCGCCCGTTGATAAGTCCATTATCGTGTCGGCGCCGTACTTTACCGCCACTTTGGCCTTCTCTATCTCGGCCTTAACGTCAACGATGTCGCGCGAGGTGCCTATGTTTGCGTTCACCTTGACCCTGACGCCTGCGCCAACGGCAACCGGCTTAACCCAGTCGTGGCGAACGTTGTGGAAGATGACGGTGTAGCCCTTGGCGACGCTTCTCCTCAGCTTCTCGGCGTCTATTCCCTCCCTCTCGGCTATGAACTTCATTTCCTCCGTAATTACCCCACGCCTAGCTTCCTCAAGCTGGGTCATTGCCACCACCATGTATAACATAGTTTTTAGATTTCAAAACTCAGTTTTTAGCGAGCCTTAAAAGGTTTTTGATGATTACAAAAAACTTTTTAAGTAAGTAATTGGTATAAATATCCTGAGGTGTTTCAATGAGAAGACTCATGATAGCAATCCTAGTTAGTTTTGCCTTAATATTAACAACAGCATCGGCAGCGTTGCATATTCCGGTTAACTCTATAGAGTACGCTGGGGCTAAGGTTGAGTACTACAGGAGCACTTTTCTTGGTCCATCCTTCGAGATCAAGCTACTCACCAGCGATCCAGCGACCGTTACAGTCTCAATGCTCATGCCCAACGGTTCCGTTATTGATCTCGGAGTGTACTCCGGCAAGGGCAAAATCTCAATAGACTTCCACAGGGTACTCTACGCCATGCACGAATGGAATAGATACCTGAGGTCAGAAGGCATTAATCCCGAGAGCGTTAAACCTTCACTTCTTCTGCTGGGGACTACGGTTGACAAAGACGGCAATCTGAACTACTTCATGAAAACTATCCCCCTGAGCATTAATAGAATTGTCTCTGGAACAAGAGTCAAGGTTCAGCTCGACAGTGACTCTATAGGCAGAATCTACGGCAAAAAAGAAGTAATGAAACTCCTGCATGAAACTGAGGGACTTCCCCTAGGCAAAGCCAGTAAAACCGCAGGTGTAGCCGCCCAGGATTCACTTCTGGAATCCTCATGCTCACCAGTCTTTTATGAAGGCGGTGATCGGACGTGGTACTGCTTTGAGTGGTTCCACGAGAAGACATTGGGGAGGGCCAGCATTATTCCAGTGGCCGCTTTTCAGGTGACTGGCGATACAAGCAAAGTGAACAATGTCTTTATTTCTCTAAATTATGATGCAGTATCAGACAATAACGCAGAGCTGGCTTTTTCTGCGGTGGGAGCCATTGAGAAAGGCAGTGTCAGCGGTTCAGTGGAAGGAAAGATACTTGGATATTCGTATACAATAGATAGGCGCTCACTTAGGATTCCAGAGTCAACGATCAAGATATGGGGCTCAGAGTTAACGTCCCCTTCTGTTATTGGAGCCGGAATTAAGGGGAGTGCCGTGTTCACTAAGTACAGACTCTACAGGGTTGATTACATCAACGGTGAGGTCTGGAACAAAAAACCTCTTGACACATACGCCTACGTTATCCTTGGAAAACCTGACGAAAGGGATATGCGCCTAAAGAAATTCGTAGAACTAGGAGAGCCGAAAAATAATGGCGGGCCAATGAGTAGAACTATGTGGTTTGTGCACAGATACTGGAACATTAAAGACAACATAGAGAGTACAGGTGGAATTCTTACTAGCACCTACTACTTTAGCCAGAGAGTAAATACACTCCCACTGTTTTCTGCATCAGCGCCCGTATTGGGAATCATTGGATATGAAAACACAAAAATTACACCATTTACCTTGGCGATTGGGGTGGGATTAACTAGCGAAACAAGAACTTCATCCTTAGTAACTGTTTCATTGGCATTAAAAGAAGAGTACAAAGATACTAATGTACGTCTTACAATTTACTCCAGCAAAACCAGGCTTGAGTATAAGGGTAAAAACTATCCTCTCACTGGCATGTTTGGTGATATCTTCATCCCGGGAAGCTCAGGGTACACTCCACCCTGCGATCCGCACACCGGCTACTGCCCGACTAATGGTGGGGGCCTTACAAGTTGAGCAGTCGGGTGTTTTCGCTTCTGTTTTTATCTCTTCTCGTATTTTAACTCGATTTTAAAACCTGTTTATAACAAAGTTTTTAAATTCCAAAACTTAGTTTTTAACGCAACTTAAAGGTTTTGGGTGGTGAAGATGAGGGACGTCGAGATAAGCAAAGCTATAGTTGAGGCCTACTTCAACGACCTTATCGAGAACCTCCAGCTCGACGTTGCCGTGGTTGGGGCCGGCCCATCGGGAATGGTTGCCGCTTATCACCTCGCCAAAGGCGGCGCAAAGGTGGCGATCTTCGAGAAGAAGCTCAGCACAGGTGGAGGAATCTGGGGCGGTGCAATGGGCTTTAACAAAGTGGTCGTTCAGGAGGAGGCGAAATCCATTCTGGACGAGTTCGGAATCTCCTACAAGGAATTCGAGAAGGGTTACTACGTTGCAGATGCCGTTGAGGTGGCAGCGACGATGGCGAGCAGAACCGTGAAGGCCGGAGTGAAGATCTTCAACATGGTTGAGGTCGAGGATCTGGTCGTTAAAAACAACCGCGTGGCCGGAGTTGTTATCAACTGGACACCAGTTAAGATGACGAACCTCCACGTTGATCCGCTAACGGTTGAAGCCAAGTTCGTGATCGACTCCACGGGACATGGAGCAATGGTAAGCCAGTTCCTCGTGCGTAGGGGGTTGATGGAGGGGATCCCAGGCGAGGGTGCGATGTGGGCCGAGATGGGAGAAAAACTGACGGTCGAGAACACCGGGGAGGTCTACCCCGGGCTCTACGTTACCGGAATGGCGGCTAACGCACTGAAAGGCTCCCCGAGGATGGGACCGATATTCGGGGGAATGTTCCTGAGCGGAAGGAAGGCCGCGATGGAGATACTCGAGAAGCTTAAGAAATAAACGATCCCCGTAAGTTTTGCTTTCTCTCATTAGCCGTAAATTTTATATTCAAGTTTTTTCTTGAATATAATTGAAGAGTTTGACTTGAGGTGATCGGTATGGGGAAGCTTGAGGTTATCGAGCAGAAGGGGACCGAACGTTTGAAGCGCGGTTTTGCCAGGATGGTCAAAGGCGGCGTTATAATGGACGTTACAAACGCCGAGCAGGCCCGAATAGCTGAAGAAGCTGGAGCTGTTTCCGTTATGGCACTCCACAAAGTCCCTGCCGACATCAGGAAGGCCGGCGGAGTGGCGAGGATGGCACCGATTGAGAAGATTCAGGAGATAATGGATGCGGTCACGATTCCCGTCATGGCAAAGATCAGGATAGGGCATTACGCCGAAGCGAGGATACTGGAAGCTTTAGGCGTTGACATGATCGACGAGAGCGAGGTACTAACGCCCTCTGACCCGTTCTTCCACGTGGACAAGAGGAAATTCAAAGTGCCATTTGTTTGCGGTGCAAGGAACCTCGGGGAAGCCGTGAGGAGAATCTGGGAAGGTTCGGCAATGATCAGAACCAAGGGCGAAGCCGGAACCGG
The DNA here is from genome assembly GCF_002214525.1 of Thermococcus sp. P6. Lineage (NCBI taxonomy): Archaea > Methanobacteriati > Methanobacteriota > Thermococci > Thermococcales > Thermococcaceae > Thermococcus > Thermococcus sp. P6. Next base: position 580,115 of record NZ_CP015104.1, read on the forward strand.
GAACATAGTTGAGGCCGTAAGGCATGTAAGGCTGGTCAATGAGAACATCAGGCTTCTGAAAAGGTTAACAGACGAGCAGATTTACGGGGTGGCCAAAAAGTTTGCGGAACCTTACCTGAGGCTGGCCTTGGAAGTTAAACAGATAAGCGGTCTGGAGCCCAGAGTTTTAGAGAACGAACCGATTTACGAGGAATACACCTATGGGGAGATAGTGGACGGCCTCTACAGGATTCTTCTCGAAATTAAGAAACTGCAGAGGTTACCGGTGGTTAACTTCGCCGCCGGTGGTGTGGCGACTCCGGCGGATGCTGCCCTAATGATGCAGATGGGAATGGACGGCGTTTTCGTTGGAAGCGGGATCTTCAAGAGTTCCGACCCGGAGAAGATGGCGAGGGCAATAGTTGAGGCGGTTAACCACTATGACGAGCCGGAGGTAGTTGCGGAGATAAGCAGGGAAATAGGAGAACCCATGAAGGGCAGTGATATAGAGGAGCTCGAGGTTCGCCTCGAGGAGAGGGGAGTCTGAATCGAGGTGGCCTCGATGGTGAAAGTAGGAGTCATAGGCCTTCAGGGTGACGTGAGTGAGCACATAGACGCAACTAAGAGGACCCTGAAGAACCTCGGGGTCTCCGGCGAGGTCATCTGGCTGAGGAGGAAGGAACAGCTCGAGGACGTTTCAGCCCTGATAATCCCCGGCGGCGAGAGCACTACCATATCGAGGCTGATGGAGAGAAACGGCCTTCTGGAGCCGGTAAGGAAGCTCGGAGAGGATGGCCTGCCGATAATGGGAACCTGCGCGGGCCTCATAATGCTCTCAAAGGAGGTTATCGGGGCCACCCCGGGGCAGAGGTTCCTCAATCTTCTGGATGTGAGGGTTTCCAGAAACGCCTACGGCAGGCAGGTGGACAGCTTCGAGGCGCCTGTAAAGCTTTCCTTCAGCGAAGAACCCTTCCCGGGCGTCTTCATCCGCGCCCCGAGGATCCTCGGGCTTTTGAGCGAGAGAGCGGAGCCCATAGCGTGGCTCGGAGACAGGCCCGTTGGGGTGGAGCAGAAAAACATCATCGGCCTCGAGTTCCATCCCGAGCTTACGGAGGACGCGAGGGTTCACGAGTACTTCCTCGAGAAAGCCCTTTAGTCCCTCCTTTTCTTTTAAACTTTAAAGTCGAAGGCCCATTCCGGATACTCCCCGGTGAGGCAGGCCATACAGAGATCCTCCTTTCCAAGGACTTTCTTAAGACCCTCAACGCTGAGGTAGGCCAGACTGTCGGCCCCTATACGCTTCCTGACCCGCTCAACCCCGCCGAAGGCCGCTATGAGCTCGTGCCTCGTTGGGATGTCTATCCCCATGTAGCAGGGGTATCTGATGGGAGGCGATGCTATCCTCACGTGAACCTCCCTCGCCCCGGCCCTCCTCAGCATCTCCACTATGTGCCTCATCGTCGTCCCCCTGACTATGGAGTCGTCAACGAGAACGACCCTTCTTCCCCTCACCACTTCCCCCACAGGGGAGAGCTTTAACCTCACCTTAAGCTCGCGGTTGAACTGCCCGGGCGTTATGAAGGTCCTCCCGATGTAGCGGTTCTTTATCAGTCCCTCGGCGTAAGGCACGCCACTCTCCTGAGAGAAGCCGAGTGCCGCGGCCCTTCCCGAATCGGGCACGGCTATGACGATGTCCCCCTCGGCCGGACTCTCCCGGGCCAGCTCCCGTCCCATTCTGACCCTCGAGGCGTACACGTTGAGGCCGTCTATCGTGCTGTCGGGACGGGCGAAGTAGATGTACTCAAAAACGCAGTGGTGGTGGCTTTTTTTAACCAGAACCCGGCTTTCAACGTCCCCGTCCGATATCAGGAAGACCTCCCCGGGTTTAACGTCCCTCGTTTCATCCGTGAAGAGCCTCAGGGCCGGGTCTTCGGAGGCGAAGTAGTGCCCATCGCCGACGCCGTAACTCAGGGGTCTGAAGCCGAGGGGGTCCCTCGCCACGATTATCTTCCCATCAAAGAGAAATGCAACGGAGTAAGCCCCCCGGACCTCCTCAAAAAGGCCTCTCATGGCCTCGAACTCGTCTCCGGTTTCGGTGAGGTGCCGGAGAAAGGAAACCCCGAGCAGCTCGGAATCCACCGAGTGCCCGAACCTAAACCCAAGTTTCCGATAGTGCCTCCTCAGGGGAAAGAAGTTGGTGAGGGTTCCGTTGTGGGCCACGGCGATGCTCTTTCCGCAGCAGGAGGTTTCCAGCGGCTGGGTCTCGGTGAGTGAGCCCGAGGTCGAATAGCGGACGTGGGCAATGACGGTGTTCGATTTAAGCCCCGAGAGCCCCCCGTCCCTGAAGACTTCCGACACAAGTCCCCTTCCAGAGAGGGTCCTTATCCCCCGGTTCCACGCGCTTATCCCGGCACTCTCCTGTCCGCGGTGCTGGAGTGCCATGAGGGCGTAATAGGCCTTCTGAACTGCATTTTCTGTCTTTGCAGCGAAGATCCCGCACTTCTCCCTCATGCGATCACCGTTTTAACATTTTAATGTAAAGGAGAGCTTAATTTCCACTGGAACTTTACAGACTTCTGCTTAAAAACTTTGCCCTCCGATTAACAAAATTTTGTTAAGAAAAGCCTTATAAATAGAAAATTTTAACATTTTTATGGTGAAGGCTATGGAGGTCTATGAGGGTAAGGCCAAGAGGATTATCCCGCTCGATGAGACGAAGGTTATTATGGAGTTCAAAGACGATGCAACCGCCTTTAACGGAAAGAAGAAGGCAAGTCTGATGGGCAAGGGCACCCTGAACGCCCGGATAAGTGCGCTCCTCTTCAGGGTTCTCGAGGAGAATGGTGTAAAGACCCACTTCATAGGGGTTGCCGGCGACAACAGGCTCATCGTCGAGCGCCTGAAGATGTACCCGCTTGAGGTTGTGGTGAGGAACGTCGTCGCCGGAAGCCTGAAGAGGCGCCTTCCGCTCGAGGAGGGAACGGAACTTCCGGAGCCGGTGGTGGAGCTCTACTACAAGGACGATGGCCTCGGGGACCCCATGATCAACCGCCACCACGCAAAGGTTCTCGGAATAAGCGAGGATGAGATAGAGGAAATCGAAAGAACGGCCCTCAGGGTGAACTCCATCCTCCGGGACTACTTCAAAAGAAGGGGTATTATTCTGGTGGATTTCAAGCTTGAGTTCGGCAGGAACGGGAAGGGCGAGATAGTCCTCGGCGACGAGATAAGCCCGGACACGTGCCGCTTCTGGGATGCGGAGACAAAGAGAAGCCTCGACAAGGACGTCTTCCGCTTCGATAAGGGCGATTTGATTGAAGCCTACGGAGAGCTATACGGCCGGCTTTTGGAGACACCGTAGGTTATGAAAACCGTATAACAGCCCTTTTCATCTTCTTCTATCACTATCTTCCTCAGCCCTATCCCGTAATCTCTTACGGCCCTTTCCACAAGCCCCGGCAGGTCCTCAAGGAAGGCCTTTCTCCTTATCGTGAGCTCCATGGGATCACCGAAAAAAGTTGGGGAGGAGCTTAAAGCTTTATCCCGTAGTTCTCCAAGGTTATCCCGGGTTCCCTTCTGACGGTTCCGAGCTCGAAGCTCTCCACATGTTTGTTGAGCACGCTGAGGGCTTCCTCCCTTTCTTCCCGCGGCACCACGACGACCATGCCAACGCCCATGTTGAAGACCCTGAACATCTCCTCGAGGGGGACGCCGTTTTCGTGGATCAGCCTGAAGATCCCTTCAACCGGCGGCATCTCGAGGGAAAAGCCGTAGTTAGTGAGGCGCTTCAGGTTGTTGAGGCCGCCACCCGTTATGTGGGCCAGCCCGTGAACTTCCACGCTTTCCAGAAGCTCCAGAACCGGCTTTACGTATATCCTTGTGGGTTCCAGCAGCCACTCCCAAAGCTCCCTCCCCTCGTACTCGTAATCGAGCCCGTACCTCGGGATAAGGAGTTTTCTTGCCAGCGTGAGGCCGTTGGAGTGTATCCCAGAGCTGGCGATCCCTATAACGGCATCCCCCGGGCTTATCTTTCCTCCGGTTATCGTTTTGTCCTTCCCGACAACGCCGAGGGCGGTTCCCGCGAGATCGAAGCCCTTCATCAGGTCGGGCATGACGGCCGTCTCGCCACCGACTACGGCGATTCCAGCCTGCCTCGCTCCAGCGTAGAGCCCCTTTCCTATCTCCTCGAAGACCCTCTCGTCGGGCTCTCTAACCGCCAGATAATCCACCAGAGCCACAGGCTCGGCCCCGACGCACAGCAGGTCGTTCACGTTCATCGCCACCATGTCTATTCCTATCGTGTCGAACTTCCCAACGGCCTCGGCGATGAGTGTCTTCGTCCCGACGCCATCCGTCGTCATGGCGAGGTAAAACTCCCCGAAATCCATCAAGGCGGCGTAGTGGCCTATATCCTCCCTCGGTTCGCCGGGCTTCCCCCTCCTGAATTCGAAGGTCGCCTGCGCCATTTTTACGATCCCTTTTAGGGCCCTCGAGGTCTTTTCATCATCCACACCGGCCTGAGCATAAGTGAGCATCTGCTTCACCACCTGGAGTTGAACCCGGGCCTTAAAAAAGTTTTGCCATTTTAATGCTTAAAAAAGCTTAAATATTGTAGATTTTTAACATTTAAACGTCAATAATTGAGGTGGTATCCATGATCGAACCCCGGGATGAGCTCGGAACCCCCCTTACGGATTCGGCCGTGAAGATAATGCTCCTCGGAAGCGGGGAGCTCGGAAAGGAGATAGCGATCGAGGCCCAGAGGCTCGGCGTTGAGGTTGTTGCCGTGGACAGGTACGCAAACGCCCCGGCGATGCAGGTGGCACACAGAAGCTACGTGGGGAACATGAAGGACGGGGATTTCCTCTGGAGCGTCGTCGAGCGCGAGGAACCAGATGCTATAATCCCCGAGGTGGAGGCCATAAACCTCGAGGCCCTCTTCGAGCTTGAGAAGGACGGTTACTTCGTTGTTCCGAACGCGAGGGCAACGTGGATCGCCATGCACCGCGAGAGGACGAGGGAGACCCTTGTTAGAGAGGCCGGAGTTCCGACGTCCCGCTACGCCTACGCTACAACCCTCGACGAGCTCTACGATGCCTGCGAAAAGGTGGGTTATCCCTGCCACACGAAGGCCATAATGAGCTCCTCCGGGAAGGGCTCCTACTTCGTGAGGGAACCTGAGGACGTTCCAAAGGCGTGGGAGGTGGCCAAGAAGAAGGCCCGCGGCAGTGCCGACAAAATAATCGTCGAGGAGCACATAGACTTCGACGTTGAGATAACCGAGCTCGCGGTAAGGCACTACGACGAGAACGGCGAAATTGTCACGACATTCCCGAAGCCCGTCGGCCACTACCAGATCGACGGGGATTACCACGCGAGCTGGCAGCCCGCGGAGATAAGCGAGAAAGCCGAGAGAAGGGTTTACGAGATTGCGAAGAAGATAACAGACGTTCTCGGAGGCCTCGGAATCTTCGGTGTGGAGATGTTCGTGAAGGGCGACGAGGTCTGGGCCAACGAGGTCTCACCGCGGCCCCACGACACGGGCATGGTTACCCTGGCCTCTCACCCGGCGGGCTTTTCAGAGTTCGGGCTGCACCTCAGGGCCGTTCTTGGACTTCCCATCCCCGGGGAGTGGGTCGATGGATACCGCCTCTTCCCGATCCTCACACCGGCGGCGACCCACGTTATCAAGGCCAATCAGGAGGGTTACGCCCCGAGGTTCAGGGGGCTATTCAGGGCCCTTAGCGTTCCAAACGCCACGATACGGCTCTTCGGAAAGCCGGAAGCTTACAGGGGAAGAAGGCTCGGCGTTGCGCTGGCGTGGGATAAAGAAGTGGAGAGGGCGAAGAGAAGGGCAGAGGAGGTTGCCCATAAGGTGGAGCTCAGGACGAGGAGAGGGGAATGGCAGGGTCAGGACTACGAGAAAAGGAAACATCTTTTAACATAATGTTACAGTTCGGTAGAAGAACGGAGGATTTAAAAGGGATCAAATGTTACGGGGAGTGGTTTAATAAGGCGTCCCTTGAATAAGGGGGGATGGAATAAGAAAGCTGACGATGGGGGTTCACGCCCGCATCCTTTCCCTGTACTCCTCGAGCTTTTTCTTCAGGCTTTCATCCTTTAAAGCAAGGATCTCGATGGCGAGCAGTGCAGCGTTCTTTCCGTTGTCTATCCCCACGGTAGCAACGGGTATTCCGGGTGGCATCTGGGCTATGCTTAGAAGGGCATCCAGACCGCCGAGCTTCGCCGAGACGGGAACGCCTATTACCGGTCTGGTGGTATGGGCCCCCACAACCCCCGGTAAAGCCGCGCTTAGGCCCGCTATCGCTATGAAAACGTCGTAATCTCTTTTGGCGAGTTCCTCAACCTTCTTCGGGTTTCTGTGAGCCGAGGCAACCTCGACGTCATAATCAACCCCGAATTCATCGAGGACTTCAGTTACTTTTTCGGCTATTTTCGAATCGCTTTTGCTTCCCATAACCACGAGCACCCTCATGGCCTTCACCGGCTGAGGTTCACTTCAAGCCTTATAACTGTTTTGCCTGTTTTATGTTAAAACAAAGCTTAAAAACTAAAACTTTTAACAAATTTATGGTGAAGCTCATGAAGGTTCTGCTCGTCGGAGGCGGGGGAAGGGAGCACGCCATAGGTGAGGCCCTCGTAAAAGGCGGGGCCGAGCTTTACGCGGTTTCAAAACACCCGAACCCCGGAATCAGGAGGATTGCGAAGGAATACGGCCTCAGCAAAGAGACGGACGTTCAAAAGGTTCTGGAGTTAGCCCTGAAATGGAACGTTGATTTAGCCTTTATCGGACCCGAGGCCCCCCTCGAGAGGGGAATCGTCGACCTGCTCGAGGAGAACGGAATCCCGACCGTCGGGCCGGTAAGAGATGCCGCCAGAATTGAGACGGACAAATCCTTCGCCCGCTACCTCATGGAGAAACACAGGATCCCCGGGAGGAAGCTCTTCAGGGTTTTCGATGACGTTTCGGAAATGCGCTCGTGGATAGACGACTTCGGAAGACCGGTGGTTGTAAAGCCCCTTGGATTGACGGGAGGCAAGGGGGTTAAGGTCGTCGGTTACCACCTCAGGGACAACGAGGAGGCGAAGGCCTACGCCCGGGAGCTCATCGAGAGGGACGGAAGGGTCCTGATCGAGGAGAGAACCGACGGCGTTGAGTTCACCTTTCAGGTTTTCACGGACGGAAAAAGGGTAATTCCAATGCCCCTCGCTCAGGATTATCCCCACGCCTTTGAGGGCGACACCGGGCCGATTACGGGAGGAATGGGGAGCTACTCGTGTAAAAACCACAGACTTCCCTTCATAACGGAGGAGGACTACGAGAAAGCCCTTGAGACGCTGAAAGCCACCGTGAGGGCCATGAAAAAGGAGGGAACACCCTACAAAGGCATCCTCTACGGCCAGTTCATGCTCGCAAGGGAAGGCCCGGTTGTAATCGAATACAACGCCCGCTTTGGAGACCCCGAAGCAATGAACGTCCTGCCAATCCTACGGACGAGCCTGCTCGAGATAGCCGAAGGAATAGTCGACGGTAACCTCGGAAGTGCAGAGTTCGAGGAAAAGGCAACCGTTGTGAAGTATATAGCGCCCAGAGGATATCCCACTGATCCAATCAGGGGAGTTAAAGTTCAAATCAGGGAGGATAAAATCAGGGAAGAGGGGGCAGGGGTTTACTACGCTTCGGTTGATGAGAACCTCACAATGCTTGGCTCGAGGGCACTGGCGATTGTTGGAATAGCGGATACCCTTGAGGAGGCTGAGGAAATAGCTTCCCGGGGAATAAAGCACGTTGAAGGTGAAATCTTCTACCGCAAAGACGTGGGGACACGGGAGAGCGTGGAGAGGAGGATAAATCTGGCGAAGGAATTTGGAAGGGATGTAAGGTACTCGTGCTGAGGTGGTAAGATGATAGGTCGTGAAGAGATCATAGGCGTGCTTGAGGAGTATGACCCGGAAAGGATAACCGTGGGCGTCATAGGGAGCCACTCGGCCCTCGACATAGCCGACGGCGCAAAGGCTGAGGGCCTTCCGGTCCTCGTCGTCGCCCAGAGGGGCAGGCACAGGACCTACGAGAGGTACTTCAGGCTGAGGAAAACGAGGGACGGCCTTACCAAGGGCTTCATAGACGAGGTGATGGTCCTTGAGAGGTTCGCCGGGATAATGGACGTTCAGGAGGAGCTGAGAAGGAGAAACGTTATCTTCGTCCCCAACCGCTCCTTCGTGGTCTACACGGGCATCGACAGGGTCGAGAACGACTTTAAGGTTCCCCTCTTCGGGAGCAGAAACCTGCTGAGGAGCGAGGAAAGAAGCGAGGAGAAGAGCTACTACTGGCTCCTCGAGAGGGCGGGTCTTCCCTATCCGGAGGAAGTGAAGCCGGAGGAGATCGATGACGTCGGTCTGGTCATAGTTAAACTCCCCCACGCGAAGAAGAGACTTGAGCGGGGTTTCTTCACGGCCGCTTCCTATAAAGAGTTCCGCGAGAAGGCAGAGAGGCTTATCAAACTCAACGTGATCACCGAAGAAGACCTGGAAAGGGCCAGAATCGAGCGCTACATAATAGGCCCGGTCTTCAACTTCGATTTCTTCTACTCGCCGATAGATGAAGAAATAGAGCTTCTGGGGATAGACTGGCGCTTCGAGACGAGTCTGGATGGTCATGTAAGACTTCCCGCGAGCCAGCAGCTCACCCTTCCGGAGCACCAGTTCGAGCCAGAATACACCGTCTGCGGCCATGCGAGCTCGACTTTGAGGGAATCCCTGCTCGAGAAGGTCTTTGGCATGGCCGAGCGTTACGTCGAGGCCACTCAGAAGTATTATCCACCCGGAATAATCGGGCCCTTCACATTGCAGACTACAGTTGACAAGGACCTGAACTTCTACATCTACGACGTGGCCCCGAGAACTGGGGGTGGAACGAACATACACATGGCTATGGGCCATCCCTACGGTAACTCCCTCTGGAGGAAGGAGATGAGCACCGGCCGGAGGGTGGCCCTCGAGATAAAGCGTGCGATCGAGCTGGACGAGCTCGAGAAGGTAGTCACCTGAGGTGATTCCAATGAGATGGAAGGTAATGGTGGTGGTTCGTCTCAAGGAGGGCCTCAACGACCCGGAGGGGAGGGTCATCGGAAAGGCGCTCAAAAACCTCGGCTACGAAGTTAAGGACTTCAAGGTTCCAAAGTGCTTCGAGTTCGAGCTCGAAAGCCAGAACCCGGAGAAGGACGTTGAAGAGATGTGCATAAAGCTCCTCGCCAATCCCCTGATACATACCTACGAATACGAGATAGAGCCGGCCGGTGAGTGATATGCCCAAGTTCGCCGTTGTGGTGTTCCCCGGAACGAACTGCGACTTCGAGACGGTTGAGGCGATTAGAAGAGCCGGAGGGGAAGCGGAGAGGGTGTGGTACAAAGGCAAACTCAAGGACTTCGACGGCGTCGTTCTGCCCGGGGGATTCAGCTACGCCGATTATCTCCGCGCCGGAGCAATAGCCGCGAGGCAGGAGATCATGGAGGAAGTTAAGGAGCTGGCCAGAGATGGGAAGCCCGTTCTCGGAATATGCAACGGCTTTCAGATCCTAACCGAGTCAAAACTCTTACCCGGAGCCTTAAGGCCCAACAAAACCCCGAGGTTCATCTGCAGATGGGTGCACCTGCGCGTTGAGGACGTTGGGACGGCCTTTACATCGCTCTACGAACCTGGAGAGGTCATAAGAATGCCCATAGCCCACGCCGAAGGGAATTATTATACGGAAGATCCCGGTGTAAGGGTCGTCTTCCGCTACAGCGACGGCGATGGAAGGGTTACCGAAGAGGCGAATCCGAACGGATCGGTTTTCAACATAGCTGGAATAGCCAACGGGCGCGGCAACGTTCTTGGAATTATGCCCCACCCGGAGAGGGCGAGCGATCGCTTCCTCGGAAGTGAGGACGGCCTGAGGCTCTTTAGAAGCATGGTGGAGTTTGCAAGGAGGTGAGCACGTGTTTCCTCATGAGGAGAGGATCATCAGGGAAAGGCTCGGAAGGGAGCCCAACGGGATTGAAAAAGCCATGCTCGAGGTTATGTGGAGCGAGCACGCCTCCTACAAGTCGAGCAGGCGCTGGTTAAAGCTCCTTCCAACAAAAAACGAGCACGTAATCCTAGGTCCGGGTGAGGATGCCGGTGTTGTGAGGTTCGACGAGAACACCGCTATAGTGGTCGGAATAGAGAGCCACAACCACCCTTCGGCCGTGGAGCCCTACGGTGGGGCCGCAACGGGCGTGGGCGGAATAGTGAGGGACATCCTCTGCATGGGCGCTCGTCCAGTAGCGTTACTGGATTCGATACGCTTCGGGCCGATTGACGGGGAGCGCAACAGGTACCTGCTCGAGGGGGTTGTGAAGGGCATATCCGACTACGGGAACAGAATAGGCGTCCCGACGGTTGGGGGGGAAGCGGAGTTCGATGAGAGCCTTGAGGGTTACACGCTCGTGAACGTGGCGTGCGTTGGACTGATGAAGCCCGAAGACCTCGTCCACAGCTACGTTACTGAGGCCGGGCTCAAGCTGGTCCTCGTCGGCAACAGGACGGGAAGGGACGGAATCCATGGGGTTACGTTCGCGAGCGAGGAGCTGAGCGAAAACGAAGAGGACCGCTCCGCGGTGCAGATTCCGGACCCCTTCACGGAGAAGCTTTTAATTGAGGCAACCCTTGAAGCGCTCAAGACCGGAAAGATTAAGGCTCTAAAGGACCTCGGCGGCGGCGGTTTGACCTGCGCTTCCTCGGAGATGGCTGGAAAGAAGGGCTTTGGGGCTATAATTTATGCTGATAGGGTTCCCCAAAGAGAGCCCAGCATGAACGCCGTGGAGGTCATGATCTCGGAGAGTCAGGAGAGGATGCTCTTTGCAGTCAGGGAGGAGGATCTGGAAGAGATAGCGAAGATCTTTGAGAAGTACGGGCTCGAATGGGCCGTGGTGGGTGAAATAACAGAGGAGCCACGCTTCGTCGTTTACTGGGGCGACGAGAGGGTTGCGGACCTGCCGGTAGAACTTCTGGTGGAGGTTCCCACGATAGAATGGGAGGCCGAGCCTTACACCCTCGAAAGGGACGTAAAAACTCCGGACGTAAGCATCGAGGAAGCCCTCCTTAAGGTGCTCTCAAGTCCGAACGTAATTAGCAAGCGCTGGATCTGGGAGCAGTACGACCACGAGGTTCAGGGGAGAACGGTGTTAAAGCCCGGCCTCGACGCGGCGGTGCTTAAAATAAACGACGAATACGGACTGGCGGTTGTGAGCGACAGCAATCCCTCCTACAGCCACCTTAACCCCTACCATGGAGCGATGGGGACGGTTGCTGAAGTCGTTAGAAACCTCGTCAGCGTTGGGGCGAGACCTCTGGCGCTGGTGGACAACCTCAACTTCGCGTCTCCAGAAAGGCCCCATGTTTACTGGAGCTTTACGGAGACGGTTAAAGGTCTTAGGGATGCCGCGAGGGTTTTTGGACTGGCTTACGTGAGCGGAAACGTGAGTTTCTACAACGAGATCAACGGCAGACCCATAAAACCCACTCCCGTCGTTGCGGGCCTTGGAAAGGTGAGGCTCGAGCGCATCATGACCATGGACTTCAAGGAAGAGGGAGATCTGATAGGCATCGTCGGACTAACGAGAAGGGAACTTGGAGGGAGCGAGCTTTACAGGGTTCTGGGGGTTGAAAGGGGCATAGCTCCGAGGGTTGACCCGGAGAGGGAAAGGGAAAAAGCCGGGGGCATTTTAAAGGCCATAGAGCTCGGGCTGGTGAAGGCCGTTCACGACGTTAGCAGGGGTGGAATTGCAGTGGCACTGACGGAGATGGCGGTAAGCGGGAACCTCGGGTTCGAGGTCGAGATAGCCAGAATCCCGACGGAGGGGAAGATGGACCCGCTGGAGGTACTCTTTTCAGAGAGCCATGGGCGGTTCCTGATAACCTTTGAGGAGGAAAACCTCAAGGAGATCGGGGAACTCTTTGGGGAGTTTGCCGTCATTGGAAGGGTCGGAGGCAAAAGGCTCGTTTTCAGAAACTTCGAGGAGGTTTCCATAGACCTAAAAAAGGCCGGGGAGCTCTACGAGTCATTTCCAGAGCTTCTCGGGGAGTGAGCCGGGAAGAGGGAAGGATCCAATTTTTGTTCTTTATACCCCTCCTGAACCCCCGCCCCATTTTTTACATTTTTCTGTAAAAATAAACCTTAAAAATTACTAATTTTTACACTTTTATGGTGATAGAATGGAGTTTAGAATAGCAACCTATGCTTCCCATTCAGCGCTTCAGATCCTCCACGGGGCGAAACTCGAGGGGTTTAAAACACTTGTCTTTGGAAGGGAGCGGGTGAAACCGCTCTACACCAAGTACTTTCCCCTTGCGGACGAGTTCGTTCCCGGCGAATACCCCGAGGAGGAGCTGATCGAGAAAAACGCAATAGTCATCCCCACCGGCTCGTTCGTGGCTCACCTCGGCGTTGAGCGGGTTGAGAGCATGAAAGCCTTGTATTACGGAAACAAAAAAGTTCTAAGATGGGAAAGCGACAGATCGCTCGAGAGAAAGTGGCTCGAGGAGGCGAAGATAAAAACCCCCGGGGTCATCGAGGACCCGGATGACATAGACGTACCGGTTATAGTCAAGCCCCACGGAGCCGGAGGAGGCAGAGGTTACTTCATCGCAAGAACCCCGGAGGAGTTCTGGGAGAAGGCAAAGGGCCTTGGAATTAATGCCAAGGAGGACCTTGGGAAAGTTCAGATACAGGAGTACGTCGTAGGGGTTCCGGTTTATCCCCACTTCTTCTACTCGAAGCTCAACGAAGAACTCGAGCTCATGAGCGTTGATAAAAGGTACGAAAGCAACGCGGATGCGATAGGGCGGATAGATGCCGGGCAGCAGCTAAAAATCGGAATAGAGCCCAGCTACACCGTCGTGGGAAACATTCCCCTAGTTCTAAGGGAGAGCCTCCTCATGGAGGTCATAGAGGCCGGCGAGAGAATCGTAGAAACCGCCGGCAGGTTGATGGGCGGACTCTGGGGACCCTTCTGTCTTGAGGGGGTCATAACCGAGGAGATGGAGTTCGTAGTCTTCGAAATCTCCGCCAGAATAGTGGCGGGGACGAATCCGTTCATCCACGGTTCCCCATACACGTGGTTGAGGTATGACGAACCCATGAGCACGGGGAGGAGGATAGCCCGGGAGATAAGGGAGGCCATAGAGGAAGACAGGTTAAACGAGATCCTCTTTTAATTCTCCTGGAGTCTCCTTGGGGGGGATGCCGGTTAACTTCCCCCCTTAAGGTTCTCATGTTATCTTGAGGATTATTGGAACGTATTCGGTAGCATCATAAAGAGCATAGCCGACGCACTCTTTCAATTCTCTTGGAGTCTTATTGGAACTCATTGAGCTTCTTATTTCTTTGTAGGCTTTAAGGGCCTTTCAATTCTCTTGGAGTCTTATTGGAACATGGAGGAAATGGCGTTATTCGGGGACGGAACCTTTACTTTCAATTCTCTTGGAGTCTTATTGGAACACATACTGACGCCGCCGTAACTTGTCCATCTGTCCTCGACTTTCAATTCTCCTGGAGTCTTATTGGAACAAGATGGAGAAAAGGGTTGAGGTTGTGTTGAAGAAAGCTTTCAATTCTCCTGGAGTCTTATTGGAACCCCACTACTATTTCTCTCCCCCCTCTCTTTTGAAAGCTTTCAATTCTCCTGGAGTCTTATTGGAACTTCCTTGATAAGACCGGCCGGGTCCTCTATGTTCATCTTTCAATTCTCCTGGAGTCTTATTGGAACCGTGGCTACTAATGTAATCACGGCGATGGCGGTCCGTCTTTCAATTCTCCTGGAGTCTTATTGGAACCTATTATGCTTTTGTAACTCTTTAATTTTCTTTTGTCCTTTCAATTCTCCTGGAGTCTTATTGGAACATGAGCCACGCGACCATCATTATGAGCACGGCCGTCAGCTTTCAATTCTCCTGGAGTCTTATTGGAACTTTCAGCACGCTATATGTGATAATCAGCACACACTTTACTTTCAATTCTCCTGGAGTCTTATTGGAACGGTGGGGACGATGAAGATTAACGTCACCTGGAAAGCTCGCTTTCAATTCTCCTGGAGTCTTATTGGAACACTTTCGGGGGAGGCTAATATAAGCAAAACTTAGATATCTTTCAATTCTCCTGGAGTCTTATTGGAACTTTTATCAACCGGGTCGGGTCGAGGCAAAAATTCCCACTTTCAATTCTCCTGGAGTCTTATTGGAACGTGATGGCAAAACTCCTTAAAGACGGCGCCTCCCCGCTTTCAATTCTCCTGGAGTCTTATTGGAACTTAACCACTCCTGAATGTCTCAGGTATGTATTGAAGCTTTCAATTCTCCTGGAGTCTTATTGGAACTAGACTTAGAGAAGATTAGAAATATCCATCCACGGTTCTTTCAATTCTCCTGGAGTCTTATTGGAACCTTAGCCCTCTTTGTTGGGGCATATCCTAACTCCTTTTGCCTTTCAATTCTCCTGGAGTCTTATTGGAACCCGAGCTAATGGAGGTGATGAGGTTGTGAAGAGGAAGCTTTCAATTCTCCTGGAGTCTTATTGGAACGGGGGCATTAATCCCCCGTGTACCCTCTCCCCCGGACTTTCAATTCTCCTGGAGTCTTATTGGAACTGTTAATCCTCCGTTTCCCCAACCGAAAGGGTACGAGCTTTCAATTCTCCTGGAGTCTTATTGGAACGGGCTTTCGTCCAGGACTACTCACCCCCGCACGGGCTTCCTTTCAATTCTCCTGGAGTCTTATTGGAACCACGTTTCAGTGCAGAAAGCGGAGGAGAACAAGCCAACTTTCAATTCTCCTGGAGTCTTATTGGAACCTGAGATAGAACGTGAGCAGGGCCACGCCCCCCACACTTTCAATTCTCCTGGAGTCTTATTGGAACTTATACCCGGACAGGCCGCCCTTCTCGATGTATATTTTCTTTCAATTCTCCTGGAGTCTTATTGGAACCCACCATGGCCAGCAGGGGAATGACTACGGCGAACAGCTTTCAATTCTCCTGGAGTCTTATTGGAACCATATTCTTCTCCGAAAACTTCAGCCCCCAATCATCCCTTTCAATTCTCCTGGAGTCTTATTGGAACGTTGCGTTAGTTGGCTGAAGATAATGGACCCTATCATACTTTCAATTCTCCTGGAGTCTTATTGGAACAGGCGGGGATTTTGTCCTGTTTATCCAGCAATACCCTGTTAACTCTCGAATTATAAAAGCCTTTCGGTGAAGGGTCAATAAAAACTCCCTAAAAAGCCCCAAATTCGGGCCGTTCTGTAATTTTTCAGAACCCTTGAACCCTTCAAAAAACCCGAACTTCACCATGAACAAAAGCGTCCACGAGACTTCCCAAGCTTTCCGGGAGAACTAAAACAAAAATAAAACCCTTAAAAACCTCGAAAATCAAAAAGATACGATTTCCACTGGGAGAATGCATAAAAGCTCCCCTGAAAGCCCTCCTCCCAGAACTTCGAAAAAATTTCGTTACAAAAACTTAAAATTTTATAACTTTCCGTTTGATGATAACTTTTCGTTACTAAAGGCTTCCAGACCCCTGAAAAACTCCGGAATCGAAAAAGAACCCCCTTCAGAACCCCAAACCCGATAAAAGTCCTCCACAACGAGTAAAGAAAAACCTTCACCACATGTTTTTACAAAATCCTGGCCAAAATGGGTCCCGATATGTGGAGTTTTGCAATGAAAAAAGTTTAAAAAGTCGGTACATTCTTATGTTAAAAAGGAGAGGGAGGAAAGGAATAATGGGAAAATTTACACAAAAACTTGTTAATGCCATGAAAGGGTACACCTTCGATGACGTGCTTTTGATCCCGCAGAAAACCGAAGTGGAGCCAAAGGATGTGGACGTTTCCACGCGGATTACTCCAAGGATAAGGCTCAACATCCCGATCCTCAGTGCGGCTATGGACACGGTGACAGAATGGGAGATGGCCATTGCCATGGCCAGAGAGGGCGGACTTGGAGTAATCCACAGAAACATGAGCATAGAAGAGCAGGTCGAGATGGTGCGAAAGGTGAAGCGGGAGGAAACGGTGGATGAGGTCATCACGGTCTCCCCCGGGGAAAGCATAGATTACGCGCTTTTCTTGATGGAGAAAGAGGCCATAGACGGCCTTCCGGTTGTGGAAGACGGGGAGCTCGTTGGCATAATCACGAAGACCGACATAACCACGAGGGAAGGAAGGACCGTTGGAGAAGTTATGACCCGGGATCCCATAACCGCCCCCGAAAACGCCACCGTTGAGGAGATAATGCGGTTGATGGTCGAGAACGGGATAGACAGGGTCCCGATAGTCAACGATGGGGGAAGACTGGTGGGAATAGTTACCATGGGCGATCTTCTGACGAGGAAAAAACATCGAAACGCGGTGAGGGATGAGGAAGGCCGTTTGATGGTTGCGGCCGCGGTTTCTCCCCACGATCTCAGGCGGGCCCTTGCTCTGGAAAGGGCGGGTGTGGATGTTATAGTTGTTGACACTGCCCACGCTCACAACATGAAGGCCATAAAAGCGATGAAGGAGATTCGGAGCAGAATAGACGCGGAGATGATAGTGGGCAACATAGCAAATCCGGAGGCCGTCGATGACCTGACCTTTGCAGATGCGGTGAAAGTTGGCATCGGGCCTGGGAGCATATGCACGACGAGGATCGTTGCCGGAGTTGGCGTGCCCCAGATAACGGCCATATCGACGGTTGCAGACAGAGCGGAGGAATACGGAATCAAGGTTATCGCAGACGGAGGCATCAAGTACTCCGGGGACATAGTCAAGGCCATAGCAGCGGGTGCCGATGCCGTAATGCTCGGGAACCTCCTTGCCGGAACCAGAGAAGCCCCCGGAAGGGAGGTCACGATAAACGGAAGGAGGTACAAGCAGTACAGAGGGATGGGGAGCCTCGGTGCGATGATGAAAGGAGGAGCGGAGAGGTACCACCAGAAAGGACACATGAAGACGGGGAAGTTCGTTCCGGAGGGCGTTGAGGGCGTCGTTCCATACAAAGGCACCGTCAAAGAAGTTATCTACCAGCTCGTTGGCGGCCTGAAGGCGGGAATGGGATACGTTGGAGCAAGGAACATTCAGGAGCTCAAAGAGAAGGGCGAGTTCGTGGTTATAACGAACGCCGG
Organism: Thermococcus sp. P6; assembly: GCF_002214525.1. Taxonomy (NCBI): domain Archaea; kingdom Methanobacteriati; phylum Methanobacteriota; class Thermococci; order Thermococcales; family Thermococcaceae; genus Thermococcus; species Thermococcus sp. P6. The sequence continues at coordinate 597,299 of NZ_CP015104.1, forward strand.
ACTCAGGGAGAGCCACCCGCACGACATCTCCATCACGAACGAGGCACCAAACTACCCGACGGGGGGATGACTTTACATTTTTATGCTTAAATAACAAGTTTTTTAAATTACATTTAACAATTTTATGTTGAAGGTGAAGGTCATGTGGGAGGAGTTCATAGGTGAGAAGGTCGAGGAGATAAGGAAGACGGTCGGCGATGGAAAGGCAATTATAGCCCTGAGCGGAGGGGTGGACAGCTCGACGGCCGCTGTTCTGGCCCACAGGGCAATCGGCGACAGGCTACACGCGGTTTTCGTCAACACCGGTTTCATGAGGAAGAACGAGCCGGAGTTCGTTGTGAAAACCTTCCAGGACGACCTTGGCCTGAACCTTATCTACGTCGACGCTCAGGAGCGCTTCTTTGAGGCCCTTAAGGGCGTCACGGATCCGGAGGAGAAGAGGAAGGTAATAGGAAAAACCTTCATAGACGTCTTTGAGGAGGTCGCCCGCGAGATCGATGCCGGCTTTTTGATTCAGGGGACGATAGCCCCGGACTGGATAGAGAGCAAGGGGAAGATAAAGAGCCACCACAACGTCGGTGGCTTACCCGAGCGTTTGAACCTCAGGCTCATCGAACCATTGAGGGACCTCTACAAGGACGAGGTCAGGGAGCTCGCGAGGGAGCTCGGTCTTCCAGAGAAGATTTACAATAGAATGCCCTTCCCGGGGCCGGGTCTGGCCGTCCGCGTCCTCGGAGAGGTCACCCCAGAGAGAGTAGCCATCGTCAGGGAGGCCAACGCCATAGTGGAGGAGGAGATCGAGAGGGCCAAACTAAAGCCGTGGCAGGCCTTTGCAGTCCTTTTGGGAGTTAAAACCGTCGGAGTTCAGGGAGATATAAGGGCCTACAAGGAGACAGTAGCCGTTAGGGTTGTTGAGAGCCTTGACGGGATGACCGCAAATGCCATGGAGGTTCCCTTCGAAGTGCTGCAGAGGATAGCCTTCAGGATAACAAGCGAGGTTCCTCAGGTGGGAAGGGTTCTCTACGACGTAACCAACAAGCCTCCTGCAACAATAGAGTTTGAGTAGGTGAGGGGGATGATAGTCATAATGGACAACCACGGTCAATACGTTCACAGGATATGGAGAACCCTGCGCTATCTGGGCGTCGATTCAAAGGTAATACGCAACACAACTCCTCTGGAGGAGATAAAGGCGCTGAGGCCGAAGGGCATAATCTTCTCCGGGGGCCCGGACATCGAGAGAACGGGCAACTGCCGGAAAATCCTTGAGCGTTACGATGAGTTCAACGTCCCCATACTGGGCATCTGCCTCGGCCACCAGCTCATAGCGAAGCACTTCGGCGGGAAGGTCGGGAGGGGCGAGAGAGCGGAATACAGCCTTGTGGAGATCGAGATAATCGAGAAGGACGAAATCTTCGAGGGCCTTCCGGAGAGGCTCAGGGTATGGGAGAGCCACATGGATGAGGTCAAGGAACTTCCAGCGGGCTTCAGGCTTCTGGCGAGGAGCGAGACCTGCCCGGTGGAGGCCATGAGACATGAGAGGCTTCCGATCTACGGGGTGCAGTTCCATCCCGAGGTCACCCACACGGAGAAGGGGAGTGAAATCTACCGCAACTTCGCAAGGCTCTGCGGGGAGCTTTGATTTTCCCGCTGCCAGCATCGTTCTTTTACGTTTAAAAATTGCAAATTAGAAAATTTTTTAAAGTTTAACCACTACCTAATCTGGTGATAGTTTGGGGCACACTCTTTATTACCGTACTAGAATAGAGAGGAGATCCGGGTTCAGGAAATTCCTCAGGAGGGTCTGTGAGGGTATCGGCTACCGCTTCAGCGAAGGTTCAGGGTCTGTAATCGTCTTCCCGGAGTGCCCGCTCGTCGAACCCCTCGAGATCCCGTGGAAGGGAGAGGGTTCGGTCAAGACGAACCTCATCGAGCCCTGTCACTCGGTTTACCTCCTCATCCTTCACTCGGTCTCCTTCTTCGGCTCCGTAGAGCTCTGGGAGGACTGATCCGTGAGGTAGACCTCGATTATCCTCACGGGCACGGCTCCCCTGAACGTCCTGTCCTCCACGAGGAGCTTCACGACCCTCCCCACCTCGAGGTCTCCAACAGCGTCCACCCAGTAGTGGCCGGGTTTGACGTTTGCCGCCATGTCGTCGTGGACGAAGATCCTGACGAGATCGCCCTTGATCTCTTCGACTATCCCGTAGGTGTAATCCCTCCCGTACTTCGACTTGAAGTACCACCTGAAGACGAGGACGACCACGAGGACAAAGAGCAGGTACGCGTAATAGTAGTAGGCCTCCGGGGCCTTCCCGCGTATCAGGGCGTATCCGAGGAAAACCCCCAGGAGAATGGCGGATATGCCGTAGTAGAAGAACCTGTAGGGTTCATACTCGACGAAGAAGTTCCGGTTTTTGATAAGGGTGTACCTCAGGAAGGGGAAGTAAACCACCGCCAGTCCCACGAGCCAGAGCGGGTCGGCCCTGATGAGGAGCAGGATGAAGTTGAGGATTAGATAGCCTGTGAAGGCCATCTGGAGCCTCAGACTAAGGTATTCGTGAACCGTAAGGGGCTTTTTGAAGAGCCGGCGGAGGTACCTGAAGTCGGGGGGACGCTCCGATGGCGATGGCATGAAAAAATCCCGGAGCCGATCGATGCCCGATTCTACAAGCTCGCCCACCCTGTAAAGGAACTCCTCA